>NZ_JBFTRX010000005.1:0-884023 GCF_056399725.1 Achromobacter sp. 01N37
CAAGACGGTATCTTCGGATTCCGTCGGGCGCATCGAGGTTGCGCGCCGTCAGGGCCACCGCGCCGACGGGCTGCCGCCGTCTTGGATCGGTACGCTGCTAGGGGGTGCCTTAGTGACGAGTGCTGCGGGGCCCGCCGAGTGCCGGCCGCACGGGCGGCCTTACTCGGCATACACGTTGGTGGTCGATTGGGCGGTGGTCGCTTTCGCGAATTTGTAGAGCTGTTTGCTAATGGTCCTCCCGCAGTTTTTTGGGGGGGGAGAAAGGTGGCGCGCAGCGCCCACTGTCTTGCGCATGCAGACCCATTGCGCGCCACGCACCGGGGTTCAAGTGCCGGCCATCATTCGTTGGATAGGAAATGCAGTCTGACTGCAGATCCACGTGAGGAACGGACTTTCGCCCTAGCTGCCAATAATTGCAGTCTGACACCGAAATTGAGATCCTCGAATAAATGCAGTCCGACACCAGAATTACGACGCTAAAAAACCCGAGCAACGCCGCCACACGCGAAGCGAACTCTGCGACGACGTGCCACTACGCGTAAGCTCCAAAAGGCCGCCCGCGCGGCCGGCATGGAGCGGGCCCCGCAAGATCTTTCACCCCCAAAAGTTCGTGGCGAGAACCCTAAGAAAACAAATCGCCCCAGCTGACGTCAGATTGCAACTGACGGAGCCCGTGGCGTCGGGGGCCTGGGGTGCGCGGGGCGTCGATAAGCCCGAGGGAATCTGAAGGAACCCGCCGCAGGCGGGTGACGAAGATGACGACGGGGCAGTCCGGAGCGAAGGCTCCGGACCGCAATCGTTGCCCCGCGCGCCCCAGGCCCCCGACGCCACGGGCGTCTCAAGAACCCACCACCACCGACAACAACAACAACAACAACAACAACAACAACAACAACAACAACAACAGAACCAAACCCTAAGCCGCCACCGCCCGAACCCAACTCACCGCATGGCACCGAACCTGCCGCCCCGCCACGACACTCACCTCTGGCACATCCGTGCGGCACTCATCTCTTGCGTCCGGACACCGGGGATGAAACGTGCATCCCGCTGGCGGTTGGATCGGATTTGGCACCTCTCCCCCCATCGGCTCCCGATCCCGTCTGGGATCTTCCAGATCGGGAATCGTATCCAGCAACATCCGCGTATACGGATGCTGCGGGGCATCGAATAGCTGATCAGCCGGCGCCTGCTCGACGATTCTTCCCAGGTACATCACCGCCACGTTATCCGACACGTGGCGCACCACCGACAGGTTGTGGCTGATGAACACATACGTCAGCCCGAACTCTTTCTGCAAGTCGCCCATCAGGTTCAGAATCTGCGCTTGCACCGACACGTCCAGCGCGGACGTGGGCTCGTCGCAGACCAGAAATTCCGCTTCCGTCGCCAACGCACGGGCAATCGAAATACGCTGTCGTTGACCGCCCGAGAACTCATGCGGAAAGCGCCCCGCGTCGCTGGCGGACAAGCCCACCAGTTCAAGCAGCTCGTCCACGCGGCGGCGCGTTTCGGCGGGCGTTGGCCGCAAGCCCAGCGTAATGATGGGCTCGGCCACGATGTTGCCCACACGCCAGCGCGGGTTCAGGCTGGCGTAGGGGTCCTGGAAAATCATCTGCGGGTGCAACACGCCGCCTGAACGGTTGCGGCCATACGCCAGCTTGCCGCGCGTGGGGGCAACCAGGCCCACCAGCAGCTTCGCAAGGGTCGACTTGCCGCAACCCGATTCGCCCACGATGCTTAGCGTCGTGCCTCTTGGCACGGCCAGCGATACGCCATCCACCGCCTTCAACGTTTGCGCCGGCTGCCGTGACAGCGTGCGTTCCAGCCAGGGCGGCGACACGTCGAACCAGCAGGCCAGGTCATCGGCCCGCAAGAGAAAATCATCGTTACGCGGCATGGGCGACTCCTCCTTGATGCAGCCAGCACGCGCTGACCGTCGCGCCGGTTGGCGATGGCGCGAGCGACGGGCGTGTCTGTGCGCAGCGCGGGCCCGCCAGCGTGCAGCGGGGATGAAACGCGCAGCCATCGGGCATGGCGTGCAAGCGCGGCATGGCGCCGTCGATCTGGTTCAGGCGCGCAGCGCGATGCCGCAAGCCCGGAATCGCATTCATCAAGCCCTGCGTGTAGGGATGACCGGGCCGGCGCAACACGTCCAGCACCGGGCCGATCTCCACAATGCGGCCCGCGTACATCACCGCCACGCGGTCAGCCGTTTCGGCAATCACGCCCATATCGTGCGTCACCAGCAGCACCGACGTGCCCTGCTCGCGGCACAGCCGGCGCAGCAGCGCGGTGATCTGCGCCTGCACCGACACGTCCAGCGCCGTCGTCGGTTCGTCCGCGACGATCAGCGCCGGCCGCGCGGCCAAGGCCAGCGCAATCACCACGCGCTGACGCATCCCGCCAGAGAACTGGTGCGGATAGTGATCAATGCGCTTGTCGGCAGCGGGAATGCCCACCGCCAGCAGCAGCTCCAGCGCACGCGCGCGTGCAGCCGCTGCGGATGACTTGTCGTGGTGGCGGATGGTTTCGACCAGTTGGTCGCCCACCGTGAACAAGGGGTGCAGGCTAGTCAGCGGGTCTTGAAAGATGGCGCCGATTTCCTTGCCGCGCAGCCGCTGGCGCGCCTTGGGCGGCAGGTTGTCGATGCGCTTGCCCGCCAGATGGATCTCGCCGCCGCCCAAGCGGCCGGGCGGCTCCAGCAGGCCGATCACCGCCATCCCGGTCAGGGACTTGCCCGCGCCGGACTCCCCCACCATGCCCAGGATTTCGCCGGGCTGGATATCGAAACTGATGTCGCGCGTGGCGACCAGCGTGCCGTGGCGCGTGGGAAATTCCACCGACAGGCCGCGCACGGACAACGTCGGAATACCTGCCGGGCCAGTCTGGGCCGGCGGCTGCGTGTTGTTGGGAACAATGGCCATCATGACGGGCTCCTTGCGGGACGCGGATAGCTTGAGGAAAAAATCTGCTCAACCGGGGGATGCCCCCAAGTGCGGTCGGGATAGCGTGCAACCAGGCCGTCGAACTGCGCCTGCGCCTGTTCTTGCGCCAGACGGGCGTCGAAGCCGGGGATATGGCCGTCGATCATGACGAAGCGTCCATCGATGATCACCTGCGACACATCACGGCCGCTGCCGCTGACCATCAAGGTCTGGATCGGGTCGATCATCTGGCCGTTGCGGTCGTGCGAGAAATCGAACACCACGATGTCGGCCTTGGCGCCTACGGCCAAGCGGCCCAGGTCCGGCCGCCCCAATGCATCGGCGCCGCCCACCGTGGCGGCGTCGTAATAGTCTTCGGAGCGCACGGCCTCGGTCGAACCGTCGGCCACGCGGCACAGCATCATTCCGACCTGCATGTTCAACACCATGTCGGGCGGCCAGGTGTCCGTGCCCATGCCGATGTTCACCCCTTGCTTGCGATACCGCGCGAAGGACTCCAACGTCGCGCCGTGGCGCGCCGACACCAACGGGCAATGCACGATGCTGGCGCCGGCGTCGCGGATGATGTCAAGATCACGCCCCGGGCGATCAATATGGCGCGACCCCGACACATACGTGCCATGCGGCAGCAGCGCGCGTTCGGACAAAAATCCCAGGCTTTGCAGCCATTCCGGCGGACTCATGCCGTGCTGCTCCACGACCAGGTCATATTCCAGGCGCGATTGGCAGCAATGCAGCCGGATCGGCATCTCCCGTTCACGCGCGGCGGCGGCTGACATGCGCAACAAGTCCGGCGTACAGGTTTCGATGCGGTCGGGAGACAGCATGGCGCGCACGCGGCCGTCGTGGCGCCCTTCGATTTCGTCGCAAAACGCCAAGGCGTCGGACAGGCCCGCCATGCCGCGCACCTCGTCGTAGTGGCAACGGATCTTGCCTTCGGCATCCACATACGTGTGCCCGCTGCGGTAGGCCGGCCCCAGATACACGCGCAAGCCCAGCTCGCCCGCGGCGTTGGCCGCTGACAGGAATTCTTCGCGGGTTTCACCCCATACGCGGTAGAACAGCGACGCAATCGGCAGCGCCGTGGTGATGCCGTTGCGGATCAGCTGCGCAAACGCGTAGCGCTTCTGAAACGCCAATTCGGCGGGGGTGTACATCTCATACGGCCCGCGCTTCATGTAGCTGTCGGGCCAAATCCGGCCCTTGCGCCACGCGGGCGAATTGTCAAAGCCCAGGATGGTGGTGTCCAGGTCAGACAGGGCGTCCAAGTCTACGAAGCCGGGCCCGATCACCGCGCGGCCGTAATCGTGGCGGCGCGCCACCGGCCCCCGATAGTGGTGGCCGACGTAGACGATGCGGTCGTCCTCGAACACGACTTCACCATTCTCATACAGGCAATGGCGGCCGTTCTCGTGGCCCACCACCCAACGGGCCGTCAGCAGGATGGGGCCTTCGGCGGCGGGCATCACGGCGCCTCCACCAAGGCGCGGCCATCGCGCGCGACCACGCGGCCGCGCTTGACGACCAGTTTTCTTACCGGACGCGACACGATGGCCTCGGCCACCGTCTCGGCTTGCACCAACACGAAGTCGGCATGGCAGCCGGGTGCCAGCCCGTAGTCGGCCAGCTTCATGACGCGCGCGTTGCCATAGGTGGCCACGTCCAGCGCCAGCGCCAGCTCGTCGTCGCGGCGGAAGTTGTTGCGCAGGCCCACCAGCATGGTGCGTTCCAGCATGTCGGGTTTGCCGTAAGGCCCCCAGGTATCGCGCATGCCATCATTGCCCGTACAGATCGTGACGCCCGCCGCACGCAGGCTGGCCACATGCGGCACCGGGCGCGACGCCGAGCCCGTTGTCATGATGTGCACGCCCGCCTTCAGCAAGCCCTCGGTCAGCGCCTGCACCGCCTGCGTGTCGGGCATGCCCAGACAGAACGAGTGCGACAAGGTGACCTTGCCCTGCATGCCCAGCGCCAGCACGCGGTCTATCGTCATCTGCATCGAAAACGCGCCCAGCTCGCCGGCCTCGTGCAGGTGGATGTCGATGGGCTTGCCATGCTTGTCGGCCAGCCCGAAGATGGCATCCAGATGGCCCTTGGGATCGCGGTCCATGCCGGCCGGGTCCAGCCCGCCCACCACTTCCGCGCCCATGCGCAGGGCCTCGTCCATCAGCTCCAGCGTGCCGGGGCGAATCAGCAACCCGCTTTGCGGAAAGGCGACGAGTTCCACGTCGATCTGGTCACGGTACTGTTCGCGGGCGCGCATCACGCCTTCGATGGCAGCCAGGCCGATATCCGTGTCCACATCCACATGGCTGCGGATATGGCTGGTGCCATCGGCGATCGACATCACGATCTGCCGCGCCGACTGCCTGTACGGATCAATACCCAGACGCTTCTTTTCAGCGCGCTCGTTGTCGATCTTGTCGATCAGCCGCGGCCCGACCTCGTTGCGATACCAGGGCATGCCGTACATCGTCTTGTCCAGATGCGCGTGGGCGTCGATCAGCCCCGGCAACATCAGCGCGCCGCCCCCATCCACCACCAGCGCGCCTTCCAGCGACGAGGCGCTCAGCGCCGGGTTGCCCTGCGCCGGGTTGACCATCGCCGGGTTGTCCCGCGCCGGGTTGCCCACCGCCGGGATGCCCCGCGCCGGGATGCCCCGCGCCAGAATGCGCCCGTCTCGCACCAGCACCGATGTCAGCTCGCCACCGGCCGGACGGACGTTCGTATACAGCGTTGCGTTTTCCATGCTTCAACCTTTATTCAACAGCGCGCCTCAGCGCAAACGGGGGTTCAGCGCATCGCGCAGCCAGTCGCCCAGCAAGTTCACCACCAGCACAATCAGGCTCAGATACAGGGCGGGAAACACCACCACCCACCATTGCCCCGAAAACAGGAACTGGTTGCCCAGACGAATCAAGGTGCCCAGCGACGGTTCAGTAGGCGGCATGCCCACGCCCAGAAAGCTCAGCGTGGCCTCGATCAAAATGGCCAGGCCCAGGTTCAGCGTGGCCGTCACCATCACGGGCGTCAGCGTGTTGGGCAGGATGTGCGTGAGCATGATGCGCATTGGGCTCACGCGGATCAGCCGCGCCGCCTGCACGTATTCCTTGCCGCGCTCAACCAGCGCCGACGCCCGCACCGTGCGCGCGTACTGCACCCAATTGGTCATCGAGATCGCCAGGATCAGGATCACCGCCGACAACGTTTCGCGCAGGCCCGGGGGCAGCAGCTGGCGGAACACCGCCGTCACCAGGATGGCGACCAGAATGGTCGGGATGCTGAGCAGCGTGTCGCCCAGGCGCATCAGCGCGTTATCGACCCAGCCGCCGAAGTAACCGGCCGCCAAGCCCACCATCAGCCCGATCGCCAATGACAACACCACCGTCGCCAATCCAATAACCAGCGACATGCGCGAGCCATACAAAATGGCCGACCACACATCGCGGCCCTGCGTGTCGGTGCCCAACAGGAACTGCGGGTCGGCGCCGTCCACCCAGAATGGCGGCAGCTCGGCATTCAGCAAGTCCAGCTGCGCCAGATCGTAGGGGTTCTGCGTCGCGATCCACGGCGCGAACACGGCCAGCAGCACCACCACCAGCAGCACGATGCTCGCGCCCATGGCCACGTAATCGTGCCGCAGGCTCCACCACAGATCGCTTTGCAGGAAGCGCGACAACCGGCTTTGCGCACCGCCCTTGAAGGGTTTGGTACCGGGCTTGGAGGCGGGTTTGGCGGCGGGTTTGGTAAAGGGATTAGTGAGCATTTGCGCCTCCTTTGACGTGCTGGCTGCGCAGGCGCGGGTCAACCACGCCGTACATCATGTCCACCAGCGTGTTCAGCGCCACGAAGATGAAGGACACGATCACCAGATAGGCGGCCATGACGGGAATGTCCACGAACATGACCGATTGGATGAACAACAGCCCCATGCCCGGCCACTGGAAGACGGTTTCCGTGATCAGCGCGAAGGCAATCAGGTTGCCGATCTGCATGCCCGTCACGGTGATGACGGGCATCAGACAGTTGCGCAGGGCCAGCCGGAAGTGAACGATGCGGTTCGGCAGACCGCGGGCGCGCGCGAACTTGATGAATTCCGTGCGCAGCGTTTCCAGCATTTCGGCGCGCACCAGCCGCATGATCAGCGTGATCTGGAACAACGCCAGGGTGATTGACGGCAGCACCAGCGCGGCCCGGCCCGATGGCGTCAACAGCCCCGTGGACCACCAGCCGATCTTCACCGTTTCGCCGCGGCCAAAGCCCGGCAGCCAGCCCAGCTGCACCGAAAAGATCAGGATCAGCATGATGCCGACCACGAAGCTGGGCAGCGAAATGCCCAGGATGGACACAAACTGCAAGGCCTGCGCCAAGCGGGATTTTCGGTAGATGGCCGTCAGCACGCCCAGCGGCACGCCGATCACCAGCGACAGCAGCGTCGCCATCATCACCAGTTCAAACGTGGCGGGAAAGCGTTCGGCCACCAGCGCGAACACGTCCTGTTGATTGCGGTACGAAATGCCGAACTCGCCTTGCGCGGCGTTCGTGACGAAGTGCACGAACTGCATGCCCACCGACGCGTTCAGCCCCAGGCGTTCGCGCAGTTCGTCGCGCTGCGTCTGCGAGGCCTGCTCGTTCAACATCATGTCGACGGGGTCGCCGACAAAGCGGAATATCACAAAGGCCAGCAACGCCACCGCCAGCATCACGCCAACCGCGTTGAAGACCCGTCTAACAATGAACGCCAGCATGTGTGGCTCCCTTCAAACCCGATGTCAGACTCTGGCGGCAGCGCCCGGCTTCAGACGCCGCCCCCGCTCATACGCCCATCACGGCGCGTTACTGCATACGCACCGTCCACAGGCGCGCCTTGTTGTCCGGCATTTGCAGCACGTCGCCCACCTTGTCGCCCACGGCCCAGGCCATCGGCTGTTGGTGCAGCGGCAGGAAACGCACATCGTCATGCAGGGTCTGCAACACCTCGGACATCATCTGGATGCGCTTCGGGCGATCCATCTCGGCGGCAGCCGCATCGATCTTGGCGTCAAGCGCGGCATCGCCCCACTGCCCCCAGTTGAAGACGCCGGCGGGGCCGGTGCGGCTGTGCATCACTTGCAGCAGAATCGACAAGGCATCAATCTGCGGCTCGTTGGCCCAGCCGTGAATGGTGATGTCGAACTCGCCGCGCGAACGCTTCGGGTTCTGCAACGAACGCGGCCCGCTGGCGAGCGACGCCTTCACCCCAATGCGCGCCCACATCGACGCGGCGGCCTGGCACAGTTCTTCTTCGTTCACGAACATGTCGTTCGAACACAGCAGCGACACCGTGAAGCCATCGGGATACCCGGCATCCGCCAGCAGCTTCTTGGCCTTCGCGGCGTCAAACGGCAAGCGCTCTTCCTGCTTGACCTCGTAGCCCGGAATCGACGGGGCCACCAGTGCGCCCGTGGTGCGCGACAAGCCGCGCATCACGCGCTTTTGCAACAGATCGGGCGACAGCGCCATGTACAGCGCCTGACGCACGCGCAGGTCTTTCAGCGGGTTCTTGTCGGTGATGTTCGAACCGACGAGCTTGTCGCCCAGGTTGAAACCGAAGTACAGCGTGCGCAGCTCGGTGGATGCCAGCACCTTCACGTTGGAAGCGGCGCGCAGGCGGTCCAGATCCTGCAACGGCGCGTTCTCGGTGAAGTTGATGTCGCCCGACAGCAGCGCGGCCACCCGGGTCGGCGCGGAGGCGATGGGCGTGAATTCGATGCGGTCCAGGTTGTGGCGGGGTTTGTCCCACCAGTCTTTGTTCACGACCAGCACGGTGCGCGTGTCGGGCCGGTACGACTCCACCTTGAACGGGCCGGTGCCGTTGGCGTTGTGCGTGGCGTAGCCCTCGATCTTCTTGGCGGCGTCCGTCGGCTTGGTGCTGTTGTTGTCCACTAGCCACTGGCGGTTGAAGATGAAGATGTTGGTCAGGTCGTTCAACATCAGCGGGTACGGGTGCGTCATTTCGATGTCGACGGTGAAGTCGTCCACCTTGCGCACGGCTTTGAAGGCGGGCAGGTTGCCCTTCAAGGGCGATGCGTCATCCGACACGCGGGTCATCGACGCCACGACGTCGTCCGCCGTGAACGGCGCGCCGTTGTGGAACTTCACGCCCTGGCGCAGCTTGAAGCGCAACACGGTGGGCGACGTGGTTTCCCAGGATTCGGCCAGCGCCGGGGTGATGTTGAATTTGTCGTCGTAGCGGATCAGCGCTTCGTACACATGGTTAAGAAACGCCAGGTTGAACGTGCTGCCGTAGGAATACGGGTCCAGCGAATCCAGGTCGCGCGCGGCGCCCCACTTCAGCGTGTTGGCGGCCGAAGCCCCCGAGATGGCCGACAACGCGATCACGGCGCCGGCTGTCCATTTGAGCAACGTCTTCATGGCTGCAACTCTCCCTTGTCTATCGGTTTTCAATACCGGTTTGATGTGGCCGGGGACAGGCCCGGCGCGGTGTGTGAAGTGATCGGTCCGGCTGGGCCGGGCTGGGCTGGGCTGGGCTGGGCTGGGCTGGGCTGGCCGTGCAGGTCTGGCCGGGCAGGTCTGGCCGGGTAGGTCCGGGGTTGGCCAGATCACGCCGGGGCGCACTGGCGTTGCGCGCGGTCCAGCGAGGCCAGCGCCAGCACTTGCGCAAGCGCCGCGCGGTAGGAATCGATGATGGGCACGGCGGGTTTGCGCGGCAGCACGGGCAGATAGCCCGCCAGCGCCGCGCCCGCCACGATCACCACGTCGGCGCCCTGCGCCACGGCGGCATCCAGCGCGCGGCTGACCTCGGCGGCGGACTCGGGCGTGCGCGACACGTAGTCCAGCGCGTTGCCCGGCAAGGCGATGATGCCGGCGCAGCGCGCGTCCAGGCCAAGCTGGCGGATCTGTTCGCGCAGCATGCCGGGCCAGCGCTGCCCGACGGTCACGATGGCGTAGCGGTCGCCGCGCTGCATGGCGGCCATGATCGACGCTTCGGCCATGCCCACCACCGGCACGCTCAAGGTTTCGCGCACGGCGCCAATGCCGGGCTCGCCAAAACAGGCCAGCAGGCAGGCATCGAACGGCGCCTCGGCCTGCGTCACTTCGCGCTCCACGGTTTCCAGCACGGCGTGGGCGGCCACGGCGGCTTCCACGCGGCTGGCGATATAGGCCGGGCCGAACACGGCGGTGACGGCATGCACGTGGGCGGCGCCGTCAAAGAACACGCGCGCCTGGTTGGCCAGACTGGTGGTCAGGTCGGACGTGGTGTTGCCGTTGACCACCAGCAGGYGGTAGGGCTGAAAGGCGGGCCGATTGATCGCGGGCGGATCAAGGACGATGGCGTCGTGCGTGGCTGGCATGAAACAAACCTCTGTCGGTATGTATACAAACACACGGCTCAACCCCGATAGATCTGAGCTATTTTGTATAAATGTTTGTATACGATTTATGCCGACAATGTACGCGCTTCAAATCTGCCTTCAAGCTATCGCTAACCCTTACCGTCAGCTGGTGTATGCTTGCCTACACCCCGCAGTGCGCGCCGGCAGCGAATGCCGGACCCCTCCCATTACAATGAAAATGCGCATGCACAGGAGCCAATAAGACGATGACAACCCTCGCGCCGCCGGCCAATGAGCCCGCCAAGAAAGACACAAATCGCAGCGAAATCGTATACATAAATTTGCGCCGCGCCATCATTGAGCAGGCGCTGCTGCCTGGCGACAAGCTGCCCGAAGACATCATCGGCGAGCGCTTTGGCGTCAGCCGGACCATCGTGCGGGGCGTGCTGACGCGCTTGTTCAGTGAAGGGCTGGTAGATTTACGGCCCAACCGCGGCGCGGCGGTAGCGCGCCCGAGCCTGGAAGAGGCGCACGACATTTTCGAAGCCCGCCGCTGCCTGGAACGCGACGTGGCGCGCCGGCTGCTGCAACACATCACCGAAGCCGGGCTGACGCGGCTGGCGCAGCATGTGAAAGAAGAGGAAGCGGCCCGCAAGCGCAACAGCACGAATGAATCCATCCGGCTGTCGGGCGAATTCCACATCCTGATGGCCGAGCTGTCGGGCAATGCGGTGTATGCCCGCTACGTGAACGAGATTGTGTCGCGCTGCTCGCTGATCCTGGCGCTTTACGGCCGGCCGCATTCAAGCGAATGCGCGGTCAGCGAACACATGGAAATCGTGGAAGGGTTGCGTGCGCGCGACGAGAAGCATGTGCTGCATCTGCTGGAGCACCATCTGGAATCCGTCACTGCGCGCGCGCTGCTCAGCACGGACGGCGCAGGCGTGCGTGATATCCGCAAGATCCTGGATCGATACGGCACGTAGGGCCGGGCCCGCCCGATGGGCGTGCCGGTTCCCCCGAGAATGAGAAAAGCGCCCGGTCGGGGCGCTTTTTCGTTCTTGGGCCTAGATTTCGCGTTCTTCCGTCTTGAGGTTGTTGTCGCGAGCGAAATCCACCACGAACTTGTACGCCAGCGGTTCCAGGTCGCGCAAACGCAAGTCGACCACGATTCCGCGCACGCCGTCGATAACGACGGGCAGCACATAAGGCGAATAGGTGAGGTGGTTACCAGCACAGCCGGCGGGCCGGAATTGTGCCATTACGCCAGCGAGCCGCTCCGCCCAATCGCTGGGGCGGAAGCGGCTACCGCTTTCGGTAACGCCATGAATTACGAATTGTCTGACGCGAGTTGCCATGAGTTCTTCACTACAGCGCGCCTTTCACGAAAGCCGGATCTTCGGCGTGATCAAACATGCGCCCTGCGCCGCGAATTGTATATGATTGATCCTTTGCCCTCTTTCAAAAGCCGTTTCCCCCAGGGAATCGCGTCTGAACCTATCGAAAAGAGGGCCGATTTTTTTGGTAATCCCCCAGGAGGATCCGCAATGACCTCGCCTCTGGCCAATATTTATGCCCGCCTGCCGGTTGCGTTCACGCACGGCCAGGGCGTCTGGTTGTGGGATGCCGAAGGCCGAAAATATCTGGACGCCCTCGCCGGCATCGGCGTGTCGTGCCTGGGCCACGCCCATCCGAAACTGGTTGCCGCCATCAGCGAGCAGGCCGCGCGCGTCATCCACACGTCGAACATCTACGAAGTGCCCCAGCAGACGGCCTTGGCCGCGCGCCTGACGGCCTTGTCCGGCATGCAGGAAGTTGCGTTCAACAACAGCGGCTCTGAAGCCAACGAGGCCGCCATCAAGCTGGCGCGCTACTACGCCTACCAGCGCGGCAACAAGCACGCCCACATCATCACCATGGACTCGTCCTGGCATGGCCGCACGCTGGCCACGCTGGCGGCCACCGGCAGCGACAAGGCGCGCAAGGGTTTCGAACCCCTGCCCTCGGGCTTCATCCAGGTGCCCTACAACCATCTTGACGCCGTGCGCGACGCGGGTGACGCCGAACCGCGCACCACGGCGGTGCTGCTGGAAGTGCTGCAAGGCGAAGGCGGCATTCGCCCGTCCGACATCGCCTATCTGCAAGCGCTGCGCCGTTTGTGCACCGAACGCGGCTGGCTGCTGATGATCGACGAAGTGCAGTCCGGCATCGGCCGCACCGGCAAGTGGTTCGCCCACCAGTGGGCAGACATCGTGCCGGACGTCATGACCTTGGCCAAGGGCCTGGCGGGCGGCGTACCCATCGGTGCGATGCTGGCCGCTGGCCCCGCCGCGGGCGTCTTCACGCCGGGCAGCCATGGCACAACCTTCGGCGGCGGCCCGCTGGTGTGCGCAGCCGGCCTTGCCGTGCTGGACACGCTCGAATCCGAAAATCTGCTGCCCAACGCCCTCACCGTGGGCGACTACCTGAAAGACAAGCTGGCCAGCGCCCTGTCAGGCACCCCAGGCGTGACCGAGGTGCGTGGCCGGGGCCTGATGCTGGGCATCGAGCTTGGGCGCCCCTGCGGCGTGCTGGCGCTGCGTGCGCTGGAAGCCGGCCTGCTCATCAACGTCACGCGCGACCGCGTCATCCGTATGCTGCCGCCCCTGATCCTGAACCATCAAGAGGCGGACCAGATCGTCAACACCCTGGTTCCGCTCATCCAACAGTTCCTGGCCGAAAAACCATAATCAACGTCCCGCCCGGGCCACGAGCCTGGCGAGACCCAATGACCTGCGACATCACCATGACTCCTCCCACGACTCAAAACGGCCCGTTGCGGCATTTCCTTCAGTTCAAAGATTTCTCGCCCGCCGAGATCGCCTACGTGCTGGACCGCGCGCGCCTGATCAAAGAAAAGTTCAAGCGCTACGAACCCCACATGCCGCTGCACGACCGCACGCTGGCGATGGTGTTTGAAAAGGCCAGCACCCGCACCCGCGTGTCGTTTGAAGCCGGCATGTACCAGATGGGCGGATCGGTCATCAACCTGACCTCGAACGATTCGCAGCTGGGCCGCTCGGAGCCCATCGAAGACACGGCGCGCGTCATCTCGCGCATGGTCGACATCGTCATGATCCGCACGTTCGAGCAGACCCGCATCGAGCGCTTCGCCTCGCATTCGCGCGTGCCGGTCATCAACGGCCTGACCAACGAATTCCACCCCTGCCAGATCCTGGCCGACATCTTCACCTACATCGAGCACCGCGGCCCCATCGCCGGCAAGACGGTGGCCTGGGTGGGCGACGCCAACAACATGGCCTACACGTGGCTGCACGCGGCCGAAATGCTGGGCTTCACGCTGCATGTGTCCACGCCGGCCGGCTACGAGCTCGAAGCCTCGCGCATCGGCACGCCGTCCGCCAAGGTGCTGCGCCAGTTCAAAGACCCCATGGAGGCGTGCAAGGGCGCGCACCTGGTCACGACCGACGTCTGGACCAGCATGGGCTACGAAGCTGAAAACGAAGAGCGCCGCGCGGCGTTTGCCGACTGGTGCGTGGACGCCGAAATGATGGCCGCGGCCGACGCCGAAGCCGTCTTCATGCACTGCCTGCCCGCCCACCGCGGCGAAGAAGTCACCGGTGAAGTCATCGACGGCCCGCAAAGCGTGGTCTGGGACGAAGCCGAAAACCGTTTGCACGTGCAAAAGGCGCTGATGGAATTCCTGCTGCTGGGCCAATTGAAGTAAGCCCGCTCGGCATGGAAAAGGGCCTGGATATCTTGCGATATCCAGGCCCTTTCTGTTTCTTTCGTTGCTTGGCGGCAGCGATCAGCGCAGCGTGCGTTCCCACGCGGCGATGGCGTCGGCCACCGCTTGCGGCTTCTCGGGCACCAATGCATGCCCTGCCCCATCAATCACCACTACCGACACCCGGCTACCGAACTCATCGCGGATTTCGTTGCGCGTGGCGGGCGGCTTGAACAAGTCCAGCTCGGCCTGCAAATCCAGCAGGGGTTTGTTGCCGCCCGACCACCAATCGGATTGCTGCGTCGCCTTGCCCGCCAGACGCTGGCTTTCGCTGACCTCGGGATACCAGCCATTGAGCCACACGCGCGCGTCGTTGGCCGGCGCGAAGAACGCGTACTGGATGGACTTCAAGCGTTCGGCGTCCGGCAGCGATAGCTCGGCGCTGCGGTCCACGTGTTCGCTCAAGCCCTTGGGATACTGCTTGGCTGCGGCGGCCACGATGACGACGCCGCGCACCAGTTCGGGGTGATCCACGCCCGTCGTGCGCGCCACCCAATTGCCAAAGGCATGGCCGACCATCACGACAGGCTGGCGCGCCACGTTGCGAATCACCGCCGCCTGATCTTCGGCCAGATCGTGCAGCGTGATGCCAGACATCGGCCCCGTGCTGCCGCCGATGCCGCGCGGTTGCGGACGCAAGACGCGGTAGCCGGCTTGCACGAAACGGTCGGCCAGCACATCGAAATCTTCCGCGCCACGGCCGCGCGACGGCAGCAACACCAGCGCCGGGCCCGTCCCCTGGTCCAGCACTTCGATGCTGGCGCCGTTGCCCACCACCACATTCACGCGCTTGGGCGCATCGGCCAACGCGGGGCTAGCGGCCACGGCCGCGCACGACAGCGTCAAGCCGCTTAGCAAGAACTTCATCATCATGTCTCCTCGGTTCGGGTCTGCGCCCGCTGCGTTTACAGGATTTTGCGGAACATCGTCCGGCGCGTATTGCGAAACGACGGGCGCACGCGGCTGCTCCAATCGGTGGCGCGCACCGCCAGCCACGGCGGGCTGCCGAAGGTTTCGCGCGTGTGCAGGTCGTAGCAGGCCAGATAGCGCGGCGCTTCGTCGCGGCATTCATACCGCATCGCGCGCACCGTGCCCGGCACGGATGCCAGACCCGGCAAATGCTCCTGGTCGTACCAGGCGTTCAGATCGGCTTCGGCCTCGGGCACGACATCGGTTTCAACGATGTAATGCCACGGCGCGTCCTGCCCGGCCGATGCGCCCGCCAAATCCAGCGTCTGATGCAGCACACGCGCCCGCGCACCGGGAAAGCTCTCGGCCAGACGCGCCTGAATCTCGGGCAACGCGTCCGGCGCGCCGCGCAGGTACACGTAGGTGTCTTCCTCTTCCAGCGCGGCGAACGCGCTGACGGACACGCCCGTCAGCCCCTGCGTCAAACGTTGGGCCATATCCGCCGCGCGCGCTTCGTCAAAGCGCTCGCCCAGCGACACCAGCAATACCGATTCCTGCACAGTCTTCTCCTTTCAGTGGCCGACGCGCAGCGCCACAAGGAAGCGCGACACCATGTTGTACGCCCCCACCGTGGCCGCCAGCTCGACCAATTGCGTGTCATCGTAGCGTGCGCGCAAGGGCGCGAACACAGCGTCCGGCACTTCAATGTCGCGCGTCATGGCGTCGGTCAGCGCCAGCACCTCGGCCTCGCCGGGCGCCAGCCCGTCGACGGCATCCGGCGCAGGGTTGCTGCGCAGCGCATCGATCACCTGCTGCGGCATGCCGCCCGCCAGCGCATGCGGCACGTGCGCATCGAATTCATAAGGCGCGTTGTTCAACGTCGCCACGCGCAGAATGATCAGCTCGCGCAAGCGCGGCGCCAGCGACGTCTTCTGGCGGATGGCGGTCAGCATGGCTTCCCAGCCTTCGACCACGGCGGGGCTGTTCAGCAGCACCTGATACAGCGGTGAAATCCGGCCGCGCGCGGCGCTGATGCGCGCCTCAAGCGTGGCCAGTTCCTGACGGGTGCCCGGTTCAACGGGCGCAACTCGGCTTGCGCTCATGTTTACTCCGGACGAATGTTCTTGCGCTGGATCAGCGCGGTCCACTTGTCGCGGTCGGACGCGATCAAAGCGGCCAGTTCTTGCGGCGAGCTGGGCGCAGCCTGCGCGCCGAATTTCTCAAGCTTGGCGCGCACGGCTTCGTTGCCCAATGCGGCGCGCACGGCCTGGTTCAGCTTGTCGACGGTGGCGGCCGGCGTGGACGCGGGCGCCACGATGCCATACCAGTTGTTCGACTCGACGCCCGCAATGCCCTGCTCGGCCAGCGTCTTCACGTCCGGCAACAGCGGGTGGCGCGTCGGCGCGGCAATGCCCAGCGGCTTCAGCTTGCCGCCCTGGATGTGGCCGATCAGGCCCGGCACATCGCCAAAGAAGCCGGCAACCTGATTGCCCATCACGTCGTTAATGACGGGCGCGGCGCCCTTGTACGGCACATGCAGCACGTTGGCCTTGCTGGCGTCGGCAAACATTTCCATCGTCAGATGCGGAATGCTGCCGATGCCCGACGACCCAATCGCCACCGACTGCGACGCGGCTTGCGACTTCTTCACGAAATCGGCGGCGTCGGTGGCCGGGTTGGACGGGTTCACGACGAACACGGTTGCGTTGTTCACGACCTTGGACACGGGCGCAAAGTCGCGCACCGGATCGTAAGGCAGGTCTTTGTACAGCGCCGGGCTGATCGCCACCGCGCCCACGCTCGTCAGAAACAGCACCGAACCGTCGCCCGGCGCCTTGGCCACGTAGGCCGCGGCGATGTTGCCGTTGGCGCCGGCCTTGTTTTCAACGATGACCTGCTGCTTGAGCTCCTTGCCCAATTGCTCGGCCAACACACGCCCCACCAGATCCACCGGCCCGCCGGGCGGGAACGCGATGATCAGGCGGACGGGGCCATCGGCGTGCGCCGCGCTGACCGCGGCCAGGCTCAGCACGGTGGCCGAGATGATTTTCTTGAACATGGTGTCTCCTCAATGAATGAATTTTTATGGCCTGACGAACAGGCGTCGCCGATTACAGAAATCCGTACAGCCGGGCCGGGTTGTCGACCAGCACGCGTTGGCGCAACGCGGCGTCGGGACACGCTTCGAAAAACGACTCCACCAATTCGCCGTCGTCGGGCATATCGCCCGCCACGTTCGGATGCGGCCAGTCGGTGCCCCACAAGGTGCGGTCGGGCATGGCGTCGATCAGGGCGCGCACAAACGGAATGCCTTCGGCGAAGGGCCGCTTGCCGGACGCGATGCGGTCAATGCCCGACACCTTGACCCACGCTTGCGGCACATCCGCCAAGCTGAGCAAGGCGCGCATCGCGGGGGAATCCAGATCATCGGCCGCCTTCAGCCGGCCCATGTGGTCCACGACGAACGGCACCGGCAACGCCAGCAGGCGCGGCAGCAAGTCGGGCAGCATGGCGCCGTCCACGTGCAGGCACAGATGCCAGCCCAGCGGCGCAATCAGCGACACCACATGGTCGAACACCGCCGGGTCAGGCGCGCCGCCCAGGTGCGGCACGAAATTGAATCGCGCAGCGCGCACGCCGCCGTCATGCAGCCGCTTGACGCTATCGGCCGAAGCGTCCGCGCCCAACAGCGCCACGCCCCGATAACGGCCGCCGCTTTGCGCCAGCGCATCCAGCAAGGCGCTGTGGTCCGACCCATGGCAATTGGCCTGCACCACCACCGCGCGCTCAATGCCCAGATGCGCATGCAAGGCCGCCATCTTTGCGTAGGGCGCATCAGGCGGCGTGTACGAGCGGCCCTCGGCATACGGGAACACGTCGCCCGGCCCGAAGACATGGCAATGGGCGTCGCACGCGCCAGGTGGCAAGGCGTGGCGGGGACGGGAAGGAGACGCAAGCGGAGGGCGGCAATCTGGCACGGGCGAATTCCTGCGGGGAAACCGACATCGTCCCGGATTGCGGGCTGACTAACAATGCTATATCTTTGATTTCAGATATAGAAAAACCACATATCAGATGGACCTCAAGCAAATCGAATACTTCGTCAGGGTCGCCGAGCGGCGCAGCTTCTCGCGCGCCGCCGAAATGCTGGACGTGGCCCAACCCACGCTCAGCCGGCAGGTGCGCCTGCTGGAACTCGAACTGGGCCAGCATCTGCTGTACCGCAACGGCCGCGGCGCGGAACCCACCGAGGCCGGCCTGCGCTTTCTGGAACACGCCCGCGCGTTGCTGACGCTGGCCGAACGCGCCAAGGAAGATTTGCAAACGCTGCGAGAAACGCCCACGGGCAAGGTCGTGGTGGGCCTGCCGCCGCGCATCGCGCGCGTGCTGACGCCGCCGCTGGTGCAGGCCTTTCGCCGCAGCTTTCCCGACGCCTCTATCGCGGTTGCCGAAGGCCTGAGCGCCCAGGTGCGCGAATGGCTGCTGGCGGGCCGTGTGGACCTGGCCCTGCTGTACGACCCCGCGCCCTCGCCCCAGCTGGCGTATGAATCGCTGTTTCGCGAAGACCTGGTGCTGGCCGCCGCGGCGGGGCATCAGCCGCCGCTGCCCGCGCGCGTGGCCGTGGCGCAGCTGGGCAATTACCCGCTGGTGCTGCCCAGCTTGCCGAACGCCATCCGCACCTTGGTGGAAAGCGTGTGCCGCGCGCAAGGCGTGCGGCTGAAGGTGGCAGCCGAGGTGGACGCGGTGCAAACCATTGTTGAGCTCGCGGCCCAAGGCGACGCCTATGCCATCTTGCCGCGCTCCGCCGCCCAAGGCCCGGCCGCCGAACACGCGCTGTCGCTGTGCGACATCGGGTCGCCCAAGATCACCAACAACCTGGTGCTGGCCAGCGCCCGCCATCGGCCGGCCACGCGGCTGGCCACCGCAACGGGCCAGATGATCCGGCAATTGAAGCTCGCGGAATTGTTCCAACCCGCGGGCCACGCGCGCCGGACGGGATAGCGACGACGGCTACGGCGGACACTGCGGTCGCTATGGTCACTGCGGTCACTGCGACCACTGCGGTCACTGCGGTCACTGCGGTCACTGCGGTCACTGCGACCACTGCGGCCACTGCGGTCACTGCGGCCACTGCGATTAATACGGCCGCTACGGCCGCGCCTCCACGCTGAACGCCACGCGCGTCGTGCCGCCTTCGCTGCTGGCGGACACCGCGCCCCCATGCATGAGCGCCACCGCCTTCACAATGGCCAGCCCCAGGCCGTGGCTGTGCTCCACGCCATCGCCCCGCCGCGCCGCATCCACGCGGTAAAAGCGCTGGAACAAGTGCGGCAGATGCGCCGGGTCGATCGCCGGCCCCGCATTGCTGACGGCCACTTCCAGGTGGTCGCCCTGGCGCTGAATGTCGATGCCGATTTCCGCGCCCGGCTGCGAATACTGGATGGCGTTTTGCAGCAGGTTTGTGACGGCGCGCCGGAACAAGGCGGTGTCGATCAGCGCGCTGGCGTCGCGGTCGCCGTCAATGCGCAGCCGCATGCCGGCCTCATCCAGCAGGAACTCAAAGAACTCCGCCGTCTTGCCGACTTCGTCCGCCAGCACCGCATGGACCCGTCCACTGGCGGCCTCGCCCTGATCAGCGCGCGCCAGGAACAGCATGTCGTTGATCATGGCGCGCAAGCGGTCCAGCTCTTCCAGATTCGATTGCAACACCTCTTGCAGATCGTCCGCGCTGCGCGGACGCGACAACGCCACCTGAGTCTGGCCGATCAGGTTCGTAAGCGGCGTGCGCAGCTCGTGGGCAACGTCCGCGTTGAACCCTTCCAGCTGGTTGTACGCGCCCTCCAGCCGCGCCAAAGCCCCATTGAACGACGTGGCCAGGTCTTCCAGTTCCACCGGCAGCTCGGCCATGCTGAGCCGCTGAGACAAGGCGCTGGGCCGCAGCGCGCGCGCCTCGGCCGACAGCCGGTTCAAGGGCCGCAGACCCAGGCGCGTCACCCAGAACCCCAACAGCGCCACCAGCAGAATGGCCGTCAGCGACAGGCCCGCCATCGCCCACAGCAGGTAGCGCAGCGTGTGCGCATAGGGCGCGGAATCCATGCCGACAATCAGCCGCACCGGCGGCCGCGCCAGATACGCGTCGACCGTCACCGTCAGCGTGCGCAGCGCGTAATCGCGCTCGGGCAAGGTGATCTTGCCAAAGCCGTCGGGGTGGCGTTCCAGGCTGCTGATGTCGGCCAGGCCCTTGCCATATTCGTAGGCGGGGTCGTCCGACAGCACCCAGAAGCGCAAGCTGCCATCGGCGGGCGTCAGGGTGTCGAGCTTGGTCTTGAAGCGGCCCCAGCGGTCAAGGTCGCCGCTGCGGGCCAGCGAATAACTGACCTCTTGCGCCGTCGTGCGCAGCGCGTCTTGCTGGATGCGGTCAAGCTGGCGGTCCAGCACGCCGTAGAGCGCCACCCCGGTCAGCGCAAACGTCACCGCCGCCGCTACCGCGTACAAGATGACCAGCCGGGATTTCAGTGACGTCTTCATGAAGGGCGCTTCATCGTTCACACCTGATCATTTGCCGATTCCGGTTCGCTCGTCCGGGTTCGTCCGGCTTGTCCGGTTCGTCCGGTTCGTCCGGTTCGTCCGCGTTCGTCCGCACCGCCCGCCCCTCATGGCGCGGCCGCTTCATCGCGCAGCTCCAGCACATAGCCCATGCCGCGTATCGTGTGCAGCAGGCGCCGGCCAAAGGGGGCATCCACCTTGCCGCGCAGCCGCTTGATGGCCACTTCCACCACGTTCACGTTGCTGTCGAAATTCATGTCCCAGACCAGTTCCGCTATCGCGGTCTTGGACAGGATTTCGCCCTGGCGGCGCGCCAGCACGGCCAGCAACGCGAATTCCTTGGCGGTCAGGTCCAGCCGGGTGCCGGCCCGCCAGGCTTTGCGGCTGATCAGGTCAATCTGCAAATCGCCAATGCGCAGTTGCACGGGTTCCTGCGCGCGGCCGCGCCGGGTCAGCGCCTGCAGGCGCGCCAGCAATTCAAGAAAGGAAAAAGGCTTGACCAGGTAATCGTCGGCCCCGTCGTGCAGGCCGCGAATGCGGTCTTCGACGCCATCGCGGGCGGTCAGCATGATGACGGGCGTCTGCCGCACCATGCGCAGCGATCGCAGCACCGCAAAGCCGTCCATGCCGGGCAGCATGGCGTCCAGCACGATCACGTCGTAATCGTGCTCCAGGGCCAGGTGCTGGCCGTCAATGCCGTTATGCGCAACATCGACCGTGCAGCCCTGCTCGCCCAAGCCTTTGCGCAGGTAATCCGCCGTCTTCAGTTCGTCTTCGACTATCAGGATTTTCATGTGCCGCCCCGCAAACGCTACGGTTGACCGCTATTTTGACTCAAGTCCGCCCGGCGCTGCGCGCCTTTGCCTGATTCGCCATCGTCACCTGCCCTGCCTTTCTTGCCGCCCGCGCCGCCTTGCGTTCCATGTACCAGTAGTGCGCCCGGTCCAGATACAGGTAGACGACCGGCGTCGTGAACAAGGTCAGCGCCTGCGACACGATCAGGCCGCCCACCATCGCATAGCCCAGCGGCCGGCGCAGTTCCGACCCTTGGCCGTGGCTCAGCATCAGCGGCAAGCCGCTAAGCAGCGCGCACATCGTCGTCATCATGATGGGCCGGAAGCGCAATACGCAAGCCTGGTAAATGGCCTCGGCCGGCGCCATGCCGTGCTCGCGCTCGGCGGTCAGCGCAAAGTCGATCATCATGATGCCGTTCTTCTTCACGATGCCAATCAGCAAGATGATGCCGATCAGCGCAATCACGCTCAGGTCATATCCGCCCAGCATCAGGATCAACAGCGCGCCTACCCCGGCAGATGGCAAGGTGGACAGAATCGTCAGCGGGTGGATATAGCTTTCGTACAGCAGGCCCAGCACGATGTAGACGGCGATCAGCGCCGCCGCAATCAGGTACGGCTGCGTCGACAACGAATCCCCAAACGCCTTGGCTGTGCCTTGGAACGCGCCCGTCAGGCTGGCCGGCGCCCCCATCTGGTTTTGCGCCTGCTGAATCGCCTGCACGGCGCTGCCCAGCGACGCGCCCGGCGCCAGGTTGAACGAAATGGTCACCGCCGGAAACTGCCCTTGGTGGCTGATCGACAGGTACGCCGTCTTGTTCGTGTCCAGCTTCACGAAGGTAGACAGCGGCACCTGCTGCCCGGTCAGCGGCGAGGTCAGGTAGAGCTTGGAAAACAGGCTTGGGTCTTGTTGCAGCTTGGGCGACACTTCCAGAATCACGTGATAGCTGTTGATCTGCGTGAAGTACTGCGCCACCTGGCGCTGGCCGATCGCGTCATAGATGGTGGCGTCGATCAGCGCGGGCGAAATGCCGAACGACGAGGCTCGCGCGCGGTCAATCGTCAGCGAAGCCGTGGCCGCGTTGTTCTGCTGGTCAGAGGCCACATCCGTCAATTGCGGCAACTTGCGAAACGCCGTCAACAGTTTCGGGGCCCAGACGTTCAGCTCGTCCAGATTGGAATCCGTCAGCGTGTACTGGTATTGCGTGCGCGACAGGCGCCCGCCCACGTTGATGTCTTGCCCCGCCTGCATGAACAGCGTCACGCCTTCGAGCTTGGCCAGTTGCGGGCGCAGCCGCCCGATTACCTCGTCGGCTGACGCCGTGCGGCCTTCGTCCTTGGGCTTTAGGCCGATATAGAAGTTGCCGGTGTTGTACGTGCTTTGACTGCCGTTGAAACCAAAGCTGGCGATGTCCGGGTCTTGCCGAATGACGTCGGCCATCTGGATCATGCGCTGGTTCATCAACGCGAAAGAAGAATCCTGCGCCGATTCCGCAAAGCCGAAGATAAAGCCCGTATCTTGCTGCGGAAAGAAGCCTTTCGGGATCACCAGGAACAGCGCCACCGTGCACGCCACCGTGGCCAGGAACACGCACAAGGTGGCGAACTGGTGGCGCAGCACCAGCTTCAGCCCGCGCTCGTAACCATGCAGCATGGCGTCAAAGCCGCGTTCAAACAGCTGGTACAGCCGGCCGTGGCGCTCGCCGTGATGGTTCTTCAAGTAGCGCGAGCACAGCATCGGCGTCAACGTCAGAGACACCAGCACCGACACCACGATGGCCAGCGTGACGGTCACGGCAAATTCGCGGAACAGGCGGCCGACGATGCCGCCCATCAGCAACAGCGGGATGAACACGGCAATCAGCGATACCGAGATCGACACGATGGTGAAGCCGATTTCGCCCGCCCCTTTGTACGCGGCTTCCAGCGGCGACATGCCGTCCTCGACGTGGCGGTACACGTTCTCCAGCATCACGATGGCGTCGTCCACCACGAAGCCCACCGAGATCGTCAGCGCCATCAACGACAGGTTGTCCAGGCTGAAGCCCACCACATACATCATGGCGGCGGTGCCCATCAGCGCCAGCGGCACCGTCACGCAGGGAATCAGCGTGGCAGGCACGTTGCGCAGGAACAGGAAGATCACCAGCACCACCAGCAAGATGGTCAGCGTCAGCGTGAACTCCACATCCGTGACGGAGGCACGGATGGTCTGCGTGCGGTCGATGATGGTGTTCACATGCACGGACGGCGGAATCGATGCTTCAAGCCTCGGCAACGCCGCGCGGATGCGGTCCACGGTTTCGATCACGTTGGCGCCCGGCTGCTTGCTGATCTGCAACACGATGGATCGGCCGTTGGTGATCGTGTTGTCAGGCGGCGAAGCCTTGCCCGCGTAGGCCCAGCCGGCCAGCTTGGTGTTCTCGGGCCCATCCACCGCCACGCCCACATCGCGCACGCGAATTGGCGCGCCATTGCGGTAGGCCAGCACCATGTCGTTCCACTGCGCGGCGGACAGCAACTGGTCATTGGTATAGGTCGTGAAGCTTTGGCGCGCGCCGTCGATGGTGCCCTTGGGCTGGTTGACGGTGGTGGTGGCGATTACGCCGCGTATGTCTTCCAGGCTCAAGCCCAGCGCCGACAGCTTGCCCGGGTCCACCTGTATGCGCACGGCAGGCTTTTGCTGCCCGCCAATGTTGACGAGCCCCACGCCGGATATCTGCGAAATCTGCTGCGCCAGGATGTTGTCGGCGTAGTCATTCACCTGGATCAGCGGCAGCGTGTCGGACTGCACCGCCATCACCATGATGGGCGCGTCCGCCGGGTTCACCTTGCGAAACGTGGGCGGGTTGGGCAGGTTGGCCGGCAACTGCCCGGTGGCGGCATTGATGGCCGCCTGCACATCCACCGCCGCCGAATCAATGCTGCGGTTCAAGTCGAACTGCAAGGTGATCTGCGTGTTGCCAATAGCGCTGACAGAGGTCATCTGCGACAAACCGGCGATCAGCGAAAACTGCCGTTCCAGCGGCTGCGCCACGTTTGACGCCATGGTCTCGGGGCTGCCGCCGGGCAAGTTGGCCTGCACCTGGATGGTAGGAAAATCCACCTGCGGCAACGGCGCCACGGGCAACAGCGGCCAGGCCGCGATGCCCACCAGCAAAATCGCCAGCGCCAGCAGCGAGGTGCCGATCGGCCGCTTGATGAAATTGGCCGAGATGCTCATTTCACATTCCCCACGGGGGCGGGGGTTGCGGCGGAGGTTGCAGCCGGGGTTGCGGCCGGGGTTACCGCCAGCTCACGCACCTTGCTGCCCGGTTTGATCTTGTACTGCCCGTCCACCACTACGCGCTGCCCGGCCGTCAAGCCGGTCTGGATAATCGCCAGGCCGTCCTGCATCCGCTCCACCGTTACCGCTTGCGGCTGCGCCACGCCGCTGCCGTCCACCGCGTACACAAAGGTGCCGGTCTGGCTGCGCTGCACGGCGGCCGCCGGCACGGTCAGCACGTTTTCATGCGCATCCAGCACCAGCCGGGCGTTCACATACAAGCCGGGCCACAGCCGATGACGCGGGTTGTCGAACCGGCCCTTCAACTGCACCGTGCCGGTGGTGGTGTCGATCTGGTTGTTCAGCAGCACCAGCGTGCCCGTTTCCAAGGGTTCATTACTGTCACGCGCATACGTCACGACCGGCAGAGGCTGGCCCCGATTCATAGCGGCGTTGATGGCGGGCACCGATTCTTCGGGCAGCGAGAACTGCACGGTGATCGGGTCAATCTGATTAATCACGACCAGCCCGTTCGCGTCCGCCGCGTGCACGATGTTGCCCGGGTCCACCAGCCGCGCGCCCACCCGGCCTGCAATCGGCGCCACGATGCGCGTGTAGTCCAGCTGCACGCGGGCATAGCTGATCTGCGCGTCGTCGGTCTGGGTTGCCGCCTCCAGCTGCGCGACCAGGGCGCGCTGCGCATCCAGCGTCTGCTGCGTGGCGGCGTCTTCGCGCTGCAAGCGGGTATAGCGTTGCAGATCAAGGCGGGCGTTCAGCAAGGTGGCCTGATCCTTCGCGCGCTGCGCCTGCGCCTGGGCCAGTTGCGCCTGCAACGCGCGCGGGTCGATGTTGGCCAGCACCTGGCCGGCCTTGACGTCCTGCCCTTCAACAAACCCAACGCTGTCCAGCTGCCCATCCACACGCGCCTTGACCGTGACACTGGCGGCCGCGGTTACGGTGCCGACCCCGGTCAGATAACGCGCGACGTCCTGCTGTTGCACCAGCACGGTCGCCACGGGCACGACGGGGTCCGGCGCGGCGGGCGGCGCGCCCCGATCGCGCAACAGCAGCCACACCGCCAGCGCGCACACCACGACGGCCAGCGCCGCAAGCCCGGCGCGCAACCCGGCGCGCCGATGGGGGGAAGTCAACACTTGATCCATGGACTCACTCGTTCTTGGTAGTTGTGCTTGCAGACTGCCCGGGGCCGGCCACCGCCAGCGCGGCGGCATCGGGCGTGTTCAAGGCGGCGGCGTTCCAGCCTCCGCCCACGGCCTTCACCAGCGCCACGCTGGCCACCAGTTGCCGGCCATGCAACTGCACGGCGGCGCGTTCGTTTGACAGGGTCAGCGCTTGGGCGACAGCCACGGTCAGAAAGGTCGTGGTGCCCGCGCGGTATTGCGCCAGGGCCAATTGCTCGCTCAAGCGCGAGGCGGCCACCGCGTCGTCCTGCACGCGCGCCTCATCGTCCAGCACGCGCAGCGTGGACAGGTTGTCTTCCACTTCCTGAAACGCGCCCAGCACCGTCTGCTTGTATTGCGCGGCGCTGGCCTCGAACACCGCCACGGCCTGCGCGTCACGCGCTTTGCGCAAGCCGCCGTCGAACACGGTTTCGGCCAACAGCGCGCCCAATGACCAGACCCGGCCCGGCGCGTTGAACCACTGCGCGAAACTGGCGGCGCCAAAGCCGCCGCTTGCCGACAACACCAGCGACGGGAAGTACGCCGCGCGCGCCACCCCGATGCCCGCATTGGCCGAGGCCACATTGCGCTCGGCCGCAGCGATGTCCGGCCGCCGTTCCAGCAACGCCGACGGCAGGCCCGTGGGCACCGGCGGCACCTGATACGTCCAGGGCTGGCCGGCCGGCAAGGCAGGCAGATCAAACTGCGCAGGCGTGCGCCCCGTCAGAATGGCGATGGCGTGTTCCAGCTGGCTGCGCGACGCGTCCAGGTCAATCGACTGCGCCTGTGCCGTCTTCAGTTGCGCTTCGGCCTGCGCTACATCCGAACGCAAGGCCACGCCCGCGTCGTACTGGCTCTGCGTCAGCTTCAGCGTGCGCGCATAGGCTTGCAGCGTGCGGGCGTAAAGCGCTTTTTCGCGATCCACGGCCCGCAATTGCAAATAGTCCTGCGCCAGCGCGGCCTGAATGCTGAGCCGGGCGGCGGCCAGGCTGGCCTCGCTGGCCTGGGTCGTGGCGTCGCTGGCTTCGACCTGGCGGCGCACCGCGCCCCACAGGTCGGGTTCCCACGACACGTCCAGCGCGGCGGCGTAGCCATTGGACACCGCCGTCACGCCATTGCTTTTCGCCCGCGCCCGCTGGGCAGAAGCGCTGACGCCCACCGTGGGCCAGAAGCCGGCCCGCGCAGCGTCAGCGGCCGCCCGCGCCTGACGGTACTGGGCCTGCGCCTGCTGAATCGTCTGATTGGCGGCGTTGGCCTGGTCGATCAGCGTGTTCAGCGTGGCGTCGCCATATGCTTCCCACCAGCGCATGTTGCCGTCGATCGCCCCGGGCTCGGCCGGCTTCCACGGGCCGGCTTCCTTGTAGGCGGCAGGCAGGTCCATCGCCGGGCGCGTGTAATCCGGCCCGGCCGCGCAGCCGGCCAATGCCAGCACGGCCGCCAACCCCGCCCCCGCCCAACGCGGCCCCATACGATTTCCCGTGTTCATGTCCCGAGCCGGGTCCCCGGCCACTTGTGGATAGGGTTCCACTGTAGAAAGGGGTCCCGGACCCCACGCTGTCCGCATCCTGACAAAACGGACAGGTTCGCGGGCGCGGGCGGCGGACAAGGCCCTCACGGGGACAGATGCGGCCGGCGGCCCAAGCCGCCCCGCCCGTCCCGGTCAAAAGAGTTAAAATGCCGGCTACCTTTCTTGTTTGGCGGCTTGCTGCTGTCAAAGCCTTTTGTCAAAGTCCTGTTGGCGTCTCACCTCAAACAATGACCACTATCCTCCCGAACCTTCCCACCGGCCAGAAGGTCGGCATCGCCTTTTCCGGCGGCCTCGACACCAGCGCAGCGCTTCTGTGGATGCGCAATAACGGCGCCATTCCGTACGCCTACACGGCGAACCTGGGCCAGCCCGACGAATCCGATTACGACGAAATCCCCCGCAAGGCCCTGGCCTACGGCGCCGAAAACGCCCGCCTGATCGACTGCCGCGCGCAGTTGGTGGCTGAAGGCATCGCCGCCCTGCAAGCGGGCGCGTTCCACATCTCGACCGCCGGCATCACGTACTTCAACACGACCCCCATCGGCCGCGCCGTCACCGGCACGATGCTGGTGGCCGCCATGAAGGAAGACGACGTCAACATCTGGGGCGACGGCAGCACCTTCAAGGGCAACGACATCGAGCGCTTCTACCGCTACGGTCTGTTGACCAACCCCGACCTGAAGATCTACAAGCCCTGGCTTGACCAGCGCTTCATCGACGAACTGGGCGGCCGTTCGGAAATGTCCGAATACATGCGCCAAGCCGGCTTCGACTACAAGATGTCGGCCGAAAAAGCCTACTCGACCGACTCCAACCTGCTGGGCGCCACCCACGAAGCCAAGGACCTGGAGCAACTGAACTCCGGCATCCGCATCGTCAAGCCCATCATGGGCGTGGCGTTCTGGCGCGACGACGTGGCCGTGAAGGCCGAAGAAGTCACCGTCCGCTTCGAGGAAGGCCAACCGGTCGCCCTGAACGGCGTGGAATACAGCGACCCGGTCGAACTGCTGCTGGAAGCCAACCGCATCGGCGGCCGCCACGGCCTGGGCATGAGCGACCAGATCGAAAACCGCATCATCGAAGCCAAGAGCCGCGGCATCTACGAAGCCCCGGGCCTGGCGCTGCTGTTCATCGCCTACGAACGCCTGGTCACCGGCATTCACAACGAAGACACCATCGAGCAGTACCGCGAAAACGGCCGCAAGCTGGGCCGCCTGCTGTACCAAGGCCGCTGGTTCGACCCGCAAGCCATCATGCTGCGCGAAACCGCCCAACGCTGGGTCGCCCGCGCCATCACCGGCGAAGTCACCATCGAACTGCGCCGCGGCAACGACTACTCGCTGCTGAACACGGAATCGGCCAACCTGACGTACGCGCCCGAGCGCCTGTCGATGGAAAAGGTCGAAAACGCCCCGTTCACGCCGGCAGACCGCATCGGCCAACTGACCATGCGCAACCTCGACATAGTCGACACCCGCGAAAAGCTCTTCACGTACGTGAAGACGGGTTTGCTGGCATCCAGCGGCACGTCGCTGCCCCAGCTGACGGACGCGGCGAAGAAGAAGTAATTCTTCAACGCCCAACAAAAAACCCCTCGACGATGTCGAGGGGTTTTTTTTGTGAGTCAGGGATTGATGGGTTGCGGCGATGGATCGCAGTCGTTCTTATGCGCGTATTCGCGCGCTTCACCCATCCTACGCGCGGCATTCGCAACGCCATATTGACCAGCGCATTAGCGAAGCGCCACCACCCCGACGCAAAACACCGCGCAAGCGCGAAGCGCCACCCCCCCAACGCAAAACACCGCATAAGCGCGAAGCGGCACCACCCCGACGCAAGACACCGCGTAAGCGCCAAAAGGCCGCCCGCGCGGCCGGCCTGGCGCGGGCCCCGCAAGATCTTCCCCCACCCACCACCGTAGGCGCGAACCCTAAGCAAACCATTCGCCCCAGCGCCCGTCAGGTTTCCACCACCCGAGCCCTGCGCGTCGGGGGCCTGGGGTGCGCGGGGCGTCGATAAGCCCGAGGGAATCTGAAGGAACCCGCCGAAGGCGGGTGACGAAGATGACAAAGGGGAAGTCCGGAGCGAAGGCTCCGGACCGCAATCGTTGCCCCGCGCACCCCAGGCCCCCGACGTGCAGGGCGTCTAAAGAACCCACCACCCCCGAAACACAAAAACCAAAGCGCCTACAACTCCACCTGCATTCCCATTTCCACCACCCGATTCGCCGGAATCTTGAAAAACTTCGTACTCCGCGTCGAATTCCGAGCCATGAACGAGAACACCGCCCGCCGCCATCGCCACAGCGCCGGCTTTCTCGCCGCCACCACGGTCTGCCGCGACAGGAAATAAGACGTCCGCATCGGTTCCAGATCCAGCTCGGGATACGCTTCAGCTACCAGCCGCAGCGCTTCCGGCACATCCGGATCTTCCTTGAAGCCGTAATTCACCGTCGCCGTCCAGCTCGACGCGCTCAGCTTCTTCACCACGAACCGCTCTTCCGGCGAGATATACGGCACGTCCGCCACCAGAATCGTCAGGAACAGCACGTGGTCGTGCAGCACCTTGTTGTGCTTCAGGTTATGCAGCAGCGCCGGCGGCACATTGCCCGAATTCATCGTCATGAAGATCGCCGTACCCGGCACCCGCGACGGGGGGTATTCCTCAAGCTGCTCCATGAATTCCTTGAGCGGCTGACGATCCCGATGCTGCATATCAGACAGCAGATGACGGCCACGGCGCCACGTCATCATCAGCGTGAACACCACGATCGCCACCAGCAGCGGCAACCAGCCGCCCTCATGAATCTTGAACACGTTGGCCGAAAACAGCAGCACGTCGAACAACAGCAACAGGCCCAGCACGCCAAACCACAGCATCCGCTTCACGCCCGTCGTGCCGCGCGGCAGCACCGCGAACGCCAGCACCGATGTCGTCAGCATCGTGCCCGTCACCGCAAAGCCGTAGGCTGCGGCCAGGTTGTCCGAATTGCGGAACAGCAGCACCAGCACCAGCACCGCGCACAACAGCAGCGCATTCACCTGCGGCAGATAGATCTGGCCCTTCTCAACGGCCGAGGTATGCAGAATCTGCATGCGCGGCCAGAAACCCAGTTGCACCGCTTGGCGCGTCACCGAATACGCGCCCGAAATCACCGCCTGCGACGCCACGATGGTTGCAATCGTCGCCAACGCCACCAGCGGCGCCAAACCCCACTCGGGCGCCATCATGAAGAACGGATTGCGGATTGCCGTCGGGTCGCGCAGCAGCAGCGCGCCCTGGCCGAAATAGCAAAGCGTCAACGCCGGCAACACCATGCTGAACCAGGCGCTGCGAATCGCCGGTCGGCCAAAGTGGCCCATGTCGGCGTAGAGCGCCTCGGCGCCTGTCAGCGCCAGCACCACCGCGCCCAGCAACACAAAGCTGATCAGCGGAAACTCGATGATGAAGCGCAAGCCCCACATCGGGTTCAGCGCCGCCAGCACTTCGGGCGTCTGCCAGATCTGCCACGCGCCCAGCGCCGCCAAGGTGCCGAACCACACCAGCATCACGGGGCCGAACAACTTACCCATCACGCTTGTTCCGTGCGACTGGATCGCAAACAGCGCCACCAGCACCACCAGCGCAATCGGCACCACCCAGGCATCCAAGGTGTGCGACACGATGCTGATCCCTTCCAGCGCCGATAGCACCGAAATGGCCGGCGTGATCATGCTGTCGCCATAAAAGAGCGCCGCGCCAAAAATGCCCAGCACGATCAGCACCCATCGCAATTTGCCGTCACGGTTGCGCACCGCCAGCTCCAGCAGCGCCAGCGTGCCGCCCTCGCCCCGGTTGTCGGCGCGCAGCACCAGCGTCACGTACTTCAAGGACACCACCACCATCAGCATCCAGAACAGGATGGACAGCACGCCCAGCAAATGCGCAGGTTCAAGGTCCGTGTGCACGCTCAGGCCGGTCAGGCAAGCGCGCAGCGTGTACAGCGGACTGGTGCCGATGTCGCCATACACCACACCCAATGCGCCCATGATCAGCGCCGCGCGCGACGATGGTGCATGCACCCCGCCTGCGTGAGCGCCTGACGGGGAAGGAACACCAGCCGAAGCTTGGCTCATGATGTCGGTTCTTGACGAGTAAGTTGAGCCCCTTTGCGGGGGCCGGGGAACACAACGGATAGCCGCGTTCCGGAAAAGTCGGGGCGGCTGGTGAGCTTCCACCAGGCGCCATGCGCGTGCGCAATCTCGCGCACGATCGCCAGGCCCAATCCCGAGCCGCCCGCCGTAGCGGTGGGCGACCGGTAAAAAGCTTCGAACACGCGGTCGCGTTCTTCGGCGGGAATGCCGGGGCCGTCGTCCTCAACCGTCAAGGACGGCGGGTTGGCGCCCACGATCAGCGTGATGCGCCCGGTTTCGTTACCGTAGCGCAAGGCGTTGTCGATCAGGTTGCCCAGCAGTTCGGCCAGCAGCAGGGGGTCGGCGTCGATCCAGATGGGCGCATCCGGCGCCACCAGATCCAGCTCATAGCGCGCCTCGCGCACACGCGGAAACCACTCGGCCCCATGCGCCCGCACCCATTCGCACAGGTCGATGCGCACAAAGCTGTCTTGCGGCCGTGCGTTCGGATCGGCGCGAGCCAGCACCAGCAACTGCTGGCCCAGGCGGATCATGCGGTCACTGACGGCCTTGATGCGTTCGGCACGCGCCCGCACATCGTCGGGCAAGGGGCGAGCCAGCATCAGTTCGGATTCCAGCCGCAGGCCAGACAAGGGGGTGCGCAGTTGATGCGCCGCATGGCCGATGAAACGGCGTTGCGCGGCAAGCGAGGCGTCCAGCCGCAGCAGCAGGTCGTTCGTGTGCGTCACCAGCGGCTCGATCTCGACCGGCACGCCCGCCACTTCCAGCGGCTGCATATCGTCGATGGAGCGCTGCCGGATTTCTTCCGACAAATGGTTCACCGACCGCAGCCCCGACCGCACGCCCTGCACCACCACCCAGGTGAACAGCGCGATCAGCGCCACCTGCCCCACCACCATCAGCCAGAAGAAGTCTTCCAGCATCCAGAGCGACATGTCGATCTTGTGCGTGATGACCCATGTGGCTGCAAGATCCAGCAGGACGAGCAGCAGAATCGGCGGCATCAGGCGTATCACCAGATGCCGCGCCAGCGAGCGTGAAGGGAGCAAGGGGCGTGAAGGAGTAAGAGCGGAAGGAGTGCGTTCGTGCGTCATGACGCGATACCCTCGCTGTGGCGGATGCAAGTGCGCAGCCGGAGCATGCCGGCCGCGCCCGGCCCGTCAGGCCGTTTCCACATCCAGCATGTAGCCGAAGCCGCGCACCGTCTGGATGCTGGCGCCCGTGCCTTCCAGGCGCTTGCGCAGACGGTACACATAGACTTCAACCGCGTTTTCGCTGAAATCGGCATCCCAGGCGGACAACGAGTTCACGATCTGGCGCTTGGTCACGACGCGGCCCACACGGGCCATCAGCATCTCAAGCACAGAGAGCTCGCGTACAGACAGCGACAGGCGTTGGCCATTGGCGCGCACTTCGCGGCCGACCGTATCGAACACCAGGGGGCCGACTTCGATCAGCGGCTGGGCCTGACCGGCGCGCCGCCGGCCAAAGGCGCGCACGCGCGCCGCCAGCTCGGGCAGTTCAAAGGGTTTGGTGACGTAGTCGTCAGCGCCGGCATCCAGGCCCGCAACGCGGTCTTCGATGCCATCACGCGCGGTGAGGATCAGCACGGGAACCTGATTGCCGTCTTGGCGCAATTGCCGCAGCACATCAAGCCCGCTCATGCCGGGAAGATTCAGGTCGAGCAGCATGAGGTCGTACGGCTGGCCTGCCAGAGCGCCCAGGACACGGTCGCCTTCTGTCAGCCAGTCGACCGCATAACCCTGGTCGGCCAGGAATTCCTGGAGCGCGTGGCCCAGGGTGGTGTCGTCTTCGATTACCAGTACTCGCATGCCGCGATTCTAGCGCGATCCGAAAAAAAAGGGGCGCGAAATGCGCCCCCTTCTAGCAGGATTCGTTCACCGGCCGGACGGTGCCCCGGCCGGAGCCGGCGTTGCGCCCCCCGGGGCACTGCCCGCGGCAGGCGCTTCAGCGGCGGCGGCCCCGCCTGTCGGCGGCGTCGTCACGAACCCGATGCGCGACATGCCCGAGCGGCGAGCCGAGGCCATGACCTTGGCCAGCGTTTCGTAGCGGGTGTTCTGATCGGCGCGGATGCGGATTTCCGGTTGCGGCTTGGTGCCGGCGATCGACTTGAAGCGATTGGGCAGGTCATCGATATTGACCGGCTTTTCGTCCCAGAACATTGCGCCGCTGGCGTCAATGGCCAGGTCCACCGTCTTGGGCTCTTCTTCGATCTGCTCGGCGGCCACCTGGGGCATGTTGATCTTGATCGAGTGCGCCAGAAGCGGCGCCGTGATGATGAAGATCACCAGCAGCACCAGCATGACGTCGATCAGCGGCACCATGTTGATCTCGGAAACCGCATGGCTTCCGGACCCTTTTCCCTCGAAGCTGCCAAAGGCCATTATTCGCTCCCGCGTTGAACCGCGGCGCCGTTACCATTCTGGCGACGCAGGGCGCGCACCTTGCCGTCGGACAGCGCAACTTGCTGGCCGGTGGTCAGGAACGCAAACAGGTCATGGGCAAAAGCATCCAGGCGCGACAGGAACACGCGGTTGTTGCGCACGAACGTGTTGTACGCCAGCACCGCGGGAATGGCCACTGCCAGGCCCAGGCCCGTCATGATCAGGGCTTCGCCCACCGGACCGGCGATACGGTTGATGGTGACGCCGTCGGACAGGCCGATACCCACCAGCGCGTGATACACGCCCCACACCGTACCGAACAGGCCGACGAACGGCGCGGTGGAACCCACCGAGGCCAGCACCGTCAGGCCGTTTTCCAGCTTGGCGGTTTCTTCGTCGATCACCTTGCGCATGGTGCGCGTGACGAAATCGGAGTTGCTGCCCGACTCTTCCAGCTTGGTGGCGCCAAACTTGTTGTGGTGCGCTTGCGCGTGCATGGCGTGGCTGGCCAGATGCGAGAACGGATCGCGCGCGCCGTGCGTGCTGATTTCGTGCTCAACCTGCTCCAGCGAGCTGGCGTTCCAGAACTTGTTCAGGAAGTCGGCCGAACGCTTGCGCATGCTGACGTTGCTGGCGGCCTTGACCAGGATCAGGTACCAGGTCACCAGCGACATCAGGATCAGGATGACGAACAGGGTCTTGCCGACGAAGTCGCTCTGGGCGACAAAGTGCAGAAAGCCCATGTCGGGAACCGCAGCCGGAGCCGGGGCTGCCGGCAGCGCAGCAGCGGCGCTGTGCAGCGCATCCGCCGATTGCTGGGCGACCGCGCCCGCGGTCGTCGCGGCTTGTTGGGCTGCGGGCGCAGCCGCGGCGGCGGCAGGCGCAGCGGCGCCCGCAGCGGCCGGCGCTGCCGGGCTGGTGGTCGCCTGCGCCACCAGGGTGGCGCTATGCAGTGCGTTGGACATCTCAGTTCCTCATTACGAAATCGAACGGAATTTTGGCTTTGGCGGCATAAGCCACGCCATTACGGGTATAGGGCTTGAACTTGGCCTTGCGGGCGGCGGTCAGCGCGGATTCGTCCAGCCTCGGGAATCCCGACGACGTGTCGATCGTGGCGCGGTCCACCAGCCCCTGCGTATTGATCTCCACCAGCACCAGCACCCGTCCCTCTTCCCGCATGCGGCGCGATGCCATCGGGTAGTTGGGCATGGGGCGTGCGCCCTGGAACTCAATACTCGACACCAGGACCGGCTGGTCAGGCGGAGGCCCTTGCTGCGGACTCTGCGAAGCCTGAGCCCCGTCCGTGGCGCCGGCGGGCGGCGTTTGCGGAGGCGGCGTTTCCGGCTTGGGTTCAGGTTTGACTTCCTGCTTGGGCTGGGGCTTGGGCTTCGGCTTGGGCTTAGGTTTGGGGGCCGGCATCGGCGGCTTTTCAACCACCGGTTCAGGCTCGGGTTCCGGCTCGGGCTTCAGTTCGGGTTCGGGCTCGGGTTCCGGCTCGATCTCGGGCTGGGGCTCGGGCGGCGGCTCCACCACGGGCTGCGGCACTTCCGGCGTGGGCTCGGCCTTAGCCACCTGCGGGATGGGCGCATCCACCAGACTGAYCATGACAGCCTCGGGTTCCTCCAGTTCAGGACGATTCGCAGGAGCCATGAAAATGGCGCCGATCACAGCCGCGTGAAGTGCGACAACCGCCAGGCCAGCGCCTGCGCGTATACCAAATGAAGACGGCGAAGAAGAATTCCAACCGCGTTGAAAACTAGGCATGAATCAGCCAGGGGTGCATTGACTTAGCCGGCCAGCCAGGGAAAGGACGCGCGCAAAAGGGGAACGTCGGCTGGCCGGTACAAGCCGAACATAATATCTTAAATGCGAATGATTCGCACGTCCTATTTCGTCTGGAGTAGCGTAACACTGCTGATTCTGGTCAAGCCAGGATGCACAAAACGCTTACGAAATTGCTTGCACACCGGCAAGAGCACGGGTAAGTGGGGGGGCGTGGCTGAGCGCCTAAGGAAGGTGCACGGGCGTCCCTGCGTGACGCGATGTGCAGCAGTGCGATGTGTCGCGATCTGCGCAGATAGGCACCGCTAAATATCAGCGCCCGAAAACAAAAAACCCGCCACGATGCCGTGTGCGGGTTTTGCATGGAACCTGCCGGTTCCGGACTTGCTGGGTGTATCGGCGGCCAGCGGAAAACCGATGGCGTCGATGGCTTTTGATGGTGGGTGCTACAGGGGTCGAACCTGTGACCTACGCCTTGTAAGGGCGCCGCTCTACCAACTGAGCTAAGCACCCGATCCTGACACTTCCGTTGCTGCCTCAATACGAGGTTTCGTGTGAAGCAACTGCCAACTCGGGGTACTCAAAAGCAATACGCGGGCCGGAGTATACCGGACCGCGTGATTGTCGGCAAATCGCGTGGGACCAGCCCCGCGACCGCCGTGCCGTCCATTAGTTGACGGCGTCCTTCAGGGCCTTGCCCGGACGGAACTTCGGCACCTTGGCCTTCTTGATCTTGATGGTCTCGCCCGTACGCGGGTTGCGGCCAGTGCGCGCAGCGCGTGCCGACACGGCAAACGTGCCAAAGCCAACCAGCGTGACCGTTCCGCCCTTCTTCAGCGTGGTCTTCACGGCACCGATCAGGGCGTCGAGCGAACGGCCGGCTGCAGCCTTGGAGATATCGGCCTTGCTGGCGATGTGATCGATGAGTTCGGTTTTGTTCATTCAGGTGTACCCCTCACAAGGTATTGAGTCTGGCGAGGCCGTGCGGTTCATGGCTGTCATGCAGGGACGCCACCAACTTACGCTAGGCCTGACAAACGACGAACAGACAGTGGATAAACTTTTTCTTGCGCTGCAAAGCACAACTTTTAAACTGCTGCGCCGCTTAGGATTTGATGGCATTGATGCCTTCAAACCGTCAGCGACGCAGAGATGTATTAGGCCTTGGCGTAGAGCGGCTGTCAAGCGAAAACCTCACCACAACCCGCGCCAATACTAGCTTTTAGCTGATTTCGCAATAAACAAAAACGCGCATTTCGGGGTTTGCACGACACCCCTTAACAACGCTTCAAGCCTGAATCAAACATCAGCCCAGCGGCGCAGCAAATTGTGATAAATGCCGGTCAGCTGCACGATCGATGCGTGCCCCGCGACGTCTTGATTCAAGCGCTGAATGGCCACATCCATATCCAGCAGCAAGGCGCGCTGACTGTCTTCGCGCACCAGGCTCTGCATCCAGAAGAACGAACTTACGCGAGCGCCACGCGTCACCGGATTCACCTTGTGCAGGCTCGTGCCCGGATACAGCACCATATGCCCCGCCGGCAGCTTCACGGCGCGCGGACCATAGGTGTCATCGATGACGAGCTCGCCGCCATCATAGGAATCAGGTTCGGAAAAGAACAGCGTGGCCGACAGGTCCGTGCGCACGCGCTCGGCCGTGCCTGCAATACCGCGCACCGCGTTGTCCACGTGATAGCCGAATGCCTCGCCACCTTCATAGCGGTTAAAGAGCGGCGGGAAGATCTTGCGCGGCAAGGCGGCGGACATGAACAGATTGTTCGCCGCCAGGCGTTGCAGGATCAGGTTGCCGAGTTCCTGCGCCAAGGGATGCTGTTCGGGCAGTTGCCGGTTGCGCTTGACCTCGGCCGACTGGTAGCCCGCCGTGACCTTGCCATCCACCCATTCGGACGCATCCAATCTGCGCCGGATATCAGCCGCCTCGTCGGGCGTGAATACTTCTGCGATCTGTATCAGCATGAATCTTGTCCTGGCGTCATCACAGCCGCACCCACGCGGCCTGCGTGCGCTTGTCGGATTATCCCTTCAGACACCCATTCAACGCCTGATCGAAATCAAACAGCAGATCGGCCTCGTCTTCGATGCCCACCGACACGCGGATCAGGCTGTCGGCAATGCCCATCTGCTTGCGGCGTTCGGCGCCCATCTCGTAATAGATGGTGTGCGCGGCCGGCAGCGCCAGGCTGCGCGTGTCGCCCAGGTGGGTGGCCATTAGCACGATGCGCAGGCGGTTCAGGAAATCAAAGCAATCCACGCCATCAGCAAGCTCTACGCCCAGCAGCCCGCCAAAGCGCGACCCGAACAGGGCTGCCGCGCGCGCGTGCTGCGCATGGCTGGCCAGACCGGGGTAATGCACCTTGGCAACGCCGGGGTGCTCTTCCAGAAAGCGCGCCAACGCCAGTGCGTTGGCGCAATGCTTGGCCATGCGCAGCGCGAGCGTTTCAGCGCCCACGGCAATGCGGTGCGCGGGTTCGGCGGCCAACGTGCCGCCCATGTCGCGCAGGCCCTTCTTCTTGATCTGCGTCAGGCCCCAGCTGGTGGACGCCCCCTTGCGATAGGCGTCGTAGATATTGGCGTAGTCCGCCCAGTCATACAGGCCGGTATCCGTCACCGCGCCGCCCAGCGCATTGCCATGGCCGCCGATGTACTTCGACAGCGAATTCATCACCAGCGACGCGCCCACCGTCGACGGGCGGAACATCCACGGCGAGGTCAGCGTGTTATCGACCACGTAGACCAGATGCTTTTCGCGGCAGATTTCGCCGATCACGGCCAGGTCAGCAACCTGCGTACCCGGGTTGGCGATGGTCTCGGTGAAGACCATGCGCGTGTTCGGCTGAATGGCCGCACGCACCTGCGCGGCGTCCGTCGCATCGACGAAGGTGATTTCAACGCCCAGCTCAAGCAGCGTGCCCAGCAGGCTGTTGGTGTTGCCGAAAACGAACTGGCTGGACACCAGGTGGTCGCCGCGGCGCAGCAGCGTCGTGAAGATGGCTGACAACGCCGCCATGCCTGTGGCGAAGCTGACCGTGCCCTTGCCGCCTTCCATATGGTTGATCTTCGCTTCCAGCGCCGTGGTGGTCGGCGTGCCTTGGCGCGCGTACGTAAAGCCCGCCTCGCCCTGGAACACAGCAGCCAGTTCGCGCGCGTCGTCGTAAGCGAATTCCGATGACGGATGCATCGGCTTGTGCACCGCTCCGTGCTCGACGGATTGTTGGCGGTCGGAATGGAGGATCGTGGTGGTAAAGCCGTTCTGGTGCATGATGGGCTGACGCGTAAAGGAAGATCTACAAACGAAGGGTTGAACCGGTCAGGCTTGGCGCTGACGCACGGTTTCGTACAGGCAGACGGCGCTGGCCACGCTGACGTTCAGGCTTTCCACCGAACCCAGCATGGGAATGTTCACGAGCTGGTCGCAGGTTTCACGCGTCAGGCGGCGCATGCCCTCGCCTTCCGCGCCCATGACCCACGCCATCGGCTGGCGCGCATCGATCTGGTGCATGCTGTCGGTGGCCTGGTCATCGGTGCCGACCAGCCACACGCCGCGGTCCTTCAGGCTGCGCATCGTGCGCGCCAGATTGGTCACCATCACATAGGGGACGGTGTCGGCCGCACCGCAAGCCACGCGCTGCACGGTGGCGTTCAGGCCCACGGCGCGGTCGCGCGGTGCGATCACCGCGTGCACGCCGGCAGCATCGGCGGTGCGCAGGCAGGCGCCCAGATTGTGGGGATCGGTCACGCCGTCAAGAATCAGCAGCAGCGGCGGGCCTTCAATGACGTCAAGCACTTCGTCCACGTCCACCGCCAACTGGCGTTCGTCAGCCAGCGCCACCACGCCTTGATGGCGGGTGCCGCGCGACAGGCCGTCAAGGCGCTCCATCGGGACCGGATGCAGGCGGCAACCCGCCTTTTCGGCCTGCTCGATGAGCGTCTGCATGCGCTTGTCGCGGCGCGACGCTTCTACATAGATTTCCTTGATCGACTCGGGCGCGTGGCGCAGCCGCGCGACAACCGCGTGAAACCCGGCTAGAACTTGGGTCGACGCCATAGATGCAATACCTTTAGATAAACGAATACCCGCCCCAGAGGGGGCGGGCCACCGGACCAAGCCGGCCATCAGCGCAATGTTACCCCTTATGGCCGCCCCGCCCTAAGACAGGGTGACCATAAAGCGCACACATCGGGCGGGATCAGTGCCGCTTGTGCGTGGCTTTTTTGGCCGGCGCGGCGCGCTTGGATGACCGAGGCGGCTTGCTGGCCTTCTTGGCGTCTGCCCGCCGCTCTTTGGCCGTTTGACCCTTGAGCGCAGCGGGCTTGGGCGCAGCCGCCTTCTTCACGCGGCGCACCGGCTCGTCCGGCCCACGGGCCGCCGCCTTGCGCAAGGCATCGAAACTCGTACCCTGCACCAAGCGGAATTCGATGCGGCGCGCTTCCAGATCGACGCGGGCCACTTGCACCTGCACCTTGTCGGTCAGGCGATAGCGCATGCCCGTGCGTTCGCCGCGCAACTCATGCAGCGCGTCGTTGAACTGGAAGTACTCGCCGCCCAGTTCGGACACATGCACCAGCCCTTCCACGTGCAGCGTATCCAGCGTGACGAAAATGCCGAAGCTGGCCACGCCGGTGACGGTGCCGCTGAAGTCTTCGCCCACGCGTTCCTTGACGAACCAGCACTTGAGCCAGGCTTCGACATCGCGTGAGGCTTCGTCGGCACGGCGTTCGCTGGCCGACAACACCAAGCCCATCTTTTCCCAGATGGCTTGCTCGTGTTCCTTTTGCGTGCGGCCGATGACCACCGCCTGGTGATCATCCAGGCTAGGCACATAACGCTGGCCAGCCAGCAACGCCTTGATCACCCGGTGCGTGAGCAGATCGGGGTAGCGGCGGATGGGCGACGTGAAGTGGCTGTAGCCGGGGTACGACAGGCCAAAGTGGCCCATGTTGTCCGGGCTGTACACGGCTTGCTGCATCGAGCGCAGGCACATGGTTTGCAGCAACTGGTAATCGGGGCGGCCGCGCACGGTGTCGAGGAAGTCGCCGTAGTCCTTGGCGGTGGGCGTTTCACCCCCGCCCAGGGACAAGCCCATCGTGCGCAGGAATTCACGCAGCGATTGCAGGCGTTCCGGCGTGGGCCCTTCATGGATACGGTACAGGCCAGGATGCTTGCTGCGCGTCATGAAGTCGGCCGCGCAGGTGTTGGCGGCCAGCATGCATTCTTCGATCAGCTTGTGGGCATCGTTACGCACCGACGCCACGATCTGTTCGATACGGCCGAGCTCGTTGCAGACGATCTTGGTTTCGACGGTGTCGAAGTCGATCGCGCCGCGCTTCTTGCGGCCCTGCACCAGCAACTGGAACAGCTCATACAGATGCTGAACCTGCGGCATCACGGCGCGCATCGCTGCGGCGGCGGGGCCGCCCGGCTGCTGCAATGCCGCCCAGACGTTCGTGTAGGTGGTGCGGGCATGCGAGTGCATCACCGCGTTATAGAACTGGTACGCCGTGACCGTGCCGGCCTTGGCGCCGGTTGCCGGAATGACCATGTCGCAGACCAGCACCAGGCGGTCGACATCAGGGTTCAGCGAACACAGGCCATTGGAGAGCGACTCCGGCAGCATCGGAATGACCCGGCGCGGGAAATACACGCTGGTGCCGCGTTCGATGGCGTCGTCGTCGATGGCGTCGCCCGGACGCACGTAATGGCTGACGTCGGCAATTGCTACCAGCAGGCGCCAGCCCGGGCGCTTGCGCTGTCCCGTGCCGAGTTCGACCGGCTCGCAATACACGGCGTCGTCGAAGTCGCGCGCGTCTTCACCGTCGATGGTGATCAGCGGCACATCACGAAGATCCACGCGGTCTTTGAGGTCGCTCTTGCGCACCACGTCAGGCAGGCGTGCAGCCTGCTTGCGGGCGGCTTCCGAGAATTCGACGGGCACATCAAACTTGCGCACCGCGATTTCGATTTCCATGCCGGGGTCATCAATTTCACCCAGCACTTCCGCCACGCGGCCCAGCGGCTGCGTGTGGCGAGTGGGCTGCTCCATGATTTCAACCGCGACCACCTGCCCATGCTGGGCGCCGTTGGTGTCGCTGGGCGGAATCAGGATGTCGTGCTTGATGCGCTGGTCTTCCGGCACAACGATGGACAGGCCATGCTCGTGCAGGAAGCGGCCCACCAGTTTGTTGGTGCGGCGTTCAATGACTTCAACGATGGTGCCTTCCGGCTTGCCCCGGTATTCGCCCGACGGCTTGACCAGCACGCGGTCGCCATGCAGCACCTTGAGCATTTCGCGCGGCGACAGGAACAAGTCCGGGCCGCCGTCATCGCGCAGCAGGAAGCCGAAACCGTCGCGATGCCCCAGCACCTTGCCGGCGACAAAGTCCAATTTGGTAGCGAGCAACAACACGCCTTTGCGGTTGGGCATCAATTGCCCGTCGCGTTCCATAGCGCCCAACCGGCGCTCGAAACCGACCATCGTCGCCGCGCGCTCGATGCCCATGCGCTCTGCCAACTCAACCGGAGACAGCGGCGAGCCTGCGGAACGCAGCGCCGTCAAAATGGCTTCACGGGACGGGACATCAGGGTCGAAGTCCGGCGGCGCTTCGGGCAAGGGTGTTGATCTGTTGTTTTTCGATTCGTTATTCGATCGTTTTGCCAAAGCTGAAATTTCCGTATATAATGCGCAGCTTCTGTGGTTCGCCCAAGGCTGAACACTGAAGCAGAAATGGTCAGAGGGGTCGAAAGACCCATTGTAAAACCAACTGCGCTCAGGACGCATGTTTTAGTTAAACGTTTTTAAGCTTTCAGGCTTTAAAAACACAAACTAAAGCAAAGCAACTAGAGCGGCAGCGTATCACATACTTCTGACACAGTATCTCTCAGTGCCCAGGTGGCGGAATTGGTAGACGCGCACGGTTCAGGTCCGTGTGCCGCAAGGTGTGGAGGTTCGAGTCCTCTCCTGGGCACCACGGAATTTAAGTCTGATTGGCTTTCGGGCGAGTCAGATAGTGAAAGGTAAAAAGTAAGAAGTCAGAGCCAACAGCTCTTTCTGTGCCCAGGTGGCGGAATTGGTAGACGCGCACGGTTCAGGTCCGTGTGCCGCAAGGTGTGGAGGTTCGAGTCCTCTCCTGGGCACCACCCGCATATAGGTCGAATCGGCACTTAGCTGATTGGATAGCAAGGCGAAAAGCCCCGAAGATCGAAAGATGTTCGGGGCTTTTGCTTTGCGCGCGCAATTCGTGAAACCTTCACGAGCCATTCACCTTCACGAGCCATTCATTTAAATGGCCCGCAGATTAATCACGCAGGATTATCTTCTGCGCGCCCTGCCCGACTGCAAACTCATCGCCATGGCACCTTGCGCTGCAAATGATGCCGCGCATAAAGGTCTTCACCCATCCCTTCTATCTGCCCGTCGATCAACGCTTCGAATGGCCGCAGCAAGGCATCGACATTCATCGGCGCCTCGATCGCATTCAACGCGTGCGTGACGGCTTCGATCGTGGACAGCGCACCCGGAATATCGGCATGACGCACGCGATAACGCGTGGTCAAGCCCGGCGACAACATCACGCGCGGCAACGCCGCCAGCTCGGGATTGATGTGCAGCAACTTGCGCGCATGCCCCCACGTGCCATCCGGCACTATCAATTGAATCGGCTGATCCAGATCCTGCCCATACCCCGGATGCAAGACCTCGGCGGCCGGCCCCGGAAACAACAAGCGAGGCGCGTAGCCAGGCGCGGCCCAATCGCTCGGCTCGAAGCGTTCACCCACCACCCGCCGCGCACCCGCCAGCCCCAGCACCGCCAACCGGGCGGTGTTCAAAGCGTGACGCGATTCACTGGGATGCTGCAACACCACGACGCGGGTGCGGCACGACAAGGACGGGATCAGCGCGCACAGGCAGTGCGATTCGGGGCGCAGGCAGCGCGTGCAAAGAGGGCGAGACATGGGGCGACACTATAGCGAAAGTGGGCCGCACGAAAAAATGCGGAAAGAGAGAAAAAAGATTCTCCGTCGCTTGCACACCTTCAAAAAAGTATGCATAATCTCGTTCCTCTGCTGCTGAACAAGAAACGAAGCGAAAGCGACGCAACAAGTGAAGCGACAGCGCCCAGGTGGCGGAATTGGTAGACGCGCACGGTTCAGGTCCGTGTGCCGCAAGGTGTGGAGGTTCGAGTCCTCTCCTGGGCACCAATTATTACATCACGAGGTACCTGCGTGATGCGCCAAGAAAAACCCCGTTCGTGAAAACGACCGGGGTTTTTTCTTTTGGCTTTTCGTGGTTTGCACGCGCCCTAGCCCTACTTCAGTTCGCGCGTCATCACCACATGCGGAATGCCCGCTTCCACGAACTCCTCGCCTTCCACCGCAAAGCCGTGCGCCTGATAGAAGCCGGCGGCGTGCGTTTGCGCGTGCAACACCAACATACGATGGCCATCGCCATGGCCTTGCTCGATCAGCGCATCCAGCAACTGCCCGCCCACGCCCATGCCGCGCGCTTTCTTGTGCACGGCCATGCGGCCGATATGGCCATCGGGCAGCAAGCGGYCGGTGCCCATCGGCGTGCCGTCCGGCCCATAAGCCACGGCGTGTACTGACACGGCATCGTCATCGTCCAGCTCAACCTCGGGCGGGACTTTTTGCTCGACGACAAAAACTTCGTATCGAACCGAGTAAGCGTCTTGGCGCAAGCGGTCCCACGTGCCGAGCGCAATACGCACTGCTGATTTTTTTGATGGTTTATTGGTCGACATTTCCATTCCCTCGCGTGCAACGGATCAACAATAAATATCCTACGCCGCATTCTCGCAAGGATGACACCGAGCCGAAAAGGGGTACGATCGCGGCTTGCCCACGTTGCCTGCACCCAACATGACGCCCGCCACACCCCCAACCTGGCTGAAAATCGCGCCCGCGCTTTTCCTGTTGTTGTGGTCCAGTGGATTCGTCGTGCTCAAGATCGGCCTGGCTTATGCCGACCCGATGACGTTTCTGGCGGTGCGCTACGCCTGCGTCGTGCTGATTCTGGCGCCCTTCATGCTGATCATGCGCCCGCCGCTGCCGCGTGGTGCTCGCGCCTGGGGCCATCTGGCGATGGTCGGGCTGTTGCTGCAAGCGGGCTATTTCTGTTGCACGTATCTGTCTTTGAAGCTGGGCATGTCCGCGGGCGGCCTGGCGCTGATCGCATCGCTGCAACCTATTCTGATCGGACTGCTGGCGCCGATGATCGCGCAGGAACGTGTCGACCTCCGGCGTTGGGCTGGCCTGGGCCTGGGCGTCTCGGGCGCCGCGCTCGTCATCGTCGCCAAGGCGTCGATTGATGTGCTGGCGCCGCTGGGGCTGCTGTTCGCCGTGGGCGCACTGCTGTGCATCACAAGCGGCACGCTGTACGAAAAGCGCTACGGCACCGCCACACATCCCGTCACGTCCAATCTGGTGCAGTACGCGGTTGGCCTCGCGGTCACCGCGCCGCTGGCGTTCTGGCTGGAACCCATGCATATCGAATGGACCGGCCCGCTGCTGGGCGCGCTGGCCTATCTGGTGGTGGGCAATTCGCTTATCGCCATCACCTTGCTGCTGACGATGATCCGGCACGGCGAAGCCTCGCGCGTATCCGCCCTGTTCTTCCTGGTGCCGCCCTGCACGGCGGTGTTCGCATTGATGGCGCTGGGCGAACCCATTCCCGCACTGGCTTGGCCAGGCATGGCGTTGGCCGCGTTGGGTATTCTGCTGGTCACCCGCAGCGCCCGCGCTCGCCAAGTAGAATGAGCGCCTTCCCGCGCCCTCGCCTTCGACCATGAATGCCGTCATCACCGCCGCCCTGCCGGTCTTTGCGCTGATCCTGACCGGATGGCTGGCCGCCCGCGCAAAGGTGCTTGGCCCCGGCGCGACCGACGCGTTGAACCGCTACGTGGTCTACCTGTCGCTGCCGGCGCTGCTGTTCCGGGCGATGACGCAGGTGGACTTGGCGCACATGGCGCACTGGGGTTTTGTCGGCGCATTTGCCGGCGGCATCGCCGTGACGTTTTTGGTGGCGTTTTTGCCGGGCCGGGGCGCTGACAAGAACACGCGGCGCGCCCTTACCGACCGCAGCATCGAAGGGCTGGCGGCGTCCTACGCGAATGCCGGCTACATGGGCATTCCGCTGTGCCTGGCGCTGCTGGGCGCGGACAGCCTTGCGCCCGCCACGTTCACCACACTGCTGACCGCCAGCGTGCTGTTCGGCTTCGCCATCGCACTGATTGAATTCGACCGCCAGCAAACCCCCAACGCCGCCGCCACGCTGATCAAAGTCGGCCGGGCGCTAACGCGCAACCCCTTGCTGGCCGCCCCCGTGCTGGGCCTGGCCTGGGCCTCGACGGGCGTCGCGCTGCCCGAAGGCATCGACCGCTACGTGGCCTTGCTGGGCGCGTCCGCCAGCCCGTGTGCGCTGGTCACGATCGGCCTGTTCCTGGCGCAGACGGAAACGGCCAGCGCAGGCCCAGGCGTACTACGCCTGGTGCTGGGCAAGCTGTTGCTGCAACCCGCCGTCACGGCAGTGCTGGCCTTCTATGTTTTTTCCATGCCCCCGCTCTGGGCCTGGACCGCCGTGCTGATGAGCGCGTTGCCCATCGGCACCGGGCCGTTCATGCTGGCCAATATGTACGGCCGCGATGCGCGCGTCACATCCCGCGCCATCCTCGTCTCGACCGTGGCCTCGGTGCTGACCGTCAGCCTGCTGGTGGCCTGGATCAGCGCCCATCCTGTTTCCTGACCGTCGTTGCTCGCCGCCGACTTCGCCGCAGCCTGGCGCATTGTCTGGAACGCCATCTGTGGCGGCGGCAAGAGACTCAGCTCTTAATAACTTTTAGTTATTATTCAAGCGGAATTTATTGGTTTGGGAGATTTGCGCTCCGCCTTAAACTTCCAACATTCCCACGGGCGCCCTCAATGCGCCCGTTTGCTTTGACGATACCCATCCCATCGGGATACCCATGAGCTCCAACGCCTCGACCCTGCCCCTGCCCTCTTCGGCCCTGCCGCCCATCCAGATCAACCGCAAGCCGCTTTGGATTGCACTGTTGCTGCTGCTGGCCGGCGCGCTCTATCTGAACCAGACCGTCAGCTGGCGCCAAGGCGCGCTGTGGGTGGTCGGTGCGCTGCTGGGCGTCACGCTGTATCACGCGTCGTTCGGCTTCACGCAAGCGTGGCGCGTGTTCGTGTCGGATCGCCGGAGCGCGGGGCTGCGCGCGCAAATGTTCATGCTGGGCGTGGGCGTGCTGCTGTTCTTCCCTTTCCTGGCATCGGGCTCGCTGTTCGGCCAGCCCGTCACGGGATTTGTCTCGCCGCCGGGGGTGTCCGTGGTGCTGGGCGCCTTCCTCTTTGGCATCGGCATGCAGTTGGGCGGCGGCTGCGCCTCGGGCACGCTGTTCGCAGTGGGCGGCGGCAATACCCGCATGCTGGTGACCTTGCTGTTCTTTATCATCGGTTCGGTGATTGCCACCGCCAACTTCGGCTGGTGGTCGGCGCTGCCCGCGCTGGCGCCCACGTCGCTGATCAAGACCTGGGGCCTGGCGCCAGCGCTTGCCGCCAACCTGGCCGTGTTCGCGCTGATCGCCTGGGTGGCCACCGCGCTTGAGAAGCGCCGCCACGGTCATGTGGTGTCGTTTGCATCGCGCACCGCGCGTCCGGTGTCGCTGCTGCAAGGCCCGTGGCCGCTGATCTGGGGCGGGGTGGCGCTGGTCGTTCTGAACTTTGCCACGTTGGCGCTGGCCGGCCGCCCGTGGGGCATCACGTCAGCCTTTGCGCTGTGGGGCGCCAAGGCCCTGAACGCCGTCAGCGGCGACGTGGCGACCTGGACCTACTGGAGCAAGCAGCCCTCGCTGGGCGCACCGCTGCGCCAAGACGTCACGACCGTCATGGACATCGGCCTGATGCTGGGCGCGCTGGCCGCGGCCAGCGCAGCGGGCAAGTTCGCCCCTGTGTGGAAAGTGCCCGCGCGTTCGCTGGCCGGCGCCGTCATTGGCGGCCTGCTGCTGGGCTATGGCTCACGCCTGGCTTTCGGCTGCAACATCGGCGCCTACTTCAGCGGCATCCTGTCGGGCAGCCTGCATGCCTGGCTGTGGCTGCCGGCCGCATTCGCTGGCAGCGCCCTGGGCGTGCATTTGCGCCCGGCTTTCGGGCTGGCGGTTGAGAAGACGCCGCCTGCGTCCAGCTGCTAAGCCACGCGGCTTAACCCCGGCACTGAAAAACAGTGTTCCAGAATCGGCCCCCTTAATTAAGGGGGTCTTTTTTTTCTGGGGGGTGAGCTGGTGTATGGTTGCTCCATTCCGCAATACGGAGAGGACTATGAGCTGGTTTGTCGGCCGCTACACGGCCTTTATATTGACCCTGGCAGGCGCGGCCATCACCGCCTTCCTGGCCATCACCAGTTCACTCTGGTGGCTATGGGCGGCGGTGCCGCTGGCGGCGTTGGGCGTGCTGGGTGTCTATGACCTGATCCAGACCCGCCACGCCATCCGGCGCAACTACCCCGTGCTGGGCAACCTGCGCTTCCTGTTCGAATTCATCCGCCCCGAGATCCGCCAGTACTTCCTGGAAGACGACACGCAAGCCGCGCCGTTCTCGCGCGCGCAACGCTCCATCGTGTATCAGCGCGCCAAGCGCGAGATCGACAAGCGCCCCTTCGGCACGCAGGAAGACGTCTACGGCGACCGCTACGAATGGATCAACCATTCCATGTCACCGTCGCACATCAACGATACGGATTTCCGCGTCACGGTGGGCGGGCCGGACTGCAAGCAGCCCTATTCGATGTCGGCGTTCAACGTGTCGGCGATGAGCTTTGGCGCCCTGTCCGCCAACGCGATTCTGGCGCTGAATGAAGGCGCACGCCAAGGCGACTTTGCGCATGACACGGGCGAAGGCGGCATCAGCCGCTACCACCGCCAACCCGGCGGCAGCCTGGTGTGGAACATTGGCTCGGGCTACTTCGGCTGTCGCGACGAGCACGGCGCCTTCTCGGAAGAAGCCTTTGTAAAGAACGCCTGTACGCCGCAGGTGAAGATGATCGAAATCAAGCTGTCGCAGGGCGCCAAGCCCGGGCATGGCGGCATCCTGCCTGCCGGCAAGGTCACGCCCGAGATCGCCGAAGCGCGCGGCGTGGCGGCCTGGCAAGACTGCAATTCGCCGGCCAGCCATTCGGCGTTTGACTCCCCCATCGGCCTGATGAAATTCGTGGCGCGCCTGCGCGAACTTTCAGGCGGCAAACCCGTGGGCTTCAAGTTCTGCGTGGGCCACCCATGGGAATGGTTCGCCATCGTGAAGGCCATGCTGGAAACCGGCATCACGCCGGACTTCATCGTGGTGGATGGCGCGGAAGGCGGCACGGGCGCGGCGCCCGTCGAATTTGTCGACCACGTCGGCACGCCGCTGCGCGAGGCGCTGCGCCTGGTGCACAACACGCTGATCGGCGTGAACCTGCGCGACCGCATCAAGCTGGGCGCGTCCGGCAAGATCATCACCGCTTTCGACATGGCGCGCGTCATGGCGATGGGCGCCGACTGGTGCAACGCCGCGCGCGGCTTCATGTTCGCCATTGGCTGTATTCAGGCGCAGGCCTGCCACACCGGCAAATGCCCCACTGGCGTCACCACGCAAGACCCGCTGCGCCAACGCGCGCTGGTCGTGCCAGACAAGGCGCAGCGCGTGACGTTCTTCCATCGCAACACGCTGCATGCGCTGGCCGAACTGCTGGCGGCAGCCGGCCTGACTCACCCTGGCCAATTGCGTCCGCACCATATCGCGCGCCGCATTTCGTCCAGCGAAATCCGCCTGCTGTCCGCGCTGTTCCCCGAACTGGCGCCGGGCGAATTGCTGCGCGGTGAATTCCGCCATCAAGTCTTCAGGGTGGGTTGGGCGATGGCGCAGGCAAGCTCGTTCCAACCCACGCAAGACATCACGACGGCGCTGGCGGAGCATCGCGCTTAAGTTTCAAGGCAACAGACAGCGGATGTTCAGCAGCGGATGTTCAGCAACGGCTAAGCGTACGACGGCCAACTGCGGCCAACGACGGCCCACTACAGCCCACTACAGCCAGCGCTCGAACATCCGCGAGAAGAACTCCATGAAGCGGTCGTCGGCGCCTCGGTTGCGCCAGGCTTCTGGCGTGATCTGCACCGAGTCCGCCACATCGCGCTGGAACAACGCTTCCATTTCGCCCGCGAATTCCGGCCCCAGCACCACTGCGTTGATCTCATAGTTCAACGCAAAGCTGCGCCAATCCATGTTGCTGGACCCGACCGTCGACCACACGCCGTCGACTACAGCCGTCTTTGCGTGCAGCAGGGCGTCGCGCCGTTCGTAGAGCTTCACGCCGGCGCGCAGCAAGTCGGTGTAATGCGAGCGCCCCGCGTTGAACACCAGCGACGAATCGCTGAACCCCGGCAGCACCAGCACCACGTCCACGCCACGCTGCGCGGCGCTGGACAAAGCATCGATGAAAGCCGGGTCCGGCACGAAGTACGCCATCGTGATGTGGATGGATTTTTGCGCGCTTTCGAACGCGGACATCAGCGTCAGGTAGACCGTGTAGCCGTCGCTGCGATCAGGCTGGTTGGCCAGGATGCGCACGCTGGTGGCGCCCACCGCCGGCGCAATGTTGGTGCCGCCGCCCTTGATCGGTTCGTCGGATTGCGACGCCCAACCCGCCTGAATCACCTGTTCCACCTGCGCCACCGCCGGGCCTTCAATGCGCAGATGCGTGTCGCGCCAGGGCGCAGCCTTGGCGTCGCCCTTTGCCTTGGTATCCGCGCCGCCGCCGCTTGCCCCGACCACTGAGCTCGATCCCGAGCCTGGCGATGATTCATACACGCTGCTGACGTTGATACCGCCCACGTAGCCGACCTTGCCGTCCACCACCAGCACCTTGCGGTGGTTGCGCTGATTCGGCGACCAGCCCGCACGGGCGCTTGCCGGATTCACAGGGTTGAACACGGCGACCTGCACGCCAGCATCGCGCAACCGCTGGAACAGCGCATCAGGCGTTTTGATGGTGCCCACGGCATCCACCATCAACGACACTTCGGCGCCCCGGTTGCGGGCGCCAATCAGCGCGTCGGCAAAGCGTGCGCCTTCCGCGTCGTCATCGAAAATATAGGTTTCCATGTGCACATACCGGCGCGCCTGCCGGATGGATTGCAGCATGGCTTGATAGGTGCTCGGGCCGTCGGCCAGCAGCCGCACGCGGTTGCCTGCCATGAGAGGTGTGCCGCTGACGGCTTGTTCAACGGCCAGGTGGCGCGCCAGAAAATCATCTTTGGGCGTCTTCGCATCCGCCGCAATGCCCTGCCCTTGGCGGTAACTGTCGCGGGCCGCATCGGCGGACAAGCCGGCTTGCGCCTTGCGCGCCTGACGCTCCTGCGCATCAGGCACGCTGGCGCAGGCGGCCAGCATGAGGGTGGCGCAGGCCAGCATCAGCGCCTGCGCCCAACGGCGTACGCCGGGCAGCGTGCCGGGCAACCCGCTGAGCGTGCCCGGCCCCGTTACTATCCGGCCCGCAGCCGGAGACGGCCTCATGGCAACGGCGGCTTAGCGCCGGCCGCTTGCCACCAGGCACCCCAGCAGGGCGCCAACCAGTGCCGCCACGCCAACCGACTTCCAGGCGTGCTCGTGCACATACTCATCGGCATAGGCCTTGGCGCGATACGCGCGTTCCCGCGCGGCGCCTTCCCAGTCGCGCGAGTGGTCGCGCGCTTCGGCCAACTGCTGCTTTAAACGCGCACGGGCCGATTCGATTTCGGAGCCGGTATAAGAAGCCGTCGAACGCAAAAGGTCTTCCGTGCCCGCAAGCAGCTCGTGAAAGCTGTCGTTGACCCGGTCGCGATGCAGAGCCATCTCGGCGCGTTGGTGCTTTCGATTCATAGTCGCTCCTTATGAAGTTGGGCCTTCTCAAGTGCCTGGCCGGACACATCGCTGTGTCCGGCCAGATGCTCGTTTGACCATGTCCCCATTGTGCCGATCATTCGGCGCTTTCGCCCGAGCTTTGGCAACCAGCCGTAATTCGATATTTCAGCGGAGCGAAACTTGCTAAGGGCAAGGCAAGACGTGCCGCCGCAACAAGCGTGACGACCGCCTCAATTTCGTAAAAGTCCATTGCATTCATTGGCTTAGCGCTTGACACCGCAACCCCCCTGGCCGCCACAATAGCCCCTTGCAATGCGCTTCAACCGCCTAAAAAAAGGAAATGAACGCATGGTTTCCCCTTCTGCAGTGCTTGCCCATGCCGCGCCGGCTTTCCTGGCGCGTGGTTCGCAGGCCCCGAGTCCCGAACAAGCTGAACTGCGGGACGGTCTGCTGGACGATCCCGCCCATATCGATCCCAAGTTCTTGTACGACGCGCTCGGTTCGTCGCTGTTCACCGCCATTACGCAGTTGCCTGAGTACTACCCGACTCGCTGCGAAGCCGAGATTTTCCAGCGACACGGCGCAGACATCGCCCGGCATGTGGGCGAGATCACGTCCATGATCGACCTGGGTGCGGGCGACTGCGTCAAAGCTGAAAACCTGTTCGCTCGTCTGCGTCCGCGGCATTACATTCCCATCGACATCTCGGCCGACTACCTGCAAGCCGCCGTGCGGCGGCTGCGCCTGGCGTATCCCGACCTGAGCGTGACCGCGATCGGCCAGGATTTTTCCCAGACGCTGGCGCTGCCTTCCAATGTGCCGGCCGACCACCGCCTGTTCTTTTACCCCGGCTCCAGCATCGGCAACCTGAGCCCCGACGACGCGCTAGCCATGCTGCAACGCATCCGCGCGCAATGCGACGGCGGCGGCTTGCTGGTGGGGGTGGACCGCGTCAAATCCAAGCAGGTGCTGGAACCCGCGTACGACGATGCCCTGCATCTGACCGCCGCCTTCAACCTGAACCTGCTACGCCACGTGAACACCGTGCTGGACACCGACTTCGACGTGGCCGACTGGCGTCACGTGGCGCTGTTCAACAGCCAGCGCTCGCGCATTGAAATGCACCTGGAAGCCCAACGCGCCGTCCGCGTGACATGGCCCGGCGGCGCACGCGACTTCACCGCTGGCGAACGCATCCACACCGAAAATTCCTACAAATTCACGCCAGACGCGTTTACCGATCTGCTGCAACGCGCGGGCTTTCGCGACGTGGTGCACTGGTCGGATGCCCGCGGCTGGTTCTCCGTTTTCAGCGCCCGCGCCTGACGCGGACCTGCCCTCAACGCCACTGGAGGATCGCCATGGAACCTGCCTGCCTGCTGACACACCCCGCCACCGGACCCTATGCCAGCGGGCAGGCCGGCCAGCACGATCGCTACGATGCCGTGCGCTCCACCAGCACGGCGCTTGCCGCGCCGCTCAGCCCCGAAGACTGCCAGGTGCAATCCATGCCGGATTGCAGCCCGGYCAAATGGCATCTGGCGCACACSACSTGGTTCTTCGAGACATTTCTGCTGACGCATTTCCACCCGCCGTACACGATGTTCCATCCGCAGTACCGCATGCTGTTCAACTCCTACTACAACGCCATCGGCGCCAAGCATCCGCGTCCGCACCGAGGCCTGCTGTCGCGGCCCGCGCTGTCTGATGTGCTGCAATACCGCCAGCATGTCGATGGCGCCATGCACGACCTGATTTCCCGGCTGGGCGGCAATGAACCGGCCTTTGACGCGTTGCTGGAACTGGGCTTGAACCATGAACAGCAACATCAGGAATTGATCCTGACCGACGTGAAGCACATGCTGTCCTGCAACCCGCTCAAGCCCGCTTACATCGCGCCGGGCTCAGCCGCCCTTCCCCCTGGCACGCCCGCCGGCTGGACCCGCTACGCAGGCGGCATCACCCGCATCGGTCACGATGGCCGCGGCTTTGGGTTCGACAACGAAGGCCCCGCGCATGAAGTGCTCGTCGCCCCGTTCCATCTGGCGGACCGGCTGGTCACGCAGCATGAGTTCCAGGCCTTCATTCGCGACGGTGGCTACAAGCGGCCCGAACTCTGGCTGTCCGCAGGCTGGGACCGCGTGTGCGCCGAAGGCTGGCGCGCACCGCTTTACTGGGAAGGACAGCGCGACGATTGGCGCATCTTCACATTGCGCGGCATGCAAGAGCTTGAGCTCCAGGCGCCCGTCACTCACGTCAGCTATTTCGAAGCCGACGCCTACGCGCGCTGGGCTCGCGTACGCCTGCCGCGTGAAGCCGAATGGGAATACGCCGCCCGCCAACTGGCCGACCCCGCATTTCCCGGCCGCGCCAACATGCTGGAAAACGGCCATCTGGACCCGCGCCCCGCCCCGGCCCGCAACGGCTCGGGCGGCCCCGTGCAGCTATTCGGCGACACATGGGAATGGACGTCCAGCGCCTACGACGCCTATCCCGGCTACCAGCCAGACGCCGGCGCGGTCGGCGAATACAACGGCAAGTTCATGTGCAATCAGTACGTGTTGCGCGGCGGCTCCTGCGCCACACCGCGCGACCATGTGCGCGCCAGCTATCGCAACTTTTTCCCGCCGGATGCGCGCTGGCAATTCTCGGGCATCCGGCTGGCGCGAGACGCATAAAACGCTTCTTAAATTTTTTGCGCCGCGCCCGCTTGCAAACGAAAAAAGTTTCATGCTAGAATTTCGTTCTTCGTTGCTCAGCACTACTAACAAGTAGCTACTAAACAGCGAACAAGGATTGGCGCATTAGCTCAGCCGGTTAGAGCGACGGAATCATAATCCGCAGGTCCCCTGTTCGAATCAGGGATGCGCCACCAAGAATTAAAAAGGCCCTCACTTCGGTGAGGGCCTTTTGCATTGCGGTGTGGGCAACATTGCGGCGCGGGCAACGACGCCACAAGGATCGGGGCGCCCCACCGAGGGGCACCCCATCACGGGACGCCCCATCACGGAACACCCCATCGTGGGACGCCCTTCACTACACATCCACAATTACAGACGGCGCAGCATATCCCGGCGCTTGCCGCCCCACGTAGCCGACAAGCTTGCCACGAAGGCGCCGATCAGCATCGAGGCGAAGCCCCACAGCGCGAATGCAGCGGCTGCCTTGCGCGCGGCATCGGCCGCTTCCTTGGCCTTTTGCTTGGCGTCTGCCGCCGCCTTCTTGGCGTTGGCGATGGTCTGCTCGACACGGCGTTGCGCCACGGCGGGGTCCAGGCCGGTTTGTGCAGCCACCACCTTCACGACGTAGTCGCGGTCTTCGGGCGTGATGTCGCCGCGCGCCAGGCTCATCGCCACGATGCGGCCCACTTCAGTCTTGGCCGCATTGCGGTCGCCGCCAGCATCGGGCCGGTCCGAACGCAGCAGCGTGTCGGTCAGGTATTCGGTTGCCCGATCCATGCCGCCGCCCCCTGCACCCGCAGCGCCGGCCGCCGCCGTGGCGGTAACCGCCGCGCCCGCACCTGCTGCAACCGTCGCGCCCGTTTTCGCGGCGCCGGAAGCCACCGTCGCAATCGCGGACCCCAACAGCGCGGCGCTGACCACCGCGCTCAGCGCCCACACCAGAAAGCCATGGGCAGTGTCGCGGAAATAGACTTCATCCGAATGCACGTCGACCCATTTCGTACGCAAGCGGCCAGCCACATAGCCGCCGATGCCGTAAGAAATGATCTGCGTGAACAGCATCCACACGATGATGCTGATGCCAACGGCGGGGGCCGACATGCCCTCGTCGCTCCACGGCGAGACCGACAGAAAACCCAGGCCCGTGCCGCCGGCGAATAACGCAAGCGACAGCGCGGCGGCAATCACCGCGCCCGCGAAAACGGCCGCCCAGGACACCGCCGACACCGCTGATTCTTGCGTAGGTACGCCAGCGACGTATGGCTGGCCTACTGATGATGCGTTTTCCATGGTGATTCCTTATTCATTGTTTTATCGCGCCGGCCTTCAGGCCAGCTTCAAGCCCAAACGCCGATGCGGGAAACGGCAGACACGTCAATGCCAGAAAAGCGCCAGCAAAATGATGATGGGAATGGGCACGCCAAGCAGCCACAGCAAGATGGAACGCATATCGGACTCCTCATGATTTGATGAATTGCGCGCGAGCAGGCAACCGCCGCTCAAGCCAGATCAATGGCGCCAGGCATACGCGGATCGGGCGCAGGCGGCGTGGGATCGTGCGACGGCGGATCGTCGGGCGGCTGATTCGGGTCCGGCAAGGGATCGTCGGGCGGCAAGTTGCCGGGTAGCGAAGGGTCGTCCGGCGACAGGTCGTCGGGCAAGCCAGGCTCTCGATGCGGGGTTGGGGTCATGTTCTGCTCCTCCGGCGCGTATTGCGCCGCTCAGGTGCACAGCAATTCGCGTTCCCGCCCCGCTTCGATATCGCACCGGCGCAAAAAAGCCCTCTGGCGAGGGCTTCATCTTGCGCAACATCAAGGGCGGAATCAGGGCTTGGGCTTCGCTTCCTTGGGGACGCTCGTGACATTTTTGCCATCGCTGCCCAGAAATTTCACAACGGCGGCCTTGCCCGCCGCAGAGGCCTCATCCTGGCTGCCATAGCGTCTTTCCGAATAATTGGTGCTGTGCACATTGCCGGTCTCAGGGTCGAGCAATGTGATGATCCATGCGAATTCGCCCGGCATGAGCTGCCTGACCTGAAGCGTGGCACGCGTGCCAGGGCGTAATTTCTGCGGCATGGGACCGCCTTTTTCTGTGATGGGATGCCGCCATCGTAGCGCAATCCCTACGCTGAAACGGCCTTATCGAACGCCGATTGAAATGCTGCGCGCGCACATGAAATTCATGCTGCATCCCCTGCGGCAAAACCGCCACATCGCAAGCGTTGCGCCTGGAAAACCCTAGGGTGCAGTCTGCCAATACAGGCGCACAATCAGATCAAACATCTAGACCGCAGCAGCGGCAGCCGCACCCCTTTAATCAGGCGAGGACGGAGACAACATGACTTACGTAGCAGTGGTAATCAGCTGTTTGATGGTTATGGGTATCGTCGCGTTGGTGATTCAAACGATTCAAAGTGCGGGGCCCGAGCCCTGGCTGAAGATATCGGCGGCGATTGTCAGTTCCACCTTTGCTTCGCTTCTGTTGATCCCGCTGGGCTACGCCGTGGCCCAAAGCATGTTGATCGACTAGGCGCGTTTTTCCCCCAAGCCATCCGCCCTGGGCTACCCGCCCCGGGCGGATTTGCCTCGCGTTGCCGCCCAGCACAACAACGAACCGGCGGTGACCATCGCCACGCCTTGCCAGAACGACACGGTCAGGTGGGTGGACAGCCACACGGCTGCGAAAAAGGTCGACAGCACCGGGGTGAAGTACGACGCCGTGGCCAGCAAGGTCAGGTTGCCTTTGAGTATCCCCACATTCCACAACGCATAGCCGGCCGCCATCGCGCCGCCGGTCACGCAGAGTTCCAGCGTGGCGGACGCGGAAAATGCCAGGGGCGGCTCGGGGCTCAGGAAGTATTTGATCCACAAGACCGCCGCGGTCAGCATGAAGAACAGCGCAACGCCATTTTTGCCGTCGGCGAAGCGCTTGGTCACGTTGCAATAAAGCGCCCAGATAATGGCGCCACTGAACGCCAATCCATAACTGAGGGGGTTGCTCGACACATTCGTGACGGTGCGCGCCCACGATAATCCGCCTGATCCGCCCACGACCCAGACGATGCCGCAGATGGAAAGCAATATCCCAGGAACGACCCAGGCGCTGGCCCGCTGCCCGTTGATGAAGATCGCCAGCACCACCGTCAGGCAAGGCCACAGGTAATTGACGATGCCCAGCTCAATGGCCTGCGCGCGATCATTGGCAAAGCCCAGCGAGAGCGACAAACAAATCTCGTAGGCGACGAACAACAGGCTGCCGACGACAAGATACTGCCGAGGAAATTGCCGTAATTTGGGAAACCCCAGCAAACCGACCAGGAAGATCGAACCCACCGTATAGATAAGCGCGGCGCCTCCAATGGCGCCGAAATTCTCACTGACTCCACGAATCAAACCCACGACCGTGCCCCACAGCACGATCGCCAGCAACCCAAGGATGGTGGCCGTGTTCCGGCCGGGAGAAATCTGCATTACTGTGTCTGCTTTTCTGTTGTCCTGCTGCCTGCACTTGAATCAGGCGCCGTGTAAGCGGGCGCCGTGCAAGCGGGCGCCGTGCAAGCGGGCGCCGTGCAGCCGGGCAGTGTAGCGAAAACCAAACGTTATCGTAGTGACCAGCCCGCACGGAGGAAAATCCGTGCCCGCAACCGCGACATACCCACCGAAACCGTGAAGAAGAGGGAGTAGCAGGCGCATGGCCATTTCAATACGCAGACTGAGTGATGTTCTTGCCAGCACGGAGTCTGGCCGGCTTTATCGGATAGAAGTCTTCCTGCAAGCGGACGGTCCGCCCACGCCGGACTCGCCGCCCCCGCCCGCCACGCGCTATATCCTTCGGACCTCCGAAGGGGAACAGGTGGACGCGCTGGGCGACAAGCAGTATCGGCTGAAATCAGGCGAAGTCCTGACGGCCCTCGCCCCTCAACAGCCGCCGCGCCCTGGTGTCTGAATCGCCCCCGCCACGAGGCGGGGCGGCGTGGCCACCCACATCACCGTTATAGGTCGGACGCCACGCGCCGCTTGCCCTGCCCCTTGGCCTGGTACAGCGCCACATCGGCCCGCTCCAGCAATTGCAGCATCGTGATGCCGGACTCCGGATACACCGCGATGCCGACGCTGGCAGACACCGATACGCGGATGCCCGGATAAGGCAAGGACAGGCTGTCGACCAAGGCCTCGGCCACGGGTTGCGCTTGCTCCTTGCCGACTCCCATCAGCAAGACGGCGAACTCATCACCCCCCAGCCGGGCCGCCACATCGGACACGCGGATGGCGCGGCCCATGCGGTCGGCGGCCTCTTTCAGCACGGTGTCGCCCGCGGCGTGGCCGTGCATGTCGTTGACCGCCTTGAACCCGTCCAGGTCGATCGCCAGAATGGCGAAGGGTTCGCCAGTGCGCTGCGCCACGGCCAATTCACGCAAGATCAGCTCGCCGAACAACACCCGGTTGCACAAGCCAGTAAGCGGGTCGTAGTGCGCCAGATGCTGTGCGTGCGCCAGCATGCGCGAGGCCTGCAACAACGCCGTACCGACTTCCTCGGCCTCTTTGACGCGGGTGCCGGCCAGTTCGACGGTACGGCCTTCGCCCAGCGCCAATGCCGGGCCGACCAGACCTTGCACCGCAGACGTCAGGCTGCTGGCCAATCGCAACGCCAGCCACAGCCCCAGGCCAAACGCGAACAAGGTGCCCAATGCCAGCCAGGCGATGGAACGGTACAAGTCCGTCGTCAATAAGGTCATCGGCGCACCGGCCGCGACGGTCCACCCAGACACGGCAGACCGGCTGAACGCGGTGTAGACGGGCGTGCCTTCCTTCGTGGTGGATTCCAATGCACCTTCGCCGTCCTGCATGACGGCGCGCGCCAGCGAAGGGACGGCCTTCTCGCCCACGAACTTGGACGCGTCGCGAGTGCGGGCCACGATGGTGCCGGAACTGTCCAGCACGGCGGCCACCCAGCCATCCGGCAAGGCGCGCCGGCCCAGCGCCGCCCCGATTCGGTCGGGCGAAATGCCCACGTTCAGGCTATAGGCGACCTCCCCCGCACGCAGAACGGGCACGCCGAGCGCAATGGTCGGCCTGCCGCTGACGCCGCCCGTGAACAAGCGGGTCAGCACAGGAGAGCGCGCGCGAAACACCTGCCTTAAATCTTCGGGCGCGCCGGAAAGCGGCAGGGGCGTGCCGTAAGGCACCAGCGTATTGAGGACCTGGCGGCCGTCTTTGTCGGTCAGCACATAGCTGTCAACGATCTGGAAACGCACTGACTCCCGCGCACGCTGATGAAAGCCCGCGAAATCACCGTTAAGAAGATCCGGGGATGACGCCAGCATCTGCACGCCCGCTTCCACGCCAGTCAGTTCGCGGTCGAGGATGGACGCCAGATTGCGGGCAAGGAAAATGGTGTCGCGAAAGATGCGTTCCTTTTGGACAACGTAGCTTTCGTACACCGCCACCGACGCCACGACCAGCGCCGGCGCAATACAGGTGACGACCAGGGCCAGCAAACCGGTCCGCATGGAATACCGGTGCTGCGGGCGCGTTCTCACGCCTGCCAGGCTTTCGCCGTCAGCCATTGATTACCTCTTTTGGACCCATGCGCCTCCCGATACGTCCGTCCCGATCATTGCGCCGGGTGGATCAAATTCAGAAATTATTGCAGAAGCCCGCAACCGCACAATCCGCGCACAACGGCCGGATTACGGGCTTAAGCCCTGATTAACCCCCATCATCGCGTCCCCAATTTACTCCGAAATATTGCGCTGCGCGATGACTTCCTGACAGACAGATACGGATGGCAACCCGTTGCATATACCGGCCAATGAGCGCGTTGTTACTATCGCCGCCATGAATAATCCGTCCCTTAAAGTACCCCCCGGCGGCGCTCTGAGCGCACCCGACAAAACCGTGCTGGTCTATGGCGTCATCGCGGCCCTGCTTGGGGTGGCCCTGCATGAACTCATGGCGCGCCAGGCGTGGCCATGGGGCCATCCCTTCGGCCTGTACTTTCTGCTGCAATGGCTGGCGTTGGCGCCGCTAGCCGGCGCTTTGCTGGCGGGGATGGCCAGCCCCAGGCGCTGGCTGATTGCGCTGGCCGTCTATGGACTGATCCTGCCCGCCCTCACCGCCTATGGGCTGACGGCCGCGTTTGGCGCGTTGCCGAATGAGCGCGGCGGCTGGCTTCGGGACAGCGAGATGGGCGTTGCCATGCTGCTGACCGGCACGGCGGGTTTCATCCTGCTGCCGGTGATTCAGGCGCTGGACGCCACGCGCGCGCAATGGCATTACCCGGCAGTATTTCGCGCCGCGTGGCGCAATGCCGTCCACCTGGCCCTGAGCTTTTTCCTGGCGGGGGCTGTGTGCCTGCTGCTGACGGCGGCGGGCGCCATGTTCAAGATGATCGGCATCGGCATCGTGCAGCGGATTGTCGAAAACTCAACGTTCCGCTACGCGGCATGGCCGATGATTCTGGCGGCATGCCTGGTCGGCGTGCGCCGCCGCCCCGCACTGACGGACACCATGCAACGTTCCTGGCTGACGCTCAATGCGTGGTTGCTGCCGCTGGTCACGCTGGTGGGCGTGGCTTTCACGCTGGCGCTCGCCGCCCGCATGGCGCTGGGCTTGCAGGCCGTGCAATTGTCGGCGGGCGCACTGATTGCGTTCTCGCTCGTGTGGATCAAGCTGATCAACGCGGCCTGGCAAGACCATGCGGACGCCGCGCCATTCGGCCCGCGCCTGGGCGCGCTGCTGCGTGCGGCCATGGTGTGCCTGCTGCCGCTGGCGGCCGTGGCCCTGTACGGCGCGATTGTCCGAGTCGACCAGTACGGCTGGACCGTGCTGCGCGCCTGGGGCGTGGCCGCAAGCGGCATCCTGGTGCTGTATGGGGCGGGTTACAGCTGGGCGGCCTTGCGCCCCAAGCATTACTACCCGATGTTGGCCGCTACCAACCTGATCACCGCCGCCGCCACGCTGGCGGTGCTGGCGGCGTTCATCACGCCCGTCGCCAACCCCTTGCGCCTGGCGGCCGAAAGCCAGTTGCAGCGCATGATCGACGGACGCCTCGATCCCCACGAGTTCACGTATTACCGTGTCGGTGAAGACTTTGGAAAGTGGGGCGTGGAAGCCGTACAAAAACTGGCCGATGGGGCGGCCAACGCACGAGACCCCCGCATTGCGGCCGTTGCCAAAGAAGCGTTGAAAAGTGGCTACTTCCGCTGGGCGGACAATGCACAGCAGCTAGCTCAGGACATGGCGAACGTGCCCGCCTTCACCACGATCCCCGCGAACACCAAGGTGCCGGCGTCATGGTGGGCGTACTTGATACAGACTTATCCCTCGCAAGCCAAAACGTGCGCCGCGCCAGCCAAGCCCGGCGCATCCACGGGGCTGTCCAGCCAAACCGCGGAACCCCGCTGCCAACTGGTCTTTGCCGATCTGACGGGCGACGGCCGTGATGACATCGTGCTGTACGTCACCCCGCCCAGCGATGTGCAGACCAGCACCGTTGAGCGCCTGCCCATCTATACGCCGGACGCAGCGGGCGAATGGAGCCTGCGCGGCCACCTGACCGCCATCAGCTTTTCGATGGACACCGCGGACGAGACGGGCGTCACGAATATCCAGCAGGCGCTCAAGCAAGGATTGGTGCGCACGCAGCCCCGCACCGACCGAGACCTGCGCATCGGCGACAACCTGTTCAGGCTGCGTTAGGCGTCAACGGCCAAGCGCGGCAGACGCCGCGCTATTTTTCTTCCAGGTCGGGCGTGCCCGCAAACTGACTCTTGAGCAAGGTCAGCGCGCCCTTCTCCGCCAAGGCCTCGGTGGGAAAGACGTTCTTGGTGTCTTCAAGAGGGGGGAATCCGATGATGCGTACCCGCGCATGAAACCCTTCGGGCACCTCGGCGAACTCAATATCGAAATTGCGTTCTTCGATCCAGCCTGATCGATGCAGTTTCCATTCCATTGCAACGCGCTCCTGTGTGGGCAAGCCAGCAAAGAAATTGCCGGCAGAGAAAATCGGCAATGCAAAAGGGCCGGCCTGTGAAGACCGGCCCTGCTACACGATACACCCGCACGGGCCTTACTTGGCGGACGGCGGCGCGTCTTCCGTGTTGCCGAGCAGCTCATCCGACGACGGCGAGAACAGGTCCCAGCAGGCCATGAACAGCGCGGCGATCAGCGGGCCGATCACAAAACCGTTCAGACCAAACAGCGCCATGCCGCCCAGTGTGGAAATCAGCACGACGTAGTCGGGCATCTTCGTGTCCTTGCCCACCAGAATCGGGCGCAGCACGTTGTCGACCATACCGATGACCAGCACGCCAAACGCGATCAGCACCGCGCCTTTGACGACGGCGCCCGTCAGCAGGAAGTAGATGGCCACGGGCGCCCAGATCAGGCCTGCGCCCACGGCGGGCAGCAGCGACAGGAAGCCCATGATCACGCCCCACAGCAGCGCGCCCTGAATCGACAGAATCGAAAAGATGATGCCGCCCAACGCGCCCTGCGCCGCCGCAACCGCGATGTTGCCCTTGACGGTGGCGCGGATCACGGTCGTGAACTTGCGAAACAAATGCTGCTTGTGCGCGTCGCTCAGCGGCATGGCGCGCTTGATGCGTGCCGACAACTGCGGCCCGTCACGCAACAGGAAGAACAGCAGGTACAGCATGATGCCGAAGCTGATCACGAACTGGAACGTGTCCTGCCCGATGCTCAAGGCCTGGGTCGCCAGGAACTGGCTGGCCTGCATGGCGCCCGCGCTGAGCTTTTCTTGCAGGCTCGGGATGTCGGCCAGATCAAAGCGCGCCAGCAGGTCGTGCACCGACGGAGGCAATGCCGCCATCGCCTGCTGAAAGTAGGCGCCGAAATTCAGCTCGCCCGACTTGATGCTCTGATACAGGTTCGCGCCTTCACGCACCAGCGACCCGCTGATGGCGACCAGCGGCAGAATGACCAGCAGCAAGACCCCCAACAGGGTGATCAGCGCGGCAAGATTGCGCCTGCCCCCCCACCGCTTGACCAGCCGGCGCTGCAAGGGCCCAAAGATAATGGCAAGAATGGCGCCCCAAAACACGGCGCCATAGAACGGCCACAATAACCAGCCGAATGCGATGGTGACGACGACAAGCAGGAGCAGAAAGGTCCTGAAGTGCAAGCTGGATGATTGACTCATATTCCGTTCCAGGCACGGCGAACGCCGCGAGACCCGCATTGTACAAAGCGCCTGCTACCGGACGCTTTCAAGACCCCCGGCCAGCCGCAAGCAGGATGGTTTCGCGCGCTTCGGCAAGGCCCGCCGACTGCGCATTCAGGCCCTGCAATCGCAAGTTCAGTTCCTGTTGGAGCGTGGGGGTGGCCACACGCGCCTGGCCATCCACAAGCTGAATTTCGGCGGCGTTGGCGGCGACGAAATCCGCGATACCTATTGCGTCGTGCGCCACGGAATCCATGCGCGTAGCAGCCTGCATCAGCTCGGCGGCGGGCGCGGTCACCGCATCGTCATAAACGCCGTCGTAGACAGGTGCCAAGTCGGCCGGCAGCGTCAGGCCGGCTCGCGCCTTGTCGGCTTTGGCGCGCGCGTCCTGAAGCTTGCCCGCGCTGTCGGCCAGGGTTTTGCGAGCCGCCTCGAACGCCGCTTTGCGTTCCACGATTTCGCCAACCGACCGCAGGGTCTCCACCGCCAGCACGTCGCGCAACGAGCCGGCCACCTTGGCCATTTCTTGCTGGAAATCGGTCATGACGCCGTACGCGTCGTCGTAGTCACCCACCGCTTCCTTCTCGGCCTTGGTCAAGGCGGCAAGCGGCAGCAGCGCGTCGCTGGTCACGCGAGATTGCAGCAACTGGATGAACGCCACGCGTTCCTGGGGTTCTTTATTGACGCAGGCCGTCATGAACAGCATTGAGGCCATTGCCAGGCCTGCCAGGCAGGCTCGCCACAGTGACATCCGTATCCTCTCCTTGCCCGCTGCGTGGATGGCGGGCGCATGGGGGCAGATTATCCCGAAGCGCTGGCCCACGGCCGCTTGCGGGCGGATTTTGTTGCGATCGAAGCGAGTTGACACAGGGACTAAGCCCGCAGCGGATAGGCCAGGGCGCAACGCCGTGCAGCATCGAAACCCGCATCCGCTTCTGATTGCAGACGGGCGTGCACGGCCGCCGAATACGGCGGCGCCAATTCCACAAAGCCCAGCCGTTGATAAAACGGCGCATTCCATGGCAGCTCGCGGTCGGTGGTCAGCACGACGGCCCGGTACCGGCCTGCGGCGTGCGCGTGCGCCAGTACGGCCTGCATCAACCCTCGCCCCAAGCCTTGGCCCTGCGCAGGCAAGGCCACGGACATTTCCACCAGGAACAGGTCGCCATCCATCGGTCTGGCCAGAGCAAAACCGCATACCTGCCCGTCACGCAACGCCACCCACAACAGGCCGCCCGCCTGGGCCGCGACCAGCTCGCCAAGCGGCAGCGGTTCCCCATCGGCGGCCCAGTCCATGGGCGTGCCGCGAAAGCGCTGCGCGGCGGAGCGTTCGATATCGGCCAGGCGGGCCAGGTCGCTTACTTGGGCAGGTCGGATCATGAGGTAAGACGGTCAGGGGGCAAGGAAGTATGCACGATGCGCCGTGCCGGCCAAACCGCTGCCGCGCCTTCCCGTAAAATGCCGGCTTATATTCAATGTCGGCCGCAACGGCCGCTAGTCACCCTGGCCTGGCTTCACCCATGACTCAACACGCTTCCCCGGCCCCTTGGGGCTTCACCCTGCCCGATTGCCGCGGCGCGGCCGCCCTGCTGTATTTCATGAATGATCTGGCGCGTGTCGTGAACCAGTATCTGGGTCAGGGCCAATTGTCGGACGACGCCTTGGCCGGCGCACAGAAGGCCGTGGACGCCTTGGTGGCGCGCTATGCCGACCTTGACGCCGCCCCCGAGGCATTCACGGACGAGCATATCGGCCTGGCGCTGGAAACCGAGCGCCAGCCGGACGGCTCGATGGGCGCGCAAGTGGCGCTGCGGATGTCGCCGCGTCTGGAAGGGCTGATCATCGAAGCCCAACGCCAAGCCCGCGGCGCGGAGCATTAAGCGCAAACGTGGGGTGCGTGGCCCCGGGCGCAAATCCGGCGCCCAGGCCCCAGGCCCAAAAAAGACTTGCAAAACCTGCCAACCAGCGATATCATCGTTAGTTGATGTGCCTTCACGCCGCCATATTTCCGAAAATAAATAGGCTGAAAGCACGGAAAGCACCCTGGAAGTACCCCTCCAGAGCTTGGCCGGCCCCACCCGCGAAAACCGCGAGCCGCCAGCCACCCGGAAATTCGATCCGGTTTGCGAAAACCCATAACGCGAAAACGCAAGCCGCCGACTTCCATCTGGAACACACGGCATTAGCCAAACACATCTTCACCATGCCGCCAGTCCGGTTTGGAAAGAAGCAACAAGACACGTTGCAGCCCGAGTCGTACCCACGACAAAGCTGCACAGCAACCGCCAGAGTCAACCCGCTCTGCGTGGCCCCCAGGCCTGAAGAGCGCATGCCCCAACATGCACGCCACTTGGCCTGAACCGATACCGTCCTGGACTGACTGACGACATCGGCCGCATCACCCCGTTACGCGCGCAAGCAAAAACATGAGAATGCGCAAACTGACGGCAACACTTGTGCGTTACTGTCATGCATGCCTGTCCGATATGTCTGAAAGACGTTACCCGGCCGGACATGGCAAACGCGAAGTCGCGAGGCGCTTTTGGTACGTCCGCCCCTTCGCGGCATGAACAAAACGCAGCTTTCTAATAACTAGAACTTAAGAGAACACACACCATGAATACTCGTTTCACTACCTCGGACCTGATCCGACGCCCGGCTCATACGACGCTGGACAACACGCCGATCCACATTGGCGACATCGTTTATCTGCAACCGGCCAACGGCCCGGCCATCCGCGCAACGGTCATCTTCAACGCGCCGATCAACGGCACCACGACCTACACGACGGAAGTCGTGCCTTGCGGCGTAACGTCGCAAAAAGCGCCCGGCCAGCGTATCCGCTTCCGTCACGAACACGTGCATCGCATCGAGTCCGTGCGCAGCAATACCACGCACTAAACGCAATACCCTGGCTCTTTGAGCCAGTTCAATCTCGCCGCGCATCATGCGCGGCGAGTGCTTTTTACGCGTGATAAAGTCGCAAGCACCTTAGTCCGGGCACGCTCACCATGCAGAACAACCGTCTCGCGATCCGCATCTGGGATCTTCCCACCCGCCTCTTTCACTGGGCGCTCGTCGTCTGTATCGTCGGCGCGTTCGTCAGCGTAAAGCTGGGCGGCCTGTATATGGATTGGCATGTGCGCTTCGGCTGTACGGCGCTGGGCCTGATCATCTTCCGCATCCTGTGGGGCATCATCGGCCCGCGCTACGTCCGCTTCACCCAGTTCGTGCGCGGCCCCGGCTCCATTGCCCGCTACCTGAAAGGCGCGGCCGCCCCCGCCGGCCACAACCCACTGGGTGCGCTGTCGGTTCTGGCGCTGCTGCTTGTCGTCGGCTTTCAAGCCGTCAGCGGGCTGTTCACCACCGACGACATCATGACGCAAGGCCCCTTGTTCGGCTATGTCAGCGAAGCCACCGCCGGCGCGTTGACCTCGTGGCACAAATTGAACGAGTGGGTGATCATTGCGCTGATCGCGCTGCACCTGGCCGCCGTCGCCTGGTACGCGGTGGTTCGCCGCAAGCGCCTGGTGCGCGCCATCATCACCGGCGATGTCGACGCCAAGGACCTGCCCGCCGGCACGCCGCCCGCACAAGACGGCATTGCCGTTTGGCTGCGCGCACTGTTGCTGGGCGCTTGCGTGACGGGATTGGTGTTGTGGATACGGTCGCTGGAAGTGGTGGCCGACATGTCCTTTTCCTGAACACGCTCGCGCAGGACAAAACAAAAAGCCCTTCGAATTTTCGAAGGGCTTTTTGTTTGCAGCGATCGAGGCCGTCCGCGAACGGCTCGCGCCTTACTTCTTCTTGCGGTAGGAATCGTGGCAGGCCTTGCAGCTGGCGCCAACATCACCGAAGGCAGCGCGCAGCTTGTCCAGATCGCCGGCGTCAGCGGCCGCCGACAGCTTCACGATGTTGTCCTGGAACGCTTGCTGCTTTTGCTTGAAACCTGCGGCGTCGCTCCAGATTTCGGGGCGGGCATCGCCGCCTTCCGTACCCGGACCGAAAGCCGTCCACGGCAGCGCCGACAACGTCTTCAACACTTCAACGTTGGCCTTGATCTGCGCGGCATCGTAGGGCGCCTGGCCCTTGACCACCGGCGTCATGCGCCCGAAATGCGAGGCCATCAGCGTCAGCGCCGATTGGCGGTACTTGACCGCATCTTCGGGCTTGGCGAACTGCGCCGACGCAGTCGTCGCCAACAGCGGCCCAACGGTCATACAGGCCAACGCGGCAAGCGTGGACAACTTCTTCATTGCAATCTCCCGTAAGAACAACAAGGATGCCGCGCGCATGACGCGCGCGGCATGGCGACTATACCGCCCGAGCCAGCTCGGCGGCCAGCCCGATGTACGAGCGCGGCGTCATCGCCAGCAGACGAGCCTTGGGTTCTTCAGGCAACGCCAGGCCCTGGATGAATTCTCGCAGGGCTTCTTCGGTGATGCCCTTGCCGCGCGTCAAGGCCTTGAGCTGTTCGTACGGTTGCGGCAGGCCATAGCGGCGCATCACGGTTTGAACCGGTTCGGCCAGCACTTCCCAGCACGCGTCGATATCGGCGTCGATGGCGGCCGTGTTGACTTCCAGCTTGCCCAGGCCGCGCATGCACGCGTCCCATGCCACCAGGCAATAGCCCAGGCCCACGCCCAGGTTGCGCAGCACGGTGGAGTCGGTCAGGTCGCGCTGCCAGCGGGAGATCGGCAGCTTGTCGGCCAGGTGGCGCAACACGGCGTTGGCCAGGCCCAGATTGCCTTCGGAGTTTTCGAAGTCGATCGGGTTGACTTTGTGCGGCATGGTCGACGAGCCAACCTCGCCTTCTTTCAGGCGCTGTTTGAAGTAGCCCAGGGCCACGTAGCCCCAGACGTCACGGTCCAGATCCAGGACGATGATGTTGGCGCGCGTGATGGCGTCAAACAATGCCGACATCCAGTCATGCGGTTCGATCTGGATGGTGTGGCGGTTCTGGGTCAGGCCCAGGCCGGCCAGCACGCGCTGGCTGAAGGCGGGCCAGTCGATTTCCGGATAGGCGGACAGATGGGCGTTGTAGTTGCCGGTGGCGCCGTTCAGCTTGGCCAGCGGTTCCACGGCTTCGACGGCGGCGATGGCGCGGTTCAGGCGCGCGGCCACGTTGGCGAATTCCTTGCCCAGCGTGGTCGGGCTGGCCGGCTGGCCGTGCGTGCGCGACAGCATCGGCTGGTCAGCTTGGGCCACAGCCATGTCGTTCAGCTTGGCGGCCAGTTCACGCAGGCGCGGCACCACGACCTGGTCGCGGGCGCGCGACAGCATCAGCGCGTGCGAGGTGTTGTTGATGTCTTCGGAGGTGCAGGCAAAGTGGATGAACTCGGCGGCGCGGGCCAGCTCGGCGTCATCAGCGACTTTTTCCTTCAGCCAGTACTCAACGGCCTTCACGTCATGGTTCGTGACGCGTTCGATGTCCTTGATGCGGCCAGCGTCGGATTCCGAAAAATCCTGCACCAGCTGTTGCAGGCGCTGGCGTGCGGCTTCAGAGAACGAGGGCAGTTCGGGCAGGCCGGCGTCGGACAGGGCGACGAGCCAAGCCACCTCGACTTCGACACGGTGCGCCATGAAGCCGGCTTCGGACAGCAGACCGCGCAGCGCGTCGCTCCGGGAAGCGTAACGGCCATCCAATGGCGAAAGGGCATTCAGTTGGCTCAATTGATCGGCGATTTGCATGGTCTGGAGAAGAAATGGCTACGGATGGGAAAACCCGACGATTTTATCATCCGAGGGCATGCAACATTGTGGCAAACTGGCGAAGATTCCGGCCGGCGGCCGGTTAGACCGTCATACGGCCTGCTATACTTCGGCCGCTTTTCGACTCCGCTTGTGACTCCATGAAACTGATCGGCTCGCTTACCAGTCCATACGTACGCAAAGTGCGTATCGTCATGGCCGAGAAAAAGCTGGACTACCGGCTTGAACTCGAAAACGTCTGGTCCGCCGACACGCAGATCCAAACGTACAACCCGCTGGGCAAGGTTCCCTGCCTGGTCATGGAAGACGGCGGCGCGCTGTTCGATTCGCGCGTCATCGTTGAATACGTGGACACCCTGTCTCCCGTTGCCCGCCTGATCCCGCAACAGGGCCGCGACCGCGCGGCTGTGAAGTGCTGGGAAGCCATCGCAGACGGCCTGCTGGATGCGTGCGTGGCCATCGTCAAGGAAAACCAGCGCCCCGAGGTGCAACGCAGCCCGGAATGGATTGAACGCCAGTTCAGCAAAATCCACGCCAGTCTCGACGCCATGAACAAGAGCCTGGGCGAAAACGCGCACTGTATGGGCATCAACTACAGCCTGGCCGACATCGCCGTCGGCTGCGCGCTGGGTTACCTGGACTTGCGCTTCGCCGAGCTTGACTGGCGTGCCAACCACCTGAACCTGGCCCGCCTGTACGACAAGCTGTCCCAACGGCAATCGTTCCTGGACACGGTTCCCAAGACCGCCTGACCGCCACAGACTGCCCATCCGCGATGGGCGCCTGAGAGACATCGGCCGCAAATGCGGCCGATTTTCATTGCTGCGGCCGGTAGATTCCGGCCGCGTATTGTCGAACCCGCTATTGGGCGGCGAACGTCTGCCAGGCCTTGAACAGCATGTAGGCGGCCAAGGCGAACAGCAGGCAGGCGAACACGCGCTTCAAGGTTTGCACCGGCAGGCGGTGCGCCATGCGCGCGCCCATCGGCGCCGTCAGCACGCTGGTGCACACCAGCGCCAGCAAGGCCGGCCAATAGATATAGCCCAGCATGCCGGGGCGCGACGCGCCCTCGTTCAGGCCCGACACCACATAGCCCACGCTGTTGGCCAGCGCGATGGGAAAGCCCAGCGCGGCCGACGTCGACACGGCGTTATGCAACGCCACATTGCACCAGACCATGAACGGCACGGACAGGAAACCGCCGCCCGCGCCGACCAGGCCCGACAGGAAACCGATGCCTGCCCCGGCTGCGCTGGTGCCGACCACGCCGGGCATCTGCCGCGCCGGCTTGGGCTTCTTGTTGCGCAGCATGCTCCAGCCCGAATAGCCCACGAACAGCGCGAAGAACAGCGACAGCCACAAGGTGCTGAGCGCGGCGAACACGGCGCCGCCCGACACCAGCCCGCCGATGATGATGCCCGGCGCCATCGCCCAAACGATGTTCCATTTGATGGTGCCCCGCTGCTGGTGCGCCCGGACGCTGGACACGGAGGTGAACAGGATGGAGGTCATCGACGTGGCGATGGCCGCATGCACGACCAGATCAGCCGGCATGCCCTGCCAGGCGAACAGCATTGTCAGGAAAGGCACCAGCAGCATCCCGCCGCCAATGCCCAGCAGCCCCGCGGCAAACCCCACCACCGCGCCCAACACCAGCAGGCAAATCAACATCGACACATCCACAACCGTCTCCTCTTGTTTTGTTTTGAATACTTGCTTCTCATGAACAAGGCCCCGCAGGGATCTCACCCGCGGGGCCTCGTCCGGACCCACACGCACCAGACGGCGTCCTTACAGGATGATGCCGCCGCCCAGGCAAACCTCGCCATCGTAAAGCACAGCCGACTGGCCGGGCGTGACGGCCCACTGCGGCTCGGTGAAATCCAGCGCAAAGGTATCGCCCTCGGCACGCTCCAGACGGCAAGCCGCGTCCGCCTGACGGTAGCGCGTCTTGGCGCCATAGCTGGCGATGGCAGGCGGATGCCCGGCCACCCAGCTGGCGTCTTGCGCCTGCAACTGGCCCGACAACAGCCACGGGTGGTCATGCCCTTGCACCACGTAGAGGATGTTGCGCTCCAGATCCTTGCGCGCCACGTACCAGGCTTCGGCCGTGCCATCTTCACGCTGGCGGCCCTTCACGCCGCCCACGCCCAGGCCCTTGCGCTGCCCCAGCGTATAGAACGACAGGCCCTCGTGGCGCCCGACCTTCTGGCCTTCGGGCGTCAGGATCGGGCCCGGCTCGGTCGGCAGGTAGCGGTTCAGGAATTCGCGGAACGGGCGTTCGCCGATGAAGCAGATCCCCGTGGAATCCTTCTTGGCCGCGTTGTGCAAACCGATCTCGTGCGCGATACGCCGCACCTCGGTCTTGTGGATCTCGCCCAGCGGAAACAGCGTGCGCGACAGCTGCGCCTGATTCAGCCGATGCAGGAAGTAGCTTTGGTCCTTGGAGGCGTCCAGCGCTTTCAACAGCTGGAACTGCGTGCCGCCCCCCTCGGCCGGCACCTCGCGCACCCGCGCGTAGTGACCGGTGGCGATGTGCTCGGCGCCCAAAGCCATGGCGTGGTCCAGGAATGCCTTGAACTTGATCTCGGCATTGCACAGCACATCCGGGTTGGGCGTGCGGCCCGCGGAATACTCGCGCAGGAAATCCGCGAACACGCGGTCTTTATATTCAGCAGCGAAGTTGACGAACTCGAAGTCCACGCCAACCAGGTCCGCGACGCTGGCGGCGTCAAGCAGATCCTGGCGGGTGGAACAGTATTCGGAATCGTCGTCGTCTTCCCAGTTCTTCATGAACAGGCCAACGACGTCATAGCCTTGCTGCTTGAGCAGCCACGCGGTGACCGAAGAATCGACCCCGCCCGACATGCCGACCACAACGCGGCCTTTCTTGGTGGATATTTGACTCATGATGGCGCTTATTTTAAATCGGACACGGCATCTTCCCGCGGCTGCGGCTCGGCCGCCCGCGAGACTTCCATCAGCCAGGCGCGAAAGGCCTGCAACGTAGGCAGGTTGGCCTTCTGCTCGGGATAGCACAGGTAATAGCCCATGCGCGCGCGAATGGGCAGCTTGATGGCGACGGCCAGCTTGCCGTCGCGCAATTCGTCTTCGATCAGGCAACGCGGAATCAGCGCAACGCCAAACCCCGCCGCGGCCGCCTGCGACAAGAGCGCGTACTGATCAAAGCGCGCCCCTTCCAGACTGCGCCGGGAATCGCATCCGGCCTGCTCGAACCAGTCGCGCCAGCCTTCCAGGGCCGACGTGTGGTGCAGCAGCGGATACGCCAGCAACGCTTCCGGCGTGGGGCAGCCGCCCGGGATCAGGCGCGGGCTACAGACCGGCACGATCTCCCGGCCAACGATGTAGTCAGACCCGCTGCCCGGCCACAGCCCTTCGCCAAAGCGCACCGCGGCATCCAGTTCCGGCGTCGAAAAATCGTAGCCCTGGCGATGCGGCAGAAACTCTACGTGGATGTCGGGGCGCAGGCGCATGAAGGCGGTAAGCCGCGGAATCAGCCAGCGCGCGCCGAAGGTCGGCATACAAGTCAGGTTGAGCGTGCCGCCCTGCCCCTGGTGCGCAATCAGCTCTACTGTCGCGGCCTCGATCTGGCCCAGCCCCGCCTGAATCTTGGTCAGATAGCTGCGGCCCGCTTCGGTCAGGACCAGGCCTTGCCTGATCCGCAGGAATAGTTCGACGCCGACGAACTCTTCCAGATGTTTCACCTGTTTACTGACGGCGCCCTGCGTCACACACAGTTCCTGCGCCGCGCGCGTAAAGCTGCTGTGCCTGGCGGCCACTTCGAAGGCCTGCAGATCGGTTAAAGAGGGACAGAAACGTCGCATGGTTCGCCCCCACGCATGGGTGGGGCTCCGGCCCGAAAGATCAGCGAACCGTGTCGGAAAAGTTACACAAAAGTAACGCCCGAACGGTACCGCCAACAGAGAGGCATGAAAAAAAGTCATAGCTTACGGAGAAACTTTCGTTTGCGCAAACCGCCCCGCCAGGAAAGAATCATTGCGTTTGCGTCTGCCTTTGCGCATCCGCTTTCCATTTATTAGGGGAATTCATGCAACGCCGTAATGTAGTCCTGGGCCTCTGTGTCGCTGCCGCGACCTTGGCCACGCCGCTGATCTCGGGTATCGCGCACGCTGAAGATGCGTATCCGAGCAAGCCCATCCGCCTGATCGTTCCCTTCCCGCCCGGCGGCACCACCGACATCGTCGGCCGCCTGTTCGCGGACAAGCTGGGCAAGGAACTGGGTCAGACCGTTGTGGTGGAAAACCGCGGCGGCGCCGGCGGCTCGATCGGCAGCGCATTTGTCGCCAGCAGCGCGCCGGACGGCTACGTGCTTGGCATCGCCACCGTCAGCACGCACGGCATCAACCCGGCCATCTACCCGAACCTGCCGTTCGATGGCGAGAAGGACTTCACGCCCATCTCGAACCTGGCAGCCGTGCCGAACATCATGACGATCAACCCGAAGGTGCAGGCCAAGAACATGGCCGAGTTCATCACGCTGGCCAAGAGCCAGCCGGGCAAGCTGACGTACGCATCGGCCGGCAACGGTTCGGTCTCGCACATGATGGGCGAACTGTTCAAGATGGCCTCGGGCACCGACCTGATGCACGTTCCCTACCGTGGCGTGGGCCCGGCGCTGAACGACGCACTGGCCGGCCAGGTCGACGTCATGTATGACAACCTGCCGTCCACGCTGCCGCACGTGCAGTCCGGCCGCCTGATCGCCATGGCCGTCGCTTCCCCGAAGCGCGTGGCCAGCCTGCCCAACGTGCCCACGTTCGCCGAAGCCGGCCTGCCGGCCGTGAACGACGCGTCCTGGTTCGGTCTGGTCGCCCCGGCCAAGCTGCCGGAGCCGATTCTGGCCAAGCTGAACGCCGCCGTGCAGAAGGTCAGCGCGGAAGCCGACGTCAAGTCGCGCCTGGAAGCGCTGGGTGCTGAACCCGCCGCCAACAGCTCGGCCGACTTCGGCAAGCAGATCGCCACTGAAATCGCCAAGAACAAGCGCATCGCCAAAGAAGCCAACGTGAAGATCGACTAAGCGATCTTCGGCCCCCGCCGCGCAAGCTTGTGCAGCGGGGGCCTCCGATTCACGAACGCAATACCTCCATATGCGAATTACCCAACCCCTGTCTTACCGGCTCGACCTTCCGCAGCAATATCCGGATTCGGAACCCTCGGCCCCGCTTGTGCTGGACTCTCCGCACAGCGGCACCGCCTACCCTCCCGATTTCGCGGCCGCGGTGGACTTTGGCGCACTGCGCACTGCCGAGGACACCTGGGTTGACGACCTGTGGGGCGACGCCATCGATATGGGCGTGCCGATGGTCGCCGCGGCGTTCCCGCGCGCCTACATCGACGCCAACCGCGCGCCCGACGAGATCGACGAACTGCTGCTGGACGAAGCCTGGCCCGATGCTATCAATGCATCGCCCAAGGTGAAGCTGGGCAAGGGCCTGATCTGGCGCATGCTGGATGACGGCACCCCGCTGTACAACCGCAAGCTGACGGTGGAAGAAGTGCGCCACCGCATCAACGCCTGCTGGAAGCCGTACCACGCCGCGCTTGGCCAAGTGCTGGATTCGGCACACAAGAAATTCGGCAAGGTCTGGCACATCAACTGCCACTCCATGCCCAGCGTCGCCGGCGCTTTCGCCACCGACCGTCCCGGCTTGGTCCACCCCGACTTCGTGCTGGGCGACCGCGACGGCAGCACCAGCGACCCGGCCTTCCGCGAATTCATCGCGGCCTGGCTGCGCGAACGCGGCTACAACGTGACGGTGAACGATCCCTACAAGGGCGTCGAACTGGTGCGCGCCTTTGGCCGCCCGGAAGAAGGCCGCCACAGCTTGCAGATCGAAATCAACCGCAACCTGTATATGGACGAAGTCACGCTGCGTCCGACGGAAAACTATGGCCGCCTGAAGGCCGATCTGCGCGACTTGACCGCTGCGCTGATCAACTGGACTCGCGCGCAAACGGCCTGACGCCGGACGTTTGCGTGCAGGTGCCGGCCAGCGGCGTGGTAAGACTGGCCGGAGCAAGTGGGGGTGCAAACCCCGAGCCCCATGGTTCGCCATGGGGCTTTTTTTTGGCCGACAACATCCCTCCTCCAAAAGAACCCACCAGCCCGCCACCGCTCCCCCCAAGGCGGGCTAGCCTCTTTGGGGGCAGCACGCGAATGCAATGAGCGCAGCTTGGGGACAGCATTAGCGTGTATAACTACGGCGAACCTTCTGAGGAGAGGCGTCGATGCACATCGGGATACCAAAAGAGACCCGAGACGGGGAAACCCGTGTCGCAGCAACACCGGAGACCGTCAAGAAGTACGTAGGCGGCAAACACACCGTTGTCGTGGAGCGTGGGGCCGGCACCGCCGCCCGCTATCTGGATGACGCCTATGAGGCCGCGGGCGCTACGCTCGGTTCCGCCCAGGATGCGCTGGGCGCGGAACTCGTCTTGAAGGTTCGCGCGCCCTCTCCCGCAGAATTGCCCCAGATGAAATCGGGCGCTGTCGTCATCGGCATGCTTGATCCCTTCGACGCCGAAGGCCTGGAACAGATGGCCGCGGCAGGCATCGTTGGGTTCGCGCTTGAGGCCGCGCCGCGCATTACGCGTGCGCAAAGTCTGGACGTGCTGTCGTCCCAGGCGAACCTGGCCGGCTACAAGGCCGTGCTGCTGGCCGCGCATCACTACGGCCGCCTGATCCCCATGATGATGACCGCCGCAGGCACCTTGAAAGCCGCGCGCGCCGTCGTGCTGGGCACCGGGGTGGCCGGCTTGCAGGCCATTGCCACGGCCAAGCGGCTGGGTGCGGTGGTCGAAGCCTCTGACGTGCGCCCCGCCGCGCGCGAACAGGTCGAATCGCTGGGCGCCAAGTTCATCGACGTGCCGTTCGAAACCGATGAAGAACGCGAGATCGCCCAAGGCACGGGCGGCTATGCCCGCGCCATGCCGCCCAGCTGGATGGCGCGGCAAGCGGCGCTGGTGTCCGAACGCTGCAAGCAGGCCGACCTCGTCATCACCACTGCGCTGATTCCCGGGCGGCCCGCCCCCACGCTTGTGTCCGCGGAGACGGTTGCGGCCATGAAGCCGGGTTCGGTGCTGGTGGACCTGGCGGTCGAGCGCGGCGGCAACTGCCCCTTGTCGGAAAAAGGCCTGGTGGTGGAAAAGCATGGCGTGACCATCATCGGGCTGACCAACCTGCCCGGCCTGGTCGCCACGGATGCGTCCGCGCTCTATGCGCGCAACATCCAGGATTTCCTGAAGCTCATCATCAATGCGGACGGCGCGCTGGCGATCCAGCGCGACGATGAAATCGTGGCGGCCTGCCTGGTGTGCGAAGGCGGCAATGTGTTGCGGAGAACCTGAACATGGAAGCGATCAACCCCACCCTGATGAACCTCATCATCTTCGTGCTGGCCATCTATGTCGGCTATCACGTCGTGTGGAACGTCACGCCCGCCTTGCACACGCCGCTGATGGCGGTCACCAACGCTATCTCGGCCATCATCATCGTGGGCGCCATGCTGGCGGCCGCGCTGACCGAAGGCGGCCTTGCGCGCGGCATGGGCGTGTTCGCCGTGGCGCTGGCTGCGGTGAATGTGTTCGGCGGCTTCCTCGTCACGCGCCGCATGCTTGAGATGTTCAAGAAAAAGGACAGAAAGCCGGCCAAGGAGGAAGCGAAATGATCTCGCTGAATCTGGTCACCCTGCTTTATCTGATTGCGTCCGTCTGCTTCATTCAGGCGCTCAAGGGGCTGTCGCATCCCACGACATCCCGGCTGGGCAACGCGTTCGGCATGGCCGGCATGGCGATTGCCGTGCTGACCACGGCGGCGCTGATTGTGGGGCTGGCGCGCGAAGGCACCGCCACGATCGGCCTGGGCTGGGTCGTGCTGGGCCTGCTGGTGGGCGGCACCGTCGGCACCGTGATGGCCCGCCGCGTCGAGATGACGAAGATGCCTGAACTGGTCGCGTTCATGCACAGCATGATCGGCTTGGCAGCCGTCGCCATCGCCGTCGCCGTGGTGGCGGAACCGCATGCGTTCGGCATCGTCGCGGCCGGCATGCTGATCCCCACCGGCAACCGCTTCGAGCTCTTCATCGGCACCTTCGTCGGCGCCATCACGTTCTCGGGTTCCGTCATCGCGTTTGGAAAACTGTCGGGCAAGTACAAGTTCCGGCTGTTCCAAGGCGCACCCGTCGTGTTTCCTGGCCAGCACATGCTGAATCTGGCGCTGGCGCTCGCGATGCTGGGTTGCGGCTTGTGGTTCATGCTGACGCAGGAATGGACGCCCTTCATCATCATGACGCTGGTGGCCTTCGTGCTGGGCGTGCTGATCATCATCCCGATTGGCGGCGCGGACATGCCCGTGGTGGTGTCCATGCTGAACAGCTATTCGGGATGGGCCGCGGCCGGCATCGGCTTTTCGCTGAATAACCCGATGCTGATCATCGCCGGTTCGCTGGTGGGTTCGTCGGGCGCGATTCTGTCCTACATCATGTGCAAGGCGATGAACCGGTCGTTCTTCAACGTGATCCTGGGCGGCTTTGGCGGTCAGGCGGGCGGCGCGGCGGATGCGGGCGATGGACAGCAGCGCAGCGTCAAGTCGGGCAGCGCAGACGACGCCGCTTTCCTGATGACCAATGCCGAAAGCGTGACCATCGTGCCGGGCTACGGCCTGGCGGTGGCGCGCGCCCAGCACGCGTTGAAGGAACTGGCCACCAAGCTCACCGAACGCGGCGTCACGGTCAAGTACGCCATCCACCCCGTTGCCGGCCGCATGCCCGGCCACATGAACGTGCTGCTGGCCGAGGCGGAAGTGCCGTACGACCAGGTCTTCGAAATGGAAGACATCAACAGCGAATTCGCGCAGACCGATGTGGTGCTGGTGCTGGGTGCGAACGACGTGGTCAACCCGGCCGCAAAGAACGACCCGAAGTCGCCCATTGCTGGCATGCCAATTCTGGAAGCCTACAAGGCGCGCACGGTCATCGTGAACAAGCGCTCGATGGCGTCCGGCTACGCGGGCCTGGACAACGAGCTCTTCTACATGGACCGGACGATGATGGTGTTCGGCGATGCGAAGAAGGTGCTGGAAGACATGGTCAAGGCGGTGGAATAAATTGCGCGGTCCACGAAGGCCTAGATCAGGCCTTCGTGGACTTGCCGTGTTTGAGACCTGACCCTAATCGCAACGCGGCGGCCTTACGCGACGACCGCCTTTTGCAGCTGCGCATCCACCACTTCCACCCAATGCCGCACCGGTGTGTCGGTGCCGCTTTGCAGATGGCCGATGCAGCCGATGTTGGCCGACAGAATCACATCCGGCCCGCTCGACGCGATGGCGCCCAGCTTGCGGTCGCGCAGCTCCAGCGCAATCTCCGGATTCAGCACCGAATACGCCCCCGCCGATCCGCAGCATAGATGCTGGTCGGCAAACGGCAGCAGCTCGAATCCCAAGTCCGCCAGCAAGCGCTCCGACAGCGGCCGCAGCCCCTGCCAATGCTGCAACGTGCACGGCGGATGAAACGCCGCGCGCGTCCCCGGCGCCAAGCGCGCACGCAGTTGTTCCGCATGCGGCGCGACAATTTCAGCCACATCCTTTACCAGCGCCACGATGTCCGCGGCCTTCTGCGCGTAGGCGGGATCATGCTTCAGATGATGCGCATATTCCTTCACCATGGCGCCGCAGCCCGACGCGTTCATGACAATGGCCTCAACCGCCCCGTCTTGCACCAGCGGCCACCACGCGTCGACGTTGGCGCGCATTTGCGCAAGCGCCTCGTCTTGCGCATCCAGGTGAAAACTGACCGCGCCGCAGCAGCCCGCCCCCGGCGCCAGCCGCGCGCCGATGCCCACGGCATCCAGCACGCGGATGGTGGCGGCGTCGATCGTCGGCATCATCGCTGGCTGCACGCACCCCGTCAGCATCAGCACTTGGCGCGGGTGAGCCGCCACGTCAGGCAACGCGCCCGCATCGCGGCGTTCCGGCACCTTGCGTTTGAGCGCATCGGGCAGCAAACCGCGCATGGCTTGGCCCACCCGCATCGCCGGCGCGAACAGCGGCGACAGCATGGTTCGGCGCAGCAGATTGCGCTTCGTTTTTTCCGCCCAGGAACGCGGCACGCGCTCGTCCACGATCTTGCGGCCAATATCAATCAAATGGCCGTACTCGACCCCCGACGGACATGTGGTTTCGCAATTGCGGCAGGTCAGGCACCGGTCCAAGTGTTGTTGCGTGGACTGCGTGGGCTCGGCGCCTTCCAGCACTTGCTTGATCAGATAGATGCGGCCGCGCGGGCTGTCCAGCTCGTCGCCCAATACCTGATACGTCGGACAGGTGGCCGTGCAGAAACCGCAATGCACGCATCGCCGCAGAATGGCGTCGGCCTCGTTGCCCAGTTCGGTGTCGCGGGCCCAGGATGCCAGGTTGGTTTGCATGATGCGCTATAGCTCCAGGACCAGGCGGCCGGGGTTGAACAAACTGGAGGGATCGAGTTCCTGCTTGAGCCGCCGCGTGATCAATGCAACGCCCGGCGCCAGCGGATGAAACACGCCATCGGCTGGCGGTTTGAGAGCGCCCGCCCGAAACAGCGTGGCATGGCCGCCCAAGCGCGCGGCGATCTCCCGCAGTTCCGTGGCGTCACGAGGACCGGTCAGCCAGCGCTGTCCACCGCCCCATTCGATAAGCGTGGGGCCCAACCCCAACGAGGCGGCCGTCGGCGGCAATGCCAGGCGCCACAAGGGCCGGTCTGGCGCAAAGAATTCGTGGGTCTGTTCACGCAGGCCACGCCACCAGGCTTGCGCGGCATCCGGGTCCATCGGGTCGCCGCCTACCACTTGCCGCGCGCTGGCGATGGCGGGCGGCGCGCCGGACAGGCGCACATGCATCGCGCCCTGGCCGTCGCCATCGTCGCCCGTCCAACTGGTGGCGGAAATGGGCAGCGGCTTGCCGCGCCACAAGGCAAAACTGGCCAGCGCTTGCGCCTGCGTGGCGGGCAGCACCAGCGTCAGTTCTTCCATCGGCCGCGGCACGACCTTCATCGACACATCAAGGATGGCGCCGAAGATGCCGTGCGATCCGGCCAGCAGCCGCGACACGTCATACCCCGCCACGTTCTTCATGACCTCGCCGCCAAACGACAGGATGCGCCCTTCCGAATCCAGCAAGCGCGTTCCTAAGACGAAGTCGCGCAAGGCACCGGCGCTCATGCGGCGCGGGCCGGACAGCCCTGCCGCCACACAACCGCCCACGGTCGCGGACTCGCCAAAATGCGGCGGTTCGAAAGCCAGCATCTGACCGTTCTCGGCCAAGGCCGCTTCCAGCTCGGCCAGCGGCGTGCCCGCGCGCACCGTCACCACCAGTTCAGAAGGGTGATAACTGACGATGCCGCGATACGGCGTCATGTCCAGCAGGCAGTGGCCATCTTGCGGCGTTACCGGGCGGTAATTGCCATAAAACGCCTTGCTGCCGCCACCCATCACAAACAACGGTTTGTGGCCGGCACGGGCTGTCATGACCTGGTCGCACAATTCCGACAGGACAAAATCCATAGGGGATACGTCCTAGAAACGGGCGAGATCGGGGAAGCGCATCTCACCCGCATGGACGTGCATCTTGCCGTATTCGGCGCAGCGGGCCAGCGTGGGAATGACTTTTTCAGGATTCAGCAGGCACGGCGGATCAAACGCCCGCTTGACCGCCAGGAACGCGTCGAGTTCTTCGCGAGAGAATTGCACGCACATTTGATTTATCTTCTCCATACCCACACCGTGCTCTCCGGTCACGGTTCCTCCTACCTGCACGCACAGCTCAAGAATGGCCGCACCGAATTTCTCGGCGCGCTCCACCTCGTCCGGCTTATTCGAATCGAACAGAATCAGCGGATGCAGATTGCCGTCGCCCGCATGGAACACGTTGGCGCAGCGCAATCCGAACTCGTCTTCCATCTGTTCAATGGCGCCCAGCACGCGCGCCAGATGGCGGCGCGGAATGGTGCCGTCCATGCAGTAATAATCGGGTGACACGCGCCCCGCAGCCGGAAACGCGTTCTTGCGGCCGGCCCAGAATTTCAGGCGCTCGGCCTCGGACGTGGACACCTGGCAGCGCGTGGCGCCGGCATCGCGAAACACCGCTTCCATGCGCGCGATTTCGTGCGCGACTTCTTCGGGCGTGCCATCGGACTCGCAAAGCAAAATGGCTTGCGCGTCCATGTCGTAGCCGGCGCACACAAACGGTTCGACCATGTGGGTCGCCCGGCGGTCCATCATTTCAAGGCCAGCTGGAATCATGCCCGCCGCAATCACTTGCGTGACCGCATTACCGGCCGCTTCCACGCTGGAAAAACTGGCCATGACGACCTGCGCACAGGCCGGCTTCGGAATCAGTTTGACGGTCACTTCAGTGACCACGCCCAGCATGCCTTCTGAGCCGATAAAGACAGACAGCAGATCCAGGCCCGGCGCATCCGGCGCTTCGGAACCCAGTTCAACGATGTCGCCATCGATCGTGACGACGCGCACGCGCAGCACGTTGTGTACGGTGAGCCCGTACTTCAGGCAATGCACGCCGCCGGAATTCTCGGCCACGTTGCCGCCGATGGAGCAGGCAATCTGGCTGGACGGGTCAGGTGCGTAGTACAGGCCATAAGGCGATGCGGCTTCGGAAATGGCCAGGTTTCGCACGCCCGGCTGCACAACCGCCGTGGCGCTGGCCAGATCGATATGTTTGATGCGGTTGAATTTGGACAGGCCCAACAGCACGCCTTGGCTGTGCGGCATGGCGCCGCCAGAAAGGCCGGTGCCTGCGCCGCGTGCGACGATAGGCGCGTTCAGCCGCTTGCAGATCCGCATGACGGCCTGCACCTGCTCTTCGGTTTCGGGTAATGCCACAACAGCCGGCAGCGCGCGATATAACGACAGCCCGTCGCACTCGTAGGGACGGGTATCTTCTTCGCGAAACAACACGCAGTGCGCGGGCAACGCGGCCGACAACGCCTCGATGAGCTGCTGCAACGAATAAGGCGCCTGCACTTGTGCCAGGCCGGTTTCGACCAGTGAATTCATGAGCGCAACAATAGCGCGAGCGCACTGTTAAAACAGGCCGGGATTTACCCGCATCCATGCAACGACCGGGGCGCAGCGACACGTAACCAGCCGTAATAGGTGCGATTTTTGTCGCTGAAAAGCCGCACGCAATCAGGCGGAATAATCCAGCAGCGCCAGTTTCCGGGAGATGGCCGCGCAGGTGTCGACCAGCGGCTGGATATAACTGTCCACGCGGTTTTCGCTCATGCGAAATGCCGGAATGCTCAAACTGACGCACGCCACCGGCTGACCCTGCTTGTCGGTAATGGCGCAACCGAAGCAGAAGATGTCCTTCTCGTTTTCTTCGCGGTCTTCCGCAAAGCCCTGGCGGCGGATCTGCTCAAGCTCTTGGCGCAACGCGTCCGGCGTGCGCAGCGTGGCCGCGGTGAACACCTTGAAATCCAGGGTTTGAATGATGGCGTCACGCGCATCCGGTTCCAACTGCGCCAGATACGCTTTGCCGACCGAACTGGAATACATCGTGACGCGGCTGCCCAGGCGCGAATTCATGCGCACCGCCTTCGGGCTTTCCAGCTTGTCGATGTAGGTCATTTCCGACCGGTCCGGCACCGCCAGATGCACGGTCTCTTGTGTGTGCTCTTTGAGATCGAACAGATGGTCTTTGCACAGTTGCCGGATGTCGGAACTTTCCAGCGCACGGCTCGCCAAGCTGACCAGCCGCGGCCCCAAACCAAAGGTCTGGCCGTTGCGCTGCTGCACGATCAACTGCTCGGCCAGCAGCGCATCGACAATGCGGTAAATGGTGGGCCGCGGGTAGCCCAGCCTGGCGCTCAGTTCGTTCACCGTCCATGCCGTTTCGCCGCTGGATGCAATCACATCCAGCACGCGCATGAACTTGGAAAACGAGGCCGTGCCGGCGACCGGTTTGGCGCCGGAGGCTGGGCTTGACGAAGGCTTGTCGCGAGCGATTTTCACGCGGGTCAGGTTACCATGTAGCCCCCGTCCACCGGCATCACCACCCCCGTCATGAACGCGGCCGCAGGCGAACACAAAAACACGACGGCTTGCGCCACATCCGCTGGCGTTCCCCACCGTTTCAGCGGCGTGCGTTCCAGAATGCGCGAGGCGCGTACGGGATCTCTTTGCAGCGCCTCGGTCAGCGGCGTGGCGATCCAGCCCGGTGCCACCGCATTCACGCGGATGCCCGCATCAGCATAAGCAATGGCCAGGGACTTGGTCAGTTGCGCCACCCCGCCCTTGCTGGCGCTATAGGCAGGCACCAGCCCACCCCCGAAGAAGCTCAGCATCGACGCCGTATTGACGATGCACCCTGCTGCGCGCGCCAGTTGCGGCTGCAAGGCTTCGCACATGCGCATGGTGCCCGTCAGGTTGATGTCCAGCACCCGCTCGAATACCGGCAGCTTGAACTCTTCTTGCCGGAAGATCACACCCGCGCAGTTGATGAGCATGTCCACGCGATCAAGCGTGGCGGCAAACGCCGCTACGTTTTCTGCGTGCGTGACGTCCACCGTCACCACCTCGACGCCAGCCGGCGGGGCTTCGGAAGAAGGCAAGCCCACCGCAATCACCCGCGCACCCAATCGCGCCAGCGCGTCGGCCACGCCATGCCCCAAGCCTTGCGTGCCGCCTGTCACCACGGCGGTCTTGCCCTTGAACAAGCCTGTCTGAAAACTCATGGCAATGCCCTCAGCGCACGAATTGATCGACGTAGTCCGCGCCCAGCCCCACGCTTTCGTAGTGCTTGCGGCACATGTCCAGCTTGGTGAACACGTCTTCGTATCCGGTATGGCGGCCTTCGCTGTCGCAGTAGTACATGACGCCGTTGACCTGGAACATGGTGATCATTTCTTCCACGTCGTCAGGCACATACAAGGTATGTGTTTCGCCGGGCGGCTCGAAGACATAACTGCCTTCGCGCGCAATCCAGTCATGTTCCAGATACCGCCACGATCCCTTGATGACGTAGCCGTGCACGGCTTGCGGATGGCGGTGGCAGCTCAGCACGCCCGACTTGCGCACGCGCAGCAGGTTCATCCAATAGCCCTGCGACACGTTCAGACAGAGCGGCCGGAACCAGACGTTGTCGGCTTGCGGCACCCAGACGCGCTCGTCATCCGGAATCACGCTTGGCACGACGATGTCGGGCAGCGCTTCCTTGGGATTGGGGTAACGGTATGGGGTGGGTACGGCGGATGTCGTCGTCATCGCGGCTCACTTGATGCTTAAGGTCTTCAGGACTTGGGCGTAATCAGCGGTCTCGGCCGCCATCTTCTTTTCGAAGGTGTCGCCATCGGCGTACACATAGCCCAGGTTCTGCGCCTTGATCGCCGAGATCAGTTGCGGGTCCTGCGCCACTTTTTCAAAGACTTCCTTCAGCTTGGCCACCGTGGCGGGCGGCATGCCTTTGGGGCCGGCGATGCCGCGCCAGGTGCCATAGGCCACATCCAGGCCCTTCTCTTTGGCGGTGGGCACGTCGGGGAATTCCGGCACGCGCTTGTCGCTCATCAAGACCAGCAGCCGCAGCTTGCCAGACCGCACGTATTCAGAGGCTTCGGCGGGGCTGGTCGCTACCGCATCCAGCTGGCCACCCAACAAGTTCAGCAACGCAGGCCCCGAACCGGGAAACGGAATATGCGTGAAGCGCGTGTCCGACTTCACTTCGAACGCGCTCAGCGCCACGTCGTAGATGGAGCCGGTGCCAGACGTACCCACATTCAAGGTGGCGGGCGCTTTCTTCGCGGCCGCCATGAATTCTTCGAGCGTCTTGTAGGGCGAATTGGCCGGCACCACGATGGCCGCCGGGTCGGCGTTCAACTGCACCAGCGGCGTGTAGTCCTTGTACGTGTGGTCGAACAGGCCAAGCAGCGGCAGGATCACGAATTCCGCGGTCACGACCGTCAGCGTGTGGCCGTCGTTCTTGCTGTTCAGCACATATTTCCAGCCCACCGCGCCGCCCGCGCCGGACTTGTTCAGCACCACCATGCCCTTCGGGAAATACTGCGCCGACACTTTGGCGAAGGTACGGGCCACGGCATCAGTGCCACCGCCCGGCTGAAACGGCACCACCAGCGTGACGGGCTGGTTCGGATAGGAATCCGCCGCCTGCGCATGCGCCGGCAACGATGCCGTCAAGCCCGCCGCAATCAGGCTGGCCACCATCAAGCCTTGTCTCATCAACATCCTTGTCTCCTTTGTCATGGCCGGGTTTTCTGTTGAAACCCGATCCGCTTTATGGAAGTCGCAGACGGTATTTTTATTTGTCCATATTATGGACAATTGTCTACGAAAATTCAGAATAAAGGATTTGGCTTGCCGTGTCACTGGAAAATTCGCGGTATCCGTTGCGATGCTCCGAGGGCAATCAGGCAAAAAAAAACCGACGGGCGATGCCGTCGGCTTTTCGGAAAAGCGTTGTAAGGCGCGCAGCATCATCCGCCACGCCCCTTGCCCTGGATGTTTACCAGGACACGATCTTGCCCGGGTTCAGGATGTTGTTCGGATCAAACGCGTGCTTCAGGCTGCGCATCAAATCCAACGCGTCTTCGCCGTGCTCTTCCGCCATGAATTGCATCTTGTGCAAGCCCACGCCGTGTTCGCCCGTGCAGGTGCCGTCGGCGGCAATCGCGCGACGCACCAGATTGTGGTTGATGGTTTCCGACTCTTCCCATTCCTGGGGATTGTCGGCGTCCAGCAGCATCAGCACGTGGAAGTTGCCGTCGCCCACGTGGCCAACGATGGTGTACGGGAAGCTGGCGCGGTCCAGTTCTTCGACCGTGTCGCGCACGCAATCCGCCAGGCGCGAGATCGGCACGCAGACGTCGGTGGTGCTGGCGCGGCAGCCGGGGCGCAGTTGCAGGCCGGCAAAGTAGGCGTTGTGACGCGCGGTCCACAGGCGGCTGCGGTCTTCGGGGCGTTCGGCCCATTCGAAGTCCATGCCGCCGTGTTCGGCGGTAATGGCTTGCACGGTTTCGGCCTGCTCTTGCACGCCGGCCGGGCTGCCGTGAAATTCGAACACCAGCAGCGGCGTCTCGCGCAGGGTCAGCTTGCTGTACTGGTTCACCGAACGCACGCTGGCCGCGTCCATGAACTCGACGCGCGCAATCGGCACGCCCATCTGGATGATTTCGATAACGCTTTGCACGGCGTCGTCCAGCGTGGGGAAGTTGCAGACGGCGGCCGACACGGCTTCGGGCTGCGGGTACAGGCGCACCGTCACTTCGGTGATGATGCCCAGCGTGCCTTCGCTGCCGATGAAGACGCGCGTCAGGTCGTAGCCCGCCGACGATTTACGCGCGCGCCCGGCGGTACGGACGATGCGGCCATCGGCGGTCACCACCGTCAGCGACATCACGTTTTCGCGCATGGTGCCGTAGCGCACGGCGTTCGTGCCCGATGCGCGCGTGGCGGCCATGCCGCCCAGGCTGGCGTCGGCGCCCGGATCAATCGGGAAGAACAAGCCGGTGCTGCGAATTTCTTCATTGAGCTGCTTGCGCAACACGCCTGCCTGCACGGTGGCGGTCAGGTCTTCGGCGTTGATCGCCAAGACCTTGTTCATCTGCGACAAGTCCAGGCTGATGCCCCCCTGGATCGCCAGGATGTGGCCTTCCAGCGACGAGCCCGCGCCGTACGGAATCAACGGAACGCGATGCTCATTGCACAGCTTGGCGACCTCGGCGACTTCTTCGGTGGTGTGCGCGAAGACAACGGCGTCCGGCAGCATGGGCGGATACGGCGACTCGTCGCGGCCGTGGTGTTCACGCACGGCGGAGGACTCGGACAGGCGGTCGCCAAAGCGCGCGCGCAGGGCATCCAGACAGGCGGCCGGCACCGCGCGGCGCAACGTTTCAGCGTGCAAGGGAGCGTTCATGATCAGCGTGTTCTCGGGTTCGTTAACCGGAATATTCTACGCCGCAACGCATGCTGCACCGCAAACCGCCCCAGGCAGGCGGCTTGCGGTGTGTCTTGCCTTACTTGCCAGAGGTCAGCGCGACCCGGCGGCGTTCACGCACCGCATGCGCCAGACGTTCCAGCACCGCCACCGACGCATCCCAATCGATGCAGCCATCGGTGATGCTTTGGCCGTATACCAACGGCTTGCCGGGCACCATGTCCTGGCGGCCGCCCAGCAGATGGCTTTCCACCATGACGCCCACCAGGCGCGCGTCGCCCGCTTCCATCTGGCGCGCCACGTCGTCGATCACGCGCGGCTGGTTTTCGGGGTCTTTGCTGCTGTTGGCGTGGCTGGCGTCAACCATGATGCGTTGCGCCAGACCGGCCTTGGACACGTCCTGGCAGGCCGCGTCGACACTGGCTGCGTCGTAGTTCGGCGTTTTGCCGCCGCGCAGGATGACGTGACAGTCTTCGTTGCCGGCCGTCGACACAATCGCCGAATGCCCGCCCTTGGTCACCGACAGGAAATGGTGCGGCTGCGACGCCGCCTTGATCGCGTCGACCGCGATCTTCACATTGCCATCCGTACCGTTCTTGAACCCCACCGGACACGACAGGCCGGAGGCCAGCTCGCGATGCACCTGGCTTTCCGTCGTCCGAGCCCCGATCGCCCCCCAGGAGACCAGATCCGCGATGTATTGCGGCGTAATCATGTCCAAGAACTCGCAACCCGCCGGCAGCCCCAGGCTGTTGATATCCAGCAGCAGTTCACGGGCCACGCGCACGCCCTTATTGATGTCGAAGCTGCCGTCCAGGTCGGGATCGTTGATCAGCCCCTTCCAACCGACGGTGGTGCGCGGCTTCTCGAAATACACGCGCATCACGATTTCCAGGTCAGCGCTCAGGCGGTCACGCACCGGCTTCAGACGCTTCGCATATTCGATGGCAGCCCGCGTGTCGTGGATCGAGCACGGCCCGATCACGACGATCATGCGGTCGTCCATGCCGTGCAGGATGCGGTGCATGCCTTGGCGGGCGGCGAAAACGGTATCGGACGCCTCTTTCGTGCACGCGAACTCGCGCATCACGTGCGCGGGCGGATTCAGTTCCTTGATTTCTCGAATACGAAGGTCGTCGGTATTGTGTGACACGGTACTGCTCCTGGGTTGCCCGCCAACGGGGTCCATCCCGATCGGTCTATTCCGATCCCGGCGGCACAAAAAAAGCCGCCAGTTCGCTGGCGGCTTTTTTGGGGGGGATTCTTTCCAAACTTCAGATTGAGCGCGTCCCTTCCTCCGCCAGCGGCTTCAGAAACTTATAAAAATAAAAGTAAAAGGCGGGGGACGCGAATTTCATGGGGATTGACTCTAGCACAAAACTTTTTGGCCGTCACATCGTTTTTTAAGGATGCGACGGCCTGAATTCACGCTCAGGCGGTGCCGCCCACGGTCAGGCCTTCCATGCGCACGGTCGGCATACCCACGCCCACCGGCACGCTCTGGCCGTCCTTGCCGCAAGTGCCCACACCCGAATCCAGCTGCAAGTCATTGCCGATCATGGTGACGCGGGTCATGGCGTCAGGGCCGTTGCCGATCAGGGTGGCGCCCTTGACGGGATAGGTCACCTTGCCGTCTTCGATCATGTAGGCCTCGGAGGCCGAGAACACGAACTTGCCGCTGGTGATGTCGACCTGGCCGCCGCCGAAATTCACCGCGTACAGGCCGCGCTTGACGGACGACACGATTTCTTCGGCAGGCTTGTCGCCGGCCAGCATGTAGGTGTTGGTCATGCGCGGCATCGGCAGATGCGCGAACGATTCGCGGCGGCCGTTGCCGGTGGCGGCGGTTTTCATCAGGCGCGCGTTCAACGTGTCTTGCATGTAGCCGCGCAGGATGCCGTCTTCGATCAGCACATTGCGTTGCGTGGCGTTGCCTTCGTCGTCAATGTTCAGCGAGCCGCGGCGGTCAGGCAGCGTGCCGTCATCCACCACCGTCACGCCCTTGGACGCCACACGCTCACCGATACGGCCCGAGAACACGCTGGAGCCCTTGCGGTTGAAGTCGCCTTCCAGCCCGTGGCCCACGGCCTCGTGCAGCAGGATGCCGGGCCAGCCCGAACCCAGCACCACCGTCATTTCACCGGCGGGTGCGGGGCGCGCTTCCAGGTTCACCATGGCTTCGTGCACGGCGCGTTCCACATAACCTTGCAGCATCTCGTCGGTGAAGTAGGCCAGACCCAGGCGGCCACCACCGCCGGCGTGACCCATTTCGCGGCGGCCGTTGCGCTCGGCGATCACGGTCAGCGACAGGCGCACCAGCGGGCGCACGTCGGCGGCCAGACGGCCATCGCTGCCGGCCACCAGCACCACATCGTATTCAGCGCCCAGGCCCGCCATGACTTGAATGATGTGCGGATCGCGGGCGCGCGCCATGCGTTCAATGCGTTCCAGCAGCGCAACCTTTTCAGGGGCGCTCAACGTGGCGACGGGATCAATGTCGGCATACAGGCTACGGCCCATTTCGGCTTCGACCTGCGCCGCCACCTTGACCTTGCCGGCGCCACGGCGCGCAATCCCGCGCACGGCATGCGCGGATGACAGCAACGCGTCTGCTGACAGCGAATCGGAATAGGCGAAGGCGGTTTTCTCGCCGCTCACCGCGCGCACGCCCACACCCTGGCTGATGGAAAAGCTGCCGGTTTTGACGATGCCCTCTTCCAGGCTCCACCCTTCGCTGCGCGTGTACTGGAAGTACAGGTCCGCGTAGTCGACCTTGTGGGTGAAGATTTCACCCAGTGCGCGCGCCATGTCGGCTTCGGTCAGACCCCAGGGGTCGAGCAGCAGCGATTTAGCGGTGGCAAGGGATGCAATGGCGGGATCAATGATTTTCATAGGCTCTATTCAGGGGGCATCGGCGCGGCACGGGTGCGCACATGCGTGGACGCTCAAGACCGTATCGTACCGCCGACCGGGGTCCGGCGTCCCGCTCAAGCGTCAAAAGAGACACACCTCGGTGGCAGAGGCCAGCGGCATCCTCAAGGCACGCGCTGGACGGCGATTGGCGGCAGCGGAAAATGCCGTCGATTATTCACAGGTGAATCAGATGGGGACGCAATACTGAGTATCAAGTTAAGCAATTACGACCAAAGATTGTTCGATCACATAACAGTTTTTTGCACGTGATTTGCTTACACATCGCTTACAAAGCCGCTTCCGCAATCTTGGCAGACAAGGGGCACCGCGTCCTGCCAGGTCGTCATACAAGTGGTAAGAAAATGCAGCCCCAATTTCCTGAGCACCACTTTTCCCTCCATATCATTCTCATAAACCAAGAATGCCAAAATGCATGACGGCGGCGCCCATCAGTACAAGTAGGGGCAGTTAGGTCGTCTGACCTCGCTTCTGAAAACGCGTTCTCCTCGTAGACTTTAAATCAGAGCAGCTTGCCCCCAAATCCGGTTCACGGCGCCTGCCCTCCTTCGATTCGCCCGCCGTATGAAACAAATATGCTCCGAAATGGGGCCTATGCACCGTCTTCGTCCGCCTTGTGAGCCGACGGCTGATTTGTTTCAATCCGTCCCAAATTTGGGAATATCCTTCCCAATACTTGTTCCAGAGGCATATCCGCGCGGCTAAAGGCTCTGCGTCTCTTTTGATACAAAGTAATTAGTCCGAAAATAGAGAAGTCAAGGCGTAACTTCTGTATTATGCGAAGCACAACAAATAAACATAACTTCGCCGGCGATTAAAGCAGTTCCATAATCAGGAATAAACCATGGCCCGAGAAACATACGCAGCACTGCAAGCAAAGATCGAGAAAGAAATCAACAAGCTTCAAAAGAAGGCAGAAGTCCTTCAAACGAAGCGCCGCAAGCCCGTGATCTCTTCCATCATTACCTCGATGCGTGAGTACGACATCACGCCCGAAGAAATCATCGCTGCCTATGGCGCCGGCAAGCCGGCTCGCGCGGCCACTGGCGGCCGACGCAAGGCTGGCGCGGCTGCCCGCCCCGCCACCGCCAAGCGCGCCGTAGCGCCGAAGTATCGCCACCCGCAAACTGGCGAAACCTGGAGCGGCCGCGGTAAAGCACCGCGCTGGCTCGCTGCTGAAGAAGCAACTGGCGCTACACGCGACAGTTTTCTCATCAAAGAATAAAAGCTATTCTGCAGTAAGAAATAAATCGGCGCACCAATTTGGTGCGCCGATTTTATTTATGAAACGTAGTCAGAAGGCAGTCAGACTTAGCGAAGCGGAAATTCAATCTCGCGTTCCGCTCCGTTATTTCCGGGAAAATTGTCAAATATTGCGCGCACCAGATAGGGCATTGTGCGCATGAAATCATCACCCTGGCTGAGTATGAAGGCCGTGGAACGATAAACCTCAGCCCCGCCCCGCTGGGTATCGCGGATCTTCAAGTTCAGCGTATTGCGCTGGACCGCCATGGGGACATCGACCCAATCCGGGCCCCAATAGCCGTAGCCCGGGCCCCAAGGCCGCCCACCGTAGTAGCCGCCATAGCCATAACCGCCATAGAAGTACGGGTCATAAGGGCGGCGCACCATGATCTGGGTTTGGCTGGTGCCGTACGTGAACGACACATCAAAGCGGCCCTTGGCCCCGGGTTGGGCTTCGATCAGCCCGGTTGCGCCGATGCCGGCGCGGACCATATCCTGATAAGACTGGTATTCCAGATTATTGACCTGGTTAGGGTCGGACGCGACGAATTGATAGGTCTGACCTTCAACGCCGGTTGGCCATTGCTGGAAAGAAGTGACCCGAGCCGACACCGTAGGGGCTGCGCAGCCCGTCAATGTCAGCGCCCCCGCCACGGCCAATAATCCGGCCCAACGGCCAACTTTGAACATGGACATTCTGGACATATTGCGACTCCTGTAGCGCGCGACGGCGCCATCATACTGAGCTTTGACTGGGGCCACGGCAAAAAGTTTGCCGTAGTCCGCACGCCCCAGCCTAGCGCTCGCGACCACCTACTACAATAGACTCCTCGTTCAACCAGGACTGCAACTCCATGCGCACCGACACGCCCATTACCGTTTATCGCAAGGACTACCAGCCCTACCCCTACGACATTCCCGAAGTCGCTCTGGCCTTCGATCTGGCGCCCGACGCCACCGAAGTGCGCTGCACGATGCACGTGCAGCGCAAGTCCGGCGCCAGCGCCGACGCCGCTCTGATCCTGGATGGAGAAGACCTGGAACTCGTCTCGGTAGGCGTCAACGGCAAGGCGCTGGCCGCCGACGGCTATCACCTGTCGGATCACAGCCTGGCCATTTACGGCCTGCCCCAAGACGCCACCGTGGAAATCGTCAGCCGCTGCAAGCCCTCGGCCAACTCCACGTTGATGGGTTTGTACGTATCGGGTGGCAATTTCTTCACGCAATGCGAAGCCGAAGGCTTTCGCCGCATCACCTGGTTTGCCGACCGCCCCGACGTGATGTCGCGCTACCGCGTGACGCTGCGGGCTCAGCCGCAATACCCGGTGCTGCTGAGTAACGGCAACCTGATGGCGTCGCGCCAGTTACCCGACGGCCGCAACGAGGTCGAATGGGAAGACCCGTTCCCCAAGCCCTGCTATCTGTTTGCGCTGGTTGCCGGCAACCTCACGCACCGCGAAACCACAGTCAAGACGGCCAGCGGCCGCGACGTGCTGCTGCAGGTATATAGCGACCCGGGCTCCGAAACCAAAACCGAATGGGCCTTGGATTCGCTGGTGCGCGCGCTGCGCTGGGACGAAACCCGCTTCGGCCTGGAGCTGGATCTGGACCGCTTCATGATCGTCGCCGTGCACGACTTCAATATGGGCGCGATGGAGAACAAGGGCCTGAACATCTTCAACGCCGCCTACGTGCTGGCGGACGCCGACAGCGCCACCGACGCCAACTACGAAGGCATCGAATCCGTTATCGGGCACGAATACTTCCACAACTGGACGGGCAACCGCGTCACCTGCCGCGACTGGTTCCAGCTGAGCCTGAAAGAAGGCCTGACCGTTTTCCGCGACCAGGAATTCAGCGCTGACATGATGGCGCACGGCATGGACGAGGCGGCAGCAGCCAGCGCTCGCGCCGTCAAGCGCATTGACGACGTGGTCGCCCTGCGCGCCGCTCAGTTCCCCGAAGACGCCGGCCCCATGGCTCACCCCATCCGGCCAGAGAGCTACCAGGAAATCGGCAACTTCTACACCGCTACCGTGTACGAGAAAGGCGCCGAAGTCATCCGCATGCAGCACACGCTGCTGGGCGAAGCCGGGTTCCGCGCCGGCATGGACGAGTATTTCCGCCGCCACGACGGCCAGGCTGTCACCTGCGACGACTTCGTTGCCGCCATGGAATCGGTCTACGTGCGCCAACACCCCGGCCGCGATTTGTCGGTGTTTCGCCGCTGGTATCGCCAGGCCGGCACGCCGCGCGTCACCGTCCGCCTGGACCATGACGCTGCCGCCCGCCGCTGCACCGTCACGCTGACGCAGGACTGCCAGCCAGTAGGCGTCGAAAGAAAAGCCGGCGCCGACTACGTCAAGGCGCCGTACCACATCCCGTTTGCCATTGGCCTGCTGGACAAAGACGGCCGAGCCCTGCCGCTGCGCCATGACGGCGCGGCCAAGGAAACCGCGCTGCTCGAGCTCACCACGCAAAGCCAGCAATGGGTGTTCGAAGACATCGCCGACCGCCCCGTGCCATCGCTGCTGCGCGACTTCTCGGCCCCGGTCATCGTCGACTACGACTGGACCGACGAAGAGCTTGCGCTGTTGTCCGCCCATGACACGAACCCGTTCGCCCGCTGGGAAGCCGGGCAGGAATTGGCCACGCGCCAGATCCTGGCGCTGGCCGAAGCCCGCCAAGCCGGCCGCACGCTGCACGCCGACGCCGCCTTCATCGAGGCCTGGCGCGCCCTGCTGACCGACCCGGTGATTGACGCCGCCTACCGCGCCCGCGCGCTGGCGCTGCCGTCCGAGAAGACGCTGGCCGAGCGCATGCAAGCGGTGGACCCGCCTGCGCTGGCCGTTGCCCGCGACTTCCTGCGCGCCGAACTCGGACGCCAACTGGCCGCCGAATTCCGTCAGGCATTCGAGCAGAACCAGACGCCGGGTGAATACAGCCCCGCCCCCGTGCCGGCCGGCATGCGTGCGCTGAAGAACCTGGCGCTCGGCCACCTGATGGCCGCTGGCGAGCATGATGCCCAGCGCCTGGCTGAACAGCAGTACGACCGCGCGGGCAACATGACGGACAGCATGGCAGCGCTGTCGGCCCTGATCAATTACGGCCAGGGCGACTTTCCGCAGGAAGCGCTGGCCGCGTTCTATGACAAGTGGCGCGACAATCCGCTGGTGGTCGACAAGTGGTTCGCCCTGCAGGCCGCCGCCCGTTCAACCACCGTGCAAACGGCGCGCGAGCTGATGACGCACCCCGCGTTCACGTTGCGCAACCCGAACCGCGCCCGCGCGCTGATTTTCCAGTTCTGCCTGAACAATGCGCGCGGCATGCATCACCCGGACGGCTCCGGCTACACGTTCTGGGCCGAGCAGGTGCTGGCGCTGGACGCACTGAATCCGGAAATCGCAGCGCGCCTTGCCCGCGCGCTGGACAACTGGTCGCGTTTTGTGCCGGCGCTGCGCACGCCCATGCAGGCCGCCCTGCAACAGGTGCGCGCGCATGAAGGCCTGTCGCGCAACGTGCAGGAAATCGTATCCAAGGCATTAGAATTCGCAGCATAGGGAGACCTTTTTGAAACGTAAAACTCTGACTCAATACCTGGTGGAGCAACAACGCTCCGCCCAAGCCCTTGCACCGGAAGTGCGTCTGCTCATCGAAGTGGTCGCGCGCGCCTGCAAGGCCATCAGTCACGCTGTCAGCAAGGGCGCCTTGGGCGGCGTCCTGGGCAGCCTGGAAAGCGAAAACGTCCAGGGCGAAGTGCAGAAGAAGCTGGACGTGCTGTCCAACGAAATCCTGCTCGAAGCCAACGAATGGGGCGGCCACCTGGCGGCCATGGCGTCGGAAGAAATGGAAACCATCCATCTCATCCCGAACCGCTACCCCAAGGGCGAATACCTGCTGCTGTTTGATCCCCTGGACGGCTCGTCGAACATCGACGTGAACGTGTCCATTGGCACCATTTTCTCGGTGCTGCACGCCCCCCATAACGTGTCGGGCGCCCCCGTCTGCGAGCAGGACTTCCTGCAACCGGGCGACAAGCAGGTGGTGGCCGGCTATGCCGTCTACGGCCCGCAGACCATGCTGGTGCTGACCATCGGCAACGGCGTGGTGGGCTTCACGCTGGATCGCGAAATGGGTTCGTGGGTGTTGACGCACGAGAACATCCAGGTGCCGCAAGATACCAAGGAATTCGCCATCAACATGTCGAACATGCGCCACTGGGCCCCGCCTGTGAAGCGCTACATCGACGATTGCCTGGCTGGGTCGACCGGCCCCTTGGGCAAGGATTTCAACATGCGCTGGATCGCCTCGATGGTGGCGGACGTGCATCGCATCCTGACCCGCGGCGGCATCTTCATGTACCCCTGGGACGCCCGCGAACCCGGCAAGGCCGGCAAGCTGCGCCTGATGTACGAAGCGAACCCCATGAGCTTCCTGATCGAACAGGCAGGCGGCGCGTCGATCACCGGCACGCAGCGCATCATGGAAATCCAGCCCGACACGCTGCACCAGCGCGTGAGCGTGATCCTGGGTTCGAAGAACGAAGTCGAGCGCGTCGGCCGCTACCACGCGGAAGAAGCGGCGAAGTAATCGTCGCCCCATTGAAAAGCCCCTTGATTTCTCAAGGGGCTTTTTTTATTGCGCGGGTTGCGCAGCAGGGGTTACTTGACCTCTTCAATGGACTTTACGTCGTCCTTGTTGACTTGGACTTTCTTGCCGTCCTTGTCGTATTCATACATGCCGGACTTTTTATCGTACGACGGCGTGTCGGGCGTTACGGTCGAGCTTCCGTCCCGATTCTGAATGACCGAGGGCGACGAGCATCCGGCCAGCACCCCAACTCCGGTCACCACCAGGGCCAACGTCATGGTCTTCAGGTTCATGGGCGTGTTCTCCAAGTGATTAGGTGGATTCACTGTATCGGTAATCCGGCCCCTAATCCGTGTCGGGTTGTGGTCAAAATGCATGAGAACGTAATCACGATGTCCCACATCGTAAAAAAACCCCACGCAGGACGGGCCTGGGGGGGGTTTTGCGCTTACAGAAACCGCAAGCGGTTACACGTTTTCGCCAGGCGGTTCACACCTTGGCGTTGGCTTCGATGAAACGGCGCACGGCGGCGACGCTGCATTCCATGACTTCCACGCGTTGCGGCAAGGATTCCAGATTCGCCAGATTGCCCGGCGGCGTGGCAGGACGGCCCAGCGCTTCTTCGATGGTCTCGGAGAACTTGGCCGGCAAGGCGGTTTCCAGGACCAGCATCGGCACGCCTGGCTCGACAAATTCGCGCGCAACCTTCACGCCGTCAGCCGTGTGCGGGTCAACCAGCACGCCGGTTTCTTCGTACACGGAACGAATGGTCGCCAGACGGTCTTCGTGCGAGCTCTGGCCCGACACGAAGCCGTAGCGCGATTCGAATTCCGGCAGCAGGTCGGACAGGTCGAACGAGCCATCCTTGGCCAGCGCGGTCCACAACGCCTTCACGCGGGCGGCGTCGCGGCCGACCAGGTCGAACACGAAACGCTCGAAGTTCGACGCGCGCGAGATGTCCATGGACGGGCTGGACGTGGCGTAGGTTTGCTCGGCCGGACGCGGACGGTAGATACCCGTGCGGAAGAATTCTTCCAGCACGTTGTTCTCGTTCGTGGCCAGCACCAGGCGGCGCACGGGCAGACCCATGCTGCGCGCAATATGGCCCGACAGGATGTTGCCGAAGTTGCCCGAGGGCACGGCGAACGACACCTGCTGGCCCGGCTTGTCGGTGGCGCGCAGCCAGCCGTGGAAGTAGTACACCACCTGGGCCGCAATGCGCGCCCAGTTGATGGAGTTCACCGCGCCCAGGCGGTACTTCGTCTTGAATTCCAGATCGCCCGCCAAGGCCTTGACGATGTCCTGCGCTTCATCGAACACGCCATGCACGGCAATGTTGTGGATGTTTTCGTCTTGCAGCGAATACATCTGCGCGCGCTGGAAAGCGCTCATGCGGCCGTGCGGCGACAGCATGAACACGGCCACGCCCTGCTTGCCGCGCAAGGCGTATTCCGCGGCCGAGCCCGTGTCGCCCGAGGTCGCGCCCACGATGTTCAGCGTGGTGCCGCGCTTGGCCAGCACGTACTCAAAGACCTGGCCCAGGAACTGCATGGCCATGTCTTTGAAAGCCAGCGTCGGCCCTTCGGACAAGCCCAGCAGCGACAGGCCGCCGTCCAGCGGACGCAGCGGGACGATGTCTTCGCTGTTGAAGATCTCTTGCGTGTAGGCCGCGCGCGTCAGGCGGCGCAGGTCTTCTGCGGGAATGTCGGTGGCGAACAGCGACAACACTTCGAACGCCAAGTCCGCGTAGGACAGGCCACGCCAGGATTCGAGCGTCTGCTCGGACACCTGCGGCAGCTGCTCCGGCATGGCCAGGCCGCCATCGGGCGCCAGGCCTTCCAGCAGGATGTCCGAGAATTCCAGGGCGTTCATGCCGCCACGGGTAGAGACGTATTTCATGTCAAGTTCTCCACGCGCAGTCGCGTGACCTTGGACCGCACGAACGGCAGGGACTCGATGCGCTCGATGGCTTGGTTGACGTTGCCTTCCACGGCTTCATGCGTCAGGAAGATGATGTCGGCGCCGCCGATGTGCGACGGCTGCTGAATCATCGACCCGATCGAGATGGAGCGGTCAGCCAGAATGCGGGCGATATCCGCCAGCACGCCGGGCTGATCATCCACGCGCAGGCGCAGGTAGTACGACGTGCTGACCAGTTCGATCGGCAGGATCGGGGTGTCAGACATGGCGTCCGGCTGGAACGCCAGATGCGGCACGCGGTTGCCCGGGTCGGCCGTGTGCAGGCGCGTCACGTCAACCAGGTCGGCAACCACGGCCGATGCGGTGGGCTCTTCGCCCGCGCCCTGGCCGTAGTACAGCGTGGGGCCGACGGCGTCGCCCTTGACCAGCACGGCGTTCATCGCGCCTTCCACGTTGGCCAGCAGGCGCTCGGACGGCACCAGCGCCGGGTGTACGCGCAGCTCGATGCCGTCAGGGCGGCGCTTGGTCACGCCCAGCAGCTTGATGCGATAGCCCAGGCGTTCGGCGTGTTCGATATCTTCGGCGGCCAAATTCGAGATGCCTTCGATGTAGGCGCGGTCGAACTGCACCGGCACGCCGAAGGCCAGCGAGGCCAGCAGCGTCAGCTTGTGCGCGGCGTCCACGCCTTCCACGTCGAACGTCGGGTCGGCTTCGGCGTAGCCCAGGCGCTGGGCTTCGGCCAGCACGTCGGCAAACGGCAGGCCGCGCGAACGCATTTCGGACAGGATGAAGTTGGTGGTGCCGTTGATGATGCCGGCCACCCACTGGATGCGGTTGGCGGTCAGGCCTTCACGGATCGCCTTGATGATCGGGATGCCGCCGGCAACCGCGGCTTCGAACGTGACCATGACGCCACGCTCGTAAGCGGCGGCGAAGATCTCGTTGCCGTGCTTGGCCAGCAGGGCCTTGTTGGCGGTGACGACATGCTTGCCGTTGGCGATGGCTTCCATCACCAGCTCCAGCGCCAGCGTGTCGCCGCCAATCAGCTCAACGACGATATCGATTTCGGGGTCGCGAACCAGCGCGTGCACGTCGGTGTCGACCAGAATCGAGTCGCCCACGCGGGCGCGCGCCTTGGCCACATCGCGCACAGCGGCGCGCGTGACTTCAATGCGGCGGCCAGCGCGGCGTGCAATTTCTTCCGCGTTGCGCGACAGCACGGTCCACGTGCCGCCGCCAACCACGCCGAGTCCGAGCAGGCCCACCTTCATGGGATTCATCGCGCTGCCCTCGGGGCCATGCGAGACGGGTGAGCGTAGGGGGGTATTCATTTCAGCAATCCGTCCTTGCGGAACATATCTTTGATGCCGCGCACCGCTTGGCGGGTGCGCTGCTCGTTTTCGATAAGAGCGAAGCGTACGTAGTCGTCGCCGTACTCGCCGAAGCCGATCCCGGGGGACACGGCTACTTTCGCATCCGACAGGACACGCTTGGCAAATTCCAAAGAGCCCATTGCCCGGTAGGGCTCGGGGATTTGCGCCCAGATATACATGGACGCCTTGGGAATTTCCACATTCCAACCTGCTTCGTGCAGACCGCGCACGAGCACGTCGCGGCGGCTTTGGTACTGGGCCACGATCTCGTTCACGCAATCTTGCGGGCCATCCAGCGCAGCGATGGACGCCACCTGGATCGGCGTGAAGGTACCGTAGTCGTGATAACTCTTGATGCGCGCAAGCGCGTTGACCAGCTCGCGGTTGCCGACCATATAGCCGACGCGCCAGCCCGCCATGTTGTAGCTCTTGCTCATCGTGAAGAACTCGACGGCGACATCGCGCGCGCCGGGCACCTGCATGATGGAAGGGGCCACATAGCCGTCGAACGTGATGTCGGCGTAGGCCAGATCATGCACGACAAGGATATCGTGTTCCTTGGCCAGCGCCACCACGCGTTCAAAGAATGACAGGTCCACGCATTGCGCGGTGGGGTTGCTGGGAAAGCCCAGCACCATCATCTTGGGCTTCGGGAAGGATTCGCGCACGGCGCGCTCCAGTTCCTCGAAGAAATCCACGCCCGGCGTCATGCGCACCGAACGGATGTTGGCGCCGGCGATGACAGCGCCGTAGATGTGAATGGGGTAGCTCGGGTTCGGCACCAGCACGGTGTCGCCGCGGTCCAGCGTGGCCAGCATCAAGTGGGCCAGGCCTTCCTTGGAGCCGATGGTGACAATGGCTTCGGAATCCGGGTCGAACTCTACCGCGTAACGGCGCTGATACCAGTCGCAGATCGCCTTGCGCAAACGCGGGATGCCCTTGGACACCGAGTAGCCGTGGGTGGTCGGACGCGAGGTCGCTTCCACCATCTTGTCGACAATGTGCTTGGGCGTTGCGCCATCCGGATTGCCCATGGACATGTCGATGATGTCCTCGCCCCGCCGACGCGCCGCCATCTTGAGCTCGCCGGTAATGTTGAAAACGTACGGAGGCAATCGCTCGATGCGAGAGAACTTCCTCATGGGGGATCCTTAGGGGTAAAACTCAAGGCTACACGCAGGGGTGACACGTAGGGGTGACAGGCAGGGATGACCCGCAGGGGCTGAACGCCGCGCCCGCACACGTTTGCAGCGCAACAAAACCCTGTAATCTAGCGCAACGACGCCTAGGCGGCAAATGGGGCGGAAAAACCCCCATTTCCCGAGTGGATACTGCGCAACATCAGGTCATCTTGATGCGCTATTATCAAGCCCATAAAGCCGGAGTTTTTATTGAAGCTGCATACCGATCCTGCGACGGCCGCTCTGAACACTGTCACCGCGTACGGTGAGGGTTATATCGAGGTCAACCAGGTACGTTTTTCCTCCTCGGTCGCTTTTGGCCCCGAAGGCGAAGTGTCCGAATGGCCCGTTGAGTCGCCGGCCGACATCACCTCTTCCCTGTTGCATCAGGCGGCCGGCTTAGTCGAGCCCGTCCGCGATCCCATGGCCTTTCTGGACGAACCGGAAGCCAGCCCCAGCCGCCCGGCCAATGCGCCCGAAGTGCTGCTGGTGGGCACGGGCGCCCGGCAACAGTTCCTGCGTCCTGAAGTGCTGCGTCCCCTGTTGACCATGGGCATCGGCGTCGAGATCATGGACACGCACGCCGCCTCTCGCACCTACAACATCCTGATGGCAGAGGGCCGACGCGTGGTCGTGGCCCTCATCCCCCCGAACGGAGAACCCCAGAAATGACGCCCAGTATCGGCAAGCCCGCCCCGATGTTCACCGCTGAAAGCACCATTGGTCCGATCAGCCTGGAACAATGCCAGGGCCGCGCCGTGATCCTGTATTTCTACCCCAAGGACAACACGCCTGGCTGCACCACCGAAAGCCAGGACTTCCGCGACCTGAACGCCGAATTTCTGGCGGCCAGCGCCGTGGTGATTGGAATCTCGCGCGACTCGCTGAAGTCGCATGAGAACTTCAAGGCCAAGTACGAACTTCCTTTCCCGCTCATCTCCGACGCCGACGAAACCGTGTGCAATCTGTTCGGCGTCATCAAGCAGAAGAATATGTACGGCAAGCAGGTGCGCGGTATTGAACGCAGCACCTTTTTGATCGACGCCTATGGCGTGCTGGTGCAGGAGTGGCGCGGGGTGAAGGTCCCGGGTCACGCCAAGGAAGTCCTGCAGGCCGCAAAAAGCATCGGTTAGCTGTACAGGAATACCCGTCAGGCGCTAAGCCGGCCCACCCTGGAGAGTGACGCATATGCCGCTTCCGAAGTTGCCCACCCGTCCCGCAGCCATCCTGACCTTCCCCTCGGGCGAAACCGCCCGGGCGCAGGCCCGCACCACCAAGACCGCCGCTGCGCGGTCCAACACCCAAGCCGTTCTTGCTGACGACGACGAGGACGAGCTTCTCGTCCAGCCCGAACTCGACGGCATGGCGTCTCCGGCCCGCAAGGCGCAGATTCCCGCGCCCGCGCGCCAGGTTCCACCCCCTGCTCCTGCTGCTGCCGCCCCCCGCACGGAAACGCGCCCGGCCAAGCCCGCCCCCGCCAAGCGCGCCAAGCCTCGTGCGCAGAACGAACCGCGCAAGCTGTTTGTTCTGGACACGAACGTGCTGCTGCACGATCCCAGCTCGCTGTTCCGGTTTGAAGAGCACGACATCTTCCTGCCGATGATGACGCTGGAAGAGCTCGACCACCAAAAGAAAGGCATGTCGGAAGTGGCGCGCAACGCGCGTCAGGTCAGCCGTTCGCTGGATGCGCTGGTGCAAGACACCACGCAGCTGGATGAAGGGCTGGAACTTGCCAAGCTGGGCAACAAGGACGCCACCGGCCGTCTGCTGTTCCAGACAACCGCCATCCACAGCACCCTGCCGTCCGACCTGCCCATGGGCAAGGCCGACAACCAGATTCTGGGCGTGGTGCGCGCTTTGCAGGAAAAGTACCCGCAGCGCGAGGTCGTGCTGGTGTCGAAAGACATCAACATGCGCCTGAAGGCGCGCGCGCTGGGTATGGCCGCGGAAGACTACTTCAACGACCACGTCCTGGAAGATTCCGACCTGATGTATTCGGGCGTGATGCAACTGCCCGAAGACTTCTGGAACAAGCACGGCAAGGATGTCGAATCCTGGCAGCAAGGCGGCACCACCTTCTACCGCATCCATGGCCCGCTGTGCTCGCAGTTTGTCGTCAACCAGTTCGTCTACTTTGAAGGCCAGATGCCGCTGTACGCGCAAGTGCGCGAAGTCAGCGGCAAGATGGCGGTGCTGGCGACCTTGCGCGACTACACCCACGGCAAGAACAATGTCTGGGGCATCACGGCGCGCAACCGCGAGCAAAACTTCGCCATGAACCTGCTGATGAACCCGGAGTGCGACTTCGTCTCGCTGCTGGGTCAGGCAGGCACCGGCAAGACACTGCTGGCGCTGGCGGCGGGCATCACGCAGGTGCTGGAAACCAAGCGCTATACCGAGATCATCATGACCCGCGTCACGGTGCCTGTCGGTGAAGACATCGGTTTCCTGCCCGGCACGGAAGAAGAAAAGATGCTGCCCTGGATGGGCGCGCTGGAAGACAACCTGGATGTGCTCAACATGGGCGAAGGCGAAGGCAACGGGGACTGGGGCCGCGCCGCCACCATGGACCTGATTCGTTCGCGCATCAAGGTCAAGTCGTTGAACTTCATGCGCGGCCGCACCTTCCTGAACAAGTACCTGATCATCGACGAAGCGCAGAACCTGACGCCCAAGCAGATGAAGACGCTGGTGACCCGCGCGGGCCCCGGCACCAAGGTGATCTGCCTGGGCAACGTCGCCCAGATCGATACGCCGTATCTGACCGAAGGCAGTTCGGGCCTGACGTTCGTCGTCGACCGCTTCAAGGGCTGGCCGCATTCGGGCCACGTCACCTTGCAGCGCGGCGAACGTTCGCGCCTGGCCGACTATGCGGGGGATGTGCTGTAAAGCACGGTTCTGCTTCGCATAAAAAAAGCCCCTTGATTGCTCAAGGGGCTTTTTCTTGCCTGAACACAACGACGCCGGGGATTACTTGTCGGCCGCGTTGGTGATGGCATTGCCGGCCCGGGACATATCCTTTCCCATGCCCGCAACGGTATTGCAACCGGCGAGCACGAATCCGAATACGACGAAGGCGGTCAGCACGATCTTGCCGCGCATGCTGTCAACTCCTGAACAAAATAGTGAAACGGGACTGTCTGGCGTCAGACGATCTGCACGCGCAGTTCGCCCAGGCCTTCGACACCACCCGTGATGACGTCACCCTGCACCACCGCGCCCACGCCTTCGGGGGTGCCGGTGAAGATGATGTCGCCCGGTTGCAGTTCGAACAGGCCCGACAGATAGGAAATGCTCTCCGGAATGTTCCACAGCATCTGCGAAATGTCGCTGGACTGCTTGCGCTGGCCGTTCACGTCGAGCCAGATCGCGCCCTTGTCGAGCGTGCCCACGACGCTGCGCGGGTGGATCGGGCCCATCGGCGCGGATTGATCGAACGCCTTGCCGATTTCCCAGGGGCGGCCCTGCTTCTTCATTTCGCCTTGCAGGTCGCGGCGGGTCATGTCCAGACCCAGCGCGTAGCCCCACACGCAGTCGTTGGCTTCTTCGACGGGAATGTCGCGGCCGCCCTTGCCCAGCACCACGACCAGTTCCATCTCGTAGTGCAGATTGGAGGTCTTGGGCGGATAGGCCATCTTGCCGGTTTCACCGTCGGCCACGCTCAGCACGGCGTCCGCCGGCTTGCAGAAAAAGAACGGATCTTCACGGCCGGTGAAGCCCATTTCCTTGGCGTGCTCGGCGTAGTTGCGGCCGACGCAGTACACGCGGCGCACCGGGAACAGCGCGGCGCTACCGGCAACAGGGGCCGCCACGGGCGGCTGGGGAGGCAATACGTAGTCCATGAGTGATCAACCTATGACAGATACGTGAAAAATCATCCGCGAGTTTATCCCTTTCCGGGAGGAACGCGCTGCGCTGTTTTGTTCAGGAAAACGTAGGGATATCCCCGTCAAAAACCACCAGGCGTTCGATGAAGTTTGCCATATAGGCCTTCATTTCCTGGTGCGCGGGCGAGACCTGGTAGCGGTCATGCGCCGGGCCGTCAGCAAAGGCCGCTACCACGGCGTGGGTCAGCCCGTCGGCGCGGCTGGCCTGGTTGGGCCGGAACGCGTAGCCCGCCACCCCCTCGCATTCGGCAAGGATGCGGTCGCAATAACCTTGGACGCGCGCATGGAATTGGGCGTCGGCGGCGGCCGACAGTTGCAACATCACGACATGCAGAAACATCAGGACTCCTTTTTCACGCGGGTCGCGGCAAGCCAGGCACGCGACACCAACCCCATCATGCCGTCTCGAAACAGCAGCACGCACAAGACGAAGATCACGCCCTGGACAATCAGTACCCAGGAACCCAGCGGCGCCAGATAGTTCTGCAGCGACACAAAGGTGAATGCCCCCACCAGCGGGCCGAACACCGTGCCGATACCCCCCAGCAGCGCCATCAGCACTACCTCGCCATTGGCGTGCCAGTGCACGTCCGTCAGCGAGGCCACGCCGAACACCAGCACCTTCAGCCCGCCCGCCAGACCCGCCACCGAGGCCGACAGCGTGAACGCCAGCAGCTTGTAGCGCGACGTCGAATACCCCAACGAGCGCGCGCGCTGCTCGTTATCGCGCACAGACCGGATCACTTCGCCAAAGGGAGAATTCAGCACACGCAGCACGAAGGCGTAGCCCAGCGCAAAGACGGCCAGCGTGAAGTAGTACATCGGCATCACGCCTTCCAGGTCGATCAGGCCAAACAGCTTGCCGCGCGGCACGCTCTGCAAGCCGTCTTCGCCGCCCGTGAACCCAGCCTGCACGGCAATGAAGTAAACCAGCTGCGACAGCGCCAGCGTGATCATCGCGAAGTAGATGCCCTGGCGCCGGATGGCGATGGCGCCGAACAGCAGCCCCAGCAGTCCGCCCGTCAACACGCCCGCCAACAGCCCCAGTTCGGGCGTGGCGCCCAGCAGCTTCATCACGATGCCCGTGGCGTAGGCGGCCGCGCCAAAGAACGCCGCATGGCCAAACGACAGCAGGCCCACATACCCCACCAGCAGGTTGAACGCCGCCGCAAAAAGCGCGAAGCACAGCACCTTCATCAGGAACGTCGGGTACACGAACCACGGCGCGGCCAACGCCACGACGGCCAGCACCGCCATGGCGATACGCATCGCGCGCCGGCTCAGTTGCACGGGCTCGCGCGTGGCTTCGGCGGCCAGCACGTTCTGCACTTGCAGTGGCTTGCCGAACAGGCCCGCCGGCTTGCACAGCAGCACCAGCACCATGATGATGAAGATCGCCAGATTCGCGGCCTCGGGATAGAACACCTTGGTCAGGCCTTCGATGATGCCCAGCCCGAAGCCGCTGACGATGGCCCCCATGATGGAGCCCATGCCGCCGATCACAACCACGGCGAACACCACCACCACCAGGTTCGACCCCATCATCGGGCTGACCTGATAGATGGGCGCCGCGATCACGCCCGCCACCGAGGCCAGCGCCACGCCCAGCGCGTAGGTCAGCGTGATCAGCAGCGGCACGTTGATGCCGAAGGAACGCACGATGGTCGGGTTCTCGGTCGCCGCGCGCAGCATGGCGCCCACGCGCGTTTTCTCGATCAGCACCCACACCGCCAGGCACAGCACCAGCGACACCGCCACCGCCCAACCGCGATACCAGGGCAGGAACATGAAGCCCAGGTTCACGCCACCGCTCAGCGCCTTGGGAATGATGTACGGCAGGCCCGACACGCCATAGGCCTGCCGCAACGCGCCCTCGATCAACAAGGCGATGCCAAACGTCAGCAGCAAGCCGTACAGGTGATCCATGCGATACGTGCGCGAGATCAGCAAACGCTCGACCACCACCGCGAACACCGCCATGATCAGCGGCACCAGCACCAGTGCGGCCCAGTAGTTCACGCCCAGATAGTTCAGCAGCATCCAGGCAAGAAACGCGCCCGCCGTGTACTGCGCGCCATGGGCGAAGTTGATGATGTTCAACAGGCCGAAAATCACCGCCAGCCCGATCGAGAGCAAGGCGTAGAACGAACCGTTGATCAGGCCAAGCAGGAGCTGGCCGAACAGTGCCGTGGACGGCACACCGAAAATTTCGAACACAGGCCTTCTCCTCTCAGACGCCCAGACGGCGCGCGATCCGGGCAGGATCGCGGCGCGCCTCATCCGCCGACAACTGGTCGACCACGCAACCGTGCTCCATGACGTAATGGCGGTCCGCCACCTTGGTCGCGAAGCGGAAGTTCTGCTCGACCAGCACGATGGTGAAGCCCCGCTCTTTGAGCGTGCGGATGGCCTGCCCGATCTGCTGCACGATGACCGGCGCCAGGCCTTCGGTGGGTTCGTCCAGCAAGATCAGTTGGGCGCCCGTGCGCAGGATGCGCGCAATCGCCAGCATCTGCTGTTCGCCGCCCGACAGGTTGCCGCCCGAGCTGTCGCTGCGTTCGCGCAGGTTCGGAAACAGCGTGTAGATCTCGTCCAGCGACATGCCGCCTGCCGCCAGGCGCGGCGGCAGCATCAGGTTTTCGGTCACGCTCAGGCTGCGGAACACCGCCCGTTCTTCGGGGCAATACACCACGCCCAGACGCGGGATACGATGCGGCGCCATGCCCACGGTTTCCTGTCCGTTCAGCCGGATCGAGCCGCGCCGTTTGTCCAGGATGCCCATGATGGCGCGCAGCGTCGTCGTCTTGCCCGCGCCGTTGCGGCCCAGGATGGTGACGAGTTCGCCCCGGTTCACATCAATGTCCACGCCATGCAGCACATGGGATTCGCCATACCAGGCGTTGAGGTCTTTGATTGCCAGCATCTCAGTGCGCCTCCTCGTCCGAGCCCATGTAGGCGGTGATGACGCGCTCATCGCGCGACACCGCGGCGTAGTCGCCTTGCGCCAGCACGGCGCCGCGCGCCAATACGGTGATGGTGTCGGACAGATCGGCCACAACGGACAGGTTGTGCTCCACCATCAGGATGCTGCGATTCACCGACACCCGCCGGATCAGCGCGGCGATACGAGCGACGTCTTCCTGCCCCAGGCCCGCCATGGGTTCATCCAGCAGCATGATTTCGGGTTCCAGCGCCAGCGTCATCGCAATTTCCAGCGCGCGCTTGCGCCCATACGGCAACAGCGCCGCCGTGGTGCTGGCCAGGTTCGCCAGGCCCACCGCGTCCAGCAGTTCCATGGCGCGATCGTTCAGGCGATCCACGCTGCGCCGGCTGCGCCAGAAGCGCAGCCCGTCGCCATGCTGGCGCATCAGCGCCACGCGCATGTTCTGCAGCACGGTCAGGCCCAGGAACACGGCCGAAATCTGGAACGAGCGGACGATGCCCAGCCGCGCGATCTCTTCCGGCGCCAACGCCGTGATGTCGCGTCCGCGGTAGTGAATGACGCCCGCGTCCGGCGTCAGAAATTTGGTCAGCAGATTGAAGCAGGTGGTTTTGCCCGCGCCATTGGGGCCAATCAGCGCATGGATAGAGCCTTCCTGCAGGGCAAGGGTCACGCCGTCGACGGCATTGAAGCCGCCGAACCGCTTGACCAGCCCCTGTGCGGATAAAACCGCTTGGGTGCTTGAGGTCATGGCGGGGTTCCTTACATGCGGGCCAGCAGGCCGCCGTCGATCGCCAGGACATGCCCGTTGACGAACGACGCGCCCGGCGACGCCAGGTAGACCACAGCGGGGGCAATGTCTTCGGGTGTCGCCCAGCGGCCGACCGGCACGGACGTCGACAGGAACGACTGGAACTGCGGATTGTCCTGCAAGCCCTGCGTGAAATCCGTGCGCACGAATCCCGGCGCCAGGGCATTGCACGTGACGCCGCTGGCACCGTATTCAACGGCCAGCGCACGCGTGAACGCGGCAATCGCGCCCTTGGCGGTCGCGTAAGCGGCGATGTTCGGCATGGTGGCCTGACCCGCCACGGACGACATCAGCACAATGCGGCCGAAGCCCCGCTTGCCCATGCCGGGCAAGACGGCGCGCGCGCAATGGAACGCGCCGTTCACGTGAACGTTTTGCAGCGCCTGCCATTCGGCGGGCGTCATGTCGACCACCGCTTTGCGATTCTGATTGCCGGCGTTGCTGACCAGCACGTCGATGAACAGGCCGGCCTCTTCCAGCTGGCTCACGGCTGCGGCCACGGCGGCGGCATCGGCCACATCAAAAGGCGATGCATGCGCCGTGATGCCGTCACCCGCCAGCCGCGCGCAAGCAGCATCGCAAGCGTCCTGCGACAGGTCGTTGACCACCACCTGCGCCCCCGCGCGGCCCAAGGCCTGCGCAATGGCGTAACCCAATCCCCTGGCCGCGCCCGTCACCAGCGCGACGCGTCCCGCCAGACCAAATGTCTGATCCAGATAGTCGTGTTTCAAGCTTGTCTCCTTGTCTTATATGCACCGGATCTCTAGGCCCGGCCTGTGTCGTCCCTGCTTTCCAGATGCAAAAACAAAGTTGACATCAATCTCAATATACGCGACTATTTTTAAACACTCAATAACAAGATTTTTGCTTTTTCTTCCATAACGAGTTCTGGCTAGGAGACATTCATGGCCCTCGAAACCCCCGGCTGCCCTGCGGCCAACGCGCTGCCGCCGCTGGCCTCACGCTTCCTGAAAGTGGCTGATCTGCCCTGGAAACCCACGCAGGTGGAAGGCATCGACATGAAGGTGCTGATGCAGGACAAGGAATCCGGCCTGCTCACCGCGCTGTTTCGCTGGCAGCCCGGCACGGAACTGCCTTTGCATGAACACGTTGAAGTCGAACAGACCTACGTCCTGGAAGGCTCCATCGTGGACGCCGAAGGCGAGGTCTGCGCGGGCGACTACGTTTGGCGCCCCCGCGGCAATCAACACGTGGCGCGCGCGCCCAACGGCGCGCTGGTGCTCAGCTTTTTCCTGAAACCCAATCTGTTTATCGACGCTTACGCCGGCCAGACGCTGGAGTAAGTCCGCCTGCCCCGGCAGGATTCGGCTTGAATCCGCAAGACCGCATGACCGCCCGGCACAGGGCGGCGCGCAAAAGAACCAAGACCCCCAAGGAGACACCCCCATGAAGACCCGTTTCAAGAACAGCCTTGCCGCCTGCGTGCTGGGCGCCGTATCCCYGCCCGCCATGGCGCAGGTGTCCGATGATGTCGTGAAGATCGGCGTGCTTGGCGATCAGTCCGGCATGATGGCGGACCTGTCCGGCAAGTTTGGCGTGGAAGCCGTGAAGATGGCCGTCGAAGATTTCGGCGGCACCGTACTGGGCAAGCCCATTGAAGTGATCTCGGCCGACCACCAGAACAAGGTGGACATCGGGGTATCCATTGCGCGCCGCTGGTACGAGAACGACAAAGTGGACCTGATTCTGGACGTGCCCAATTCGGCTATCGCCCTGGCCGTGCAGGACCTGACCCGCCAGATGAAGCGTGTCGTCATCTTCACCAGCGCGGGTTCGGCCGACCTGACGGGCAAAGCGTGTTCGCCCAACGGCATGCACTGGACGTACGACACCTACGCCTATGCCACCGGGGTGGCCAACGGCGTGATGGAAGACGGCGGCAAGAGCTGGTACTTCATCACGTCCGATTACGCCTTCGGCCACTCGCTGGAACGCGACGCGATGGCGGTGGTGAAAGCCAAGGGCGGGCAAGTGGTGGGCAGTGTGCGCCACCCCATCGCCAGCTCGGACTTCTCGTCGTTCCTGTTGCAGGCGCAAGCTTCCAAGGCGCAGGTGATCGGCCTGGCCAACGGCAGCGGCGACACCATCAACAGCATCAAACAGGCATTTGAATTCGGCATCATGGGCAGCAAGCAGCGCGTGGCCGCGCTCTTCATGAGCATCGTCGATGTGCGCAGCGTGGGGCTGGAATACGCGCAGGGGCTGAATCTGGTCGAACCGTTCTATTGGGACCAGGACGACCGCGCGCGGCAATGGTCCGAACGCTACTTCAAGCGCACGGGGCGCATGCCGTCGATGGTGCAGGCCAGCAACTACAGCGCCGCCATGCACTACCTGAACGCGGTCAAGGCTGCCGGCACGGACGCGTCCGAACCCGTGTTGAAGAAAATGCACGAGACGCCCATCAACGATTTCATGACCGAAAACGGCCGTATCCGTGAAGATGGCCGCGTCATGCGCGACCTGTATCTGTTCCAGGTCAAGAAGCCATCGGAGTCCAAGCGCGACTGGGACTACTACAACCTGGTGCGCAAGATTCCCGCCGAACAGGCGTTCCGCCCGCTGAAGGACGGCGGCTGCTCGCTGGTGAAGTCGTGATGGACGGCGCGCTTGCACTGCTGGCCGGCAAGCGCGCCGTTGTCACCGGGGGCGCAAACCCCCGGGGCATCGGCGCGGCGGTGGTGGACCTGTTTTTGGCGCACGGCGCCACGGTGGCGGTTCTGGACTACGCCTACCCCGAGGGCGGCGCGGGCGTGCTTGCCAACGGCCGTGTCGACCTGCACTGCGACGTGTCGCGCGGTGTCTCTTGCGAGGCCGCGATCGAGCAAGCCCGCTTGGCGCTGGGCGGSATCGATGTGCTGGTCAATAACGCGGGCATCGTTGCCGCCACGCGCATCTGGGACCTGCCCGAAGACGAGTTCCGCCGCATGATCGACGTCAACCTGACCGGCACCTACAACGTCACGCACGCGGCGCTGCCCGCCCTGCTGGAAAGCACGCGGCGCCCGGCCATCGTGAACCTGGGCTCCACCGCGGCGCTGCGCGGCGGCGGGCTGCTGGGCGGTTCGCACTACGCGGCATCCAAGGGCGGCGTCATCAGTTTCACCAAGGCCCTGGCGCGCGAATTGGGCCCCCGAGGCATCCGCGCCAACTGCGTCGCCCCCGGCATTATCGAAACGGACATGACGCTGGGGAAATTCGGCGAAAATTGGGAACAAGAACTCAAACAGGGCATTCCACTGCAACGTTTCGGCTCGCCCGCCGAGGTTGCCCAGGCCATCGTTTTCCTGGCCTCGGACCTGTCCTCTTATTCAACCGGCATCGTGGTCGACGTCAACGGCGGCTTCCACATTCACTAGGCACACCCAGAAGCAATGAGCACTCCCGATCGCATGCTGTCCATACTCGACCTCTTTCGCGACGACACCACCGCCGCGTTCCAGGAGGACGTCATGGCGCATCTGGAGTGCTCGCGCGCCACGGCCTACCGCTATCTGAAGTCGCTGACCGAAAGCGGCCTGCTGGCGCCAACCGCCGGCGGCGCCTATGTGCTGGGTTCCCGCATCATCGAACTGGACCGCCACCTGCGCCAGCACGATCCGCTGATGCGCGCCGCGCGCGAGGTCATGCGCGCAACCGGCGACGAACTCCATGCCAACCTGATGCTGTGCAGCTATTACGGCGACAAGGTCATGTGCGTGGACCGCTACTGGACCGACCATTCCATCGAATCCAGCTACGCTCGCGGCCGTCCGTTCCCGATGTTTCGCGGCGCCACGGCCAAGCCCATCCTGGCCAACCTGCCGCCTTACCAGTTGCGCAACCTGATGCTGTGGCACGCGGCCGAAATCCGCGAAGCCGGCCTGGGCGATGACTGGGATGCGTTCCGCGCCAACCTGAAACGGCTGCGCACGGCGGGGGTGTGCGTCTCGCATGGCGAGGTCGACCGCGGCTTGATGGGCATCGGCGCGGCGATTTTCAGCCCCGAACAAAAGGTGGTCGGCAGTTTGGTGTTCATTGCGGCCCAAGCGCACACGTCGCCTGAACGGCTGGACGTGCTGCAAGCCCGCATCCAGGTCGCCGCCGCCGAGGTCTCGCAAAACTTGCAGGCCCCACAAAGCAACGGCGCGGCGGCGATCGGCATCATGCCGTCGCGGCCGCGCCGCATCAAGGCGCCGGCCGGTTCGACACCGGCGCGGCCCAAAGCCTGATCAGGCCTTGTTGTAGCGTTCGACGCTGCTCACGATTTCTGCGTGAGCGGCATCAACGCCCTTCCAGCCCTTGACCTTGACCCACTTGCCCTTTTCCAGGTCCTTGTAGTGCTSGAAGAAGTGCTGGATACGCGCGACGTCTTCGGTCGGCAGATCTTCGTAGGACTTGATGTTGCGGTAGGGGGGGTACAGCTTTTCGATCGGCACGGCCAACAGCTTGGCGTCGCCGCCCGACTCGTCGTCCATTTCCAGCACGCCGATGGCGCGGCAGCGCACGACGGCGCCGATCTGGATCGGGAACGGGGTCAGGACCAGCACGTCGGCGGGGTCACCGTCGTCCGACAGGGTTTGCGGGATGTAGCCGTAGTTGCACGGGTAGTGCATGGCGGTCAGCATGAAGCGGTCAACGAAAATCGCGCCCGTGTCCTTGTCGACCTCGTACTTGACCGGGTCGGCGTTCATGGGGATTTCGATGATGACGTTGAAGTCTTCCGGCAGCTTCTTGCCAGGGGAGACGCGATCAAGACTCATGATTCAACCTTGTTGTTTGTCTGAAGAAATGTTCAAAGCGAGCCGTCGTCCTTGAACGGCGGCTTGGTCGCCGGCACCGGCGCCGCGGCAGGCGCGGGCTTCGGGCTGGCGGCAGGCGCCGGCGAGTACGTGGGCACGGGCTCATCGAAAGCGGCCGCCGGGATCGGGGCGCTGTCGAAGTACTCGTCGATATCGGACGTGCCGCCGGCAAGCGGCGCATCTTCCGGCGCCAACGCGCGAGCATGCTGATCCTTGCTGACGCGCGCATCGGGGTCCAGCACATAGTCGGAAGCCGATGCCGCCACCGAAGGCGGCAGCGCCGGATAATCGCCGCCAACGTCGGCGTCGCCGTCCGTGTCCGACAGACCCACCGCATAGCCGCCTTCGGCGTCCACGCGATAGGGATCGGAACCGGTGTCGGCCGCGGGCAAAGCCGCATCCACCGCCAGCACCGGCAAGGCCATGCTGGCCGCCGTGGCCAGACGCCAGTGGCGCACCGCGTCGGCCGGGCGATCCAGGCGGTCATACAGGCTGCCCAACAACGCATGCGTTTGGGCATCGCTGCGGCGGCTGAGACTGCGCAGCAGATAGCGCTCGGCCTGCCCCCACAACTGGCCGTTCAGGCACAGCATGCCCAGCGCGGTCAGCAGATCGGGATCGGTGGGGCGCTGTTGCAGCCACGTCTCGGCCTTGGCCAGACGGCGCGACACCTGTTCGGCTTCGCAGCGGGCATAGGCCGCTACCAGCGTCGGGTTGAACTTCACGGCAATGGCGGCTTCCAGCACGCGGGCCGCCTCATTGGCTTCGCCGGCCGCATCAAAGGCCGCAGCGCCCGCCAGCGCCACATCGGGCAGCAGGCGCTCTTCGGCCTTCAGGTCTTTCCAGATGGCGCGCCAGGCATCGCTGTTGGCCGAGCTGGCCGCCGCACGCAAGCGTGCCGCGCCCGAGGCGTCGATCAGCAGATCGGCTTCGCTGCGGGCCAGCGCATTGCGGCGGACCAGCCCGCGCGCCAGCGTGAAGACTTGCTCGTGGTGATGCAGCGCGGTGTGGGCGCGCAGCAGCAGGCGCATCGTGTGCAGGTGGCGAGCGCCGCCGTCAGCCAGCGGCGCCAGCACGGCCAGTGCGCGTTCGGCACGGCCTTGGTCCAGCAGCATGTCGGCCGAAACCGTGGCCGTGGCTTCCACCAGACCCGGGTCGGTGCCGGCGTGTTCCTGTGCGGTGGCCAGCAGGCGGTCGCGGCGGTCGAACTCGCCCAAGCCATGGGCAGCGCGCGCAGCCGACAGCGCGGCCAGCACACGGCGGGTCTGCACTTTGGTCTGCTCAAGCAGCTTGGTCAGATCTTTTTCGGCGTGGGTGTAGCGGCCTTCCAGCAAGCCGATCCAACCGCGTTCGAGCAATTCGTGATCGCGCGCTTGCGCACGCTTGCCACGCCAGACGCGGACTCGATCAGGAATGGCCAACAGCCACGCCAGCACGCGCAAGCCCACGTACAGCACGATGAAAGCCGCAACAATCAGCAGTACGGCGAGCGTGAGCGACATTCCGATGCGCCACGGCCAGACCAGCAACAGCACGTTGCCGGAATGCGAGCGCAGCACCACCGCCAGGGCGACGGCGATGACGGCGAGCAGCAGGGTCCAGAACCAGGTACGCATAAGGCTCAGTCCTGCCCGCTAGTCTTGAAACCCGCAGCCCGCAAAGCGGCGACAGCGTTCAGGCTGTCGGACACGTCCGGCATGCGCACGGCGATGTCGGTCTGCGCCAGTTCGCGCGCCAGCGTCTGGGCGGCGACGGTATCGGGGGAACGGTTATCGAAATACTTGGCGAGCGTGACGCCGACGTTGTCGAGCTCGCTCTTCCACACGGCGGGCTGACGCATCAGCATGGCCAGTTGAACGGTCAGCAGGCGTTGGCGCAGCGTGGCGCGCACCTGATCGGCCTGTTCGGGCGACAGCAGCAACGCGGCGGGTTCGTCCACACGCTGGATCGTGATCAAGCCACCCAGTTCCTGCGCCAGCGCCGAACCGGCGCGGCCAGGCCACGAGACCACCTCGGCGCGCCAGCGCTGCCACCAGGGCGCGTCGGCGGGCAAGCCGGCCTGCGGGTCCACGGCGGGCGCGGGGGCCACGGCGGGGCGCGGCTCACCGGCGGCGACCACACCCGGCGCGGCGGCGTCAGGCACCAGCAAGGGCGCCTTGCCCACCATTGCCACCAAGCGTTCGATACGGGCGGATTGCGCGGGGATGTCGACGGTGGAAACGGCGCGCAGACGGTCCAGGTCGCCGTTGATGGCTTGCTGCAAGCTGGAGAAGCGCGGGCGGTCGGCTCGCGCCAAACGGGATTGCGCGGTTTCCAGCGCGACGATGGCGTTGGAAACGTTGCCGGCCAGACGCAGTTGCTGGTTGGCGATGGTCAGCAGGCGTTCGACGTCGTTGGCCAGCAGTTCGTCGCTGGCGCTGTCGTTGAAGTTCTGCCACGCCTGTTGCAGCGCGTTGTATTGGCTTTGGGTTTCGCGCACGGTGTCTTCAAGCTCGCCCACGCGGCCGGCCTGCGCTTGCGCCAGGGCCAGCGCTTCACGCGTGTCCTTGCGGGCCTGCGCCACGTCGGAGGTCAGCGTGTCGATACGCGACGCGACCTCGCGTCCGGCGGACACGAATTGCGTGCGCTGCTTCCACAGGGCATAACCTAAGCCCACGGCTAGCAGGATGACGATTATCAGGGCGGTGACCAATGGGCCATTGCCGCGCTTGGCCGGACGGGCCTTGACGGGATCGGCCGGGGCCGATGCGGGCGCGCTTGCGCCCGGGGCGGCCGTGTTAACGACCGGATCGGTAGCGGGAGTCTTGTCTGTCATGACGCGATTGTATTCGGTGTCAGTCCGATGCAACGAATCAAGCAGCAACAAAAGCCTGGAATATCGACTCGTCGTTGGGCAAGCAGATTTTTACCATTTCTGTCGCGCCACTGTCATGACAGCCTGGCGGCACGCGGCGCGCGAGCGAGGGATGCGTCAGCACGAAGCGGCAGCGCGCCCACCAGGAAGACAGGCCGGCGGCGTCCACACAGGCCCGCACGGCATCGGCGCCTTCGCCGCTGGTGATGAGCCAGGTGGCCGGCACGCCCGCATCTGCCCATTGCCGCAAGGCGGCAAGCGCGGCATCGTCCCAGAGGGCCGGGCTCCGCAGATACGCCGCGTGGCGCGTGACGGCCGCGCCCTGCGCTTCGAGCGTGTCGCCCAGCCAATCCCTGCCCTGCGTGCCTCGCACCAGCAGCACGCGGGCGGGCAATTGCGGCAGGCCGCAAAGCACGTTCCACAAGGCTTCGGAATCGTGGCTGGGCGCATCATCGCCAGGATGCAGGACTGTTGTATTCGCGCCAAAAGCGGGCGCCTCGCGCAGCGCCTGTGCGCTGGCGGGGCCGACGGTTGCGGCGATCACGCCCGCCGGCCAAGCGGCTTGGCCATCGGCGTGCGCGAGCTGATCCAGATACTGTTTGGCCGCATTGCCGCTGACGAACACCACCATGTCGAAGTCGGCCGGCCGAGGCAAGTCCGCTGCGGCCACTTGCAGCGGATGGATTGCCAGCGCCGGCAGGATGCAGGCGGACCAGCCGGCGTCGGTCAGACGGCCGGCCAGCGCCTCGTTGCGGCCCGCGGGCCGCGTCAGGATGGCGACTCGCGGCGCGGTGGACATCAGTCCGGCCGCGGGTCGGCTTGCAGCAGTTCCTGGAGGATGGCGGCAGCGCCACCGTCCAGCAATTCCTGCGCGGCCGCCACACCCAGCGCGTCAGCATCGGCCGCGGGGCCGTTGCGCGTCGTGCGGACGATGCGGACACCGTCGGTTGACGCCACCAGGGCGCGCAACGACAAGGTGTCGCCCGAGAGTTCGGCAAAGGCCGCCAGCGGCACCTGACAGGAACCGCCCAGCGTGCGGGACACGGCGCGTTCAGCTTGCACGCAAGCCGTCGTGGCGCTGCTGATCAACGGCGCGAGCCAGGCCCGCATGTCGTCGCGGTCGTCGCGGATCTCGATGCCCAAAGCGCCCTGCCCGGCTGCCGGCAAACTATCGGCGGGGTCCAGCAAGCTGCGGATACGCGCGCCCAGGCCCAGCCGATCCAGACCGGCCGCGGCAAGCACAATGGCGTCATATTCACCTTTGTCCAGCTTGCCCAGGCGGGTGTCCAGGTTGCCGCGCAGCGGCTTGACCACCAGTTCCGGGTAGCGCGCGCGAATCTGGGATTCACGGCGCAGGCTGGACGTGCCCACGACGGCGCCCGCTGGCAGTTCTGCCAGCGTTGCATAGCGGTTGGACACGAAGGCATCGCGCGGGTCCGCGCGATCCAGAACGGCGCAAAGCTCGAACGGGGCTTGCAGATCCACCGGCACGTCTTTCAACGAATGCACGGCAAGATCGGCACGCCCGTCGAGCAGCGCGTTTTCGAGTTCCTTGACGAACAGTCCTTTGCCGCCAACCTTGGACAAGGTGCGGTCGAGGATCTGGTCGCCTCGGGTCGTCAGGGTAAGGAGCTCAACCGCGCACGCTGGGTACAGCGTGCGCAGCCGGTCGCGCACATGCTCAGCTTGCCAAAGGGCAAGCCGGCTGGCGCGGGTCGCAATGACCAGGCGTTGCGGTAGAGGCACGAGCGGTCATCAAACGAAATTAGAGACGATGACCGTCGCGACTATCCCGAGGATGGCCAGGACGAAAAGGCCCTGAAGGAGGCTCAGGCCCGATTCGGATTGCTGGGGATCGACGGATCTACGCAGACTCATGTGCTGATTCCTTGGAAGCGGTTTTGCGGCTTGCCAGCCACCGTCCAAGGACAACAACGAGCAAGGCGCCAATAATTTCTGCACCGATTTTAACCGTAGTGGGCTGAACACCGAATTGACGTTCGACAACCACATCGGTAATCAGCATGCCACCGGCGATCCAGCCTAACAGCGCAGCGCCCAGCGTAATCACCAGCGGGTACTTGTCGATCAGCTTCAGAACCAGCGTGCTGCCCCAGATGATGATCGGCACACTGACGATCAGGCCAAAGGCGACCAGACCGATCTGATGGTCGGCGTGGGCGTTCTGGGCCGCGCCGGCGATAGCGATCACGTTGTCCAGGCTCATCACGAAGTCAGCAATGATGATGGTTTTGATGGCCGCGGCGATGGAGGTTCCCCCCTTCACGTTGCCATGCGCATCGTCTTCGGGGATCAGGAGCTTGACGCCGATCCAGACCAGCAGCAGGCCGCCAACGACCTTCAGGAACGGAATCGACAGGAGCGTCAGCGCGAAAGCAATCAGCACGACACGCAGAATGATGGCGCCTGCGGTGCCCCACAGGATGCCCTGCATGCGCTGCTTGGGCGCCAGGTTGCGACAAGCCAGCGCGATGACCACAGCGTTGTCGCCGCCGAGCAGGATATCGATGAGGATGATCTGGAATACCGCTGCCCAACTCAGCGTCTGGAAAAACTCAAGCACTTTTAACCCCCGAAGGCATTTATGAAAAGAAAGGCCGGTCCCGAGCCGGCCATCCTGCCGCGCCATGCGCGGCAGGATCATTCGAACAACTAATTATTGTAATTCAGCTTTCATTCAGCTTTCTGGCGCATCAGCAAAACTTTACCAATTGCCAGCACCAGCAGTGCGCCGAGCACGCCCGTCATGAGCTCGAACGTGTGGTGAGTCACACCCAATGCCGCGTCAATACGCGCCACCGGTTCCTGCAAGGCGGGATCTCCCACCAGCAATTCACCTGCAATAAAGCCCAACAACGCAGCTCCGACCCAGACAATGACCGGGAAGCGCTCGATGACCTTCAGAAGCAGCGTGCTGCCGAAGATGACCAAGGGGATGCTGATGGCCAGACCCAAAACCAGCAAGGTCGTGTCGCCCATCGCCGCAGCGGCAACCGCCACCACGTTGTCCAGGCTCATGACCAAGTCGGCAATCATGATAGTGCGAATTGCGGTCAGCAGATTACCTTGCGTCTTGCCCGCGCCGTCGTCTTCGCCTTCCGGCAACAGCAGCGTCACGCCGATGTAGACCAGGAGCAGCGCGCCGATCAGCTTCAAATACGGCAGCAGCAACAGCTTTGCCGCCACCAAGGTCAGCACGATACGCATGATGATCGCGGCGGCGGAGCCGATCGTGATCGCTTTCTTCTGTTGCGCCGGCGGCAACGAACGCGCTGCCAGCGCAATAACCACGGCGTTGTCGCCTGATAGCAGAATGTTGACCCAAATGATCTGGAGCAACGCTATCCAGAATGCCGCTGAACTAAGTTCCATGCCTCTCTTTCCCAGGTGATGATCCCCCTAGGACAAACCAAATGAATGGATGATGAAAACGAAAATCGTACTGACCGTCTTGGTGCGAGCCCGACGGCATTCTTGCTGGGTACGTGCGAAATTTCTTTCATTATAGTTTCGTTCAGCTTTCCGTATGTTTTGACGACCGCGTTATGGACACGGGATTTCCCTAGGAAAGCCGTAGAAATTTCTGCCTGCCGTGTCACAAGCACGCAAAAAAAAAGCCCGCCGAAGCGGGCTTTTTTGCGCAATGCTGAAAGACTTACAGCACCGACTTGAGCAGCTTGCCCATTTCGGAGGGGTTGCGCGTGGTGCGGATGCCGCAAGCTTCCATGACTTCCAGCTTGGCGTCGGCCGTGTCGGCGCCACCGGAGATCAGGGCGCCAGCGTGGCCCATGCGCTTTCCAGGAGGAGCGGTGACACCAGCGATGAAGCCGACGACCGGCTTCTTCATGTTGTCCTTCGCCCACTCAGCGGCGTTGACTTCGTCCGGACCGCCGATTTCGCCGATCATGATGACGGCGTCGGTGTCGGGATCGTCATTGAACATCTTCAGGACGTCGACGTGCTTCAGGCCGTTGATGGGGTCACCACCGATGCCGACGGCGCTGGATTGACCCAGGCCCAGCTCGGTGACTTGCGCCACGGCTTCGTACGTCAAGGTGCCCGAACGGCTGACGATGCCGATGCGGCCCTTGCGGTGGATGTGACCGGGCATGATGCCAATCTTGATTTCGTCCGGCGTGATCAGACCCGGGCAGTTCGGGCCCAGCAGCAGCGTCTTGCTGCCCTTGGCCTTCATGCGGTTCTTCACTTCCAGCATGTCGCGGACGGGGATGCCTTCGGTGATGCAGATCACCAGATCCAGTTCGGCTTCAACAGCTTCCCAGATCGCAGCAGCGGCGCCAGCCGGCGGCACGTAAATGACGGACACGGTCGCGCCGGTGTCAGCCTTGGCGTCTTTCACCGTAGCGAAAATCGGCACGCCTTCGAAGTCTTCACCCGCCTTCTTGGGGTTCACGCCGGCCACGAAGGCGGCTTTGCCATTGGCATACTCACGGCACATACGGGTGTGGAACTGGCCCGTCTTGCCCGTGATGCCCTGGGTGATGACTTTGGTGTCCTTGTTGATCAGAATCGACATTTGTGAATCCTTGGCAATTTCTTTTACCGCCGAGCCGTCCCAAGGTGGAAAGCGCCCCCTTGGGGGGCAGCAAGCCACAACGGGGCGCGGCGAGGGGGCATATTTACTTGACGGCGGCTACGACGCGGGTGGCCGCTTCGGCCATCGTGTCAGCGCTGATGATCGGCAGACCGGAGTCGGCCAGCATCTTCTTGCCGAGTTCTTCGTTGGTGCCCTTCATGCGCACGACCAGCGGCACGTTCAGGTTGACGGCCTTGCAAGCAGCGATCACGCCTTCGGCGATGACGTCGCAGCGCATGATGCCGCCGAAGATGTTGACCAGAATGGCCTTCACGCTCTTGTTCGCGAGCATGATCTTGAACGCTTCGGTGACCTTCTCGGCCGTAGCGCCGCCGCCGACGTCCAGGAAGTTGGCCGGCTCGCCGCCGAACAGCTTGATGGTGTCCATCGTGGCCATGGCCAGACCGGCGCCGTTCACCAGGCAGCCGATGTTGCCGTCGAGCTGGATGTAGGCCAGGTCGAACTTGCTGGCTTCGATTTCAGCGGGATCTTCTTCGTCCAGGTCGCGGTAGGCGACGATTTCCGGGTGACGGAACAGGGCGTTGGGGTCAAAGTTGAACTTGGCGTCCAGGGCGATGATGTTGCCCTTGCCGTCGCGGTTCAGCGGATTGATTTCAACCAGCGACGCGTCGGTTTCCATGTAGCACTGATACAGCTTCTGGAAAACGTCCACGGCTTGGGCGGTGGAGTCGGCGGGCAGGCCGATCGCGTTGGCGATCTTGGTGGCTTGCTCAGCGGACAGGCCGGTCAGCGGGTCGATGTATTCGGTGATGATCTTTTCGGGAGTGGAGTGAGCCACTTCCTCGATGTCCATGCCGCCTTCGCTGGAAGCGATGAAGGCAACCTTTTGCGTGGCGCGGTCAGTGACCAGCGACACGTAGTATTCCTTCTGGATGTCGGCGCCGTCTTCGATGTACAGGCGGCGAACCTTCTGGCCTTCCGGGCCAGTCTGGTGCGTGATCAGCTGCATGCCCAGGATTTCCGAGGCCAGCTTGCGGACGTCGTCCAGCGAGCGCGCCAGCTTGACGCCACCGCCCTTGCCGCGGCCACCCGCGTGGATTTGTGCCTTGACGACCCACACCGGTCCACCCAGCTTTTCAGCGGCAGCCACGGCCTCGTCGACGGAAAGAGCGGGAATCCCGCGCGGCACCGGGATGCCAAATTGCTTCAGCAGTTCCTTGCCTTGATACTCGTGGATTTTCATGTGTTACCTGTCAGGACGTATGAGAAAGAGAAGGTGAATCGGAGGACGAATCGGCCGATGCCTCAGCGCTACCCCCGGTGTACCACTTGGGATAGTGCTCAGCCACCACCGGGCCGTCGGTGCTTAGCGCATGACAGCCATCCAATTGGAATGGACGCCGGTTCGGGTTGGTTTCCTGCCGCCGGCGGTTAGCCATGGTCTGGACCGCCGCGGTGGGAAGCACCTGCGACAGCTCGGTCATGTGCGTACAGCCCTCTACATGCCCGAACCGCTCCTTGACCTGGCGGCGGAATCCCTTAAGCAGATTCATGCCGATCAAATCAGTGTAAGCCGGCTCGATGGCCATGCAATGACGACCGTAAGGGGCCGCATCATAGACAGCCTGCGCCGCCAGGATCGAGTAGTTCTCGTCGATGGTGATGCGCAGATGCATATGGTGAATGGGCTGCCCGGCCTTGAACATCTCGCCGTCGCTCTTGGGGAAATCGTACGCCTTGACGTCGATCAGCTCGGCTTCCAGATCCCAGTTGCCGTCTTCGCGCGCATACGACTGCACGCGTATGGAACGCGTGTGCAGAGGTTGGCGAGGGTAATCCGGCGGTGGCAAGGGCATGCTGGGGGCCTGCGGGGCGAAGATGGCCTGCGCATGGTGCGCGGCAACAAAACCTTCAAAGTATAGCGCAGGCGGCCCGCGATCAACCGTCTTGATGGAGCCGCCTGCAAGGGGACGCAACGTCAGCGCAGGCGATCATGCCGTCCACGGTGTGGCCGGACTGCCCATCCAGGCCTGCCCTGCCGGGATGCTTTCCCCCTTGAGCACCAGCGTCAGCGGCCCCAGCCGCGCCCCGTCCTCGACGTGGGTGTCATACAGGATGGTGCTGCGCGGCCCAACATTGACGCCGTTGCCGATCCGGACCTGGCCGATCTTCATGACGCGGTCCTCGAACAGATGGGTCTGCGGGCCAGAGCCTGCGTGCAGCACCGCGTCGTCGCCGATCGACACGCAGTCGTATTCGGTGATGTCGGTGGTGTCCATGAAGACGCGCTTGCCGATCCGCGCGCCCATGCAGCGCAGGGCCAGCGGCAGCCAGGGCGTCGCCCGCAGGAAGTTGAAGAAGTTCGGCACGGCGATCGACTCGTACAAGCTGGTGACGGCTTCGCTTTTCCAGACAAACGGCGTCCACATCGGTTCGGCGCGCGGCTGGTAGCGGCCCACCAGGGCCCACTTCAAGAGCACCAGGAACAGGAAAGTGCCAATGCCGTAGAGCACGCCCGCCAGCATCAGTTCATCGAACGCGCCCAGAAAGCCTTGGGCCACGGCGATCGGGATCACTTTCATCACCGTCAGATAGCCCACTGCAATCACGACCGCCAGCGGCAAGATCATGCGCATGCCTTCCACCGCGCCCCGGGCGATCTTGCGGGCGAAGCTGGGCCGGAACGTCAGATGCGCGGGGAAGCCCGCCGTCTGCTCGCGCGCGGGCAAGGCCAGCGGCGGATTGCCCAGCCACGTCTGCCCGCTGGCCATGCGGGCGTTTGAGGGCGCGCGGCTCTGCACGCCGATCAGCACATCGTCGGGCAGCACCGAGCCATCGGGCACATACGCGCCGTTGCCAACGAAGCTACGGTTGCCGATGATGGTGGGCCGCATCGTCATCCAGCCCCGGTCGATTTCTTCGTCGCCCAGCATGACGCCGTCGGCAATGAAGCTGTCGCGGCCAAGCGTCAGCATGTCGGGCACGATGCCCATCGCCGTGGAAATTTCAGTGCCGCGCCCCACCTTCGCGCCCAGCAGCCGATACCAGGTGCCAGCGTAGATGGACGCATACAGGCCGTGCAGCACGCTCAGGCTGGATTCCTGGATCTGGTTGGTCAGCCAGCGGCGCAGGTAGATCTGCCCGTACACCGGCCAGCGCCCGCTCGACAGCCGGGGCAGCAGCGCCCAGCGCAGCATGGCCGAGACCAGCACCGTCAAGAACAACAGCAACGCGCTGGCGGGCAACGCCAACAGCAGATAGCAAAGAAAGGCGTAAGGCCAGGGCGTGCGGGCGCTCATCAGGTCGAGCCAGCGCGCATCGATCCAATCAATCAGCACAAAGCTCGGGAACACCGGCATGAAGAACAAGGCGGCGATCAGCGTCCCGCCCGTGGCGTAGGCCAGCACATCCAGCCGGCGCCAGCGGCTCGCACGCTCGGGCCGCGGCGGCAGATCAGCCGCCCGCGCGTCAGGGTCATGCTTGGCCGGTGCGCCGGTCCAGACCTGCCCGGCCGGCACGCGCGCGCCCGATGCCAATGACGACAAGCCTTCCAGCCGCGCGCCCTCGCCCATCGACACATCGCCTTGCAGCACCGCATACGAACCCACATAGGCGTTGTCGGACAGCGTGATCGGCGCCACGTCCCACACGCCGCCCTTCACCGAGAAATTCTCCAGGTTGACGGCGGCGCCAACGCTGACGCCATCGCCTATCGTCAAGAGGTCGGGCGCGCGAACGGAAACGCGGCTGATGGCGGCATTGCGGCCGATGCGTGCGCCCAGTGCGCGCAAATACCAGACTTGCAATGGCGAACCCGCCAGCAGATGCGCCGGCGGAATATCCAGCACGCGATCCACCAGCCACCACCGGTAAAACAGCCAGCCATACAGCGGATAACGGCCGGGTTTGAGCCGGCCCAGAATGCCCCACTTGCACGCCACAGCGACGCCGAAGCTCAACAGGTTGCAAGCCAGATAGGCGGCGATCGACATCGCCACCGCGCGCCAGACCGAATCGCCCTCGTCGCCCGTCCAGTAGTGATACGTGAAAAACGGCGTCAGCCAGATCAGCATGCGCACGCCAATCAACAGCGGCAGCGCGGCCAACTGCGCCAAGCCACAAGTCCAGCGCCGCCATTCAGGCGCACGTTCGATGGCGGCATCGGGTGGGCAGGCGCCCCCGCCTCGCGCGTCACCGTGTTGACCGCCTTGCCGGCTGGCTGACTCGTTGACGCGGTCCGGCGTGCTGGCCACAGCCAGCGCATCCAGGCGCGCCGCCAACGCTCCCACACCGGGATGCTGATAAAGCTCGTGCATCGTCAGTGCGGAAAAATGCGGATGCTTGCGCAGCGACGACACCAGCCGCGCGGCCAACAGGGAATGGCCGCCCAGGTCGCGAAAGAAATCGCTGGCCAGCCGCAGCGGCTGTCCGGGGAACAGCGGGCGCAGCGCGTCGAACAATGCCCGCTCACCCAGCGTGACGGGTTCGTCGTCTTCGCCACTGGGCTCGGACACCGTCTCTAATGGTTGCGCCTTCAGCGTCTTGCGGTCGATCTTGCCCGAGGTCAAACGCGGCACGTCGCTCACGCGTTCAAAGCGGGCGGGAATCATGTAGGCCGGCAAGTCCTGCGCCAGCGCTGCACGCAATGTGTGGAGATCCAGCCGGGCCTCGCCTTCCGGTTTCAGAAAGGCCACCAGTTGCTCGATGCCAGCAAGGTCGCGCAAGACGACTGCCGCGGCCCCCACGCCGGGCTGCCGGTACAGCGCAGCTTCGATTTCGCCCAACTCAACGCGAAAGCCACGCACCTTGACCTGATCGTCGCTGCGGCCCAGGCACTGGATCTGCCCCTGCTCGTCGATGCGGGCAAGGTCGCCACTGCGGTACATGCGCGTGTCGTGCTCGCCGCTGGGCCGGGGGTTGGCCAGAAACTTGTCGGCAGTGAGTTCGGGACGGCCCAGGTAGCCGCCCGCGACGCCAGGGCCGGTAATACAGAGCTCGCCCACCTGCCCTTGCGGCAGCACCGCGCCATCGTCGCCACGGATCAACATGCCGTAATTGGGCAACGGCGTGCCGATCGTGACGGGCTGGCCCGGCAGCAATTCGGCCAAGCTGGCCGACACCGTCGTTTCCGTCGGCCCGTAACTGTTGAACAAGCGCCGGCCAGGCGTGGCCCAGCGCGGCACCAGGAAGTCCGGGCACACTTCGCCGCCCAGATTCACAATGCGCAGGCCGGGCACGTCGTGCGCGAACAGCGCCAGCAGCGTCGGCACCGCGTGCAGCACCGTGACGCCTTCGCGCACCAGCGCGTCGGGCAGGCCCTCCGGGTCCGTCGTCAACATCTTGGGCGCCACCCACAAACTCGCGCCCACCAGGTAGCTGATCCATATCTCTTCGAACGACATGTCGAAGGCCACCGAGAACCCCTGGTAGACCTTGTCGCCATGGCGCACGCCCAGCACTTCATTTTCGCTACGCAGAAAATGGCAGATGCTGGCCTGGCTGATGGGCACGCCCTTGGGCTTGCCCGTGGAGCCGGACGTGTAGATGACGTAAGCGGGATGCTCGGGCAACAGCCCTTCCCGCTTGCGCAATGGGCCGTCCGCAGGCGCCGACAGCGCCCACGTCGTCCACGTGATCATTCCGTCTAACCGGACTTCCGCGCCCGCAATCAACCCATTCGCGCCCGCGTCTTGCAAACAGACCAACATGCGGTCAGGCGGCGTGTCAGATTCAAACGGCAGCCAGGCGGCCCCGGCCTTGGCGATGGCCGCTTGCATCACCAACAGGTCGGCGCCGCGCGGCAAACACAGGCCCACGATATCGCCAGGCCGCACGCCAGCTTCGATCAGATGGTGCGCGGCCACGTCGGCGCGTGCGCCAAGCGTGTCGTAGGTGAGGGATTGATCCAGCCAGTGAATGGCGATGGCGGCGGGATGCCGCAGGATCGTGGCTTCCAGAATATCGGGCAGCGTTTCCGCGCGAAGCAGATCTGGCCGATAAGGGCCTTGGAGAATCATAGGAACGGCAACAATCCGGCTGTGAGGATTTTTGCTTATGGACCGGCGCCGCAAGAATTCGTTCAAGACTTCAATAAAAAAAGCCCTCGTGATGGGCATCGCTTGCACACCACGAGGGCTTTTGATGAAGCCCTTTTATGCGGACTGGCGCAACGCGCGAGCGGCTTGCACCATGCCGATCAACGCGGCTTCGGTTTCCGGCCAGGCGCGCGTTTTCAGACCGCAGTCAGGATTCACCCACAGCCGTTCCTTGGGCAGGCGGGCAGCCGCCTTTTGCATCAAGCCCACCATCCAATCCACGTCCGGCACGTTGGGCGAGTGAATGTCGTACACGCCCGGGCCAATGTCGTTCGGGTAATCGAAGTCTTCAAACGCCTTGAGCAGCTCCATGTTGGAACGTGACGTTTCAATCGTGATCACGTCGGCATCCATCGCCGCAATCGATTCGATGATGTCGTTGAATTCCGAATAGCACATGTGGGTGTGAATCTGCGTTTCGTCGCGCACGCCAGCGGTCGACAAGCGGAAGCAGTCCACCGCCCAATCCAGATACGCCTTCCAATCGGCACGGCGCAGTGGCAAGCCTTCGCGGATGGCGGGTTCGTCGATCTGGATGACGTTGATGCCCGCCGTCTCCAAGTCCACGACTTCATCGCGCAACGCCAACGCCAGTTGGCGGCACGTCTGTTCACGCGGCTGATCGTCACGCACGAACGACCACTGCAGAATCGTCACGGGTCCGGTCAACATGCCCTTGACCGGCTTGTCAGTGAGCGACTGCGCGTATGACGACCAGCCCACCGTCATCGGCGCGGGGCGCGCCACATCTCCAAAGATGATCGGCGGTTTGACGCAACGCGAGCCATAGCTTTGCACCCAGCCGTGCTTGGTGAACGCGAAGCCGKCCAGCWGCTCGCCGAAGTAYTCCACCATGTCGTTGCGTTCGRRYTCGCCGTGCACCAGCACGTCCAGGCCCACCTTTTCCTGGAAGCGGATGACTTCCTCAATTTCCTTGCGAATGGCGGACTCATAACCGGAATCCGTCAGCGCGCCGACCTTCCAGTCGCGACGCAGCGCACGAATTTCAGCCGTCTGCGGGAAGGAGCCGATGGTGGTGGTTGGGTAAGCGGGCAAGCCCAACTGTTCTTGCTGGCGCACAATACGGCCGGCAAACGGCGCACGGTCGCGCGACACCGACTCGGCGGCGGCCATGCGGCGGCCCACCGCCGGGTTGTGAATACGGCGCGACGCTCGGCGGGCGGCCAAGGCGGCGCGCTGCCTGATCAGGCCATCTTGCAGGGACGGCTCGGTTGCGCTTTCCAGCGCGCGGCCCAGCAGGCTCAGTTCTTCGAGCTTTTGCGCGGCGAACGACAGCCAGCTGATCAGTTCACCATCCAGTTCGGTTTCGTTGGCCAGGTCCACCGGCACGTGCAACAACGAGCACGACGGCGCCAACCACAGGCGATCGCCCAGTTGCTGCTTGACCGGCGCCAGCGTGGCGATGGCGGCGTCCAGGTCGGTACGCCAGATGTTGCGGCCGTTGATGATGCCGGCGGACAACACCTGGCCAGCACGCAGGCCGGCCACGACGTCAGCCAGTTGCTCCGGCGCGCGAACCAGATCCACGTGCAAGCCTGCTACCGGCAGCGCTTGCGCGGTGGCCAGGTTGTCTTTCAAGCCGTCGAAGTAGGTGGCGACCAACAGCTTGACGGGGCTGGCGGCCAGCGTGCCGTAGACCTGCTTGAACGCATCGCGCCAGGCTTCTGGCAGGTCCAGCGCCAGGATCGGTTCGTCGATCTGCACCCATTGCACGCCCTGTTTGGCGAAGCGGGCCAGCACGTCTTGGTACACCGGCAGCAACGCTGCCAGCAATTGCAGCTTGCCTGCGTCGGCAGCGCCGCCGGCAAAGGCGTCGCCCTTGCCCAGGTACAGCCAGGTCAACGGACCCGGGATCACGGGCTTGGCGGCGTGGCCCAGCGCTTGCGCTTCCTGCACCTGCTGAAACAGCGATTCACGGGCGATGCGGAAGGTTTGGCCCGGAACCAGTTCCGGCACGATGTAGTGATAGTTGGTGTCGAACCACTTGGTCATTTCGCAAGCGGCGGCGGGCTTGCCCGTAGGCGCGCGGCCACGGCCCATGCGAAACAGCGTGTCCAGCGAGACCGGCTCGCTGTCCTTCTGGCCGAAGCGGACCGGCACGGCGCCCAGCAACGTGGACCATTCCAGAATCTGGTCGTACCAGGCGAAGTCGCCCACAGGCACGAATTTGAGGCCGGCGGCGGCTTGCAGTTTCCAGTGTTTGGCGCGCAGTTCACGGCCGGTTTCTTCCAGCGCTTCGGCGGTCAGCTTGCCAGCCCAATACGCTTCCACCGCGCGCTTGAGTTCGCGCTGCGCGCCAATGCGAGGGAACCCAAGATTATGAATAGTCGTCATGACAATGCCACCGTAAGACAAATTTTGTTCAAGTGATGGCTATTGTGCAGGCTAATTTATATGAATCAAAATCAATGTCTACATTTATAAGATGAGGAAATCTCATACAATAATTCCTCATCCAGACCGCCCCTGAGCCACACCCCCCCCCGCCCCATGCTAGAAATTCGCCATCTTGAAACGCTGACCGCCATCCGCGAAGGCGGCAGCCTGCAAGAAGCCGCCGAGCGCCTGCACCTGACCCAATCCGCCCTGTCGCATCAGTTGCGCGACCTGGAAACCCGCCTGGGTACGCCGCTGTTGAACCGCCGTACCCGCCCCGCCCGCTTGACCACTGCCGGTTTGCGCGTGCTGGCGCTGGCGGACGAGGTGTTGCCGCGCATTCGCGCCACCGAACGCGAATTGCAGCGTCTGGCCGCGGGGCGCACGGGGCGCCTGCATCTGGCCATTGATTGCCATTCCTGCTTCCAATGGTTGATGCCGGCGCTAGACGCTTTCCGCGTGCAATGGCCGGACGTGGCGCTGGACTTGTCGGCGGCCTTCTCGTTTGCGCCGCTGCCCGCCCTGGTGCGCGGCGACCTCGATCTGGTGATCACGTCAGACCCGCAGCCGTTGGATTCCGTGGAGTATCTGCCGCTGTTCAAGTACGAGTTGGTGTTGGCCGTGTCGGAATCGAATCCGCTGGCGGGCAGCAAATTCATCATGCCGGACCAACTGGCCGATCAGACGCTCATTACCTATCCGGTGGACAAGCAGCGCCTGGACGTGTTCACCGCCTTCCTGGACCCGGCGGATGTTGAGCCCGCCGCCATCCGCAAGGCGGAACTCACGCCCATCATCGCGCAGCTGGTTGCCAGCAACCGCGGCGTGGCGGCGCTGCCGAACTGGGCGCTGACGGAATACATGAATCAAGGCTGGTTGCGGTTGTGCCGGCTGGGGCCGCAAGGGGTATGGCGCACGCTGTACGCCACGGTGCGCAGCGAAGACACCGACACGTCGTACATCGATGAATTCCTGACCATCACGCGCGACGTCTGCTTCAAGACGCTATCGGGCATCAAGTCGGCGAAGTGATGCGGGAAGGCTGAAGCAAGCAGGCCAAATACCGCAAGGCGGCCGGATCAGTCTTCGTCGCTGTCGCCCAAGATGCGGCGGATGACGTCGTGCGCAAAGCCGCGGCTGGCCAGAAAGCGGGCCTGCTTGGCGTAGGCGGCGCGGTCGGCCGGTTTGGCATCGAAGCGCTTCTTCCAGACTTCCAGCGCGCGGTCGTACTCCGTGGCGCGAAGCTGGTCGCGCAGTTCGGCGACCTGGTTATCGTCCACCCCATGCTGGCGCAATTCCTGCACGATGCGGGCCGTGCCTTGGCGCGATGCGCGGCGATGCACCAGGCTTTGCGCAAAGCGCTCGGTGGACAGCCAGCCTTCTTTTTCCAGCGCGTCCAACACCGCTTCGACCTCGTCCGCGTCGTCGGCATAGGCGGCAAGCTTGCGGGCGAGTTCTTCGCGGGCGTGTTCACGCCGCGACAAATACCCCACGGCGCGCATCTTCAGCGACGGCCCTTTGCGTTCGGGCTTGCCATCGGCCGTTGCGGCGCCTTCGATCGGGTCCGATCCTGTTTCTGATCCAGCCTCTACGCCCGCTCTTGCGTCGTTACGCGCCGTGCCACGGCCGCGCGCGGAGCCGCGTGTTGCCGCATTGCGTGTTTCCGAGCTGCGCTGCCATACGTCAGGCGCGGAGGCGGATGCGTCTGCGGCCGCGTCAGCTTCTTTTTCGCGGCGCGCGTCGGAAGTGCGCCGCAAGCCCTGGGGCTTGGCGACGGTTTCAAATTCGTCATCCAACTTGGCGCGAAGACGGTCGGCTGACGCGGGAGTCGATTTCCAGCTCATGCGCTTCCTGCTTTCTATGCAAAACGGCAGGCCCGTAGTGGCGCCTGCCGCATATATCGCCAGGCCGAAGCGCTGGCGGCGTCCGAATTGCGTTATTCGGCGGTGTCTTCCGCCGTGGGCACGAATTCGGCGGCGCGGCTGACGATGCCCTGGTTCTCGCGAACGCGGTTCTCGATCTCGATCGCGATTTCCTTGTGCTCTTTCAGGTATTCGCGAACATTGTCCTTGCCCTGGCCAATGCGATTGCCGTTGTAGCTGTACCACGCGCCGGACTTGTCCACCACGCTGGCGGCCACGCCCAAGTCAATGATTTCGCCTTCGCGCGAGATGCCGGCGCCGTACATGATGTCGAATTCAGCCTGCTTGAACGGCGGCGCGACCTTGTTCTTCACAACCTTGACGCGGGTTTCGTTGCCAACGACTTCATCGCCCTTCTTGATGGAGCCRATGCGGCGGATGTCCAGKCGCACCGAGGCGTAGAACTTCAGCGCGTTGCCGCCSGTSGTGGTTTCGGGGTTGCCGAACATSACGCCGATCTTCATGCGGATCTGGTTGATGAAGATSACCAKGCAGTTGGTGCGCTTGATCGTGGCGGTCAGCTTGCGCAGCGCCTGGCTCATCAGACGGGCTTGCAGGCCGGGCAGCGAGTCGCCCATTTCGCCTTCGATTTCRGCCTTGGGCACCAGSGCSGCMACCGAGTCGATSACGATCAGGTCRACCGARCCCGARCGCACCAGCGCATCGGTGATTTCCAGKGCCTGYTCGCCSGTGTCCGGCTGSGAGATCAGCAGGTCGGTCAGGTTCACGCCCAGCTTGTTGGCGTATTGCACGTCCAGCGCGTGTTCCGCGTCGACGAACGCGCAAGTGCCGCCGATTTTCTGCATTTCAGCAATGACTTGCAGCGTGAGGGTCGTCTTGCCCGACGATTCCGGGCCGTAGATTTCGACCACACGGCCGCGCGGCAGGCCGCCAACGCCCAGAGCGATGTCCAGACCCAACGAGCCCGTGGAAACCACCTGGATGTCGTGCGAGACCTCGTTGTCGCCGTAGCGCATGATCGAGCCCTTGCCGAACTGCTTTTCGATCTGCGAAAGCGCGGCGGCAAGCGCCTTGGCCTTTTCCGAAGCGGCGGCCTTGGAGGTTTTGTCGTCCATGTAATGTCCTGTCTGTAACGTATCTGGTATCTGGTGGTTGCGGCTGGGGCCTGAACCGCAGCATTGCTGTTTTGAATCAGGTTCAGATTATGGCATCGGATTGTACTGTACAAAAAACCAGTGTGCCAGAGTTTTGCACGTATTCCCTGAGTGGGCAAGCCCGGCCGCCTATGACAGAATCGAAGCCGACCCCGGCGTTTCGTCCCTTTTCCGCCGCCGGGCCGCCCACAAGGCGGATAGCCCCCCATAGAGGGGTGGCCAGCGCGCAAAGCGCCGGCGCCACAGGGACCCCTTCATTTGCAGCCCATGCGTATTCTGATCGCTGAAGACGACAGCATTCTGGCCGACGGTCTATCCCGGTCATTGCGCCACAACGGCTATGCCGTGGACGCCGTGCGCGACGGGCTGGCCGCCGATTCTGCCCTGGCGGCCCAAGCCTTTGACCTGCTCATCCTGGATCTCGGTCTGCCGCAACTGGCCGGGCTGGAAGTGCTGCGCCGCCTGCGCGCCCGCAACTCCGCCCTGCCCGTTCTGATCCTGACCGCGGCCGACAGCATCGAGCAGCGCGTCAAGGGCCTGGACCTGGGCGCCGACGATTACATGGCCAAGCCTTTCGCGCTGTCCGAGCTGGAAGCGCGCGTGCGCGCCCTGACCCGGCGCGGCGCGGGCGGCGGCGCCACGATGATCAAGCACGGCCGGCTGCTGTTCGACCAGACGGGCCGCGTGGCCATCGTTGATGACCAGACGCTGGACCTGTCCGCGCGCGAAGTCAGCCTGCTGGAAATTCTGCTGACTCGCAGCGGCCGCATGGTCAGCAAGACGCAGCTGGTGGACCACTTGTGCGAATGGGGTGAGGAAGTCAGCACCAACGCTATCGAAGTCTACGTGCACCGCTTGCGCAAGAAGCTGGAGCCCAGCGGCGTGAAGATCGTGACCGTGCGCGGCCTGGGCTACTGTCTGGAGCGGGACCAGGGTGCCGCGTACCTCGCCAGCTGAGCCTGCAGGACCTGAGCCGCTCAATCAGGAAGCGCTGGATATCATGCAAGCCGGGTCCAAGGGCCCGAGCTTCGCGCCGCCCCAGCGTTCGCTGCTGGGCGAAATTCTGGACTGGATGCTCGCGCCGCTGTTCCTGCTGTGGCCCATGAGCGTCGCCATCACGTATGTGGTCGCGCAGAACATCGCCAACGTGCCTTATGACCGGGCGCTGGCCAATAACCTGCATGTGCTGACGCGCCAGGTTCACGCGCAAGATGGCCGCGCGGTACTCAAGATGACGGACCCCGCACGCGATGTGCTGCGCGCCGATGAAACCGACAGCGTGTTCTGGCTGGCGCTGGGCAGCCGCGGCGAATACCTGGGCGGCGACCGCGCGTTGCCCCTACCCGCCACCGTGGGCCAGCCCCGCCCCGGCGAGGTCCAGTACGAAGACGACACCATGCGCGGCTTCGGCATCCGGCTGGCCTTCACGTGGGTGGACCTGAACCTGCCCAACACGCAGCCCGCGCTGCTGATCGTGGCCGAGACCGTCGAGAAGCGCACCCAGCTGGCCAACGACATCATCAAAGGCGTGATCATTCCGCAGTTTGTGGTGCTGCCGATTGCCGTGCTGCTCGTGTGGTTCGGGCTGTCGCGCGGCGTGGCGCCATTGAATGCGTTGCAGCAGCGCCTGCGCGCGCGCCGTCCTGATGATCTTTCGCCCATCGATGAGCGCGCCGCGCCGTCGGAAATCGCGCCGCTGGTGGCGGCTATGAATGACCTGCTGGACCGCTTGTCCGCCAACGTGCAGGCGCAGCGCCGTTTCGTGGCGGACGCGGCGCATCAATTGAAGACGCCGCTGGCCGGCTTGCGCACGCAGGCCGAGCTGGCGTTGCGCGATGCCAGCCCCGAAGAAATGCAGTCCAGCCTGCGCCAGCTGGTGACGGGTTCCGAACGCGCCACACGTCTGGTCAACCAGCTGCTGTTGCTGGCGCGCGCGGAAAATCCCAGTGCGATCGGATTGACCCGCACCGATCTCAACGCCATCGCCTACGAGCAAGCGATGCACTGGGTGCCGCAGGCGCTGTCGCTTGCCACCGATCTGGGTTTCGAAGGGTCGGACGACCCGGTTGAGATCAGCGGCAACCCGCTATTGCTTGCCGAGCTGCTGAACAACCTGGTCGACAACGCCTTGCGCTACACCCCCCGCGGCGGCCACATCACCGTGCGCGTGCAGCGGGTTGGCGACGAAGCCGTGCTGGAGGTCGAAGACTCTGGCCCGGGCATTCCCCCCGAAGAACGCGAACGCGTATTCGACCGCTTCTACCGCGTGCTGGGCACGGCGTCCGACGGCAGCGGCCTGGGGCTGGCCATCGTGCGCGAAATTGCGCAGAAGCATCAGGCCACGGTCCTGATCAGCGACCATCCCACCGCACATTCGGACCTGCCCGGCACCCGCATCCGCGTGGTGTTTCCGATGTACGCCGACCACCCGGATTTGCTGGAAAGCTGAGCGCAACCCTGCCCGCAGCGGGCTAAGGACTATCCCTAGCCCCGCACGCAACGCTTACATAATGTTTCAATTTTAAGATTCAGGTAAGGGTTACGTCAGAACCTCGTCAGCCTCGCGCCTCAATGTTGCGTATAGCTCGATGTCGGCTCGCCGGCAAAGGGCCCAGCACGGCGGACAACCGCTGGCCAAAAAAACGAGGAGACATCATGAGCACAACAACCATGGCAGGCCGCGGTCCTTCCGCGGAACCGCGCCCGATGACCAAGGATGAACGCCGCGTCATCTTCGCGTCGTCTTTGGGCACGGTTTTCGAGTGGTACGACTTTTATCTATATGGCTCGCTCGCAGCCATCATCGCGCAACACTTTTTCTCGGGCGTGAACCCCACCGCGGGCTTCATCTTCGCGCTGCTGGCGTTCGCCGCGGGCTTCGCCGTGCGCCCCTTCGGCGCCCTGGTGTTTGGCCGTTTGGGCGATCTGGTCGGCCGCAAATACACGTTCCTGGTCACGATCGTGATCATGGGCCTGTCGACGTTCCTGGTCGGCGTGCTGCCCAGCTACGCCAGCATCGGCCTGGCCGCTCCGGCCATCCTGATCGTGCTGCGCTTGCTGCAAGGCCTGGCGCTGGGCGGTGAATACGGTGGCGCGGCCACGTACGTCGCCGAACACGCTCCGCACGGCCGCCGTGGTTTCTACACCTCGTGGATTCAAACCACCGCTACCCTGGGCCTGTTCCTGTCGCTGCTCGTCATCCTGGGCATCCGCACGGTCATGGGCGAAGACGACTTCAAAGCCTGGGGCTGGCGCATTCCGTTCCTGATCTCGGTCGTGCTGCTGGGCATCTCGGTGTGGATTCGTCTGCAACTGAGCGAATCGCCGACCTTCAAGCGCATGAAGGAAGAAGGCAAGGGTTCGAAGGCGCCGATCGCTGAATCGTTCGGCCAGTGGAAGAACCTGAAGGTCGTGATCCTGGCGCTGCTGGGCCTGACCGCCGGCCAGGCCGTGGTCTGGTACACGGGCCAGTTCTACGCGCTGTTCTTCCTGACGCAGACGCTGAAGGTTGACGCCAATACCGCCAACATCATGATCGCCATCGCGCTCTTGATCGGCACCCCGTTCTTTGTGGTCTTCGGCGCGCTGTCGGACAAGATCGGCCGCAAGCCCATCATCATGGCGGGCTGCCTGATCGCTGCCGCGACCTACTTCCCGATCTTCCAAGGCATTACGCACTTTGCCAACCCGGCGCTGGAAAAGGCTCAGGCCACGGCCCCGGTCACGGTGATTGCCGACCCCAGCACCTGCTCGTTCCAGTTCAACCCGGTGGGCACGTCCGCGTTCACCAGCTCTTGCGACGTCGTGAAGTCCTTCATGGCCCGCAACTCGGTGAACTACAAGAACGAAACGGCGCCGGCAGGCTCGCTGGCCAAGGTCAAGATCGGCAACGACGAGTTCGCCTCGTTTGACGGCAAGGCCATGGCCCCCGCCGACTTCAAGGCCAAGGCCGCTGAACTGGACAAGGCGCTGACCACCGCGATCCGCAGCCACGGCTATCCGGCCAAGGCGGACCCGGCGCAAAGCAACAACGTCATGGTGGTCGTGCTGCTGGCGATCCTGGTGCTGTACGTGACCATGGTTTACGGCCCCATCGCCGCCATGCTGGTGGAGATGTTCCCGACCCGCATCCGCTACACCTCGATGAGCTTGCCGTATCACATCGGTAACGGCTGGTTCGGCGGCTTCCTGCCCCCGGTCGCCTTCGCGGTCGTGGCTGCCACCGGCAACATCTACGACGGCTTGTGGTACCCGATCATCATTGCAGTCATGACCCTGGTCATTGGCACGCTGTTCGTGCGCGAATCCAAGGACAACGACATCAACGAATAAACGGCCATCCCCCGCCGGGTGGGACTGCTGCGCCTGCCCGGCCTTTCAAAAGCTCCTTATGGAGCTTTTTTTTTGTCTGGCGCTTGCCCCCAGCCCGGCGCACTGCGCGAGGGCTTTGCCTTCTTCAGGCGCTTTCAGGACGATGTCAGACCCTCGCGCTTAGACTGGCGCCTCAGATTACGGCCTTGCGCCAGATCGGCTGACGATTGATCCCCCTGTCAGACGATTGCAGGGCTAGTGTTCTGACACCGATACCGCGTTCCCCGCGAGCCTTTTATGACGCGGTATTGTGTGCTCCCGTACCGGCCCGGCCTTTATTGAGCCGGGCCGCTTTTTTTTGCGCGCGCCATCTGCTGTCACCCTTCGCACCAATAAAAAAATGGCGACCGCTTGGCGGCCGCCATTTCTGTTCATCGCGCCGGACTTGCCGGCCAGCCGGGTTAGCGGCGCATGCCCACGCCGAAGGCCACCACGCCCGCCACGATGGCGGCAATGCCGGCCCACGTCGGGATCGGCACCGACTTCTCGGTTTCGGCGGTAGCCTTCACCGAACCGATCTGCAAAACGGTCTCTTCGGACTTGTAGTTGAAGCCCTTGTAGGCCAGGGCTGCGATGCCCAGGACGATCAGGATGGCGCCAATGATTTTCATGTATTCCTCTCCGATTCCATGTGGGTGCGCGGAAGTTAACGCATCGCCTGGAATGTGTCAGTGACAGAACGTGTCGTCTGTCGCTTGCGGTTTATCGCACTTCGGCAAACCGGCTGCGTCGTATAGAATCAACCCTTTTGGCCGACGCTCATGTGGTTCAAAAACCTCAAGATTTACCGCCTCTCCTCGCCGTGGACTCTCGTTGGCGATCAGCTTGAAGAAACGCTTGCGCGCCACGCCTATCAAGCGGGCAACAACCTTGAAATGCAAAGCCTGGGCTGGGTGCCGCCGCGCGAAAACGGCGGGCTTGCCCACGTTGTGAACGGCCAGATCCTGCTGTCGCTGCGTGCCGAGAAAAAGCTGCTGCCGGGCACGGTCGTGAACCAGGTCGCCAAGGCGCGCGCCCAGGAAATCGAAGAGCAGCAAGGCTACAAGCCGGGCCGCAAGCAGATGAAGGAAATCAAGGAACGCGTCACGGACGAGCTCCTGCCGCGCGCCTTCAGCGTGTACCGCGACACCCGCGTCTGGATCGACCCGCAGAATCACTGGCTGGTGATCGACGCCGCCGCGTCCGCCAAGGCCGACGAAGTCATTGGCCTGCTGGCCAAGTGCGTGGACCCTTTCCCGCTGGAAAACCTGTACGTGGCGCAATCGCCCGCGTCTGCCATGACGGGCTGGCTGGCTGAAGACGAAGCGCCGTCGAACTTCACCATCGACCAAGACACCGAGCTGCGTTCGTCCGGCGAAAGCGGCGCGGCCATCCGCTACGTGAAGCACTCCATCGACGCAGACGACGTGCGCCGCCACATCCAGTCGGGCAAGCAGTGCACCCGCCTGGCCATGACGTGGGCCGACCGCATCTCGTTCGTGCTGACCGAAGGCCTGGATGTGAAGCGCGTGTCGCCGCTGGACGTGCTGAAAGAAGGCAACGAAGGCGTCGCCACGAACGACGACGAGAAGTTTGATTCCGACATGATGCTGATGACGGGCGAACTGGCCAAGATGATAGCCGAGCTCGTCGACGCGCTGGGCGGCGAAAAGAAAATCTGATTGCTGACGCCATCACGCTGAACGCGACAGGCCGCTCTGGAACAGAGCGGCCTTTTTATTGGCGGGCGCGCAAATATCGCCGTCTTATCAAGCCGCTACACTCTGATCGCGCCCCGCCTGCTTGGCGCGATACAAGGCCTTGTCGGCGCGATCAATCAAATAGGCGTAATCCGGGTGCCCGTCAAAGGTCGCCACGCCAATACTCGCCGTAATTCGCAACGCCCCCACTTCGGGAATCGTGAAATCGTGCCGGCGGATCTCGTTGCCCAGCTTTTCAGCGGCGGCCAGCGCGGCCTCTTGGCCGGTGTCGACCAGCACCACCAGGAACTCTTCACCGCCATACCGGAAGACGAAATCGCTGGATCGGCACGACTGGTGCACCACCTCGGCAAACTGGCGCAACACCTGGTCGCCACCCGAATGCCCATGCGCGTCATTGATGGCCTTGAAATGGTCGATATCCAGCAGCAGCACCGAAAAGCGGCTTTCTTGCCGGCTGGCGATTGCGATCTCGCGCCCGATCACCGAAGGCAGGAAGCGGCGGTTCAACACATTCGTCAGCGGATCGCTGCCGCTTTCGATCTCGGCCACCATGTCGAACAGGCCGTTCAGCAAATGCTTAATGCGCGCCACCAATTCTTGCAGTTCACGCACCTGATCAGGCAAGGACATCTGCCGTTGGGCCTCGGCCATCATCAGCTGCGGCAGCACCACGTCATCCAATCGCGTCACAGCTTCGGTGATCTGGCGCAGGGCCGGTGCGCTTTCGAACAGCACGCCGCCCTTGTGTTGCAGCCACAGGCCGAATTCTGACGCCGCCAAACGGGGCAGCGCCTGTTCCGGCGCGCGGTAATGCAGGCCGATCAACACTGCCTGGCTCCACTCCAACAGGGCGGCGCGCTGGCGCTCGCGCTCAGTGGAAATGTTCTGCCCCAGGGCGAACAAGCGATAAGCCTCGTCATTGCGCGCGCCGCGGTTGATGTCGCGCATGAAGGCGCGGCTCATCTGCTCAATGGCCAGATCAAACAGATTACAGACGTACTGGGTGGCGATGGACGCGGCCATGCCGTCAAGATCGCTGGCGCGCAAACGGGCAGAGATTTCGTTTTTCAGAACGCGGGCGCCGGCCATCACCAGATGGATCGGAATATGCACGCGCGCATGCACTTCGCCCACCTTTTTCTGCGTGGCCATCAGCGCGACGATATCGCCCTGATCGCGCACACAGAGCAGGCCCTTCAGCCAATACTTCATGCCGTTGTGCAAGCGCGTCGCAACGATCTCGTGCGACAGGCGCGGCCCGGCCTCAACATCCGCCAGCAAGGTGGAATAGAAAGCGTCCACCAGTTCTTTGGCGCTATCGCCCACTACCGCTGCGACCTGGCCGCGCGTGTAGGCGTCAACCGATTGATAGACCGCTTCCCAGGCCTGCGCGTTTGACGCGCTCAGGTAGCACGCCTGACCGGCGCCACCCGACCACACCGGCATCGCGCTGTTGCTCGAAGACATAACTCATCCGCCCTAAAATCGCCGCCCGTGTCTTGGAACGACACGCGACAGAAAACCAGCGCGGATTATCCTTCAAAAGCACAAAGAGGCCGCCAGGGGCACGCGGCTTGCGTGTCACGTCGGCGCAGTAGCGCTGACCAGCGTGCTTGAGCTGCCCCGGCTTGCGTGTCACGCCACGTGATCAGGGCTCCCCGCCGCCGGGCCGCCCCAAGGCAGGGCGAGCCCCCTCGGGGGGCAGCCAGCGAGCTGCTGGCGAGTGCAGCGTGGGGGCACTTTACTTTGGGGACACCACTTATTCCAGACCGTGGAACACGGAGTCATCCGGACCCACGTGCGACGGGTGCTGCCACGTCACATCGCGCAGCGAGTGCTGCACCAAGCCTTCCACGCCCAACAGCACCGCGAAAATCGCCATGCGGATGGGGATACCGTTGTCGGTCTGGCGGAAGATGGCCAGACGCGGATCGTGGTTCAGGTCCACGCTCAGGTCGTTGGCGCCCGGACGGCTGTCGCGCGGCAGCGGGTGCATCACGATGGTTTCGGGGCTGCAATACGCGTCGATGATGGCGCGGCTGATCTGGAAGTCCGGCGTGTAGCCTTCGTTCTCTTCGTTGGCGAAGCGCTCTTTCTGCACGCGCGTCGCGTAGATCACGTCGGCGCCGGCCAGGCCTTCGGCCAGCGACGTCTTCTGTTCGATGACGTTGCCGTTGCGGCTGGCCTGCTCGATGATGTAGCTCGGCATCTCCAGACCCTTGGGCGACACCAGCGAGAACTTCACGTTCTTGTACAGCGCCATCAGCTTGATCAGCGAATGCACGGTACGGCCGTACTTCAGGTCGCCCACCATGGCGATGTGCGCGCCGTCCAGCAACTTACCCAGGCGCGAGAACTCGGTCAGGATCGTGTACAGGTCCAGCAAGGCCTGGCTGGGGTGCTCGCCGGGGCCGTCGCCGCCGTTGACCACCGGGATGTTCGTCGCGCGTGCAAATTCAGCCACGGAACCTTGGTCCGGATGGCGGATCACCATGGCGTCCACGTAGCCGCTCATGACGCGGCTGGTGTCATAAATGGATTCGCCCTTGGCCATCGACGAAAACGTGAAGCCCGTGGTGTCGCACACCGAGCCGCCCAGGCGGCAGAAGGCCGAGCCGAAGCTGACGCGGGTACGGGTGCTGGCTTCGAAGAACAGGTTGCCCAACACCGCGCCTTCCAGCACCCGCGACACCTTCTGGCGGCGTGCGATGGGCTGCATCATGTCAGCCACGCGGAACAAGTCTTCAACCGACTCGCGCGTGAATTGGTCCACCGACAACAGCTGATGCTTGCCTTCCACGGCGATGCGCTCACGCAGAGGGCCGTCTTGTACGCTTTGCGTATACTTTTCCAGCAGCACCCCGTTCTGCACGATTTCGCTGACGAAACGCTGCACGACTTCCGGCATGGCGCGGAATTCCTGCGAGCCTTCGGGCAACAGCCAGGTGTCCAGGGCGCGGCGTTTGACGCCGATCCGGGTCGCGAACACGTCGCGCGTCAGGTTCAGGCGGCGCATGGCGTCGCGCAGGAAGGCTTGCTGGGAGATGGTCATGACGGGCCTCGAGAAAGAGGATTTATATACGCACCGCGCATATTATTCTCAACGCAAGTGCAAGTCCAACACTTTTGCGTATAGGGGTTTACCCCTTATTTTCACCGGCTAGCGTACGACGTCATCTGCTGCGCATCATGCGCCGCCTGCCCCAGCGAGAACCAGCACGCCGCGCAGAATGTCAGCGCCGCGAGCAGATAGCAGATCATCGCCAGCAACTGGGCTGGCCAGTGGCCGCGCGTCATGTGCCCCGTGTAGCCCTGACGCAACAAACTCACTTGCGCCAGGTAGGCAAACAGCAGACCCAGGCAGGAAGCCACGAGACCGGCCAGGAACAAGGCCAGGGGTAATTGAAGATCAGGGGCGGCGATGTCGCCGCCAACAATGCCCAACGAAAACGCCACCAGCGCCAGCGCCGCGCCCCCGTTCAACCATCCCAGGAATCGAAACGCGCCCGCAAGCAGCGAGAACGACAGGCCTGAAGAACGTATCTGCTGGGCGCGGGGGTCCATGCGTCAGCTGCCGTTGCCGGTGCGGCACACGGGCGTGGCGCTTTGGATCGACGCGCGTGCGGCGGCGATTTCGGCCTCGTCCCAGCGCCCTTTACCCAGTACCGTCACCGTGACTTTGGACTTGGCCGGGCCGTCGGCCTCGGCGGAAATCAGTTCAAGCACAGTGGCCGGCTCGCCCACCTTGTACAGCTGGATCTCATCGGGCGCACCCTTCTCGCCCAGGCTGTGGCGCCAGGCGTAGGCCACGCCATAGGGGTGCTGCACATTCACATGGCATGAGCGGACATATTCACCACCGCGGCGGAAAGCGGCCTGATAGTTGGTGTCGACGCTGAAGGTTTCCTTACGCACGCTATCGGCCTCGTAGACCCCTTTGCTTGCGCAGCCGGCCAACAGCACCGCCAACGCCACACCTGCCCATACTGACTTGCTCATGATTCTTCCCGCATTGAAATTCGGACTTCCGCGATTATGCCAGCGGCTGCAAAAAGGCCACGCGGGAAATGCCTGGGACATTTCGCGCGTGGCCTTGAGCCAGCCTGACATTGGCCGAGGGGACCAACTACTTTTCCGCGGCGCCCTCGATCTTTTCGCCACCACGCTGGATATCTTTACCAGCGCCCGCAACGGTGTTGCAGCCCGCCGAAAGCGCGGCAATCGAAAGCAGCATGACGAGAACGACTTTGTTCTTCATAAACATCTCCTGTCTAGGCGTGGAAACCGAAGTCAGCATACCCCAAAGACCCTGGATTGCGCATCAATCGGATGAGGCGGATGGGGCTGCACGAGGCGGGTGATCCCGCTGTGACGACACCACGCCGCCCGCTGCGCCGGCGTCTTCAGATCTCTTGGATCTCTTGGGTCTCTTGGGGTTCTTGCGCTTCTTCGGCCAGCCAATCGATGAAGCGGCGCACATCGGGCCGCCGCGCCGCGTCAGGCAGGCTGACGGCGTAATAGGCAAAGCGCATCGGCCAGGGCAAATTCAGCACCACCTGCAATCGGCCGGACGCGATGTCGTCCCGCGCGTGGTCTTGCGGCACCAACGCAATGCCCTGCCCGGCTGCCGCCGCCCTCAGCAAAAGCAAGTCGTCGTCAAAGCTGGAGCCGCGCCGCGCGGCGTCGTCGGGCGGGACGCCGTGCGCTTGCAGCCACAGCGTCCAGTCAGCGCGATCAGAGTCCTGCAGCAAGGGATAGCGCAGGCAGTCCGACGGCTGGCGCAACGCGGGCCCATCGCGCAACAGCGCCGGGCTAGCCACCGGCAGCATCACCGGCGCCATCAGCGGCATAACGGCCAGACCCGGGTAGTCGCCCAGGCCATGGCGCAAGGCGACGTCGATCCGGTCGCGCTGGAAGTCGACCAGTTTGGACGTGGCCTCGACCCGCACTTCGATGCCGGGATGCTGCTCGGCAAATCGCCCCAGCCGCGGCACCAGCCAGCTGGCGGCAAACGCGGGCACGGTGCTGATGGTCAACGTACGGCGCGCTGCGCTGGATTCCAGCCGAGTCAGCGATTTCTCGATCAGCTCGAAGGCTTGCACCAAGCCGGGATGGGCTTGCGCGCCGGCTTCGGTCAGGTGCACGCCATGGCGCTCCCGCACAAACAAGGGCACGCCCACACGGTCCTCAAGCAACCGGATCTGCTGGCTGACCGCGCCTGGCGTCACCCCCATGCGCGCCGCCGCCGCTTTGAAGCTGCCCAGACGGCCGGCTTCCGCAAACGCCCGCAGCGCCAGCAATGGCATCACCGCTCCCATCATGCACCTTTGTTTAGAAAAACTAACTTCATGATCGACGATTCATCGTTTTACGACGCGAGCGTGACAAAGCAAGATTACCGCTCGGCCTATCGCCTAATGGCAATAGCTTAACTACTTTCTTGAAAACCGCATGCAACCACCCGCCCTGCACCTTTACACCGATAGCTCACCCAATGGCTTCAAGATCACCATCGCCCTTGAGGAACTGGGCCTGCCTTACCGCCTGCACCACGTGCGTATCGACCAAGGCGAGCACCGCCAGCCCGCCTTCCTGAAGCTGAACCCGCACGGCCGGATTCCCGCACTGGTCGACCACGACACAGGTGTCACGCTGTTTGAGTCCGCCGCCATCCTGCTGTATCTGGCCGAAAAATCCGGCCGCCTGCTTCCCACCGAACCCGGCCCGCGATGGGATGCCATCGTGTGGCTGATGTTCCACAGCGCCAGCATGGGCCCCGTGCTGGGCCAGCGCGTGCACTTTGAGTGCTCTGCCGACGAGCCGAATCTGGCCGCCATTGCGCGCTACCGGGAACTGAGCGAAGCCGCTTTCGCCACGCTGGACGGCCGCCTGGCCGACCGCCCGTGGCTGGCTGGAGATGCCTTTTCCATTGCGGATATCGCCACGTTCGGCTGGACGCATATCTCGGGCATCGCGGGCTTCGACTTCAGCCACTACCCACATCTGAGCGCCTGGCATCAACACACCGCGCGGCGCCCCGCCGTGCAACGCGGCATCTCTCTACCCCATCCGGCCACCCGCCCCTGATATCCGCCCCTGATATCCACGCCTGATATCCGCGCCTGATATCCGCGCCTGATATCCCCCCCCCTGATACCCGCCCCTGACACCCCGCCTTCGACAAACATGTCTCACACGCTTCCCGCCTCATCCTTACTCACCGGCGCCTCGGCGCCCGCGTTCGCCGGCCATCCCGGCTACCAACGCATGTTCGCCCCAGGCCAACTGACGCTGGGCATCTTCTTACCGCTGCGCTTCTATCAGGGAGACATGGCAGTGCTGGCCGGACAGGCCGACTTGGTTGCCAGCATTGACCGCGCCGGGTTTGCCGCGGTCTGGGTGCGCGATGTGCCGCTGTACGACCCGGGGTTCGGCGATGCCGGCCAAGTCTTTGACCCCTATACCTATCTGGCGTATCTGGCCGCGCGCACAGAACGCATCGCGCTGGCCACCGGCAGCGCCATATTTTCCCTGCGTCATCCGATTGATCTGGCCAAAGCCGCCACCACCATTGATCGCCTGTCAGGCGGGCGTCTGGTGCTGGGCATTGCGTCGGGCGACCGTCCCGTCGAATTCCCGGCCTATGGGTTGGATCACGCGCGGCGCGATGAACGCTTCGCACAAACCGTGTCTGACTTCCGTCGACTGATCCAGGCCCGCCACGGCGCCATTGAATCTCCGCTTGGCCGCTTCGATGGCCCGCAACTGCTGCCGAAACCGGCTACGGGGCGCATCCCGCTGCTGATTACGGGCTCGTGCCGCCAGACGCCGCAGTGGGTAGGTGAACACGCCGACGGCTGGCTGACCTATCCGGAAAGCACGCACGACACGAACGGGCCATTGCGGCTGGCGGACAAGATCAGCGCATGGCGGGCGCGCATTCCAGACGGCGGGTTCCGGCCTCATGTCACCAATGAATGGCTGGACCTGAGCGCTGACCCTGACCATCCGCGCACCCCGCTGCGCGGCGGTTACGTGTTGCGCACCGGGCGCAAGGGCCTGCTTGACCTGCTTGCCCGCTGGCGCGAGGCGGGCGTCAACCATGCCGCGTTGGGCATCCAGTTTTCAGATAGACCGGCCGCCGAAGTCATCCTGGAACTGGCGGAAGAAGTGCTGCCCCATTTCCCGCCCCATGAGGGCCCCGCCCCCGACTCAACCCGCTGGTAGATCAAAAAGCCGTACGCATTCCCGCCTACAATGCGGCCCGCCTGGCGCGCGACAGAAGACCTGCCCGCACTTTGTAACCCTGGCGACGAAACCCCGTAACCGCCCTTACGCGGCCGTGACAATACGGCCGGGGTACGGCTGTCGCGTATTTGCCGGCAATGGATTAGGATGCGCAAATGAATAAAAAACCTGTTTCGCAGATCGCTGGTTCCGCCCCTTCGGGTTGGGGCTGGGAACAGCCTCAATGCCGTGGACAAGCGGCTTTGGCGCTGTTCATCGACGATCTGCATCGAATTCTGCAAGCCCATGCCGCTGGCAAGCTCGCGGACAGCAGCACGCTGGCCGACGCGCAAGAACATGTAGATGAATTGCTTGCCCGCTACAACGAAATCAACGCCGCGCCGGAAATCTTTTTGGGGCAATCGGTCGAGCTCAAGGAAGGCGTGGATCGCAATGGCGTTTCCCATACGGTACCGATTTTCTCGGCGCGCCTGAAAAAATCACTGGTGTCGATGCTGGGCCAAGGCGCCGGCTGACTCACCCCGAACGACCGGCGGCATGCAATTGGCCCGGACCAGTACAGCTTTTACAGGGGACCCATAATGAATACTGACAACGTCGTAGAGTTTCTCCGCTTGCTGTCGCTGGACGTCTCGCTGGGCGCCGCCGCCCAACACGCCGCGAGCCAGGCGGATGCACCTCTGGCGCTGGCCCGTTTGGCCACCGCGCACGGCTTGCCTTGTAACGCGTCTGACTGGTCCTTCTTTGCCCGCAGTTGCCTTGACACGTCGGCAGATGCCGATGCAGAAGCCGTTCCCAGCGCCACCATCTGGCAACTGGTGCAAGACCCGGCTCAGGGCACCGCTATTCCCGCCAGCGCCATTACCCGCGTCATCGGCATCATCACGCAACCCGAAGGCGGTCCGCCCGTGGTGGGCCATGTCGTGGGAGACCTGGCGCCGCGCTCGCCACTGGGCGTGTCGCCGTACCCGTCGGTTTCCTGATCACGCGGGCTGGCGCGCCCCGAGCGGATGCGCGCCCCTGGCTGACATGCCCCGGCCTACCTGCTTAGGTAGTCCCCTACCCCGTTTGCAGCAACCACGCCGCTGGCCATGCAGGCCGTCAGCAGATAGCCGCCGGTGGGAGCTTCCCAATCCAGCATTTCGCCGGCGCAGAATACGCCCGGGGCCGCCCGCAGCATCAAGCCCGCATCAACCGCATCGAATGCCACGCCGCCCGCCGTGCTGATCGCCTCGTCAATGGGACGGGCACGCACGAGCGTCAGCGGCAGGGCCTTGATACGAACGGCAAGGCGCGCCGGTTCCTTGAAATCTTCCGCCGACGCGCATTCGCGCAGCAAGCCCGCCTTCACGCCCGTCAGGCCCATCCGGCTTTGCAGGTGACTGGACATGGACCGTGCGCCACGCGGATGCGTCACGGCCGCCGTGACCTTTTCCTGCGGCCAATCCGGCGCCAGATCCAGCACGGCGACAGCGTGTCCGCCGGCATCGATCTGGTCACGCAACGGCGCCGACAGCGCATACACCAGGCTGCCCTCGATGCCGGTTTCCGACACCACAAATTCACCTTGGCGGGCGGGCGTGATCCCGTCTTTTCGGACGCACGACATCGCCACGGATTTAACCGGCTGGCCCGCATAGCGCTGGCGGAAGTGCTCGGACCACGCCACCTCAAAACCGCAGTTGGCCGGACGCAGAGGCGCGACCGTAATGCCATGCGCCTGCAAGCCGTCGGCCCAGGCGCCGTCTGAACCCAACTTGGCCCAACTGCCGCCGCCCAAGGCCAGCACCACGGCGTCCGCCGTTTGCGTCTGCACGCCATCGGGCGTATCAAAGCGCAGCATCGCCGGCGATGGCGCCGCGCCTTCCGGCCACCCCAGCCAACGGTGCCGCATATGAAAGCGCACACCGCTTGCGCGCAGCCGCGCCAGCCAGGCCCGCAGCATCGGCGCCGCTTTCATCTCCTGCGGAAACACGCGGCCCGACGAACCCACGAACGTCTCGATGCCCAACGCATGCGCCCATTCACGCAACGCCGTAGCATCCATCGCCGCAAGCCACGGCGCGACCTGCGCCGCGCGCTCGCCATACCGCGCCACGAATGGCGCGGCCGCTTCGCTATGGGTCAGATTCAACCCACCCCGCCCCGCCATCAGGAACTTGCGGCCCACCGACGGCATGGCGTCAAACACGTCAACCTGCACGCCCTGCGCGGCCAGCCCTTCCGCCGCCATCAGGCCAGCCGGCCCCCCGCCGATCACGGCGACACGCTTGGAAGCGTTCAGCGTCATGGGGCTACCCCGTTCTGAGCGGGGACGAAAAGGAACGGAAGGCGAAACATGAAGAGAGGATCGAAGCCATCAATGACGAATACGACGCCGGGCGCGCCGCAAGGGGAAAGATTGTCGCATGGCGGCTCAGTGCGAATCCGGCTGGCGGACCGCTCCGCGCATCAAAGGCTTATCGGCAAGGGGCGCCAACAAGAAAAAGGCCCGGCGCCGGCCACTTATTGACCGCAGGCGCCAAGCCTTTGTTATGACAGGACAAATTGGACATGCACAGAGGCTATCCCAAGGCTTGTCCACAGTCGTTGTGGGTAACTTTCAACGCTTCAGGCGTTACCCGCCGCCTGCATGGGCCCGGACCAGGGTTCGGAATCCAACTCAAAACGCAGTTCCTGATATTCGCCATCCACCGCTACCGTCCGCAGCAGCCCCGCGCCCATTGCCTGCCCAAGCGCGCGGCGGCACAGGGTTTCAGGATCATCAGGCAGGGACTGGAATACGCCGTCGGGAATGCGCAAGCGCAGCAGCGCTTGGGGATCGCCGCGTTCCGCGGGGCGGCCGATGTGGATGTGGGCGGGATAGCCATGCGGGCACCAGATGCCCACGTGATACTTGCCTTCAGCGCCGGTGTCGGCGACGTAACCAGGATGATCGTATTTTGCGGTACCCATGGACCCTCCTCGAGTGCGGCGAACTAGCGCGCGTGACCCATGGTAGCTCAGCGTTCAAGGCCTGTGCGCGCAGGAACACCCGGGAAACTCCGGGTTGGAACAATCGATTGATCCAAGGCAAACGCCAGGCGAAAACATCAAACCAAATTCCAAACGAAAAAAGCCGCGATTTGCATCGCGGCTTTTTTCTTGAAACTGGTTGCGGGGGCAGGATTTGAACCTACGACCTTCGGGTTATGAGCCCGACGAGCTGCCAGACTGCTCCACCCCGCGTCTGATGTGATGAATCATACACCATTATGAAATCTTGTGCAGCGCACCCAGGCCTTTTTTCGCTAATTTGGCCCGATTCAGGCGAAATATTTTCGTTGCGACCCCAAAAAAACGGGTGAACGGGCTTGGAACGTCCACACAAATCACTTCGGCGCCTTTAATTGCCGTCACGCGCAGCACGCCGCCTGAGGCCACCCCATGCGCCTCGCCCGCATTGACGTGTGCGGAAACCGGCAGATGCAGGCTGCTCGCGGCTTCGGCGCCTGCGGCGGGTTCGTCGATGCGGATACTGCCTGAAAGACAAACGACGCTTGCGCCCGCGCGCAGCGCCAGGGTGCGGGACGCGCCAGAGGCGATTTCAAGGCGGCGGGCCAGGGGTTCAGGGCGGGTATCGGGGGTCATGAATATTCTCCAGTCGGACAATGACAGGCTACGCGCGCCCTGCTCTGCGCAACAGCCACACTCCCGGGCTTTCTGTACCGATGCAGACTCTCGATTTCGCCGCTGTTATGGTGTACTTTTCTGCAATCTGTGCCTTCCTTCCGTCCAACCTCGGGGAGCATGATCGGCGCATGGACCCACAACCGCTGTACCTTCGCTTGGCGAACCATTACCGGCGCGCCATTCAGACGGGCGTTCTGGCGCCCGCCCAGCGCATGCCCTCCGTGCGCACCTTGGTGCGAACCCACCACGTCAGTCTGTCCACCGCGCTGCAAGCTTGCCGCCAACTGGAAGACGACGGCCTGATCGAAGCCCGGCCGCGCTCGGGATACTTCGTGCTTTCCCCCCGGCGCAACAGCATCCCCCCCGTCAACGAGCCCGACATCCGCCAGACGCTTGGGGCGGCGCAGTATGTGGGCATCCACGACCGGGTGTCCGATTTCATCGCCAAATGCGAGGCGCACCCGGTCAGCGCCAACTTCGCGCTGGCGGCCGCGGTGCCCGAGGCTTATCCCATGGAAGCGCTGAAGCAAGCGATGACGCGCGCGTTGCGGATGACGCCGCACGTGCTGGTGAGCCCCGTTCCGCCGCAAGGCCACCCAGAGCTGCGCACGGTGCTCGCGCGGCGCGCGCTGGCCAATGGCATCAACGCCACGCCGGATGACGTCATCGTCACGCATGGCTGCATCGAAGCGTTGAACCTGGCTTTGCGTGCGGTAGCCCGCCCCGGCGACACGATTGCCGTCGAATCGCCCACCTACTTTGGTCTGCTGCAAATCTTGGAAAGCCTGGGGATGCGGGCGCTGGAGATTCCCACCAGCCCGCAGCACGGCTTGTCCATCGAAGCGCTGGACCTGGCCTTTCAGACGCACGGCAATATTCGCGCCGTAGTCGTCGTGCCGAACTTTCAGAACCCGCTGGGCTGCGTCATGCCGGACGCTGAAAAGGCGCGGCTGGTGGCGCTGTGCGAACGCCAGCAAGTGCCGCTGATCGAAGACGATACCTATGGCGCGCTGACCGATGAAGACACGCCGCTTGCCGCCGCCAAGTCGTGGGACGCGACCGGCAACGTTATCTATTGCTCGTCAATGCACAAGACGCTGGCGCCGGGCATGCGCCTTGGCTGGCTGCTGGGCGGCCGCTGGAAGGCGCGCATCGCCATGCTGAAGTATGCGCAAAGCCGCCCGAACGAACCACTGGCGCAGATTGCCGTTGCCGAATTCCTGGGGTCGCGCGCGTATGACCGGCACCTGGCGCGGCTGAGGCGGCAATTGAAGAGCCAACGCGACCAGACGGCCGAAGCGATTGCCGCGCACTTTCCCCGCGGCACCCGGCTGAGCGTGCCGCAAGGCGGCATGCTGCTATGGGTGGAAATGCCTGGCGGCCGCTCCGGCATGGACGTGTTCGAGGCCGCGCTGCAACAAGGCATACGCGTCGCCCCGGGCGCCATGTTTTCAAATGGCACGCGCTACAACCACTTCCTGCGGATCAGTTGCGGCCAGCGCACCACGCCCGAGATCTCGCGCGCGCTGTTGACGCTGGCGCGCATTGTTGGCGAAGGCGGCGCATGAATCCGTCGCTGCATCAGTTCATCGTTGACTACGGCCTCTGGGCCGTGCTGGGCGGCACGTTTCTGGAAGGCGAAAGCGTGGTGGTGTTCGCGGGCTTTCTCGCGCACCAGCATCTGATGCACTTGCCGTATGTGATGCTGTGCGCGTTCGCCGGGTCCTTCATCGCGGACCAGTTGCTGTTCTTTCTAGGCCGACGTTATCGCGACCATCGCTTTGTGCGGCGTATCCGCGAAAAGCCCGCGTTCGAAAAAGCGCTGGCCGCCATCGACCGCTATCCGCACGGCTTCATCTTGAGCCTGCGATTCCTGTATGGCCTGCGCACCGTGGGGCCCGTGGCGTTGGGCATGTCGCGCGTGCCGCCGCTGCGCTTTTTGGTGCTGAACGCCATCGCCGCCACCATCTGGGCGGTGTGCTTCAGCCTGGTCGGCTATGCATTCGGCCAGACCATCGAGACGTTACTTGGACGCCTGCACGGCGTGGAAACGAAACTGGCGGTGGCCGTGGCGATTGGTGTGGTGATCGGGCTGGCCTACCACCTGATCTCCCGGCGGCGGATGCGGCGCTAGGCGGCCGTCAGCAGACGATCCGGCCGCTTGCGCGCAGCACGTGGCGGCGCCGCGCATTGCGGTACCAGCCGCCAATGAATGGCAGCAGCGCCAAACGGCGCAAGATGGGGTGACGCTGGTCGAAGTCGTGCCAGGCCTTGAAGCCATGGCCCATGCGCTCCCAGCTCTGACGAGCCTCGGGCGTAAGTTTGCCGGGGTCGAACGCCGCCAGCTTTGCTGCTTCCGAAACGCGAGCCAACAAGGCTCCGCCCGGGTGTTCCAATCGATACTGATTCCGCATGGGGCCGCATATTACCCGGCTTGACGGGCCTGTGGAGGACATTGAAACGCGTGCGCAAAACACGCAAATGGAGCCACCTTTGACCGCCCCATCCAAGCCCTTGTAATTAAAGGAAAATGCGGAACTATGCCCGCACTATCCCAAGGCTTGTCCACAGAAGCTGTGGGTAACTTTCGCGCTTTACTTCAGCGCGGTCGTGATCATGTCGCGCACGCTTTCGAAGCCGGCCACGTATTGCGGGTTCTCGGAACGGGCCAACAGGCTGGAGTAGTTCTGCTCCAACTGGGCTTCGATTGCTTCACGCAACCCGGGCGACGCCTTCACCAGATGCAGCATCGACAGCAGCGTCGAATTCAGCGCGTCGATGCGGCCGCCCTGGTGCGAAATGGTGTGGACGATGACGGCGATTTGTTCTTGGATATCCATGGCTAAGCCTCCTGGCATTGATAGTCGGCGCAAATCCTAGCATGACGCTTGCGGCCGCCCCAACGCCGCTAGGCAAGCGCCACGCACCGCGCTAGCATCAAGCGTAGCCGCTGGGGCACCGCGGCGCACGCCACCGGCCGCCACCCGCGGCGCCGGGGCTATCGGAGCGCGCTCATGAAGACGATCCAAGACTATGCACCCCCGGACGCCCAATCCCTGCAGCGCTTGCAGGACAAACTGGGTTTCAGCGACGCGCGCATGGCGGAGCTGGCCGGGCTGGACGCCGCCACGCCATGGCCCAGTTACGTGGGCGGCCCTGAACCCCGTGGACTGGGCCGGCAGCGCCTGTTCTACATGATGGCCCGCCTGACGCTGGATGAAAGGCAATGGCAACAGGTGCTGGACGCCATGCGCGAAGCCGGCGCCCACTTCAGTTACGAAGATCCCTTGGCGGACGCCGCGCCGCCTGCGCCTGAGCCCGTGGCGGACGAAGAGCGCAAATTCGGCATGCTGCTGGTCAGCCGGAATGGCGCGTTCCACGAAATGGAGCAGTTGCGCGAGTTCGCGCACTTCGCCCACGAGGCCGACGTCAGCCGCTTCGTGAACTCGGTGTTCTACGACAGCGATATCGACCTGTGCCGCTTTCGCTTTGCCGACCACGACGGACTGGACGACGCCAGCCGCGACCGCATTTTCGACGCCGCGCACAAAACCATCACGCGCTTCGAATTTGATGGCCGCATCTATCACGGCGGCATCCCGCCCGAATCAGACGGTTAACGTGGCCCTGCCGCAGAAATGCGGCCGTATCGCATTGACGCCGTTGCATCGCACTGAAACGGCCGTCATGCAATGACGGGCCCGTATCGCATTGACGCGGGCTGGTCCGCGCCTGTACCGTCGGCACTCTGCTTTCGCCACCCGCCTTCCGCATGAACGAACGACTCGACGACATCGACCGGCAACTGCTCAGCCTGCTCTCGGCCAACGCGCGCGAGCCCGCGGCGATCCTTGCGCGCAAGCTTGGGCTGGCCCGCACAACCGTCGTTGCGCGCATCGCCCGCCTGGAGCGTGAGCACATCGTGTCGGGTTACGGCGTGCGCCTGGGCCGCCGCCTGGAAGAAGCCGCGGTACGCGCGTATTGCTTCATCAGCGTGCTGCCCAAGACGCCCGCGGCGGTGATCCGCGAACTGGAGCGCATGCCGGAAGTGGAAGAAGTGTCGTCCGTCAGCGGGCCGTATGACTACCTGATCTTCCTGCGTTGCGAAACGCATGAACAGCTGGATGACTTGCTCGACCGCATCGGCCTGATCGACGGCGTGAAGCAAACGCAGACGTCGATCGTGCTGAGCCGCAAGGTGGACCGCCGCAGCGCCGTCGCCGCCCCCTGAGGCGCAGTCGCCGCTGCTTAAGGCGCAGTCGCCGCAGCTTAAGGCGCGGCCTCCGCAGCTTAAGGCGCAGTCTCCGCAGCTTAAGGCGCGGCCTCCGCTCCCTAACGTGCCGTCGCCGCTCCTTCAAGCGCCATCTGCCCGGCTGCCCAGACGAACCCGCCTGAAGCGGCCCGTCTTTTCTCCCGGCCCGACATGGTGTTGTAATGGCGGATAACGTGATTTCTGGACGCCCCATGCTTGCACGCCTTGCCCCCGCCGCCGCCTTGCTCACCTTGCTAACTGCCTGTTCCAGCATGAGCGAGGTCACGCCCGTCGACAAGAACACGTACACCGTCACCTATAGCTCGGGCACGCAGTTGCTGACCTGGGTTGAGCTCAAGAACCAGACGCTGCAGCGCGCCGACCAGTACTGCACCTCCATCGGCCGCAAGATGCAAAAGCCGAAAGTGACGTCCAACCATGCGACGGGCCTGGGTTCCAAGCGCGCCACCGTGACGTTCGAATGCGGCGTCATCGACCCGCCCAAGGAACCCAAATCGTGAACGCTTCGTTGCCCGTGGGCATCACCATGGGCGATGCCGCCGGCATCGGCCCCGAAATTGTCGTCAAGGCCTATGCACAAGGGCTGAGCGCACCCTGCGTGGTGTATGGCGATGCGGGCGCATTGCGCCGCGCAGCCGCCCAGCTGGGCGCGCGTTTGGATATTGTGGAAATCAGCGATGTGGCTCAGGCAGAACCCGATGCCAGCCGCATTCACGTCGTAGCCTGTAGCCCCGCGCTGCCCGCCGACCTGCCTTTGGGACAGATCAGCGCCGCCGCCGGACGCGGCGCCTACGACTACGTGTGCGCCGCCATCGATGATGCGCAGGCCGGCCRCATCCGGGCGATTGTCACCGCTCCGCTGAACAAGAAGTCCATGCACGAGGCCGGTATCGACTACCCCGGCCACACCGAGATCCTGGCCGAGCGATCCGCCACGCAGGACTTCGCGATGATGCTGGCCAACGATGAGTTGCGCGTCTTGCTGGTGACCATCCACGTGGCGTTGGCCGACGTTATCGCCCGCATCACGCCCGAGGCCGAACTGACCGCCATGCGCCTGGCCGACCGCGCGTGCCGGCAGATGGGCATCGCGGCCCCGCGCGTGGCCGTGGCCGGCCTGAACCCGCATGCGGGCGAAGGCGGCAAGTTCGGCCGCGAAGACATCGACATCATCGAACCCGCCATCGCACGCGCCCGCGCCGAAGGTATCGACGCCAGCGGCCCCTGGCCCGGCGACACGATCTTCATGCGCGCCCGCCGCGGCGAATTCGACATCGTCGTGGCTCAGTACCACGACCAGGGCCTGATTCCGGTGAAATACCTGGGGCTGGACCACGGCGTGAATGTCACGGTGGGGCTGCCGTTTGTGCGCACCAGCGTCGACCACGGCACGGCCTTCGACATCGCCGGGCGCGGCATCGCCGATCAGGCGTCGCTGGTCGCGGCCTTTGATCTTGCGCTGGCGATGACGCCTTAGCCCGCGCAACGCCCGGCGGCTTCGGCTCCGGGCGATAGCGGGACTACAATACGCCCCGTTTCCGGCGCCTGCTGCGCGCCGCCGCTTTCCGTCTGCTCCCCTACCCCTTCCATGTCACGCCTTGTCCGCCTTCTGCCCGACCGCTTCACCCTCTACCTGATCTGCACCGTCATCATCGCCAGCATCGTGCCCGCGCACGGCCAAGGCGTGGTGATCTTCGGCTGGATCACCAATATTGCGGTCGGCCTGCTGTTCTTCCTGCACGGGGCGCGTTTGTCCCGCGAGGCCATCATTGCCGGCCTGACGCACTGGAAGCTGCACCTGACGATCTTCTCCGCCACGTTCCTGATGTTTCCGCTGCTGGGCCTGGCGCTCAAGCCGGTTTTGGAACCGCTGGTGACGCCCGAGCTGTACCTGGGCATCCTGTTCCTATGCTGCCTGCCCGCCACCGTGCAATCGGCCATCGCGTTCACGTCGATGGCGCGCGGCAACGTGCCCGCCGCCGTGTGCAGCGCGTCCGCCTCGAGCCTGCTGGGCATCTTCCTGACCCCGCTGCTCGTGGGCACGGTCGTGGCCAATGCGGGCAGCGCGCCGATCTCGTTCGATGCCGTCGGCAAGATCATGCTGCAACTGCTGCTGCCGTTCGTGCTGGGCCAGTTCGCCCGCCGCTGGATTGGCGCCTGGGTGCACAAGCGCAAGGCAATGCTGAAGTTTGTCGACCAGGGTTCGATCCTGCTGGTCGTCTACACGGCCTTCTCCGAAGCCATCAATGAAGGCCTGTGGAGCACCACGCCGATCCCGGCGCTGGTTGGCCTGGTGGTGTGCTGCGCCGTGATCCTGGCGTTGGCGCTGGGCCTGTCGGCATTGGCTGGCAAGATGTTTGGCTTCAGTATCGAAGACCGCATCACGCTGCTGTTCTGCGGTTCGAAGAAAAGCCTGGCCAGCGGCATTCCGATGGCGCAGGTGCTGTTTGCCGGCCACGCCGTGGGCGCCATCGTGCTGCCGCTGATGCTGTTCCATCAGATCCAGTTGATGGTGTGCGGCGTGCTGGCCGCGCGTTACGGCAAGCGTCCCGAAATCGAAGGCTGACGCCTGCCGCCACACAAAAAAAACCGCGCCATGAAGCGCGGTTTTTTTATGCCTGCCTGCGGCGGATCAGTACATATCGCGCGGCTGCGCACCCGAGAAGTTCAGGAAGCGCGTGCTGGAGCCCTGGAAGGTCAGGCGCACCGTGCCGATCGGCCCGTTACGCTGCTTGCCGATGATGATCTCGGCCGTGCCCTTGTCCGGGGAATCGGGGTTGTAGACCTCGTCGCGATAGATGAACAGGATCACGTCGGCGTCCTGTTCGATAGCGCCGGATTCGCGCAAGTCGCTCATCACGGGACGCTTGTTGGGGCGCTGTTCCAGGCTTCGGTTCAGCTGCGACAACGCGATCAGCGGGCAATTCAGTTCCTTCGCCAAGCCCTTTAGCGAACGGCTGATTTCCGACACTTCGGTCGCCCGGTTTTCACCCGAGCCGTTACCCGACATCAGTTGCAGGTAGTCGATGATGATCAGGCCCAGCTGGCCACATTGGCGCGCAAGGCGGCGGGTGCGCGCACGCACTTCCATCGGGCTCAGGGCGGGCGTTTCGTCAATGTAGACCTGCGCATCCTGCATGAGCTGCACGGCGTGCGTCACACGGGGCCAGTCATCTGCGATGAGCTTGCCGGTACGCATGCGGTGCTGGTCCAGCAACCCCACCGAACCCAACATACGCATGGCCAGCTGCACCGCGCCCATTTCCATCGAGAACACGGCAACCGGCAGGCCCTGTTCGATGGCCACGTGTTCGCCGATGTTCATCGAGAACGAGGTCTTGCCCATGGACGGGCGCCCGGCCACGATGATCAAGTCACCGCCCTGCATGCCGGATGTCATCTTGTCCAGGTCGGTGAAGCCCGTCGGCACCCCGGTCACGTCAGACGTGCCTTCGCGGTGATAGAGCTCGTCGATGCGTTCCACCACCTGGGTCAACAGCGGTTGAATTTCCTGGAAACCGGCGGCGCCGCGCGAGCCTTCCTGCGCGATCTTGAAGACCTTGGATTCTGCTTCGTCCAGCAGTTGGCGCGCTTCCTTGCCCTGCGGGTTCAAGGCGGCCGACGAGATCTCGTCGGCAATCGACACCAGCTTGCGCAGCATGGCGCGCTCGCGCACGATTTCGGCGTAGCGGCGAATGTTCGCGGCCGACGGCGTGTTGTGCGCCAGCGCGTTCAAATAGGCCAGGCCGCCGGAATCTTCGGCCTTGCCGGCACTGATCAGCGATTCATTGACGGTGATGACGTCGGCGGGACGCGCCAGCCCGATCAGGCGGGCAATGTGGTGCCAGATCAGACGGTGATCGTGGCGGTAGAAGTCTTCTTCGACCAGCACGTCGGCGATGCGGTCCCACGCGGTGTTGTCCAGCAGCAGGCCGCCCAACACCGATTGTTCCGCCTCAATGGAATGGGGAGGAACGCGCAGGTATTCAAGCTGGGGATCGGCAGGTGTGTTCATGACTTCAATAGTAATGGCTGCAGGATGTCCGCAACGCGGAAAAATCCTTGGACGTCGCGCGACGGCAGGCGGCGCAACAGGGGACGCAGGGGCGTCGCCAGACCGCAGAGGATACGCGCCAGGCGGGTCAGCCGCGCTTTGACCTCGGGGTCGGGGTTGCTCTCAAGATACACGTCGAGGGCCAGTGTACCCAGGGTCACGGACACGTCGGCCGGCAATTTACGCAGGGACGCAAGAGACGACAGCATCTGGAAAAGATCGTACGCCTGGGCCAGCGGGCGGGACAGCGTCGAGCCAATGTTTTCTTCGAAATCAATGCGCCACAACTCGCCGTCGCGCAAGGTGACGTTGCGGATCTGTGCACCACCGTGCCACATCCCGCGGGCGTGAAACGCCGCCAAGTCAGTGGCGGCAGCGCGCGTCAGCCACAGCTGCGACGTGGAATCTTCGTTGCGGATCAGGTCCGCCAGATCCTCGCCCACGTATTCCAGCACCAGCAGGCCCTGCTCTTGCCACCACACTTCCGGGACGCGGCAACCGGCCTGCAACAGCGTCGACAGGCGCGCGGCCTCGTGGGTCAGTCCATTCTTCAACAACACGCCAGGGCGCGGAAATTCGCCCAGGAACAGCTTGCAGCCCACGCCCAGCAAGAAGGCCCGCACGTAACGCAGCGCATAGCTGACGCCGCGGACAAAGCTTGGCCGGCGGCGCTTGATGATGCAGCGAACCCCATCGATCGTCACGTCGCGCACCGAAGGTTCACGCAACGCATCCACGCTGTCGAGCCAGGCGCGCAGGCCGGGCGGCGCATTGTGATGAACGGGCGGCTGAGTCAAGGGGTCCTCTGAGGAAAGCAAGGGAGTGCTTCAAGCGGGGCGCGCAAAGGCAATGCGCGATGGCGCCCGGGCAAAAAGAAAAAAAGCCGGCGCGCGGGCCGGCTTCTTTTTACTGCGGGTACCGGCTTAGGACAGTTCGCCTTCAACCAGAACCGTGACGTCGACGACTACGTCAGCGTGCAGGGCGACCTGGATCGGGAACTCGCCAACCGACTTCAGCTGGCCGTTGGGCAGACGCACTTGCGCCTTTTCAACGCCTTCGAAACCGGCCTTCTTCAGCGCTTCAGCGATGTCGGCGTTGGTGACCGAGCCGAACAGACGGCCGTCAACACCAGCCTTCTGAACGATCTTCAGTTGGTAACCAGCGACGCGTTCGCCCAGAGCTTGGGAAGCGGCCAGCTTTTCAGCTTGGGCCTTTTCCAGCTCGGCGCGGCGGGCTTCGAATTCCTTCAGAGCGGCGTCGGTAGCACGACGGGCCTTGCGCTGGGGGATCAGGAAGTTGCGGGCGTAACCATCACGCACGCGCACGACTTCACCCAGGTTGCCCAGGTTGACGACTTTTTCGAGCAGAATAACTTGCATTTTCAGTGCCCCGGATTAGTTGTGGTTGTCGGTGTAAGGCAACAGAGCCAGGAAGCGCGCGCGCTTGATGGCGGTGTCCAGCTGGCGCTGGTAGATTGCCTTGGTGCCGGTCAGACGAGCCGGGATGATCTTGCCGTTTTCTTGCACGAAGTCGCGCAGGGTGTCCAGATCCTTGTAGTCGATCTCTTCGACGCCGGCTGCGGTGAAGCGGCAGAACTTACGACGCTTGAAGAGCGGGTTCTGCTGCGTGAATTTGCGTTTTTCTTTGCGTTTTCCGAAGAAAGCCATGATATGTGCCTCTATGTTTGAGGGGACTGGGCGGTTATCGATAACCGGGTCCAACTCCCCATAACCTATCCGTATTCAGAAGGCGCTTTCGCACCTGTTGCTCAACCCTTTCAAGCCACCTGCGGATCGCGTCCTGCGCTACCGCTGACCTTGCGTGCCTGCTGCAAATGCAGCTTGATCTTCACCGAGTCTTTGCGCGCGGGAGCCAAAAACCCCTGCACCAGCAATTCAGACCCTAAAGCGGTGTTCTTCAACAGCAACGCCAGATCGCCCAGTGCCACAGCCGTAATCGTCAATTCGACACGGCGCGGGTGGCCGGCTTCGATGACTTCCGACTCATGCGCCAGCACCATTTCCAGTGCAGGCAGTCCGGCGGGAGTGTGGCGCAAAGGCTCGCATTCGAGAACGCGGGCGCTGAGTTCCAGCTGATTCATCCTGCCAGGCACCGAGGGGACTTCATGGGATGAGCTCTGCGTGAGCCCTGCTTACTCGGCCTGAGCCGGGGCAGCTTCTGCCGAAGCCTTACGGGCTTCTTCACGCTCGACCGACTTCATCATGATCGAGGGCGTGGTCTGGGCTTTCTTGGTCTTGATGACCAGGTGGCGCAGAACGGCGTCGTTGTAGCGGAACGAGTGTTCCAGCTCATCCAGCGTGGCTTGGCCGCACTCGATGTTCAGGCAAACGTAGTGAGCCTTGACGAGCTTCTGGATCGGGTAGGCCAGTTGGCGGCGACCCCAGTCTTCCAGGCGGTGAACCGAGCCGCCTTGGCCCGTGACCAGCGCTTGGTAACGTTCGACCATGGCGGGCACTTGCTCGCTTTGGTCGGGGTGAACGATAAACACTACTTCGTAGTGACGCATGAGTAAAACTCCTTGAGGATGTCTCGCTGGCCTGGCGTCCCGAACCCGTGCTTTCCATCATGGGTTTTTGCAATACGCTTAAAAAGCAGTGCCGCGCTTTTCAGCGCTTTGCTTTTTAGCTCGCCTTTCAGCGCGCTTTTAAGCTCGCTATTCAGCGCATTACATAGGATGCTCTAGGCCCGCAAGGGGCAGCCCGCTACCCAAAAACCATGGGCGGTCGAGCAAGAAAGCCCTCGATTATTACCGATTGAGTGTCAGGGCGCAAGCGAGCTGGGCGTCAGGAAATCAGGGACGGGCTATTTTCGCCGCCCTGCCCCGCCGGCTGCGGCTGATCGGCAACACCAATTTCCTGGGGCCGGTTCACCACGCTGACCATCACATAGCTGATGATCATCAGCAGGAACCACGAACCGAGCTTGGCGATCGACACCCATTGCCAGACATGCGTCTGGTTGGGATAGCGCCAGGCGTTGGCGAAGGTGCCGATGTTTTCGGCGAACCAGATGAACAAAGCCACCAGCACGAAGCCCAACAGCAAGGGCATGCGGCGATAAACGCGCCAGATCCGGAAATACACCCAGGTGCGCGCGAACAGCACCGCGGTCAGCGCGAACAGCACCCACCGGAAATCCATGATGAAGTGGTGCGCGAAGAAATTCACGTAGATCAGCACCGACAACGCCACCGTGGCAGCCATGGGGGGATGCGCGCGAAAACGGAAATCGAACAAGCGCCAGACGCGGGCCAGGTAGCTGCCCACCGCGGCGTACATGAAACCGGTAAAGAGCGGCACGCCGCCAATACGCAGCACGCTGGCTTCGGGGTAGATCCAGGAACCGGCCGCGGTTTTGAAGAGCTCCATGCCGGTGCCGACCACATGAAACATCAAAATCACGCGCGCTTCGCTCCAGGTTTCCATGCGCAGCGCCAGCAACAGGGCTTGAATGCCTAGCGCCGCAATTGTCAGGAAATCGTAGCGGGCCAGCAGCGCATCCTTGGGATACCACCAGTGCGTGCCCAACAGCAGCGCGCACATCAGCCCGCCGAACAGGCAGGCCCAGGCTTGCTTGACGCCAAAGCGGAAAAATTCGTAGAGCGCCACGCCAAAACGGCCGCGGCCGGCCAAATGATTGGCCAGCCGCGATTCCCACGTTTGCAGCGCCGCGATAAGCGGCCAGTCACTGGCCGCCGGATGGCTCACGGAACGCTCAGCCTTCCACGACGGCGTAGGCCGAGTGGTTGTGGATCGATTCGAAGTTTTCGGCCTCGACGCGATAACGGGCGATGCCGGGATGCGCATTCAGGCGGGCAGCCACGTCACGCACCAAGTCTTCGACGAACTTGGGATTGTCGTAAGCGCGTTCGGTGACGTACTTTTCGTCGGGGCGCTTGAGCAGGCCCCACAGTTCGCACGACCCTTCCTCTTCGATCAGGCGGATCACGCCGTCCATGCTGATGTCGCCGTCCAGAATGGCCGACACCGTGACGTGCGAACGCTGGTTATGCGCGCCGTATTCCGAGATGGCCTTCGAGCACGGACAGAGGCTGGTGACGGGCACCTGCACGACCAGCTCAAATTCCACGCCATCATTCTGCGCGCGGGCGATCCACTGAACTTCGTAGTCCAGCAGGCTTTGCACGCCGGAAATCGGGGCCGACTTGTTGATGAAGTACGGGAAGGCGGCCGTGATGTCGCCGCGTTCGGCGTGCAGCAGCGGCAGCATGTCAGCGGCCATGGCGCGGAACAGTGCCGGCGTCATGGGGGTGCTGCGGTACTTTTCCAGCAGCGCCACGAAGCGGGACATGTGCGTCCCCTTTTCTTCGGGCGGCAGCGCCACGGTCAGCGTCCAGTTGGCCACGGTGCCTTGGGGCGAGCCGTCGCCGCTTTCAATCAGCATGGGGTGGCGCACGCCACGGATGCCCACGCGCTGGATCGGGATGTGCCGGGTGTCCGCCGAACTCTGGACGTCGGGCATCACGATGGCGGGGTCGATCGGAGAATTCATTTCAGCGTACCTGTCTAGGCAATCAGTCGCTCGCGCTCGGCCTAGGAAACTTTGAGAGAGGGCCATTATCGCCCAAACCCCCGCCTGCGCCAGGGAAAACCCTTCTATTCGTAGGTTGGCGGGGCCGGAACAGTGTGTTTCAGATTCCGGACGAAAGCCGCGCCTTCGTCCGGGCTCGCGGTATGCGTTTACGCCAGCAGATCGGCGTAGCGCGTGCGAATCGATTGCTCGATACCGGCGGCGTCCAAGCCCACGCCGGCCAACAGGGCCGACTGCTCGCCGTGGTCAATGAAGACATCCGGCAGACCCAATTGCAGCACCGGAATCTGTACGCCGGCGGCGCTCAGCACTTCCAGCACGGCGCTACCCGCCCCCCCCATGATGGAGGCGTCTTCAATCGTGACCAGCGCGTCGTGGCGGCTGGCCAGGTCCAGAATCAATTCGCGGTCGATGGGCTTCACGAAGCGCATGTCCGCCACCGTGGCGTCCAGCTTGCCGGCTGCGGCCAACGCCGGCTGCACCAGCGTGCCGAAGCCCAGGATGGCAATCTTCTTGCCCTCGCGGCGCACGATGCCGCGGCCAAGCTCAACGGTACCCAGGCCAGCGTCTTCCACCGCGCCACAGCCCGCACCGCGCGGATAGCGCACCGATGCCGGGCCCGGGTACTGATAACAGGTCGACAACAGCAAGCGCGTTTCGCTTTCGTCGGACGGCGTGGCGACGACCATGTTCGGCACGCAACGCAAGAAAGCGGTGTCGTAGTTACCGGCATGCGTGGCGCCGTCAGCGCCGACGATGCCCGCGCGGTCCAGCGCGAAAGTCACATCCAGGTTCTGCAGGGCGACGTCATGGATGAACTGGTCATAGCCGCGCTGCATGAACGTGGAGTAGATGGCAACGACGGGCTTCTGCCCTTCGCAGGCAACGCCCGCGGCGAACGTCACGGCGTGCTGCTCGGCGATGCCCACGTCGAAATAACGCAGCGGGAAACGCTTTTCAAATTCCACCAGGCCGCTGCCTTCGCGCATGGCGGGGGTGATGGCGACCAGGCGCGAATCCGCTTCAGCCATGTCGCACAGCCACTTGCCGAACACCTGCGTGAAGGTGCGCTTGCCGGGCGCCTTGGACTGCTGGATGCCGACGGCGGGGTCGAACTTGCCGGGACCGTGATACAGCACCGGGTCGGCTTCGGCCAGCTTGTAGCCTTGGCCCTTCTTGGTCACCACATGCAGGAACTGCAAGCCTTGCAGCGCCTTCAGGTTTTGCAAGGTGGGCACCAGCGCGTCCAGGTCGTGGCCGTCGATGGGGCCGACGTAATTGAAGCCGAACTCTTCGAACAACGTGGCCGGCGTGACCATGCCCTTGGCGTGCTCTTCGAAGCGGCGAGCCAGTTCCAGCACCGGCGGCACGTGCTGCAGGACGGCGCGGCCCACGTTCTTGGCCGTAGCGTAGAAGCGGCCCGACATCAGGCGCGCCAGGTAGCGGTTCAGCGCCCCCACCGGCGGCGAGATCGACATGTCGTTGTCGTTCAGGATCACCAGCAGATTGATGTTGGGCGTGACACCCGCATTGTTCATGGCCTCGAACGCCATGCCGGCGGACATCGCGCCGTCGCCAATGATGGCGATGTGCTGGCGCTGCACGCCCGCATTGCGCGAGGCCACCGCCATGCCCAGCGCAGCCGAGATGGACGTTGACGAGTGCGCGGTGCCAAAGGCGTCGTATTCGGATTCGCTGCGCTTGGGAAAGCCCGAGATGCCGCCCTGCTGGCGCAGCTTGGCCATGCCGGCGCGGCGGCCCGTCAGGATCTTGTGCGGATAGGACTGGTGGCCCACGTCCCAGACGATGCGGTCATGCGGCGTGTCGAACACCTGATGCAAGGCCAGCGTGAGCTCGACCGTGCCCAGGTTGGACGACAGGTGCCCGCCCGTTTTGGATACCGACTCCAGCACGAAGCCGCGCAGCTCGTCAGCAAGCTTTTTCAGCTCGCGACGATCCAGGCGCTTGAGGTCTGCCGGGGATTGAATGCGGTCCAATAAATCAGTCGTCATGCTTTTATGGGGTTCGTTGGCCCGGCCTGGACTCAGGCCGGGCTAGTCACGGATCAGCGGTCTCGAAGGACGATGAAATCGGCCAGTTGCGCCAGGCGCAAGCCGGCGTCGCCCAGCGGTTCCAGCGCCGCCAGCGCGGCCACACGCAATTCTTCGGCAAACGCGCGCGCTTCGGACAGGCCCAGGAGCGACACGTATGTGGGCTTGTTCTCCGCCGCGTCCTTGCCCGGCGTCTTGCCCAGGCTGGCCGTATCGGCGGTGACGTCAAGAATATCGTCCACCACCTGGAACGCCAGACCCATGGCTTGCGCGTACGCGTCCAAGGCCTGACGCGAGGCCGAGCTGGCGCCGGCCACGATGCCGCCCAGCGCAACGCTGCACGCGAGCATAGCGCCGGTCTTCATGCTGTGCATGGTCTGGAGCTCATCGCGCGACAGCGAATGGCCGACGCTGAGCAGGTCAATTGCCTGACCGCCCGCCATACCCTGGCTGCCGGCGGCGCGCGCCAGCGATTGGGTGGCCTGCACGATCAGCGCGGGCGCAATCGGCATGGACGCCAACAGGTCAAACGCCAGCGGTTGCAAGGCGTCGCCCGCCAACATGGCGGTGGCTTCGTCGAATTGCACGTGCGTGGTGGGCCGGCCGCGGCGCAGCGTGTCGTCGTCCATGCAAGGCAGGTCGTCGTGCACCAGCGAATAGGCGTGAATCAGTTCCACCGCCGCCGCCGCACGGTCCAGCGAGGCCTCGATGGCCAGCACGCTGCCGCTGACGGGGCAGGCTTGCCCCGCGGCGTAAACCATGGCGGCGCGCACGCGCTTGCCACCGCCAAGCACGGCGTAGCGCATGGCTTCATGCAGACGGACGGGCAGCACATCCGCGGGGGGCATCAGGTCATCCAGCACGTCTTCGACATGCCGCACACGACCGTGCAACCACTCCGCGAAGGGGAGTTGAGTTTGCTTCATCGGATTCTTATTCGTCATCCAGCGCCGCCGGGTCCAGCGGGCGCAGCAGGTCGCCTTCCAGAACCTTGACCTGCTGTTCGGCCTGCGCCAGGCGTTCCTGGCAGACGCGCGTCAAGGCAACGCCGCGCCGGTAGGCAGTCAGCGATTGCTCAAGCGGCAACGAGCCGTCTTCCATGGCCGCAACCAACGATTCCAATTCGGCCAGGGCCGTTTCGAAATCCTGGGGCAAGGGACGGTCATCGATCTGCGGATCGGCTTGTGCGGGTGTGGCCAAACGGGTCTCCGAGGGCGCTAGGGGTGGATCAATTCGTGAATTGTACGAGATAGCCACGCCGGACCTTGATGCAGCGCAATGATCAGGCCGATGACCCCGCCAGTCCCGCAATGGCGGCCCGCAATGCCGGCCCCACGCGCGTGCGCAACTCGGCCTCGGGCAACAGGCTGGCGGGGCCGCCGCAGCTCATCACGAAGACCCCTTCGCCGGTAATGGAGGTGAACGGCACGGCGACGGCGTTGATGCCCGACTGCCACTCCCCCAGCGCGAAACAGCAGCCGGATTCCTGCAATTCGGCCCGCGCCCGCACGATGGCGTCGGCGGGCGGCGCGGCCGGGCCGAGCCTGGCCGTGACGTCATCGCAGGCGTCCACCGGCAGGCTGGCCAGATACGCGCGCCCCATGGCGCTATCCAGGCTGGCGCGATAGCCCACCGGCAGGCGCAGATACAGCGCCGACGAGCCGTGGATGGCTTCCACATAGGTCATGGCGTCGCCATCGAATGCGCCCAGCGCCACCGCGCCCCCGGTGTCACGCGCCAGGTCCGTCATGGACGACTTGGCCAGTTCGCGCACTTCCAGCCCAGCCAACAGGCCAAAGCCCAGCGCCAGCACGCCGTAGCCGGGCGAGTACTTGCCGGTGTCCGGGTGATAGCGCAGGTAGCCCAGCTCAGTCAGCGTGTACGTGATGCGGCTGATGGTGGGTTTGGGCAGGCCGGTCAGGCGCGCCAGATCCAGATTGCCCAGCGCGGTTACGCCATGGCGAAAGCAGCGCAAGACATCCAGCCCGCGCGCAAGCGCGGTGATGAAGTCGGGCGAATTGGCGCCTTCGCCCACGCCAGCCGTGCGTTTGCGGCGGGCGGGCTGGCTGAGTTCCAACGTTTCGTCGGGCTTGGCGGCGGCGTGAATGACGCGCTTGGAGTCAGAAAAAGATTGCATTTCTATTCGCTTCGTTTTTATAGTTTATTCCGAATAACAAAACTAAATTCCATATAACGGAATTTAAATCATCCAAGGAGACCTGGCAAGTTGGCGCGATGCCCCCAAAGCACCGCAGCGCAACCAAGCCAGGCCCGGCGATCCACTCATGCACGCGATTTCAAGGGGAAAAACATGATTCGCACAGGCATCAAACTGCTGGCCACCGTATTGCTCAGCGCCGCTGCATTGGGCGCGCAGGCCGACACCTACCCGGCCCGCCCGATCAAGGTCGTCTCGCCCTTCCCGGCGGGCGGCGCCACCGATGTGCTGACGCGCATCCTGGCCGAACGCATGGCCAAGACGCTGGGCCAGCCCATGATCGTCGAGAACAAGGCAGGCGCCGGCACGTCGATCGGCGCGGCATTCGTCTCGCGCGAGCAAGCGGACGGCTACACCATCCTGATGGCCACCAACTCCACGCTCGTCACGAACCGCTATCTGTATAAGGAACTGCCGTACGACCCGGACGCCTTCGCGCACATCGGCATGGTGGGCGTTGGCCCGCTAGTGCTGCTTTCCAGCCCCAAGCGCCCGTTCAACAGCACGCAGGACGTGGTCGCCTATGCCAAGCAGAACCCGGGCAAGCTGACCTTCGCCACGTTCGGCCCCGGCACCTCGTCGCACCTGGCGGGCGAACTGTTCAAGGAACGCGCCGGCATCGACATCCTGCACGTGCCCTTCAAGGGCGCAACCCAGGCTCTGCCCGCGCTGATCAGCGGCGACGTGGACCTGTTCTTCGACATGGTCGCCACCGGCATGCCGCAAGCGGACGCGGGCAAGGTCAAGGTGTTCGCCATCACCAGCCCCTCGCGCCTGGCCACGCTGCCCAAGCTGCAAACGCTGGCCGAAGAAGGCTACCCCGCCTTCGACATGACCGCCTGGTTCAGCTTCGTGGCACCCAAGGGCACGCCGGCCCCGGTACTGGAAAAGCTGCAAGCCGCGCTGACCGAAACGCTGAAGGATGAAGCCGTCAAAAAGCGCATGCTGGATATGGGGATCGATCCGCGTTCCGGCACGGCGGCTGAATTGGACAAGCAGATCAAGACCGAACAGCCCATCGTGTCGCAACTGATCAAACAGGCGAACATCGTTCTGCAATAAGCCCGCGGCGCGCTGCGCCAACGGGCAACCGGCAAACGGGCAAACGGTTTCGTGACAAATCGTTCGCGGCCTCGCCGGCCCGCGAGTTGGCGGCGTCCCACCGGGCACGCCGCCCTTTCCACCGACAGCGCCTTCACAGACCCTGTCGGTTTTTTACGCCTTGCCTAACCGCTGGATACAGAAGACGGGCGTGGGTCGCTGCTATGGTGAAGCAGCGAAACACCCAGCGGGAACCCGATGCATCAGACCGAAGACCGATACGCCCGCCTGGACGCCGCCCGCTGGCTGGCGGCCGTGGCCGTCGTGCTGCTCCATAGCGCCGCGCTGATCGTCAGCGATCCGGCCGCGTATGGCGGCGGCGCGTGGCTGGCCGCCAATCTGTACGACTCGGCGGCGCGCTGGTGCGTGCCGGTTTTCGTCATGGTCAGCGGCGCCCTGCTGCTCGACCCCCACAAGCCCCAAGACGCCCGCCAGTTCTACAGCCGCCGCATGGCGCGCATCTGCGCCCCGCTGGTGTTCTGGACCCTGTTCTATCTGGCCTGGCGCACCGGGCTCGACTGGTGGGATGACGGCCGCGTCGATTTCTCGTTCTGGCCGCGCAAGGTGGCCCAAGGCGAACCGTATTACCACCTTTGGTATCTGTACATGATCGTGGGGCTGTACCTGTTCGCCCCGCTGGCCCGCCTGCTCTACGCCCGCAGCACGCCGCGCGGCCGCGCGCTGTGGGTTGTGGGCATTCTGGGCGTGGCCATTCTGGATGCCCTGTACCGGCGCGCACTCGGCGCGCCGCACGGCTTCTTCCTGACGTGGTTCCTTCCGTACCTGGGTTACTTCGTGGCCGGCCGCCTGATTTTTGATGGCGATATGCGCATCCCCCGCCCCGGCCTGATGCTCACGGCCAGCGTCGCCGCCACCGCTTTGGGCGTCAGCCTTATGTCCAATGGCCACGCCCTGGACACTTATTTCTACGACTACTTCAGCCTGACCGTGCCATTCATGTCACTGGCGGCCTTCCAATGGATCGTGTCCTCGCCCCGTCTGCCGCGCTTGACCGCCTTGGCGCCGCTGACCTTTGGCGTCTATCTGATCCACCCCGTCTTCCTGGACATCGCGCACCGCGCGGGCGCTTTCACAGGCGGCCAACGCGACGCCTGGATAGTGCCGCTGCTGACCCTGGCGGTCTTCGCACTATCGGCCGCCAGCAGCTGGCTGATGCGCCGCCACCCCGCCACCCGAAGGCTCGTCTGAAAGACCTACGCCGCAAAGGGTTGATTCGCCTTTGTGGCGGGGCGATCATGCCCCTCTGGATCTTCACCAAGCTTCACCGATCTTCACGGGCGAGGGGGAATCCCTTGGGGTACAATTCACGGCTTATTTGATCGGCCAGACACCGATTTTTCTTCGCGCCAGCACGGATGTAGCCAAGCTCGACGTTGAGCTCAAGCGTTTGCAACGATGGTTTGCAATCACGCTGGGCTTGAACAAAAGCGCTTGGCAGAGCTCAAACCGTCCTGGCTTTTTTATCCGAGCGGAGGGAATCATGACCGACATCGGTCGGATGGCACATGTCGTGCCAGCTCGCACCCAGCTACCCGTCAGCGCTTATTTTGACGAAGCCCTCTTTGCCCGCGAGCAAGAACTCATTTTCAAGCAATCCTCACAGTACGTCGGCCATCAGAAATTGGTGCCCGACATCGGGGATTGGCGGTCGTTGGCCCAGGAAGGCGGAGGACGCGTGCTGGTTCGCAACCAGCAAGGCGTTGAACTCATCTCGAATGTCTGCCGTCATCGTCAGGCTTTGATGCTGGGCGGCGAAGCCGGCAACGTGACCGGCAACTGCAATACGCACGGCAATCTGAAGGCTACCGGCGGCAACATCGTTTGCCCGCTGCACCGTTGGACGTACAACAACCAAGGCGAGTTGTTGGGCGCGCCGCAGTTCGCCACCACGCCCTGCATGAATCTGCAGAAGTTCCGCCTGCGCGATTGCCACGGCCTGCTGTTCGAAGGCCCGCGCGATCCGGCCTCCGACATGGCCCCGCTGTTCTCGCGTCCGGAATTCAACTTCGGCGATTACGTGCTGGACCACGTTGAAGTGCATCAGTGCAACTACAACTGGAAGACGTTCATCGAGGTCTACCTCGAGGATTACCACGTGGGTCCGTTCCACCCGGGGCTGGGCCGCTTCGTCACGTGCGACGACCTGACCTGGGAATTCAACGACTGGTACAGCTTGCAGAAAGTGGGCGTGCACAATGCGCTGGCGCAGCCGGGTTCGGATGTGTACAAGCAATGGCACGACCGCCTCTTGTCGTTCCGCGATGGCGATGCACCGGACTTCGGCGCGGTCTGGGTCACGTACTTCCCGACCCACATGATCGAGCTCTATCCGCACGTGCTGGTGTTGTCCACGCTGTACCCGAAGAGCCCGCAGGAAACCATCAACGTTGTCGAGTTCTACTACCCCGAGGAAATCTCGGCGTTCGAACGCGAATTCGTTGAAGCCCAGCGCGCGGCTTACATGGAAACGGCCATCGAAGACGATGAAATCGCCGAACGCATGGACGCCGGCCGCAAGGCGCTGATGCTGCGCGGCGTGAACGAAACCGGCCCGTACCAATCACCCATGGAAGATGGCATGCAGCACTTCCACGAATGGTATCGGCGCATCATGCAAGACCTGTAATCCAGGCATTGCGGAAATAAAAAAAGGGCCTCGCTGGACAAGCGAGGCCCTTTTGCTTGGGCAAGGCTAAACGGACGATCAGTTCCGGGTCACATCCCGACCACGCCCGCCACCGTCCGTTCACCGATCGCCAGCCCCACCGTCATGCCGACGCCGGAGTGCATCACCGCAACCGTCGTGGCCGCGTCCACCGGCATCACCGAAAACGGCGCCGGCCCGTGCGCGCCATACACGCCCTGCCAGCGTTCAATCACCCGCAGGCGCGCGCCCAATGCCTGCGACGCCAAGTCCAGCATGGCGTTGTCGACCGCCTCGTCGTTGAACGGGAACGCGTCCTGCCCATAACGATGCGAGTCACCGATGATCAGTTCGCCCGTGGGCGTGGGGCTGATCAGCAGATGGATGCCGTTTTCCAGCAGCATCGGCGTGCGGGCCTGGATCACGTCACGCAGCGTCTGCGCCGTGGGCAAATCCGAAAACGCGCCGTAATGCACGCAGGACAAGCCCGTCAGCACGGGGCGGTCCAACGCGATGGGGTTCGTCTCGAACGCCGCACGCAACATCTGCAAACGCGTAACTTCCAGGTTCAGCGGCGCGAAGCGTTCGGGCAGCAGGGTCAGGTAATCGTGACCCGGGCAGACAAACACATGCTTGCCTTGGAATTCACCCGCGGTGGTGCCGACCAGGCCATTTTCCACGGCGCGCGCCAGCGTGCCCGTGATGAAAGTCACGCCCAACGATTCGGCCAGGTACGCCGTGATGGCGGGCAAGGCTTCGCGGGAATAGATTTGCAGGTCGTCATGGCCGCGCAGCGCCATGCAGTGATGCGCCAATTGCCCGCCGTACAGGCCTGCCACGTCACGCGCTGACAGCAGATCGGCGCGATAGCCTTCCTGCTTCAAACGCGTGTCCGCGAATTCCTGCAAGACAGCGGCTTCATCGGCATTGCGGGCCAGCACCAGTGCGCCATTGGCGCGCACATGAAAGCCCGCCTTGCCCGCCAGGTCCAGCCACAGTTCGCGGGCCTGCTGCGCGTGCGACAGCATCATGCCGGGCGCCTGGCCCGTCACGATGACCTGGCCGAAGTTGCGGATCGTGGCGCCGTGCGCTTGACGGCTGCGCTCGATCACCGCAACCGACAGGCCGCGCTTGGCGGCCGCCCAGGCGTGGGCGATGCCAAGCATGCCCGCGCCCACCACGATTACGTCATACGTTTTCATGGCTGGCCGCGCCTTACTTCTTCTTGGGTTCCGACTTGCCGTCGTAGCGCTTCGTCCACTCGGCGATGATGCGTTCGCGGTTCGTCGCGGCCCACACGAAGTCGTTCTTGATCATGCGCTTGGTCAGGTCGGCCGGCAGGTTGGGGTTGACCGTGGCGATGGACGGAATCGCCAGCACCGCGAAGTTGGCCTTGTACAGCTCGTTGGCTTCGCGGCTGGCCGAGAAGTCAGCCAGCTTGCGCGCGGCGTCCAGGTTCTTGGTGCCCTTCATGATGGCGGTGGCTTCCACTTCCCAGCCCAAGCCTTCCGACGGGAACACGGCTTCAACCGGTGCGCCATCGGCCTTCAGCTTGGCCGCGCGGTAGTCGAACGACACGCCGATCGGGAACTCGCCCGCGGCCGCCATGTTGCAAGGCTTCGAACCCGAGTGCGTGTACGAACCGATGTTCTTGTGCAGGGCGTCCATATAGGCCCAGCCCTTTTCTTCACCAAAGATTTGCAGCCAGGCGCTGACGTCCAGGAAGCCCGTGCCGGACGAAGCCGGGTTCGGCATGACGATCTTGCCGGCGTAGACCGGCTTGGTCAGGTCTTGCCACGACGTGGGCTTGGGCAGCTTTTGCTTTTCGGCTTCGATGGTGTTGAAGCAGATGGCGGCGGCGTAGCCGTCCATGCCCACCCACGACGGCTCGGCCTTGGCGTCGCGCATGTTGGCGGCGATCTGGCCCAGGCCCTTGGGGGCGTAGGGTTGCAGCATGCCTTCCTTGTCCATCAGGCCCAGCGCCGTGCCGGCCAGGCCCCAGATCACGTCGGCCTTGGGGTTGCTTTTTTCGGCCAGCAGCTTGGCGGCGATGATGCCGGTGGAATCACGCACCCACTGGATCTTGATGTCGGGGTTGGCCTTTTCGAATGCGGCTTGGTAGACCTTGATCTGGTCGGCTTCGAGCGCGGTGTAGACCGTCAGCGTGGTCTCGGCGGAGGCGGCGCCCATCACGCCCGTCAGGGCGGCGGCCAGTGCAAGCAGCTTGTAGCGATTCATGTGGAACTCCGTGGATGAGCGGAAAAATTGCGCAAAAAAAGGGTGAAGGTCGCCCCCACTGCCGGCGGCTGCCGGCTGCGGTGCAAGGTAAAAACAGAAAGGGAAACAGCGTCCGGCGTGGCCGGAAGAAAGCGCTAGCTCAGGGTCGTTGGCCTCGTGCCAGACGGGCTTCGATGTCGATGATGACGGCCGGCAGATCGGCCACCGTGTCGATCAGGTAATGCGGCGCAGCGGATGACAGCTCGCGGCTGGCGTCGGCGCGCACCCGATCACGGCCGGCCTCGTCCAGGCTCAGGTATTCGTCCAGCGTCAGGCCGGCGGCGTTGCCCGACAACAGCAAGCCCACCGACCACATGCCGGCGCGGCGGCCTTCTTCAATGCCGGGCGCGGTGTCGTCCACCTTGATGCAGGCGGCCACATCGGACAGCCCGAGTTCGACCACGTTCTTCAGCGCCATGGCGGGCGCGGGGCGCGCGCGCGGCACGTCGTCGCTGGCCACGATGCAATCGGGTTCCAGGCCTTCAGAGGCGGCGCGTTCAACCACGCGGCGCATCACGCTGTCCGGGTAGCCCGAGCACGAACCAATCTTCAAGCCCTTCTGGCGCAGCGCGCGCAGCAGCTCGGCCGCGCCGGGAATGGCCGCCGAATACTGCGCAACCTTCTCCATCTGCATCGGCAGAAAGCGTTCGTAGATGGCGGTCACGTCGTCGTCGGTGGGCAGGCGGCCAAACTGGGCCTGGTACTGGCTGGCGATGGCGGGCTGGTCGCAAAGCGCACGGATGTGATCCCACTTGCCCATGCCCATCGGGCCGCGGGCCTCTTTCAGCGACACCTCCATGCCGAACTGCGAAAACGCATCCACAAACACCTTGGTGGGGGCAAACGAACCGAAGTCGACCAGCGTGCCGGCCCAGTCGAAGATCACGGCTTCCAGCTGCACGGGCAAGGAAGAAACAGTCATGAGGGTCATCCTAGAAATAAGCGTTCAAAGAGCCACGGGACGGCGCCAGGCCTGGCTGCGCGCCACCAGCGCACGGCTGGCCAGATGCAACACCAGAGCCGCCGTGGCGGAACTGGCCATGATTACCGTGCACATGGCGGCGGCCGGACCGATGAAGCCAGCGTCGTCCATGTTAAGCACGGCAACGGCGGCCAGCACCGTGGACGGGCTGTACAGGAACACCACGGCCGACACGGTCGTCATGGCGGAAACAAACAAATAGCGGGCGACATCCAGCGCGGCGGGCAGGCACATCGGCAAGGTCACGCGCAGGAACGTCGTCATGCGCGGCACCTTCAGCGACGCGGATGCCGCTTCGAATTCCGGGTCCAGCGCGTTCAGCGCGGTGGCGGCCGTCAGATGCGCGCTGGTGTAGAAGTGGACAACCGTGCACAAGATCAGCAGCGGCATGGTTCCGTACAACATGTTCAGCGGATTCATCAGGCTGTTGAAGAAGAAGATGTAGCCCAGGCCCAGCACCAGGCCAGGCACGGCCATCGGCATCAACGCTAGCATGCTGACCACGCCGCGCAAACCGCGCGCCACCTGGCCGCGCGCCGGCACCTTTTCCATCATCCAGGCGCCCACGAAAACCACGGCCGTGCCGATCAGGGCCGTGCAAAACGCCAGCTGCAAGCTGTTGCGCCAGGCCAGCCAGCCGCCGCCGTCCATGTTGTCGAAGTCGTAGGACCGCAGCGACATCGACAGGTTGTACGGCCACATCTTCACGAACGACGCCCAGACGGCCACGCCGATGATCAGCAGCAGGAAGGCGGCCATCACGCCCGCCAGCGCCAGGAATGCAGCGTCACGGCGGCGGTTCTGGCCCGCCGCGTAGGCTTGGGCGCGGCCGCTCATCTGGGCGCCTTGGCGGGCACGCAGGCGGCGGTCCAGCACGAAGGTCAGCAAGGCCGGCAGCAGCAGCAAGATGCCGATCGCCGCGCCCTTGGGGAAGTTCTGTTGGCCGACCACCGCCTTGTAGGCTTCCATGGCCAGCACGTTGTAGTCACCGCCCACCACCTTGGGTACGCCGAAATCAGTGACCGTCAACGTGAACACCACGCAGCAGGCCGAGAACACGGCATAACGCGTGCCAGGCAAGGTGACGGTCATGAAGGTGCGCCACGGCCCTGCGCCCATGGCGCGCGCCGCGTCGTACAGGCGCCCATCGGCCAGCGTCAGGCCGGTCAGCAGAATCATCAGCGCGTGCGGGAAGGTGTAGAACGCCTCGCCCACGACGATGCCCCAGAATCCGTAGATGGTGGCGCCGCCCGTCAGCCCCTTGAGCAGGCCCTGGTTGCCTAACAGGTAGACCAGCGCAATGCCAGGCAACAGCGACGGGGCCAGCAGCGGCAGCAAGGCGATGGTGCGCAAGAGGCCCTTGCCCGGCAGACGCGTGCGCGTCAGGCCGTAGGCAAACGCGTAAGCGCAAGGCACGACCAGCAGCATGGTCACGATGCCTACCGTCAGGCTGCGCCCAACCATCGGCAGAAAGCCGTCAGCGCCGATGATGCTGCCGACGACCGACAAGCCCGCCCAGGCGCCGTCGTTATCCGTCACGGACTTGGCCAGGATGGCGATCAACGGCAGCGCCAGGAACAGCACCAGAAACAAGACCAGCGCGCCCTGCCCCATCGTCAAACCCAGCGCGCCGATCCAGGCGGGCATGGGACGGCGGCCCAAGGCCAGCGCGGGACTGTTGGCTGGCGTTTTAGCGGACACGGGGGTCGGCATTGCTGCCGGCATTCCCGCCGGCATGGCCGCAGACACAGTGGCAGCGGCCATCGGCGCGGAGGGGGTCTCGGCCACGGAAGGCGAACCAGTCATGACGGGCTCAAGCGTAGGCGCGAATCGCATGGCGCGGCAGCTCCACCCAGCAACGGCTGGCAGCGTGAGGGCCCAACAGGGCGTCTCCGATTTCGGGGGACACGATGGAATGCACGGTGGACCCGGGCACGCCTTCCAGCCGCAAGGCCAGGCGGTAACCGCGGCCCAGGAACACGCCATCCAGCACATCGGCCAACATCGAATTGGGTTCTTCCGGGCGCGCCATGGTGACGCGCACCGCTTCGGGGCGCACAAACAGCTTGCCCGACTGGCCGCCCAACGCCTCGTCCACCGCCAGTTCCTGACGGCCGACGCGCGCACGGTGAGCATCAACGCGTTCGAACGGCAGCCAGTTCGCTTCACCCACGAAGTCGGCAATGAAGGCCGAGCCCGGCTGACGATACAGTTCGCGCGGCGTGCCGTACTGTTCAATGACGCCGCCATTCATGACGGCGATGCGGTCGGCCATCACCATGGCCTCTTCCTGATCATGCGTCACCATCAGCGTCGTAATGGACAACCGCTTTTGCAACGCACGCAGCTCGATGCGCAGATGTTCACGCACGCGGGCGTCCAGCGCCGACATCGGTTCATCCAGCAACAGCAATGAGGGCGACGGGGCCAGCGCGCGCGCCAGGGCCACGCGCTGCTGCTGGCCACCCGAGATCTGTCCCGGATATTTATCCGCCGCGCCCGCCAGGCCAACCAGCGTCAGCATTTCCTCGACCCGGCTGGCGACATGCTTGCGATGCGCGCGCTTGCCGCTCAGGCCGTAKGCYACGTTCTGCGCCACGGWCAGGTTGGGAAACAGCGCATAGGACTGGAACAGGATGCCGTAGTCGCGCKCTTGCGGTTCGGCGTAAGAAATATCGCGGCCCGACAGCACGATCGCGCCGCTGTCCTGGCGCTCCAGCCCGGCAATGGCGCGCAAGAGCGTCGTCTTGCCGCACCCGGACGGGCCCAGCAGGCACACCAGCTCTCCGGCGCGGATATCCAGCGAGACGTCCGCCAGCGCCGTGTGGCTGCCGAATCGTTTCACTAAATTTCGTACTGAGAGAAAGGCGCTATCGGGTTGGGGCATGGTGCCTCCGGTCTGGGAACGAAGGCAGTATGGAAGGCGCGTATTGAGCGTTTATGACACTTCGCGCAAATGCAGTAATAAAAACATCAAATTATTTTGGTGTACTGGCGGTCTTGCGCATTGCGTCCCTTTCCCGCCCCCACCATCGTGCTTGTCGCCGAACTCAAATCCTTCTACGCCGTGGCTCGCTGCGGCACCGTCACCAAAGCCGCCGCCCAACTGGGTGTCAGCCAACCCACGGTGACGGGGCAACTGCGCCAGCTGGAGTCGCGTTACGGCGTTGAACTGTTCCACCGGCAAGGCCGCGGCATGCGGCTGTCTGACGCCGGCCACAGCCTGATGCCCATGGTGGAAAAGCTGGTGCAGCAGGAAACCGAAATCGATTTCCGGCTGCGCGACGCGAGCGACCTGCGTGAAGGCAACCTGCGCATTGGCGCAACAGGCCCCTTCTACATCATGGATACCGTGCGCCGGTACAACCAGCGCTATCCGGGCATCGACCTGACGGTGACGATCGGCAATTCGCAGTCGATGCTGCAAGCGCTGCACGACTACCGCATCGAGATTGCCACGTCTTCTTTTCTGATGGATGACAAGCATCTGTACCGCCGGATGATTGCCGCCGACCCGATCCGCGTTGTCACCCACCGCGACCATCCGCTGGCGCGGCGCGGCAAGGTGCGTCTGGCCGATCTGGCCGACCATGCGGTGCTGCTGCGCGAACCCGGCTCCATGACGCGTCAGCTGACCGAGGACGCGCTGGCGCAGGCCGGCGTCACGGTGCGCCGCACGCTGGAGATCGGCAGCCGCGAATCGATCCGGCAAGCCATTCTTTGCGACCTGGGGATCAGCCTGATCCCGTCGCGTGAAATCCCGTCCCATCCGGATCTGGCGGCCCTGGATATCCAGGGGGCCGAGATCATGATGAACGAATACCTGTACTGCCTGCGCGAGCGCCAACCGGTGCAATTGATCGCGCGCTTTCTGGAGATGGCGCCGGCAGCCGGCTGACCGTCAACGGTCACTGCCCGCCCCCTCCCCCTTGCGGCCACTCAGGAGACAACCATGGCCTTGACCTTGCAAGACATCGAGCAGATTTTCCTGGAACGGGGGCACCGTTCCTATCACGGCGAGTCCGTGAGCCATTTGCGGCATGCGCTGCAAACGGCATCGCTGGCCGAACGCAATGGCGCAAACGCGCAACTGATCACGGCCTGCCTGTTGCATGACCTGGGCCATCTGATTGCGGACCGGCCCGGCACGCCCACGCTGCGCGGCATCGACGACAAGCATCAATATTTCGTGCTGCCTTTCCTGCGCGGGCTGTTCAGTTCGGCGGTGCTGGACCCCATCCGGCTCCATGTCGAAGCCAAGCGCTATCTTTGCTACGTGGAGCCGCAATATGAAGCGTCGCTCTCGGAGGACTCCAAGCGCAGCCTGGCGCTGCAAGGGGGCAGTTTCGATGCGGGCCAGGCGGTGGATTTCGCCAGCATGCCGGGCGCGCCGGATGCGATTCGTCTAAGGCGTTGGGACGATATGGCCAAGGTGCCGGGGCTGGCCACGCCGCCCCTGGACCATTTCCTGGAGATCGCCGAAAGCGTCTCCGGGCGGGTCAAGCTGGCGGCGATCTGGTGATGCGCGGCTAGGGCGCGGCGGCGCTAGCTGAAGCCCGCGGCGGCCTCTGCCCTGGCTCGTCGGCTGCCTTGGCCCGGCAGCCACCTTCTTCAGCCCTTGGCCACCGGGCGGGATGGGTCGCTGCACCACTCGCTCCACGAGCCCGGGTACAGGCGCGATCCGGACAAGCCCGCGATCTCCATGGACAGCAGGTTGTGGCAGGCCGTAATGCCCGAGCCGCACTGATGAACAATTGCTGCCGGGTCGCGTCCCGCCAGCAGACCCGAGAATTCGGTGCGCAATTGCTCGGCGGATTTGAAGCGGCCGTCGGCTTGCAGGTTCTCGCCGTTGGGGCGGTTCAGGGCGCCGGGGATGTGCCCGGCCACCGGGTCCATCGGCTCGACCTCGCCGCGATAGCGGTTGGCGGCGCGTGCATCGATCACGGTGAAGGACGGCTGGGCGATGTTGTCCAGCACGGCGCGGGCGTCGACGGCACCCGCGAGCGATGCGCCGGGTTCCACCGGTTGCCCCGCCTTGACTGCCGGCGCGGCCTCGGTCGTGGTCGGCAGACCCGCAGCCACCCAGGCTTGCCAGCCGCCATCCAGCACCACTACGCGCTCATGGCCCAGCCAGCGCAACATCCACCACAAGTGCGCGCCGTACATGCCGCCGCTGCCGTCATACGCCACCACCAGCGTTTGCGGCGTGACGCCGTGCGCGGCCATCAAGGCGCCGAATTCGGCGCGCGACGGCAGCGGATGGCGGCCGTTCTTGCCGGTGCGCGGCGCGGCCAGCTCGGTTTCGTGATCCAGATAACGTGCGCCGGGAAGGTGGCCGGCGTCATAGGCCTGGCGGCCCGCGGCGTGGTTGGTCAGGTCATGGCGCACATCGAAGATGCGCACGTCAGGCGCATCGCTCGCGCCCAGGCGTGCGGCCAGGTCGGCGGCGGAAATCAGTGTCATCGTCATTCGGGGTGCTCCTGATCGAAAAGAGGCGGGTCAGGTCGGCTTGGGGTCGCGCATGGTGCGCCACACCGACAGCAGGCCCGCAGAAATGATCAAGCCCATGCCGGCCCAGGCCAGGGCGTCCAGATGGTCGCCCCAGAACCCCATGCCCAGCAAGGCCGCGAAAATAATGGTGCTGTACTGCAACGCCGCCGTCAGCAGGGCTGAGCCCATGCCGAAGGCCCGGGTCATGGCTAACTGGCCAAACATGCCCGCCACGCCCACGCCAAATAGCGACGCGTAGCCCTGCCAGTCGGCCTGGCCCCACCCTTCAAACCACAGCCCAGCCAGGCTCGACACGCAGACCGCCACCGAGAAAAACAGCACGGTGCGCCACTCGGGTTCACCGATGCGGCCCAATTGGCGGATCTGCATCATGGCGATGGCCGACATGGCGCCCGCGCCCATCCCCATCACCGCGGCCAGCCACTGGTCGTCGGTAATACTGGGACGCAGCACGGCGATCACGCCCAGAAAACCCAGCGCCACAGCAATGATGCGCACCGGGTCGCGCTGCGCGCCGCCCCAGCCCAACATCCAACAGGCGATGAACAGCGGCGCCGTGTAGTTCAGGCTGGTGGCGGTAGCCAGCGGTAAATGCGAGATCGCGAAAAACCCCAGCCACATCGACGTGACGCCAGACAAGTTGCGCCAGATGTGCAGCTTCCAACTGGTGGGGATGATGGATTGCCGGCCGGCTCGTGCATACAGCAGCAAGAGAATGACGGAGGGGAGCCCGCGGAAAAGCACGATCTGCGGCAACGACGCGCCGTGCTCGGTGCCGAGCTTCACGAACGACCCCATGATGGCGAACATGGCGGACGCCAGCAACATCCAAAGAGCCTGCATTGGGGGTCTGCGCTAAGGGAAAAGTGGGGGAGAAATAGGGGAAAGCGATACTATACTCTCCGTCACCGGGAGCGGTGCCGGCGAGTCGGGGAACTGGCGGGCCGCCGCCATGTCGAACCCCGGGTATTTCCCGCTCGCAGAGGAACACAAAAAACATGAAACGCATTGTCTTGTTCGTCATCACCAACCTGGCCGTCATGCTCGTGCTGTCGGCCACGCTGCGCATCCTGGGCGTAGACCGCTACATCACCGCCAATGGCCTGAACCTCAACGCGCTGCTGATCTTCTCGGTGGTCGTGGGCTTTACCGGCGCGATCATCTCGCTGCTGATCAGCAAGCCGATGGCCAAATGGAGCACCGGCGCACAAGTGCTGGACCCGAACGCGCCGCGCAGCCAGCGCGAAGCCTGGCTGGTCGACACCGTGCACCAGCTGGCCGACCGCGCCGGCATCGGCCGCCCGGAAGTCGCCATCTATGAAGGCGCCCCCAACGCATTCGCCACCGGCGCGTTCAAGAACGACTCGCTGGTTGCCGTGTCGACGGGCCTGCTTGAAAGCATGAGCGAAGAAGAAGTCGCGGCCGTGCTCGCGCACGAAGTGGCCCACATCGCCAACGGCGACATGGTCACGCTGACGCTGATCCAGGGCGTGGTGAACACGTTCGTCGTGTTCCTGGCGCGCGTGGTTGGCTACTTCATCGACCGCGTCGTGTTCAAGAACGAACGCGGCATCGGCCCGGGCTATTACATCACCGTGCTGGTCTGTGAAATCATTTTCGGCGTGCTGGCCTCGATCATCGTGGCCTGGTTCTCGCGCCAGCGCGAATACCGCGCCGACGCCGGTTCGGCCCACCTGATGGGCGCGCGCGAACCCATGATCCGCGCCCTGGCGCGCCTGGGCGGCCTGGAGCCGGGCGATTTGCCCAAGTCGTTTGAAGCTTCCGGCATCACCGGCAAGGGCGGCCTGGCAGCCATGTTCGCCTCGCACCCGCCGATCCCGTCCCGTATCGCCGCCCTGCAAAACGCACGCGTGGTCTGACCCCAGCACCACTTGCAGGCAGGCAGCAAAAAGCCCCTCGTCAGAGGGGCTTTTTCTTGGGCCGGCTGGTTGCCGGATCGATGTGCCGGGCGCCGGATCAAGGCCCGGTCACGCCGATGATAAAGGCCCGGGTCACGGCCAGAATGAAGGTCTACGCCACGCGCCCGGTCACGCCTGGATCAGCACTCGACGATGTTCACCGCCAAGCCGCCACGCGCGGTTTCCTTGTACTTCGTCTTCATGTCGGCGCCCGTTTCGCGCATCGTCTTGATGACCGAATCCAGCGACACATAGTGCTGCCCGTCGCCGCGCAGCGCCATCCGCGCCGCGTTCACGGCCTTGATGGAGGCCATGGCGTTGCGCTCGATACAGGGAATTTGCACCAGCCCGCCCACGGGGTCGCACGTCAGGCCCAGGTTGTGCTCCATGCCGATCTCGGCGGCGTTCTCAACCTGCTCGACCGTGCCGCCCAAGGCGGCCGCCAAGCCGCCCGCGGCCATCGAACACGCCACGCCCACTTCGCCCTGACAGCCCACTTCGGCTCCCGACAGCGACGCGTTGTACTTGTACAGTAGCCCCACCGCCGCAGCGGTCAGCAAGAAATTGCGCACGCCGTCGCTGTTGGCGCCCGGCACGAAGCGGTCGTAATAATGCAGCACGGCCGGAATGATGCCGGCTGCGCCGTTGGTCGGCGCCGTCACCACACGCCCACCGGCCGCGTTTTCTTCGTTGACGGCSATSGCGTACAGGTTGACCCAGTCCATCACCGACAAGGGGTCGGACAAGGTGCGCTCGGCGCGCTGCGTCAGGTTGCGGTAGAGCTCGGGGGCGCGGCGGCGCACGCGCAGCGGGCCGGGCAATTCGCCATCGGCTTCCGGGTAATTGATGCCACAGCCACGCGCCACGCAGTCCTGCATGACCTGCCAGATACGGTCCAGCCCGCTGTGCGTTTCCGACGCTTCGCGCCAGGTCAGCTCGTTTTGCATCATCAGCTGCGCCACGGTCATGCCGCTTTCGCGGCACATGGTCAGCAGCTCACGGCCCGAGCGGAACGGATACGGCAACTGGTTATGCGCGGCAATGACCTGGCTGTTCGACGCGCCGGCCGTCACGACAAAGCCGCCGCCTACCGACAGATAGCGCGATTCACGCAGCGACTCGCCATTGGCGCCCATGGCGTGAAACTTCATGCCATTGGGGTGTTCGGCCATCGCTTCGCGGCGGTAGAACACCATGTGTTCCTTCTCGATGAAGGGGACGGGGAAACGGCCAAGCAGGGGCAGTTGGCGGCTGGCGCGCACCGAGGCCAGCATGCCGGCAATCGCCGCCGGGTCAACCGTGTCGGGGGCTTCGCCCATCAGTCCGAGCAGCACGCCCTTGTCGGTGCCGTGGCCCTTGCCGGTGGCGCCCAGCGAGCCGTACATTTCGGCGCGCACATAGGCGACTTGGGGGATCAGGCCGTCGCGTTCAAGCCCCTGCGCAAATAGCAATGCGGCCCGCATCGGGCCCACCGTATGGGAGCTAGACGGGCCTATGCCTATCTTGAACAGATCGAATACGGAAACGGCCACGCGAAACTCCAGTACATCAAAGAATAGTCAGGCAATGATACGCGCAGCCACAGCCGCGCGCAGTAAAGGCCCGACGCGCGTAAGCTGTATTGCGCCGCCGGGTTTCGCCGCCCGGTCAGGCGTGCGATCATTACAGAATTATTTCATGTCATAAAAAGAACGGAACTACCCCTGGATGTCTGGACTTATTACCCTGCTTGACTTCGCCGGCTACGTCGCGCTCCTCCTTTGGGGGGTGCACATGGTCCAAACGGGCGTCCAGCGCGCTTTCGGCGCGGCCTTGGGCGCGGCGCTGGGCAAAGCGCTGGGTACGCGCTTGCGTGCCTTTGCCGCCGGGCTGGGCATCACCGCCGCCCTGCAAAGCAGCACCGCCACCGGCCTGATGATTACCGGCTTCGCCGCAGGCGGCGTGGTCGGCCTGGTGCCCGCCCTGGCCGCGATGCTGGGGGCCAACGTGGGCACCACGCTGATCGTTCAGCTGCTGTCGTTTGACCTGACCTCGCTGGCGCCCATCCTGATCCTGGCGGGCGTGTGGATGTTCCGGCGCTATCCGCCGGGCCGCACCCGCGATCTGGGCCGGGTGTTCATCGGGCTGGGGCTGTTGCTGCTGTCGCTGCATCAACTCGTTGAGCTTTTCGAGCCGTTCCAGACCGCCCCCATGCTGGGCATGATTCTTGACGCACTGTCCACCCAGCCGGTGGCTGCCGTGCTGCTGTCGGCCGCCTTCACCTGGGCCGCGCATTCCAGCGTGGCCGTTGTGGTGCTGGTGATGTCGCTGGCCAGCCATCACATGGTGGCGCCGCACGTGGCCTTTGCGCTGGTGCTGGGCGCCAACCTGGGCACCGCCATCAACCCGATGATCGAAGGCGTGACGGGCGACGACCCGGCCGCCCGCCGCCTGCCGCTGGGCAACCTGCTGACCCGCGTGCTGGGCGTGCTGGCCGGCCTGATTCTGCTGCCCGTGCTGCAACCGCTGATGAGCGACATGGCCAGCGACCCGGCGCGCGCCGTGGCCAACTTTCACACGCTGTTCAACGCGGTGATCGCCCTGGTATTCCTGCCGCTGCTCACGCCCTACGCCGCCCTGCTCACCCGCTGGCTGCCCAAGCGCGCCGACCCGAACGACCCTTCCCGTCCCCAATATCTGGACGAGTGGGCGCACGACGTGCCGGCCGTAGCGCTGGGCAACGCCGCACGCGAAGCGCTGCGCATGGCCGATATGGTGCAAACGCTGCTGCTGTACGCGCGCGCCGGTTTCAAGCGCGACAACCGTCACCGCATGGTCCAGGCGCGCCAGCTGGACGCCGCGCTGGACAAGCTGGAAAACGCCATCACGACGTACCTGGCCACGCTGGATCAGGAAAACATGACGCGCGACGACGTGCAGCGCATGGACGACATCCTGGCCTTCACCAGCAACATCGGCCATGCGGGCGACATCGCCCACCACGGCCTCTTGAGCCACGTCGCCAAGCTGCGCAAACAGGGCTGGACCTTCTCGCCCGAACAGCGCGCCAGCCTGGACGATACGCTGGGCCAGCTGATCGCCAACGAGCGCCAAGCCGCGGCCCTGTTCGTCAACGACGATCTGCGCCAGGCCCGGGCCCTTGCCGGCGAGAAGGCGCGTTTCCGCAACATCGAAATCCAGGCATCCGAGACGCACCTGCAAAAGATCAAGGCCGGTCAGGTCGACGCCGCCGAAGTCGGCGCGCTGTATCTGGATATCCTGCGCGACATGAAGGGCATCAACTCGCATCTGGTGGGCGCGGCGGCTTACCCGCTGCTGGCCCGGCACGGCGAGCTGCTGCCGAGCCGGCTGCGCGAAGCCGGGAACTGAACAAAAAGAAACCGGCCCTTGGGCCGGTTTCTTTATGGGCGCTCACTTATGGGCGCTTACTTATGGGCGTTTACTTATTGGCGCCCACGCTTATTGGCGCCTTCGCTCAAGGATGCCTGCGCCTCGTCCCTACAGATAGCGCTGGAACCAAGCGAGCATCCGGCTCCAGCCATCTTTCGCCGCTTCCGGCTTGTAGCTGGCGCGGTAGTCCGCCAGGAACGCGTGGTCGGCATCCGGGTAGACGACGAATTCCGACTGCTTGGCGGCAGCATTTCCCGCAGCCAGCTTTGTCTTCATGGTCTCGATGTCGGCCAGCGGAATGCTGGCATCCTTAGCCCCGTACAAGCCCAGCACGGGGCCGTGCAATTCGTTCACCACGTCGAAGGCCACACGCTTGATCAGCGGGCCATGGCCGACGCTCAGCTTGCCGTACCAGGCCACTCCCGCCTTCACATCGGGATTGTGCGCGGCATACATCCAGGTCAGGCGGCCGCCCCAGCAAAAACCCGTCACGGCCACACGCTTGGCGTCGCCGCCGTTCTGCGCGGCCCAGGCCACGCTGGCGTCCAGGTCTGCAAACACCTGCTCGTCCGGCACTTTGCTGACCAGTTCGGCGATGAGTTTGGGGATGTCGGTGTAGACCGAAGCGTCGCCCTGGCGCTCGTACAGGTTGGCGGCAACGGCCAGGTAGCCGGCCTTGGCCACGCGGCGGCACAGATCCTTGATGTGCTCGTGCACGCCGAAGATCTCTTGCACGACCAGCACGATGGGCAGGTCGCGGCGGCCTTCAGGGGCCGCGTAATAGGCGGCGATGGAACCATCGGCCACGGGCAGTTTGAAATCCCCGTGGACCAGTCCATCCGTGTCGGTATGGATGACGGTAGGCGCGACGTTACCGGCGGCGGCGGAAAAACTCATGGGCACACTCCTAGGGTGGAATCGAAGACGGCCGGGCATCCCGTCCGCGCGCGTCCTAGTGCGTGTGAGCGTGCTCCGCATGGGGCGCGCCGTGGCCGGCTTCGGCCCCGTGCTCGTGTCCATGGTGCATCAGGGTCGTCACGCTGTAGATCAGCACCACGCCCACGCCTACCAGCAGCAATTGCGGGACGGCATCCGAAAGGGATACCCGTTCGTGCATCTGCGGCATCAGATCGGCCACCGAGATATAGAGGAAGCTGCTGGCGGCAACCACCAAGACATACGGCACCCAGCCCTGCGCCTGCTGCAGCACGAAGTACCCTATTATGCCGCCCACGGCTGAACACAAGCTGGTGAAGAGAATCAGCGAAAACGCCCGGCGGCGCGCCAGGCCCGCGTTCAGCAGCACGACGAAATCGCTCAGCTTGTGCGGCACTTCATGCACGATGATCGACGCCGCCGTCAGCACGCCCAGCAGCGGGTCGGTCAGGAAGGCCGCCGCCACCAGCACGCCGTCGCACAGGTTGTGCAACGAGCTGCCGATCAGAATCAACATGCCGCCACGGCCCGCTTCGTGATGGTCGTGGCCCTTGTGATGGTGATGGCCGTCGCCTTCGTGGTGATGGCTGTGGCGCAGCAGCGCAATCTTCTCCAGCACGAAGAAGCCGATCAGCGAGGCCAGCATCAGCCCGAACAACGCATGGGCATCGCCCACCGCGCCTTCAAAGGCCTCGGGCAGCAGGTGCAACAGCGCCACCGACAACAGCACGCCCACCGACAGGCTGACCATGTGATGCAGGTATTGGGCAAACACTCTGTAGGCCAGCCAGCTGGCGACAAAGACGGCGATGAGCCCGCCGGTTACGGTGGCAAGCAAGACCCAGAGCAGCAACATTTGGGGGACGCAATAAAGGCGGGAGGGAAGCGCAACATTATATTGTTGCAATCCCAAAATCGGAAATGGGCCGTCCGAAGACGGCCCACCGATGTTCAAGCCAGCAAAACGGCGCGGAGCGCGGCCGCCCCAAATGGGCGCCCTTCGTTGCCGCCCTTCATTGCCGCCCTTCCTTGGCGCCCTTCCTAGCCGCCCCTAGTGCGCCTGCTCCCAGTTCTTGCCCATGCCCACTTCGGCCACCAGCGGCACGCGCAGCTCAGCCACTGCACACATCAAACGGGGCAACGCTTCCTTGACCACGTCGATCTCGGCGTCCGGTGCTTCCAGCACCAGTTCATCGTGCACCTGCATGATCATGCGCGTTTGCAGCTTTTCCGCTTCCAGCCAATCTTGCACGGCCACCATGGCCATCTTGATCAGGTCAGCCGCGGTGCCTTGCATGGGCGCGTTGATGGCGGCCCGTTCTGCGCCCTGCCGGCGCGGGCCCGACGCCCCGCGGATTTCCGGCAATTGCAGCCGGCGGCCGAATACGGTTTCCACATAGCCTTGTTCGCGCGCCAAGCGGCGGGTATTTTCCATGTACATCGCCACGCCGGGATAGCGGGCGAAGTAGCGGTCGATATACGCCTGCGCCGCGTCGCGCGTGATGCCCAGGTTGGACGCCAGGCCGAACACGCCCATGCCGTAGATCAAGCCAAAGTTGATGGCCTTGGCCGCGCGGCGCTGCTCGGTGGACACATCCGGCAAGGCCACGCCGAACACTTCCGAGGCCGTGGCGCGGTGGATGTCCTCGCCAGCGGCGAAGGCGCGTTGCAGGTTTTCGTCGTCGGACACATGCGCCATGATGCGCAATTCAATTTGCGAATAGTCCGCCGACAGCAACACGCCCTGTTCAGCGATGAACGCTTCGCGCACGCGGCGGCCAGCCTCGGTGCGCACCGGAATGTTCTGCAAGTTGGGATCAGACGACGCCAGACGGCCCGTGATCACCGCCGCCTGCGAATAGCGCGTATGCACGCGCCCGGTATTCGGGTTGATCATGCGCGGCAGCTTGTCCGTGTACGTGGACTTCAGCTTGGACAAGCCCCGATATTCCAGCAGCACCTGCGGCAGCGGATAGTCTTGCGCCAGCTTGGTCAGCACGTCTTCGTCGGTAGACGGCGCGCCGCTTGCGGTCTTGCGCACCACGGGCAGCTGCATGCGCTCAAACAGGATCTCGCCCAACTGCTTGGGCGAATTCAGGTTGAACGGCTGGCCGGCCAGTTCATAGGCCTTTTGCTCCAGCCGCAGCATTTCCTGGCCCAGCTTGTGGCTTTGGCGGCCGAGTTCAGCGGCATCCACCTTCACGCCATTGCGTTCGATGGTGGTCAGCACCGCCGACACCTGGATCTCAAGCTGGTAGATGCGGTTCAAGCCTTCGTCGGCCGCCACCATTGGGCGCAGCACCTGATGCAGTTGCAAGGTGAAGTCCGCGTCTTCGGCAGCGTAATGGCCGGCCTTGTCCACCGCCACTTCGTCAAAGCCGATCTGCTTGGCGCCCTTGCCGCACAGGTCTTCATACGACACGCCGCTGCGGCCCAGATAGCGCTGGGCCAGATCATTCAGCCCCACGCCGCGATGCGATTCCAGCACGTAGGCTTGCAGCATCGTGTCGTCGGTGATGCCCGCAAGCTTGATGCCTTCGTTGGCGAACACATGGGCGTCGTACTTGGCGTGATGCAGCAGCTTGGCGCGCGAGGCGTCTTCCAGCCACGGCTTCAAACGCGCCAGCACTTCGGCCTTGGGCAGTTGGGTGGCGCCGTCCGGGCCGCGATGGGCCACGGGGATGTAGCAGGCCACGCCCGGCTCCACCGCCAGCGACAGGCCAACTAGCCGCGCCTGCATCTGATCAAGCGAAGTCGTTTCGGTATCCAGCGCCACCAGCGACGCGCCTTGCAGCTTTTCAAACCAGGCGTCGAATTCAGCCCAGTCGGAAATGATGCGGTAGTCGATTTCAGTGGGCGCTGCCGGCGCCTCGGCTGCAACGCGCGCATCCCCAGTGGGCACGCGCTCGGCGTCGCCCGTCAGGTCGCGCAGCCAGGTGCGGAAACCATAGCGCTCGTACAGCTCGGTCAGCGTGGCGTCGTCGCGCGCGCGCGGCGTCAGGTCGTCCACGCTTTCGATATGGCCGGTCAAGTCACAGTCGTACTTGACCGTGAGCAGTTGGCGCGTCAGCGGAAAGTTCGGAATGGCTTCACGCAAGTTGTTGCCCGCCACGCCCTTGATGCCATCGGCGCCTTCGATCAGCTTGTCGATGGAACCGAATTCAGTCAGCCATTTGACGGCCGTCTTCGGGCCGACCTTGGTGACGCCCGGCACGTTGTCCACGGTGTCGCCTACCAGCATCAGGTAGTCAACGATGCGGTCTGCGGGCACGCCGAATTTATTGACGACGCCAGGTTCGTCCAGCACTTCGCCCGTCATGGTGTTGACCAGCGTGACGTGGCTGTTGACCAGCTGCGCCAGGTCTTTATCACCCGTAGAGACGATGGTGTGCACGTCGTGTTCGGTGGCACGCTTGGCCAGGGTGCCGATCACGTCATCGGCTTCCACCCCTTCAATGGCCAGCACCGGCCAGCCCAGCGCGCGCACGGCGCGGTGGATGGGTTCGATCTGCGCGGCCAAGTCCTCCGGCATGGGAGGACGGTGCGACTTGTATTCGGGATAGAGGTCGTCCCGGAAGGTCTTGCCGCGAGCATCGAAAATACATGCGGCATACTCTGCCTTGTGGTCAGATACAAGCTTGCGCAACATGTTCACCACGCCGTAGAGCGCACCCGTAGGTTCGCCTTGCGCATTGCGCAAATCAGGCATAGCGTGGAAAGCGCGGTACAAGTAACTTGAACCGTCGACCAGTAATAAGGTTTTTTTCATGGTTACAAAGGCAGATATGGAAACACCCGCCGGCAAACAAATTCCGCTGATTATGTCAGAGATACGGACGGCGGCAGACAAGCTCGCAAACATCGGGCCCGCAGTCAGCGTCTTCGGCAGCGCACGAGTCAGCCGCAATTCCCCCCACTATGAAACCACCGTTGCGATTTCGGCCGCCCTGGCCGGCGCCGGTTTTGCGGTGATCGCTGGGGGCGGCCCCGGCATCATGGAGGCCGCAAACAAGGGCGCATTCGAAGCAGGCGGCACCAGCATCGGGCTGAACATCAGCCTGCCGCACGAAGCGCACAACAACGAATACCAAACCATCAGCCTGTCGTTCGAATACTTCTTCTCGCGCAAGGCAACGTTCTTCATGCACAGCTTCGCCTACGTGGCGATGCCGGGCGGATTTGGCACGCTGGACGAGCTCTTCGAAGCGTTGACGCTGATCCAGACGGGCAAGGTTCCGCCGGCACCCATCGTGCTGGTGGGCAGCGAATACTGGTCTGGCCTGGTCGAATGGCTGGGCGACCAGGTGTTGAGCAACGGCATGATCGGCGCGCATGACCTGGATCTTTTCATCATCGAAGACGATCCCGTCAAGGTCGTGCGCCGTGTCGTGGAATTCCACGACAAAGTCACATCCGAAGCGCAGTACGCGCCGTCGCTGCCGGCCTGATTCCTGATCAGGAAAACAGACACGCCCCACCGCCTGGCGACGGGGCGTGTCGTGTCACATCCTGGATTTCGTGCCGGCTTCCCAAGCCAAGATTATTTGCGCATAAACGACGGCACGACATCGGCCGGGATCGGGCACACATACGGCTGACCGCGGCGCGCCTCAAGCAATTCTTCCTTGGCGCGCGCCAACGCTTCCGGCTGCGTATACAAATCTGCTGCGGTCGCCGCGATGATTTTCGCGGCATGCACCATGCCCTTGTGCGCCATCGACATCTTCCCCTGCGCCACCATCTGCCACGAATGGAACGGCGTGCCATAGGCGTAGCAAGCGCCCCAGCACTGCGCCGTGGGCGTCACCCAGCTGACGTCGCCCACGTCGGTAGAACCGTAACTGATCTCCGTCTTGGCCGGATCAAACGGCGCCACGCCCGCGAACAAGGGCGTGGGGTTGCGCAGCACGGCGCCCAGGTTTTTACCCGCGTTATCAATGTCGTCTTCGCTGATCGCATCCCACATGCGGCGCGCCGCCTGCTCTTCGCCCGGCGTGTAGGCCGGCCCTTGCAGCGCCTGCATGTTGGCGTACATCACGTCGTTCAGCACGCGGTTCGGCATGTAGTTTGAGCAGGCCTTGTCGAACACGATTTCCAGCTCGCAGCCGGTCATCAACGCCGCGCCGCGCGCCACGTTCTTCACCCGCTCATACAGGTCGGCCGCCTGCGAATTGATCGGTGCGCGCACCAGATAAAGCACTTCGGCACGCGCCTGCACCACGTTGGGTGAAATGCCGCCGCTGTTGGTCACGGCGTAATGCACGCGCGCATCCGGCACCATGTGCTCGCGCAGATAGTTCACACCCACGTTCATCAACTCCACCGCGTCCAGCGCGCTGCGGCCCAGATGCGGAGAATTCGCCGCGTGCGCCGCGATGCCCCGAAAGCGGAAGTAGGCCTGGATGTTGGCCAGTGACGACTGATAAAAAATGCCCGTGTGCGATGCCGGGTGCCACGTCAGCGCCGCATCCACATCATCAAACAACCCCGCGCGCGCCATGAAGGTCTTGCCCGACCCGCCCTCTTCCGCCGGACAGCCGTAAAACCGGATCGTGCCCGGCAACTGCTTGGCCTCCAGGAATTCCTTGACGGCTACGGCGGCGAAATGCGCGGCCGTACCCAGCAGATGATGGCCGCAACCGTGGCCGTTGCCATTGGGCGTCTCGGGCGACGGCGCACAGGCAAAGGCGCCGCTTTCCTGGCTTAAGCCCGACAGCGCGTCGTACTCGCCCAGAATGGCGATGACGGGGCCGCCCTGGCCGGCTTCCGCGACGAACGCAGTGGGAATGCCGGCGGCGTCGCGCGTGACGCGAAAGCCCGCTTCCTCAAGCATAGCGATGTGCAGCTCGGCCGACTTATGCTCGTCATAGCGCAGCTCGGCCAGGCTCCAGATGCGGTCGCTCAAGTCGGCATAACGGTCGCTGCGCGCGTCGATGAACGGCGCAAGTGTATCGATGGCACCCATTGCTTCTCCAGTGAAAGGGATGATCCTGTCTCGGTGAAAAAAGCCTGTGATTCGTCCAGCTTGGTTCCGGCAGTTTCAATCATTTCCAGGCGGGAAGCCAGAGCGAATCCGGGGCGCTCGCCGGATCAGGCCATCGCCTTGATGATGGCTTCGCGCGCAAGCCCGATAAATTCTGTCTCGCCGGGGCGTGCGGGCAACAGGCGGAATTCCACCATCGGCAAGGCCGGCAAACCCGGCGCGTGCAAGCGCGCAATGCCTGGCGCCAGCGCCGATTCATTCAGGCAGGCCACGCCCAACCCCGCCGAAATCGCCAACTGCAAACCGGCTACGCCAGAGGCCACATGCGACACGGTATAGGGCACGCCTCGCCGGGATAGCAAGCGCTCTACGTACTGACGCAGCGCACACGTTTCGGGCAACACCAGCAGCGGCAAGGGGTCATGTTGCGGCGCGCTTGCGCCTTCCGCCGCCATCCACAGCAACGGTTCGCGGCGCAGCAGCGCGCCTTGCGCACGGGCTCGGGGCGCGCCACGTTCCTGGATCGACATGGAGATGCCGACATCAATCTCGCCGCGTTCATAGGCGGCCTCGATCGCGCCGCTTTTCATGATGGTGACGTGCAGCCGCACTTGCGGATATTGCTCGTTCAGGCGGCGCAGCATGCGCGCCACGTCACCGGGGCGGAAGTAGTCAGTGATGAACAGCCGCAGCTCGCCTTGCAGCGCCACGCCGCGCAGATCGCGGTAGGCCTCGTCGCTCAAAGCCAGAATGGCGCGCGCGTGCGCCAACAGGCGTTCACCTGCGGGCGTGGCCGTCACGCCCGTCTTGCCGCGCACGAGCAGCGGCTGGCCAGCACGGTCTTCCAGTTTGCGCATCTGCTCGCTGACGGACGACTGCGACAGAAACACCTTGGGCGCGGCCGCCGTCAGGCTGCCTGCATCCAGCACGGCAACCAGTGTGCGCAACTGGTCCAGATCGAATCCCGACATGATTTATCCAACGGATTTATCGATGGATTGAATCGTAATTTCCCGCTTTTCCGATGCCAATCGGCTGCCTACACTGGCCCTGTCCCTTCCCCTTTCAGGAGCCAAAAATGCCCCACATCGTCGTTCATCTCTCGGGCCAGTCCGACCCCGCCATCAACCGCCGCGTGGTGCAATCCGTTGCCGGCCTGACCCAGTCCGTACTGGGGAAAAAGCTGCCCGTCATCGCGATCACGTTGCAGCATATTCCGCATGACCTGTGGTTCATCGGCGGCCAGCCGCTGTCAGAACTGGGCAAGAATGCCTTCCACCTGGACATCAGCGTCACCGACGAGACCAACACCAAGGGCGAAAAGGCGCGCTTCATCAAGGAGATCTACGCGGCGTTCCAAGAGATTCTGGGCGAGCTCCACGAATGCTCTTACGTGCATGCGATCGATGCGCGCGCCGCGGCATACGGCTACGGCGGCGCCACGCAGGAATACCGGCACCAGCAAAACGGCGTGTAATTCACCGGCCAGCGTTGAAGCTGAAAAAAAAGCCGCACACCCTAAGGTGTGCGGCTTTTCTTTTGCTGCCGAACCGCAAGGGGCCTTAGCCCCAGCGTGGCTTAGACAGCGGCGTCGCGCGCGGCGCGCTTGCGTTCGTTTTCCAGCAGGTGACGCTTACGCAGACGGATCGACTTCGGCGTGATTTCCACGAGTTCGTCGTCGTCGATGAATTCAACAGCGTATTCCAGCGACATCTGGATCGGCGGAACCAGGCGCACGGCTTCGTCGGTGCCCGAGGCGCGAACGTTGGTCAGCTGCTTGCCCTTGATCGGGTTCACGACCAGGTCGTTGTCGCGGCTGTGGATGCCGATGATCATGCCTTCGTACAGCGCATCGCCCGGGTTCACGAACATGCGGCCGCGGTCTTGCAGCTTCCACAGTGCGTAGGCCACGGCGTCGCCGTTGTCCTGGCTGATCAGCACACCATTACGGCGCTCGCCAATCGAACCTTCCTTGATCGGGGCGTATTCGTGGAAGATGTGGCTCATCAAGCCCGTGCCGCGCGTCAGCGTCAGGAACTCGTTCTGGAAACCGATCAGGCCACGGGCCGGGATCAGGTATTCCAGGCGGGTACGGCCACGGCCGTCCGGCTGCATGTCTTGCAGGTCGCCCTTGCGGCGGCCCAGCTCTTCCATGACGCCGCCCTGGTGAGCGTCTTCAACGTCAACCGTCAGCGATTCAAACGGCTCGCACTTCACGCCGTCGACTTCCTTGAACACCACGCGCGGGCGCGACACGGCCAGCTCGTAGCCTTCGCGGCGCATCGTTTCCAGCAGAATCGTCAGGTGCAGTTCACCACGGCCCGACACTTCRAACACSGTGTCGTCGCCSGTKTCGSSCACRCGCAGCGCCACGTTSGACTTCAGTTCGCGGTCCAGGCGSTCGCGCASYTGGCGGCTGGTCACGAACTTACCTTCGCGGCCGGCCAGCGGCGACGTGTTCACCATGAAGTTCATGGTCAGCGTCGGCTCGTCGATGCGCAGCATCGGCAGCGCTTCTTGCGTGGCCACGTCGGTGACGGTGCAGCCAATGCCCAGTTCTTCGATACCGTTGATCAGCACGATGTCGCCGGCTTCGGCTTCATCCACCACCACGCGTTCCAGACCGTGGAACTTCAGCACCTGGTTGATACGGCCGCGGCCGCCCTGGCCTTCCGGACCGAACTTGTAAGCCACTTCCATGCCGGGGCGCATACGGCCACGGTTGATGCGGCCCACGCCGATCTTGCCGACGTAGCTGTTGTAGTCCAGCGAGATGATTTGCATCTGCAGCGGGCCATTGGGGTCGTCGTCACGCTGCGGCACGTGCTGCAGAATGGCTTCGAACAACGGGCGCATGTTGCCTTCGCGCACGTCCGGGGTCAGACCGGCGTAGCCCGACAGACCCGAGGCGTACACCACCGGGAAGTCCAGCTGTTCTTCGGTCGCGCCCAGCTTGTCGAACAGGTCGAACGTGGCGTTGATGACGAAGTCGGTACGGGCGCCCGGGCGGTCAACCTTGTTGACGACCACGATCGGCTTCAGGCCCAGGGCCAGCGCCTTGCGCGTCACGAAGATGGTCTGCGGCATCGGGCCTTCAACGGCGTCCACCAGCAGCAGCACGCCGTCAACCATGGACAGCACGCGTTCGACTTCACCGCCGAAGTCCGCGTGTCCCGGGGTGTCGACGATGTTGATGTGCGTGCCTTCGTATTCAACGGCACAGTTCTTGGCCAGAATCGTAATGCCGCGTTCTTTTTCCAGATCGTTCGAGTCCATGACCCGTTCGGTCAGCGCCTGGTTTTCGCGGAAGGTGCCGGATTGGCGCAGCAGCTGGTCGACCAGGGTTGTTTTACCGTGGTCCACGTGGGCGATGATGGCGACGTTGCGCAAGGCGCGAGTCATAGCGAGTCCTTTAAGGTCAGGGTGGAGGGCAGCAAGCCCTCCGGCAATTCGTTCAGTGCAAGCAATGCCTGCTTCGGGTCTGGCATGGCCTGCAAGGCTTCCAGCTCAACGGCGCGTTCCAGAGAAAATGGCCCGACATGCGTGCGCCGCAGCGCCGTCAGGTGGGCGAAACAGCCCAGCACGCGCCCGATGTCCTGGGCCAGTGTTCGGATGTATGTGCCTTTACTGCAAGCCACATCGATCTCTGCCTGCGTCCCCGAAAGGGACAACAGCTCGATGCGGTGTATCGTGATTTGTCGCGGAGCGCGTTCCAGCTCGATGCCGGCGCGCGCGTACTCGTACAACGGTTTGCCGTCGCGCTTGAGCGCGGAGTACATCGGCGGAATCTGTTCGATCGTGCCCGAGAAACGTGACAGCGCGTCGCGCAATGCCTGTTCCTCTACGGCAAAACCCGGCTCGGCGGTCGACACGACATTGCCGGTCAGGTCGCCAGAATCGGTTTCGCTGCCAAATTGCAGCGTAGCGCGATAAGCCTTGTCGGCGTTCAGCATCGCGCCGGAAATTTTAGTTGCGCGACCCATGCAGCACACCAGCAAGCCGGTGGCAAAGGGGTCCAGCGTGCCTGTGTGACCGGCTTTCGCCGCGTCCATGGCGCGTTTGGCGCGTTGCAAAGCGTGGTTACTCGACAAACCTACGGGTTTGTCGAGCAACAGCACACCGTCGAGCGCAAGCCCGCGTCGTTTAGCCATCGTCGAAATCCGGTTGAAAAAGCAGTGACGACAGCCCGATCAGGACTGGTCTTCAGGTTCGTCGGGCACGCCCGAGTGCGGGCCGGGCCGGTTTGCGCGGTCGATGAGGATCGACATTTCGATACCACGGGCAATTTGCTCGTCGTGGAAGAAACGCAAAGTGGGGACAGTGTGAATGTGCAACAGCTTGTAGAGCTGAGAATGCAGCCAACCGGCTTTTTCGTTCAGCAAGGCAGTGGCGGCTTCGGGCTCAGCGCCCAAAACCGTGAACCACACCTTGGCATGCGCGTAGTCGGTCGACAATTCCACACCGGAGAGCGTGATCAGGCCAGCGCGAGACATATCGATTTCGCGCTGGATGATCTCGGCCAGATCCTTCTGGATCTGGTCGGCCAGCCGCAGATTGCGGCCGGGGATGGCTTTGGACTTGTGACGGCTCATTAGCAATAATGCCTCGCGACGCTTTACAGCGTACGCGCGATTTCCTTGATTTCAAAGACTTCCAGTTGGTCGCCCACCTGGATGTCATTGTTGCCGCGCAGCGTAAGACCGCAATCGAAGCCCGACTTGACTTCCTTGACGTCGTCCTTGAAGCGGCGCAGCGATTCGAGATGCCCCGTCCAGTGAACCACGTTGTTGCGCAGCAGGCGCACCTGGGAATCGCGGCGGACGATGCCGTCAAGCACCATACAACCGGCGATGTTGCCGAGACGCGAGATGCTGTAGACCTCACGGATTTCGACCAGGCCGATGATTTCTTCTTTCTTCTCGGGCGCCAGCATGCCCGACATGGCTGCCTTAACTTCATCCACGGCGTCATAGATGATGTTGTAGTAGCGCACATCGATGCCGTTGTTTTCGGCCAGCTTCTTAGCGCTTGCTTCCGCACGCACGTTAAAGCCAATCACGACAGCGTTCGAGGCGATAGCCAGGTTGATGTCGGTTTCCGAGATGCCGCCAACAGCCGCGTGCACCACTTGCACACGGACTTCGTCGGTCGACAGCTTGACCAGCGACTGCACCAGCGCTTCCTGCGAACCTTGCACGTCGGTCTTGACGATAAGCGTGAGCGTTTGCGTGCCCTCGCCCAGGTTGTCGAACATCGATTCCAGCTTGGCGGCCTGTTGGCGGGCCAGCTTGACGTCGCGGAACTTGCCTTGGCGGAACAGTGCAATTTCGCGCGCCTTGCGCTCGTCGGACAGGGCCATCAGTTCGTCACCAGCGGCCGGGACTTCGGTCAGACCCTGGATTTCCACCGGGATCGACGGGCCGGCCGACTGGATCGGCTTGCCGTTTTCGTCCAGCATGGCGCGCACGCGGCCAAAGCTTGCGCCGGCCAGCACGACGTCGCCGCGCTTGAGCGTACCGCTTTGCACCAGAATCGTCGCGACCGGGCCGCGGCCCTTGTCCAGACGGGCTTCGATGACCAGACCCTTGGCGGGTGCGTCTTCCGGTGCCTTCAGTTCCAGCACTTCGGCTTGCAGCAGCACGTTTTCGAGCAGATCGTCGATGCCTTCGCCGGTCTTGGCGGACACACCCACGAACGGCACGTCGCCGCCGTATTCTTCCGGCACAACCTGTTCGGCAACCAGTTCCTGCTTGACGCGCTCCGGGTTGGCCGACGGCTTGTCGATCTTGGTCACGGCCACGACCATGGGCACGCCCGCAGCCTTGGCATGGTGGATAGCTTCACGCGTTTGCGGCATCACGCCGTCGTCGGAAGCCACCACCAGAATGACGATGTCGGTGGCCTTGGCGCCGCGGGCACGCATGGCGGTGAACGCCTCGTGGCCCGGGGTGTCAAGGAAGGTCACCATGCCGCGTTCGGTCTGAACGTGGTAGGCGCCGATGTGCTGCGTAATGCCGCCGGCTTCGCCCGCGGCAACCTTGGCGCGGCGGATGTAATCCAGCAGCGAGGTCTTGCCGTGGTCGACGTGGCCCATGACGGTCACGACCGGGGCACGCGGCAGTTGTTCGGCTTCGGAAACCGTTGCGGAGATGTCCAGGAACGCTTCCGGGTCATCCAGCTTGGCGGCGATTGCCACGTGGCCCAGTTCCTCGACCACGATCATGGCCGTTTCCTGGTCCAGCACCTGGTTGATGGTGACCATCTGGCCCAGCTTCATCAACTGCTTGATGACTTCTGCGGCCTTGACGGACATCTTGTGCGCCAGGTCGGCCACGCTGATGGTTTCCGGCACGTGAACTTCACGTGCGATGAATTCGGCGGGTGCCGGCTCGTTGCGGCGGTCATTCTGCTGGTTGCGGCCACCACGGCCGCCGCCCTTGCCACCACCCTTGCCGCCTGCACGCCAGCCATCACGGCTGGCCGGGGCTGCCGGCTTGTCGGCGGGCTTCTTGCGCGAAGCGTCATCAGACCAGGTCGAAGCGACTTCGGCGGTCTTGATGGTCTTCTTCGTGCCAGGAGCGGCGGGCTTGGCGTCCTTCTTGGCGCCAGGAGTGGCACCCGGCTTGCCAGCCGGCTTGTGCAGCGTGCCCGAAATCGGAGCAGCGGCAGCAGCAGGCGCCTCCGGCTCGGGGGCGCGCAGCACCTTGCGCGGACGGTTCAGCATCTCGCGCAGGGCAGCGGCTTCGGCTTCTGCAGCGCGGCGGGCCTCATCGCGGCCACCCGACGTAGCGGAGGCGGCGAGCGGCGGGCCAGCGCGGCGGTTGTCGGCGCGATTGCCCACCCTGGCGGCGGGAGCCGGTGCGGCGGCCGCAGCAGGTGCGGCAGGCGTCGGCGCAGGCGCGGCGGCCTCGGGCTTGGCAGCGGGTTTCACGGATTCGGACTTCGCAGCAGGCTGAGCCTGGGCGATCGGCGCATTGGCCTGGGGGGAAGGTGTTTCGGACTTATTAGCTAGCACAACAGGTTCCGGCTTGGCTTCTTCAGCCTTGGGCTCGGTGGATTCAGTCTTAACTTCGGGCTTGGCCTCTTCGGCCACGGGCTCGGCAGGAGCAGGCGCCGGCGTCGGTTCGGGTTCAGGCTGAGCCTGAACTTCGGGGGCTTGCGCCTCGACGGTGGCGGGCACTTCGGCCGCGACGGATTCAACAGGCGCGGGCGCTTCAACCGGCGCGGGCGCTTCTACAGCAACAGGCTCTGCCGCTTCAACGGGGGCCGCAGCCTCCGCCTGCACGGGAGTGGTCTCGCGAGGCTCGACCACGGCAGGCGCCTCGGATGCAGCCGGCGCGGACACCTGCTGCTCTTCTTCGACGGAGACTTCTTCATCAGCACGCGCGGACGCGGCCTGCTCCAGGGCGATTTCGGAGGGATCACGCTTGACGAACACGCGCTTCTTGCGCACTTCGACCTGAATCGTGCGCGAGCGGCCGGTGGCGTCAGCCTGCCGGATCTCGGACGTTTGGCGGCGCGTCAGGGTGATCTTCTTGCCTTCGGTCGCGCCGTGGGCGCGACGCAGCGATTCGAGCAATTTCGCCTTGTCGCTGTCGGTGACGGAATCGTCAACCGATTTGAGGTCAACACCAGCCGAGCGCAGCTGATCCAGCAGCACATTGGCAGGCATTTTCAGCTCGGTAGCGAACTGGGCGACGGTGTTACTCGACATTAGGCTCTCTCTTCCCTATATGCAGCTATTACAAACAACGTGAACTTGCGGTGGATAAAACCAGCACTACCCACCGCAGACCCGTGTCCTTTTGGTTATTCTTCGTCGAACCAATGGGCACGGGCACGCATGATGAGGTCGCTGGCTTCCTGCTCGGTCAAGCCGGCGATTTCCGCCAGTTCGTCCGTTGCCAATTCGGCCAGATCATCACGCGTATGCACTTGACGCTCGGCCAGCTTGCCAGCCAGCTCTTGCGTCATGCCTTCGAGTTCAAGCAAATCCTGTGCGGTCTCAAGGCGCTCTTCCTGGGCAATTGCCTCAGTCAGCAACGCATTGCGAGCACGGGCGCGCAATTCATTGATGGTGTCTTCGTCAAACGCTTCGATTTCCAGCAGTTCCTGCATGGGCACGTAAGCGATTTCCTCGATACCGGTAAAACCTTCGTCGATCAGGATGTCAGCGACTTCCTCGTCAACGTCCAGCTTGCTCATGAACGTGGTGCGCAGACCCGACCGCTCGACTTCCTGGCGGTTCAGGCTTTCTTCCGGCGTCATGATGTTGATCTGCCAACCAGTCAGTTCGGACGCCAGGCGYACGTTCTGACCCTTGGCGCCGATCGCCTTGGGCAGGTTTTCTTCGTCGACGACGACGTCCATCGCATGCTTGTCTTCATCAACGACGATCGATTCGACGTTGGCCGGCGCCAGGGCGCCGATGACAAACTGCGCGGGGTCTTCCGACCACAGCACGATATCGACCTGCTCGCCGCCCAACTCATTGCGCACTGCAGTAACACGCGAACCACGCATGCCCACGCACGTGCCGATGGGATCGATCCGCTTATCGTATGCCACGACGGCGATCTTCGCACGCACACCCGCATCACGGGCAGCAGCCTTGATCTCGAGCAGACCCTGCTCGATTTCCGGAACTTCGTTCTCGAACAACTGGCGGATGAACTCGGGCGAGGTGCGCGACAGAATCACCTGCTGGCCACGCGCGGCGTGGTCAACACGCAACACATAGGCGCGGACGCGGTCGGCGACCCGGAGGTTTTCCTTCGGAATCATCTCGGAACGGGGCAGGCGCGCTTCGATCTTGCCGGTTTCGACAATGGCGTCACCCTTGTCCATGCGCTTGATCGTGCCGGACACAATGGTTTCGCCACGATCCAGGAAGTCGTTCAGCACCTGTTCGCGCTCGGCGTCACGGATCTTTTGCAGAATGGCCTGCTTGGCCGCCTGCGCGCCGATACGGCCGAATTCGATGGGTTCAAGCGGCTCTTCGATGTACTCGCCTTCCTGGATGCCAGGAACGATTTCCACCGCGTCCGACAGCATTTCCTGCTTGTCGGGTTCTTGCAGGCCGGCTTCGTCCGGCACCACCAGCCAGCGGCGGAAGCCTTCGTGATCGCCGGTTTCCCTATCGATGGCGACACGAATGTCCGCATCATCCTTGAAGCGCTTTTTCATGGCCGAGGCCAGCGCACTTTCCAGTGCACCGAACACGACGTCACGCGTGACGTTCTTTTCACGCGCCAAGGCATCGACCAACAGAAGAATTTCGCGACTCATCGCTTTTTGCCCTTGAAATCCAGAACGGGATCCAGTTTTGCACGCTCGATATCATCGACCGTGAAATTCAACACCTGGATGTCGTTCTTTTTTGCCTCAAATTCGAGACCGAACACGACGGTCTTGTGCATCCCAGCAGCAGCGTCCGAGGCGGCGGCGTCGTCTTCAGGCACGGTCAACGTGCCAGAGAAGACCTTACGTCCGTCTAATGCCTCGCGCAGCTTGATCTCGATGCGCTCGCCAGCAAAGCGCCGGAACTCGGCCTCGTTGCGCAACGGGCGGTCAATGCCCGGCGAGCCAACTTCCAGGCGCTTGTAGTCGACGTTTTCGACCTCAAACACCCGCGACAATTGGCGAGACACCTGTTCACAGTCTTCGATGCGCACACCGCCGACCCGATCGATCGTTACGCGCAAAAGGCCCAGGGCGGCACGCTCGACGTCCACGAGTTCGACGTCCATGCCGGCCAGAGCCTCTTCGGTCAATGCGAATAAATCAGCCATATACTCAAAAAAAATGGGCTGCACGCCCAGCCCACCGATATTGCGCAGAGCCCAGCCGCTTCCCTACTACACGTAAGGAGCAATGCTGGGCAGCGCCCTATATTGCGACCTAATTTGTGGTTTGCGCCACGAAACCCCCGCAGGGTTTCTCAACCTTGGCCGCCCCAGCCCGACCTGCGGACCCGACGGCACTTGGCGCAAATTCCGATGCCAACTGCTCTTGCTTAAAGCTACTAGCACTGCGTTCTTAGCGGGGCATATTCAGCCCTGCATTTTTAGCACTGCCCTAGCACCGCTTTTCCAGCATTGCCCTGCTTTTCCAGCGTTGCCCTGCCTCGCATTGCGATATTTGCACGCCACAGCAGAGCAATAAGCACCATGCCAACCGCCTTTGCCTGACAAAAAGCAATGACGCGAAGCCATGAAAACCATTGATTTTACCAGATAAACTGGAAAAACGCCTGATTCGTCACGGGCTTACCGTTATGCGGGACACATCGTGCCCGGCGGCGCAGCTAGCGCCGCCGCCAGCAACGCTCAGCGGCCCTGACGGCCACGTCCGCCCATCACACCCAGACGGGACTCGTGGGCCGATGCGCCACGCGGCTGCCAATCATCACCGCGAGCCGACGACGAAGGCGAAGACGACGAGGCGCTACGCGGAGCGCGCGGTTTGCCGCCTGCGCCCGGACCCTTGTTGGCTGCTGAATTGCCTGCACCGCGCGGGCCTTCAGCCTTGTTGCCACCCCGGCCGCCAGCACCCGCAGGCTTGCCATTGCGGCCGCCGGCGTTGCCGCCACGCGCACCCGCAGGCTTGCCACCCGGCTTGCCACCAGAAGGCTTGCGGCCGCCGCCCACAGGCGCCTCGGCCACATTACCCACGGCCACATCCGCCGAACCCACGTTACCCGACGGGCCATTGGCCGCCGCCGAACGCGGACCGCGCGGTTTGCCGCCAGGCTTGCCGCCTGCGTTGCCGCTAGGCTTACCACCCTGTTTGCCGCCCGGACGGCCACCGCCCGGCGCCGCCGAACGGCCACCTGGCTTGCCACCCTTGCGATTACCGCCTGCGCCTTCCGCAGCCAGCGGATGGCCATTGGCATAACCGCCAGCAATCATCAAACCCGTGCCGAACGGATCGGACGGACACGCGGCCGTTTGACCCGCGCTGCCCAAGCGACCGCCTTGCAGCTTGCCGCGACGGCCGATACGCGCGCCGTTCATCCCGTTGCGATCCATCGTGCCAAAGCCCGGAGGCAACGCGCTGTCATGCGATTGCGGCTGCTTCGAGCGGCGGCGATTACCGCCCGATTCGTCGTCTTCACGCAACAGTCCAAGCTGGACCATCAACGCGGTGACCAACGAACCATCCAACTCTTCCCAGCGGCCCCGGCGCAACGTGCGCGGCAGGACCACATCACCGAAACGGGTGCGGATCAGGCGGCTGACCGTAACGCCAACCGCTTCAAACATGCGGCGGACTTCGCGGTTGCGGCCTTCTTGCAAGGTCACGCGATACCAGCGGTTGCTGCCGTCGCCACCCAGATAATCCAGCGCGCCGAATGCCGCCAAGCCGTCTTCCAGCTCGATGCCATCCACGAGCGACTGGCGCTGCGCTTCGTCCATTTCACCCAGCACGCGCACCGCGTACTCGCGCTCGGTGCCATAACGGGGGTGCATGATGCGGTTGGCCATGTCACCGGAGGTCGTGAAGATCAGCAGGCCTTCAGTGTTCAAGTCCAGACGGCCGACCGACAGCCACTTGCCCGTGCGCAGCTTGGGCAAGCGCGCGAACACGCTGGCGCGGCCTGCCGGGTCGTCATGACTGACGATTTCGCCTGCCGGCTTGTGATACAGGATCACGCGCGGCGGCTTCTTGGTGTTCACGCGCATGATCGGCTTGCCGTTCACGCGAACCTGGTCGTTCGGAGCCACGCGCTGGCCAATATGGGCCGGCTCGCCGTTGACCGACACGCGGCCAGCAACAATCAGCTCTTCCATTTCGCGGCGCGAACCGATACCGGCATCCGCCAGCACCTTGTGCAGCTTGGGCATGACCGAATCACTGTTCAGGTACTTGCCCAGGCGCTGCTCCATGCGGTCCGCCGTCTCGAGGTACGACAGAGCCTGCTCGGCTTCCTGCTCACCACCGCGGGAGTCAGGCGACTCGACCGGGGCGGCGGCAGCCGCGGGCTGGCCTTCGACAGCGGGTGCTTGCTCGCCCGTTGCATCGCCACGACGGCGACGGAACGGCGTCCTCAGCTTGCGGCCGCGGCCACGGGCTGCGCCCTCGCCTTCGGCAGCCGGCTCGCGCGCGGCGGAGGATTCCGGCTGACCGTTGGAAACGGTGTCATCCGAACGGGGATTGTCGTCCTGCATTGCTGTATTCGTTGTCACTGGGACAGCTCCGAATTTCAAACTTGGGTAGGCCTGCCAGGGGCAGGCTCGTCATCATCAGGGGACGCCGAATCTCGGCTGGCGCCAGGCCGCGCCGGGTCCGTTTCATCCGAGGCCACAGAGGCGGCATCGGGGTCGGGCCGAACAGGATCATCAAGGCCGAAATCGGGCTCATGCCCAGCGGCGCCAGGCGCTGCGTGATCGGTCTCGTCAATCGGGTCGGTCGGTTCCGCGTGTTTTGCGTTCTCGACACTTTCCTTTGCAGCACCGTCCTCAGGGGATTCGGCGGCTATATCGGAAATGTCGTTACCGGCTCTGTCGTCGGGAAAACCGGACAGGGTCGGCGTATCGGACAAGCCTTCGGCTTGCTCCCGGACGGTGGGTTCGTCGGCGGGAATCGCGCCTTCTTCTGTGCGCGAAACGACGGATTCTACGCTATCGACCGGGGCTATGGGTGCATCGTCTTCCGAAACAGACAATTCCGCAACGGGGATAGTGTCATTTTCAGCACTTTCGACCGGTATTTCACCCGGCACTTCACCCGGCACTTCACCCATCACTTGCTGCACTTCTCCCAGATCCAGCCCCGCCAACGCGGCGGCAGCCTGTGCCGACTCCAGCGGCGGAAGCTCATCCAGCGCCCGCAGCCCGAGATCGTCCAGGAACTGGCGCGTGGTGCCGAACAGGGCCGGCCGGCCGGGCGCATCACGATGCCCGATCACTTCAATCCACCCCCGATCTTCCAGCGCCTTCACGATCTGCGAAGACACAGTGACGCCACGGATATCTTCAATATCGCCACGCGTTACCGGCTGACGCCAAGCAACAATCGCCAGCGTCTCCATCACGGCGCGCGAATACTTGGGCGGCTTTTCAGGACTCAGCCGCTCAAGGTAGCGCTGCATATGCGGGCGGCTTTGAAAGCGCCAACCGCTTGCCAGCTGCACCAGCTCAAGGCCGCCATCGGCCCAATTGGCCTGCAGCGTCTCCAACAGCGCACGCAGCTTACTGTTGTCGAATTGTTCATCGTCCCCGAATAGCTTGCGCATATCGGACAGTTGCATCGGCTGCACCGCACATAAAAGCGCGGTTTCCAGCACGAGTATTGCCTCGCTATCGTTCATCGACATTCAAATTCAAAAAGGGCTAACTTGCGCTAGGTTGGAAATAAGGTTAATATTCTTTTCTCAGACGCGGGGTGGAGCAGTCTGGCAGCTCGTCGGGCTCATAACCCGAAGGTCGTAGGTTCAAATCCTGCCCCCGCAACCAAATTTGATGAAGGCCTGGCGATTTCGCCGGGCCTTTTTCATTTGCGCGACGATTTTCATGCGTTCCGCGCTTTTCATTTGTGCAGCGCTCATTTGTGCAGTGCTTTGCTGGGCATTGTGTTCGGCGACTTCTTTTGCACCCGCTTTTGCAGCAGTTGCGCACGCCAACCACCCACGCACTTCCACAGCCATCCGCGCCTCGACACGAGCCAGCACTCGGACGGACCCGCTACAGACGGCGTTGATTTGCGTAGTGTTCACAAGTTTCCTGCGTTGACTGCCATGCATGACGGCGATGCGGCAAAACGGCCGCGCCGATCAAGATAGGGCGATAAGCCTGTCCGATTCGTGTCGCGACAGACGCCTTAAGCAAATTCTGGAAAGCTGGCATCACTTGCCAACAAGCCTGCGGGACACGCCGGCACCCCGCGTCATCATCCCGTGGCAATCAGTATCAAGACCTGGGCCATCAAAGCATGGATACGGTGTCGCGGCGAGCTGCCGCGCCCTGAACCCATGCGCCCCTTGTACATGCGAAGACTCCTTCGCGATGCAATAGCCTGATCCAGGCCGGACTTACGATTCTTAGATATTTTCGAAGACCACCGCTCGCAAACATGGGCTTGCCTAAGTTGCCAAAACTGCGGCTGCCAAATCTGCGCGAGCAATTCGCAAATTATACCGCCATAACCCTCACCCTCAAGCCCACGGGCCCGCAATACGCGCCGGGGAATTTATCCGGCAGGCTTGTCCCATGGCGCAGAACCGAGCCGATCTACCAGAAAATCCAGCATCGAACGCAGAATCAGCGGCATTTGGCGACGCGATGCATACACACCATAAATGCCTAATTCCTGAGGCTTGCACTGCGGCAAAATCGCCTTCAACCTGCCCGCAGCAAGATGCTCCCCCGCGTAGTAGGTTGGCAACATGGCAATGCCCGCCCCTTCCAGCGCGGCGCTACACAGCACCGACACTTCGTTGGCGCTGATATTTCCGCTGACAGGAACATCCACCGGCTGGCCATCGCGCTCAAAACGCCACAGGCTCTTGCCGAAGTAGGAATGGGTCAGGCAATTGCGCAAGGACAGATCCTCGACGCGCGCCGGCACGCCTTCGCGCGCCAGATAGTCCGGTGACGCACAGACCACCGAACGGCAGACGGCCAGCTTGCGAGCAATGAGATTCGGGTCCAGATCATTGGTGATGCGCACTGCCAGATCCACCCGCTCTTCGACCAGGTTCACAGCGCGCTCAACCAACATCAGATCCACCGACGTGCCTGGATGCTGTTTGACGTAATCCGTGACGGCGCCGGCCAGATGCTTGGCGCCAAACGACATGCTGGTCGTGATGCGCAACAAGCCGCGCGGCGTATCTTCAGGCGTGGAGACCGCATTGCGCAGATCTCCCACCATATCCAGCATCTGCCGGCAGCGCGGCAGGGTTTCCGCGCCTGCTGGCGTCAGACTCAGGCGGCGTGTCGTGCGGTGCAGCAAGCGCACCCCCACCCACTGCTCCATCTCGGCCAGATACCTCGACACCATCGCTCGCGACATGTCCAAATGGACAGCGGCCGCCGACAGGCTACCCCGGTCAGCGACCTCCACGAACACCTGCATGGCTTTCAGACGATCCATGATTGTCTCGATTCTTGCATCAGACCGTACCGGTTATACCGTATTTCTGTGCAACATCCGCGCCGAATATGAGACATTTTGCGCACAGAACCGACCGACCGGCCCTGCACCCACATCAGGCAGACGACTGGCCCAGCGCCTCGCAAACCGCAGCCCGCACCTCATCCGCACCCAAGCCACGGAAGATATAGACCAGATGCGAGGATCGATCATCCCCAGGCCATTGCGCGAGGCCGCGCAAGGGATACAACTCACCATGCACACCGTGCACCTCGCAGGGCAGCGCCTCGCCTTCGAAACACACCAGCCCCTTCATGCGCAACAGCCCCTGGCCGAAGCGTTCCTGAATTCGCGACACCCCCGCCAGGAAAGCAGCACGGCCCATCGGCGAAGACAAGGTCAGTGAAAAACTGGCGACTTGCGCATGCCGGCCAGCTGCCGGCTGGGCGAATGCCTGAAGCCAATTCGACAGCGCAACGCCATCCCGCCGCGCCAGCACATCCGGGCCGTCGCGCAACACACCCGCCAACGGCGAATCCTGACGTTGCACACACCGCTGCGCACCCGGGTTGATCGCAACAACCGCCTGCTCCACCCGCCGCAATTGCGCCGCATCCGCCAGGTCAGACTTGCTGAGCACAACCGTATCCGCCAAGGCCAGTTGCCGGGACGCCTCGGGCTGCGTGGCCAATTGCGCTTCACCATGGCGCACATCAACCAGCACGATCGCGCCGCGATACGCATAGCGCTCGGCCAAAAAATGGTCGTGTTTGAGCATGAACAGAATGGACGCTGGATCAGCCAACCCGCTGGTTTCGATCAGCACATGACGAAACGGCTTGATCCGGCGGCTGACCGCCAACATGAACAGATCGCGCAAGGTGTCGACCACCGCGCCGCTAACCACGCAACACAGGCAACCGCCTTCGATCAGAACCACATTTGCCGGCGCCAGGCGCACCAAGTGATGGTCCACGCCGATATCGCCGTACTCGTTGACGACGACAACCGCATCGGCATATGCCGGCTCGTGCAGCAAGCGGTTAAGCAGCGTGGTTTTGCCGCTGCCCAGAAACCCCGAAATCACGGTCACGCCAATGCGCTTATCGTCTTCCATTGCCTTCGACCCAACCCGTTTCATTGCGCCCACCCCACCATGGAAGCGGATCGCGCAGCGTACAACAGAGGGCGCCCGACCTGGGCCGCGGAAAACAAAAAGGCCACTCGCTTGCGTGAGTGGCCTTGATGTTCGGTATTTGTTTTGGCTCCCCGAGCTGGGCTCGAACCAGCGACCTGCGGATTAACAGTCCGTCGCTCTACCGACTGAGCTATCGGGGACCTGCCAAGAACGTAATTATGAACTAAATTTTTGGCGCATGCAAATCACAGAATTTTTAGATCTTTTTGCGTCGATTGTTTCCCATCGGGAAAAAACTCTGATATGATTTCGGTCTTTCCAGATCAGGCCCTAAAAACAGGCCAGTGAACGGGAAGAAACAAAGATGTTTTGCTTGTTGTTCAGCATCGCCGAATTCAACACCGGCACGCAGAAGTTGAAGCAAATGGTCTTGCCGGCATAGCTCAGTTGGTAGAGCAGCGCATTCGTAATGCGAAGGTCGTAGGTTCGACTCCTATTGCCGGCACCAAATTCAAAAAGCAGCCCTCTCGGGCTGCTTTTTTCATTTCCGCGCATCCTTCGCTCGAGCGCCCCTTCCCTTGGCGGCCCGCTCACGGGAACTCCATCCGCCCCACACGCGTCCAACTTGCTGGATTTTCCATCAGCCAAGCGAAGACCACCATGCGCATCCTTCTCGTCGAAGACGACATCATGATCGGTGAAAGCGTATTGGACTGCCTGCGCGCGGAGCATTACGCCGTCGACTGGGTCAAGGACGGCAACGCTGCCGAGCTGGCCTTGCGCACCGACACCTATGACTTGATTCTGCTGGACCTGGGCCTGCCCAAGCGCGACGGCCTGACGTTGTTGCGCGACCTGCGCACGCGCAAGGACCGCACGCCAGTCCTGATCGCCACCGCCCGCGACGCCGTCAGCGACCGCATCGCGGGGCTGGACGCCGGCGCGGACGACTACGTCGTCAAACCGTACGACGTAGACGAACTGCTGGCCCGCATGCGCGCGCTGATCCGGCGCAGCGCCGGGCGCGCCGAGCCCGTGTTTGAGCACGAAGGCATCACCATCGACCCGCAATCACATGCGGCGATGGTGGATGGCACGCCCGTTGCGCTGACCGCCCGCGAATGGGCCGTGCTGGAACCCCTGATCGCCCGCCCGGGCATGATCTTTTCCCGCGCCCAGCTGGAAGAAAAACTCTACAGCTGGAAAGACAGCGTCAGCAGCAACGCGGTTGAGGTTTATATTCATGGCCTGCGCAAGAAACTGGGTCCGAACCTGATCCAGAACGTCAGAGGCGTCGGCTATGTCATTCCCAAAACATGAGCATTCGGCTTAGCGACTCGCTACGAGCCCGTCTGCTGTTCTTCCTGCTGGCCGCCATCGTGGTCGGCGCGCTGGCGCAAGCCGCCATCGCCTATCGCAGCACGCTCGCGCAGGCCGACGACATCTTTGATTCGCTGCTGCAACGCACCGCCCTGTCACTCGGCACGGGCGATGGCTTGCTCAGCACGGGCCCGACGCACAACCGCGGCGCCGCCACGCCCATGGCCGACGACCTGATCATCCAGATCTGGACGCCTGACGGCCTGCGCGTCTTCAACTCGCGTTCGCGCCGCCCCCTGCCCGACCAGATCGTGCTGGGGTTTTCCGACGCCAAAATGGAAGGCACCACGTATCGCGTGTATTCACTGGCGACGCCCTTCCAGGTGATCCAAGTTGCGCAGGACATGGACGTGCGCAAGCACATGGCGCGCGCACTGGCTCTGCGCACCATCGCGCCCATTGCGGCGGCGGCGCCCGTCCTGATGCTGATCATCTGGTGCGTGGTGAGCTGGTCGCTGCGCCCCGTCAATCGCGCGCGCGAACAGGTTGCCGCGCGGCAACCCGAAGACTTGTCGCCGGTCAGCGTGACGGGGCTGCCCGATGAAATCCGCCCCCTTATCGTGGAACTGAATCTGCTGCTGGAACGCATGCGGGGCGCGTTCGCGCAACAAAAGCAATTCGTCGGAGACGCCGCCCATGAATTGCGATCTCCGCTGACGGCACTGCGCCTGCAACTGCAAGCGCTGCGACGCGCCAGCGACCCAGACGCCCGCCAGATTGCCGAACAGCGCCTGGCCGCCGGCATCGACCGCGCCACACGCTTGGTCGAACAGCTGCTGTCCATGGCCCGCCACGAAAGCACAGCCGAACAGACACCCGCCGCCCCCGTGGATCTGGCCGATGTGCTGCGTCAGGCCCTGTCTGAAAACCTGCCGCAGGCGAACACCAAGTCGATCACCATCGACATGGACGGCGCCGATGAAGCCGTCATGCAAGGGCACCGCGACGCGCTGGTGCTGCTGGCGCGCAACCTGCTGGACAACGCCATCAAGCACTCGCCGGAAGGCGGGCGCATCCGGCTGCATTTGGATCAAGCGAAAGACAAGGTGTCTTTCACAATTGACGACGAAGGCCCCGGCATTCCCCCCGCCGAACGTGAACGCGTCTTCGACCGCTTCTACCGCGCCGAAGGCAATACGCAGCACGGCAGCGGCCTGGGGCTGTCTATCGCCCGCGCCATCGCCGACCGCCATCACGCCGCAATTTTCCTGGAAGACGCCCCCGGCGGCCACGGGCTGCGCGCACGCGTGGAATTCCCCCTTCGCGGATGATTTCAGCGATTTAAGATTCACCTAAGTGTCAGGCCCGAAGATAGCGTCATGTCCTCAAACATGAACCCAGGAGCCGACATGAAGACCTCGCAAATGAAACCCTCGCGCCTGATGCTGGCGCTGCTGGCCGCTGGCGCCATTGGCGGCGCTGGCGCAACCGCCGTGATGGGCGGCGTGTCGATGGCGGCCAACGCGCCGGCCGTCGCCGCTGCGCCGCAATCGATCAATACCTCCAGCCCGCCGAACTTCGCGCAGATCACGCGCGACTTCGGGCCGGCCGTTGTCAATATCAGCGTCAGTGGCACCCGCAAGGTGTCGGCCGACGATGGTGATCCCTTCGCCCAGTTCTTTGGCCAGATCCCCGGCTCGCGCGGCCGCATGCCAGCGCGTGAAGTACCGATGCGCGGCGAAGGCTCGGGCTTCATCATCAGCAACGACGGCACCATCCTGACCAATGCACACGTGGTGCAAGACGCCAAGGAAGTGACCGTCAAGCTCACCGACCGCCGCGAATTCAAGGCCAAGGTGCTGGGCGCCGACCCGCAGACAGACGTGGCCGTGCTCAAGATCGACGCCAAGAACCTGCCCGTCGTGAAGGTGGGTGACGTCAACCAATTGCAAGTCGGCGAATGGGTGTTGGCCATAGGCTCGCCCTACGGCCTGGAGAACACCGCGACGGCCGGCATCGTCAGCGCCAAGGGGCGTTCACTGCCGGACGATACGTCGGTGCCGTTCATCCAGACGGACGTGGCCGTCAACCCGGGTAATTCGGGCGGCCCGCTGTTTAACGACCGCGGCGAAGTCGTGGGCATCAACTCGCAGATCTACAGCCGCACAGGCGGCTTCCAGGGCCTGTCGTTCTCGATCCCCATCGATGTGGCCTACAAGATCAAGGACCAGATCTTGCAGCACGGCAAGGTGCAGCATGCGCGGTTGGGCGTGACGGTGCAGGAAGTGAATCAAGACCTGGCCAACTCGTTCAAGCTGGAGTCGCCGTCCGGCGCACTGGTGTCCAGCGTCGAGAAAGGCAGCGCGGCTGAGAAGGCCGGCCTGCAACCGGGCGACGTGGTACGGCAGATCGACGGCAAGACCATCGTGTCTTCTGGTGACTTGGCATCCATGATCACGCTGGCCTCGCCCGGCGAGAAGATCAAGCTGGATGTATGGCGTGCCGGCGCGCCGAAGGAACTCGTCGCCACGCTGGGCGGCGTGCCGAAGGACAAGTCGCAAACGGCGTCAGGGGATCAGGACGTGCAGCGCGGCCAACTGGGCCTGGCCCTGCGCCCGCTGAGCCCACAAGAGCAACAGGCGTCCGGCACCGAAGGCCTGCTGATTGAGCGCTCGGCCGGTCCGGCCGCCAAAGCGGGCATCGAACCGGGTGACGTGCTGCTGTCCTTGAACGGCGTACCCGTGCGCGATATCGCGCAGGTGAAGGCGGAACTGTCGAAAGCTGGCAAGACGGTTGCGCTGCTGGTGCAGCGCGGCGAAGACAAGATCTTCGTGCCGGTGCAGATCGGCTAAGCGCATCCGCGCTTTACGAACGGCGCCTTACGAACGGCGCTTTACGAACCGCGCTTTACGATCGGCGCCTTACGATCAGCGCTTTACGAACGGCGCTTTACGATCGGCGCCGTATGACTTCGAGTCTCAGGACTTTGGGTCGTACGGCGTCGGCTCGTCCTACTCCGCGTCGGGCTGCTTGCCCGGTGCGGCGTTTGCAAAAGCCGGCAGTGCGCGGCAAGCGGCATCGATACGCACCACATTGGGCATCGACGACAGATCGCATTCGAAGCGCTGCGCATTGGCCACTTGCGGCACTAGACACAGGTCTGCAATGGTCGGCGTATCGCCGTGACAGAAGTTACCCGTGGCGCTGGAACGCGCCAGTTGCGATTCCAGGGCCTCAAGCCCCTGATGCACCCAATGCTTGTACCAGGCAGTCTTTGCGGCTTCATCCACACCCAGGGTGTGCTTCAGATACTTCAGCACGCGCAGGTTGTTCAACGGATGCGTGTCGCACGCAATGCCCAACGCCAGATCGCGCACGCGCGCGCGGCCGATTGCGTCAGCGGGCAATAGCGGCACGTTGGGGTGCGTTTCTTCCAGGTATTCAATGATGGCCAGCGACTGGCCAATGACCGCGTCGCCGTCAATCAGCGTAGGTACCAGCGCCGTCGGATTCAGCTTGCGATAGCCCTCCGACAACTGCTGGCCGCCATCCTTCAGCAGATGCACCGGCACTGTCTCGTACGGCAAGCCCTTGAGATTCAAGGCGATGCGCACGCGGTACGCGGCCGAGCTGCGGAAATAGCTATACAACTGCATGAAGTCTCCTTGAAGTCTTTTCTGGCGCCGCGCCGGGCGGCAGCCGCTTATTCCAGCGATTCCGTTTGCGCAGCCTTGCGCGACAAGCCCTTGGGCAGCGGGAACGCCACATTTTCTTCCAGGCCGGGCATCGTGCGAACCGATACCGCGCCCAATTCCTTCACGCGGTCGATCACCTGTTGCACCAGGATCTCGGGGGCGGAAGCGCCCGCCGTGACGCCGATGCGCTTGCGGCCCACCAGCCACGCCGGGTCGATCGATTGCGCGCCATCAATCAGATAAGACGCCACGCCCTTGCGCTCGGCCACTTCGCGCAAACGATTCGAGTTTGAGCTGTTGACGCTACCCACGACCAGCACCAGATCGCAATCCGGCGCCATCACCTTCACCGCGTCCTGACGGTTCTGGGTGGCGTAGCAGATGTCGCTTTTCTTGGGTTCGACGATGCTGGGGAAACGCGCCTTGAGCGCCTTGGACACCGCGTCCGCATCATCGACGGACAAGGTCGTCTGGGTGACGTAGGCCAGGTTTTCGGGGTCGGTCACTTCAAGGCCCGCCACGTCTTCCACGGTCTCGACCAGATACATGCCGCCCTGGGCCTGGCCCAGCGTGCCCTCGACCTCGGGGTGGCCCTTGTGACCGATCATGATGATCTCGCGGCCGGCCGCACGCATGCGCGCCACTTCAATATGCACCTTGGTGACCAGCGGGCAGGTGGCGTCAAACACCTGCAAGCCGCGCGATTCCGCTTCGGCCCGCACCGCCTTGGACACGCCATGCGCCGAGAACACGACGATGGCGCCCGCGGGCGCGTCGTCCAGCTCGTCAATGAAGATGGCGCCCTTGGCGCGCAGGTCTTCGACCACATAGCGGTTGTGCACGATCTCATGACGCACGTAGATCGGCGCGCCATGCAGTTCGATCGCGCGTTCGACGATATCGATCGCGCGGTCCACACCGGCACAGAAGCCGCGCGGCTGAGCCAGCAGGACTTCAGCGTCGACGGCGGTAACGGCCTTGCTCATCAGAGAACTCCCAGCAGCGCCACGTCGACGCGCAAGCTGATGCCCGCAAGCGGGTGGTTGAAGTCGAACAGCGCCGACTCATCGTTGATTTCTTTCAGAACGCCAGAATAACGCCCGCCGTTGGGCGCGGTGAATTCCACCAGGTCGCCCGGCTCGAACGTGGCGTCGGCGCCCGCGTGCTCGGCCAGCATGCCGCGCGTAACGCGCTGAATCAGCTCGGGGTTGCGGTCGCCATAGGCGTCCGCCGGCTCCAGCGTCACGCTGAACTTTTCGCCTTCGGCATGGCCGATCAGCGCGGCTTCCATGCCGGGCGCCCACTGGCCGCTGCCCATTTGCAGCGTGCCGGGACGGCCGTCGAAGGTGTCGGCGAAGACCGAATCCTTGCCAGGACCGGACGCGAGCGTGATGCGGTAATGCAGCGTTAGGTAGGAATCCTGACGGACAAAAACGTTCACTTCGTTAGAGGCGCTGCTCAAGATCTGCCACCGTATGGATATTGGATAAACCCCGATTTTAGAGCCTCTTATGAAATTGTCTGTCCGGCTGTCAAAACACGAGCGTCCCCGAGAGCGTCTGCTGCGCCACGGGGCCGCTGCGCTTCAGGATGCGGAACTGCTCGCCATCGCCCTGCGCACGGGCATTCCCGGGCTGAACGTGGTGGATCTTTCCAGCCGCCTGCTCGAGCGTTTTTCAGGGTTGCGGGGCTTATTAGGGGCCACACCCGACGAATTGATGACCGTTTCCGGGCTGGGCGCCGCCAAAGCCTGCACCCTGGCTGCGCTGCTGGAACTGGCCCGCCGGGCCGTCGAGGAAGACCTGACCCGCGCCGACGCCCTGCGCCACCCATCCCAGGTCAAACGCTATTGCATGACAGCGCTGGGACATCGCCAGGTGGAACATTGCATCGCGCTCTACCTGGACAACCAGTTGCGCGTGATCGCCACGGGCGAACTGGCGCGCGGCACGCTGTCGCAGGCCTCTGTCTACCCGCGCGAGGTCGTCCGCGAGGCGCTGCGCCACCACGCCGCCGCCCTGATCGTGGCGCACAACCACCCGTCGGGCCTGGCCGAACCCAGCGCCGCCGACCGCGGCTTCACGCAGCAGCTGAAACAGGCGCTGGCGCTGGTGGACATCAAACTGATCGACCACTTGATCGTCGCCGGGGCAGCCGTCATCTCCATGGCCGAACTGGGCGGCATGTAGCTCCCCGCGCGCCGCCGGAATTCGTTAGACTACCGCCCAGAATTGCTTTAGGCTTTAACCTATTCGCATGACCGATTGCCGTTTTTGCCGGCCCCGCTTTTGCCTGCCCCTTCCCTGCCAGACTTGAAACGCTTCTGATGAAACGCTTGTGGGACATTTCCCCGCCCGTCTCCACGGCGTCGCCTGTTTTTCCCGGCGACACGCCGTACCGCCAGCAATGGAAGTGGTCGCTTACGCCCGGCTGTCCGGTCAATGTCAGTGAAATCACGCTGTCGCCGCATATCGGCGCGCATGCGGATGCCCCGCTGCACTATCAGAACGGCGCCGCGGCCATCGGTGCGGTGTCGCTGGAACCCTTTCTAGGCCCCTGCCGCGTGATCCACGCGATCGACTGCGGCCCGCTGATCACCACCGACCACCTGGCCCATGCGGCCCTGAATCTTCCTCCGCGCGTGCTCGTGCGCACCGCCAAGCACGCGGCGCAAGACTGGTGGACCGACGATTTCTCCGCCTACGCGCCCCAGACCATCGAATGGCTGGCCGAACGCGGCGTCATACTGATCGGACTGGATACCGCCAGCATCGACCCCGCGTCCAGCAAGACCCTGGACAGCCATCACACGATCTTGCGGCACGACATGCGGGTGCTTGAAAACCTGGTGCTCGATGATGTGCCGGAAGGCGATTACGAATTGATCGCCCTGCCGTTGGCTTTGGTCCAGGCTGATGCCAGCCCGGTTCGCGCCGTCTTGCGCGAACTGTAGGCTGGTCCGCTGGCCTTCGAGCGGCCGCCTCACGCCGGCCGCTCGCTCTCGAAGACGCACGACCATGAACCTGTCTGACACCCTCTGTGCGGCGCTTGCCTGCGCCCGCCCCCGCGCGCCCGGCTGGCGCGCCCTGCCCGCGTCAGCCCGCCGCGCCGCCCCGCCCTGCCACGGAGGCCAAGCATGAGCTGCCCGCACCGCCCCGAAGACATCGTCCACCAGGAAAAAGCGCAGCTCGATTTCACGCGCGACATGACCTACGGCGATTACCTGCATCTGGACGAAGTGCTGGGCGCGCAGCATCCGCTGTCGCCCGAGCACAACGAGATGCTCTTCATCATTCAGCATCAGACGAGCGAACTCTGGATGAAGCTGATGCTGCACGAGCTGCGCGCCGCTATCGCCAACGTGGCGGCCGACCGCCTGCAACCCGCCTTCAAGATGCTGGCGCGCGTCAGCAAGATCATGGAGCAGCTGGTTCACGCCTGGGATGTGCTGGCGACGATGACGCCGCCCGAATATTCCGCGCTGCGCCCCTACCTGGCCCGTTCCAGCGGCTTTCAAAGCTATCAGTACCGCCAGATCGAATTCCTGCTGGGCAACAAGAACGCCGCAATGCTCAAACCCCATGCGCATCGCGAAGACCTGCTGGCTCAGGTGCAAAGCGCCTACGTCGCGCCTTCGCTGTACGACGAAGCGCTGCGCCTCTTGGCGCGTCAGGGCATCACGGTTCCCGCCGACCGGCTGGACCGCGACTGGACCCAGCCGTACGAATCCTCTGAAGGCGTGGAAGCCGCCTGGCTGACGGTTTACCGCGACACCGACCGCTATTGGGATCTGTATCAGTTGGGCGAAAAGCTGACTGATCTGGAAGACGCCTTCCGGCTGTGGCGATTCCGCCACGTCACGACGGTCGAACGCGTCATCGGCTTCAAACGCGGCACGGGCGGCACGTCGGGCGTGGATTACCTGCGGCGCATGCTGGACGTCGTGCTGTTCCCGGAAATCTGGAAACTGCGCACGGAACTTTGAAATCCGTCCCCTTATTCGGCACCGAAGGCAGCGCACGCCGCAGCCCCCTTTTGCCCTGGCGTAGCAGGATTTTCCCGTGCTAGAATTTGGGGTTACTTTTTGGATACGTGGCTAGAGTCCTCGCATAAGTGATTCAGTGATTCGGTATTTCGCAGCGGCAACCCCATCGTTGTCAGCCAAAATATCGAACCCCTGCAACCCGCTTTTCGCGTCCTGGCTGGCGACCCTAACTCTTGAGAAAGACTCCCTAGCGGGTCCAAGGATTAAGCACCATGAAAGAAGGCATTCACCCCGAATACCGCGAAGTCGTCTTCGCCGACCTGCAAACGGGCAACAAGTTCATCACCCGTTCGACGGTCCACACGCGCGAAACCGTTGAAATCGACGGCAAGACGTACCCGCTCTTCAAGTGCGACGTGACCTCCGAATCGCACCCGTTCTACACCGGCGCCCAAACGCGTATCGTCGAAACCGGCCGTGTGGAAAAGTTCCGCGCCCGCTTCGCCCGTACGGCCGGCACGGTCAAGTCCGCTTCCTGATCCTGTTGCTCCTACGGGAGTCACAGCAAAAAGGCAGCCTTCGGGCTGCTTTTTTTTCCCCCCTAGACGGCTTCTTGCATGCTGGGGGCTGGCGCAACCAGATCACTCGGTTACATTAACGCCCGTGTCCCCACTTTCTCTTTCCACTCCCGCCCGGCTCACCTCCGTGGCGACCGCGAAGCTCCCCAGACTGATTTTGCTGGGCTTGGCGCTGGCCTATGTCGTGGCCGGCCTGTTCATGCGCGACCCGTGGAAAACGGATGATGCGGTGGGTTTGGCGACGATGATCACGGCGATCCGCGAAGGCGGCATCACGTGGCTGCTGCCGCAAGTGGGGCACTTGGCGCACGCCGAAGAAGGCCCGCTGATCACCTGGGTGGGCGCCATCTGCATTTGGCTGTTTGGCCCCTACATTGGCGACATCACCGCCGGCCGCCTGCCCAACCTGCTGTGGTTTGGCATTACCGCGACCAGCGTCTGGTACGGCACCTATCTGCTGGGCCGCCGCGCCGAAGCCCAACCGCTGGCCCTGCCCTTTGGCGGCGAACCTGAACCACGCGACTACGGCCGCATGCTGGCCGACGCCGCTTTGCTGCTGCTGCTGGCCACCGTGGGCATCCTGCAGCGCACGCATGAAACCACGGTTGTGCCGGCGATCATGGCGTGCCAGGCACTGGCTTTCTATTCCTTGGCGCGCAGCGTCGACCGCCCCTTCACTGGCACCACGACGCTAGGCATCGCGCTGGCCGCCAGCTTCCTGACGCGCGGCTGGGTCGGCGCCGTGCCCATCATGATCGGCGCGTTGCTGGCCTTCTACCCGCGCAGCCAATTGTGGAAGTGCAAGCGCTGGCTGCCCTGGGCGGCCCTGCTGACCGTTGCGCTGATCCTGGCCTGGTGGATTCCTGCCAGCGAAACCAGCCAGTACTGGATACGCAACTGGAAGACCTGGAACCTGTCGTCCTTTGCGCTGCCGTCGTGGCATGACATCGGGCGCACGCTGCGCGACCTGCCCTGGTACTTGTGGCCCACCTGGCCGTTGGCGCTGTTGGCCGTCTGGCGCTGGCGCGCCTGGATCTACGCCCCCCACATCTGGCTGCCGCTGATGCTGCTGGTGTGCTCGGCGCTGGTGCTGTTCGGCCTGGAAGAAGCCACCGATTCCGAGTACGTCCTGTTGGCAGTGCCGTGCGCCGTGCTGGGTGCGTTCTCGCTGCCAACGCTGCGCCGCGGCGTGGTCAATACGCTGGATTGGTTTGCCGTCATGTGCTTCTCGCTGACGGCTGCAACCGCCTGGCTGGGCTGGGTGGCGCTGCACTTCCACTGGCCCGCCCAGATCTCCCGCAACATCGCCCGCCAGACGACCGGCTACGAGCCCGTCATTTCATGGGGCGCATTCACGCTCGCCGTGATTTTCACCGTGGCCTGGATCGCGCTGGTGGTGTGGCGGCTGCGCGTGCGTCCGCAAGCCCTGTGGCGCGGCACGGTGTTGTCCGCAGGCGGCCTGACGGTGACGTGGATTCTGCTGGTGCTGCTGTGGCAGCCTGCCGTTGACTACGCGCGCAGCTATCGCACGGTGTCGGGCCAATTGGCGCAGGCGCTGGAACAACACAAACGGCCCGGTGAATGCGTGCGGGGTTTGAGCCTGGGCAGCGGCCAACGCGCCTCGTTCCTGATCTTCAATAACTTGAGCTTCACGTTCGACGCCAAGTGCACGCTGATCCTGCAACAGACCAGCAATCAAAGCCTGCGCGACAACACCGCCGCGTATAGCGACGGCGCCGACGTGCTGTGGCAAGGCGGCCGCCGCGCCGACCGGCAGGAAGTCTTCCGCCTGCTGCGAGTCGGCCCCAACCGATGAATGCCGTGAACACGGCGCCGATGTCATTCGGCGCCACCCTGCGCGGCATTGCCAAGCAGGCCTGGCCGGTGCTGATCAGCCAGTGGGCCGGCATCTCGTTCGGCGTGCTGGACACCGCCATGACGGGCCACTCCAACGCCAGCGATCTGGCCGCGATGGCCTTATCGGCCTCGATCTACATCACCGTATTCGTGGGCCTGATGGGCGTAGTGCACGCCCTGATTCCCATCCTGGCCCAGCACTACGGCGCGGGCAACAATCACGAAGTGGGCCGCAGCTGGGGCCAGGGCGTCTGGCTGGCGCTTGGGCTTTCGGTGGTGGGCGCCATCCTGATGCTATTCCCGGATGTCTGGCTATCGATGTCGGGCAACGTCGCCCCTGGCGTGCGCGAGCGCATCGGCTCCTACCTGCAAGCGCTGGTGCTGGCGCTGCCCGCCGCGCTGGTGTTCCGCACCATCTACGCACTGGGCACGTCGGTATCGCGGCCCAAGCTCGTCATGGCGATCAACCTGTCGGCGATCGGTTTCAAGGCCTTCTTCAACTGGCTGTTGATCTACGGCAATTTCGGCCTGCCCGCCATGGGCGCGACCGGCGCCGGCCTGGCAACGGCCATCGTGTCGTGGATGAGCCTGGGGTTGGGATTGTGGGTGATCACGCATGACCGCTTCTACCGCCGCTTCCAGCTTCGCGTGGGCAAACCCGACTGGAAGACGCTGAAGGAACTGCTGCGCCTGGGCATTCCGATGGGCGGCTCGTACCTGGTGGAAGTGTCGGCCTTCACGTTCATGGCCCTGCTGGTGGCCCGCGAAGGCACCTTCGTCACGGGCGGCCACCAGATCATGTCGAACCTGGCGGCGCTGTGCTACATGATGCCGATGGCGCTGGGCGTGGCCACCGCCGCGCTGACCGCGCAAGCCATTGGCGCCGGCAATATGGCGCACGCGCATCGCACGGGCATGGCCGGCTTGGCGCTGGGCCTGATCGGCGCGTTGCTAACCGCGGCCGTGCTGCTGGCTGGCCGTCCGCTTATTCTTGCCGCCTATACCAACGACGCCGAAGTCGCCGCCGTGGCCACGACGCTGCTGGCGGTACTGCCGCTGTTTCACTTGTTCGATTCCATGCAGTGCATCAACTCCTACCTCTTGCGCGCCTACAAGGTGGCGGTGGTGCCGTTGCTGCTGCAAATGGTGGCGCTAGCGGGCGTTGGGCTCGTCGGCGGCTGGTGGTTTGGCTTCGGCCCGGGCCGTGGCGGGCTGGATGGCATCCGCAATGTGTTGGTGCCGGGTTCGCCCGAAGGCGCGGGCAGCATGTGGCTGATGGCGATGGTTGGGCTGGCCTTGTCTGCCGCCCTGCTCCACTTCTGGTACCGCCGCATCGTGCGGACGATGGCGCAACAGTAAGCTCTCAGCGTTTGAATCCAAAAAAATGGCAGCCCGAAAAGGCTGCCATTTTTATTCCCTGACTGAATTACGCCAGGAGCCTAGGGCCAAGGGCCCGGATTAGACCACTTTCGGACGCTTGTCGATCACACGACGCGCCTTGCCCGTCAACGTGCGCTCGACATGGCCAGCATCAGACACCTGGATGCGCGCGCTGACGCCGATGTGCGTCTTCACGGCATGTTGCAGCTGCTTGCCCAGGTTGTTGCGTTCGTCGTCCGACAGGCCCGAGAACTCGGCGCGCACTTCCGTCAGGATTTCAAGCTCGTCCATATTGCCCGTGCGCGACAGCACCAGCTGATAGTGCGGCGCCAGTTGCGCGATTTTCAGCACCAGCTCTTCGACCTGCGTCGGGAACATGTTCACGCCACGCACGATCAGCATGTCGTCACTGCGGCCCGTGATCTTGCCAATGCGGCGCATGCTGCGCGCGGTGGGCGGCAAGAGGCGGGTCAGGTCACGCGTGCGGTAGCGGATGATGGGCATCGCTTCCTTGGTCAACGACGTGAACACGAGCTCGCCGGGTTCGCCGTCGGCCACGGGTTCGCCGGTGTCCGGGTTGATGATCTCGGCGTAGAAATGGTCTTCCCACACCACCGGACCATCCTTGGTTTCCACGCATTCGCTGGCCACGCCCGGGCCCATCACTTCAGACAAGCCGTAGATGTCCACGGCGTCGATGCCGGCTTCGGCCTCGATGTCGGCGCGCATCTGGCCCGTCCACGGCTCAGCGCCGAAGATGCCGATACGCAGCGAGCTTTGACGCGGATCAATACCCTGGCGGCGCTGTTCTTCGAGAATATTGCAGAAGTAGGAAGGCGTGACCATGATGATGTCCGGACGGAAATCATTGATCAGCTGCACCTGCTTTTCGGTTTGGCCGCCCGACATCGGGATGACCGTGCAGCCCAGGCGTTCCGCACCGTAGTGCGCGCCCAGGCCACCCGTGAACAGCCCGTAGCCGTAGGCGATGTGCACGGTGTCGCCCGGCTTGCCGCCGGCTGCGCGGATCGACCGCGCCACCAGGTTGGCCCAGTTGTCCAGGTCGCTCTTGGTGTAGCCCACAACCGTCGGCTTGCCCGTCGTGCCGCTGGACGCATGAATGCGCGAAATGCGCTCGCGCGGCACCGCAAACATGCCGAACGGATAGTTGTCGCGCAGTTCCTTCTTCGTCGTGAAGGGGAACTTGGAAATATCGGACAGCTGCTTCAAATCGTCCGGATGCACGCCCGCTTCGTCGAAGGCCTTTTTGTAGTGCGCAACGTTCTCGTATGCGTGCTTGAGGCTCCACTTCAGACGCTCAAGCTGCAACGCGCGAAGCTCGTCCTCGCTGGCATGCTCGATGGGGTCCAGCCCCGGCTTGCTCATGGTGTTGGACATGGTTATCTCTCTCCTGAAATTCGCTCTACACCGGTCCGGGCCGCGCCGGGGGCAACACCCCCATGCGCGCGCCGCTTGGCCGGCGATCTTGTCTTTGGTTGGATGACGGGTTCAGCGTTGTGCCGCAGGCCTGCCACTCAGGCCTCGGCGGGGACCCCCACGATCTGGCCCTTGATGCGATAGGACCGCCCTCGGAACAGCGCGACGTTGCGCCCGTCTTGATTCGTGACGGTCACGTCGTATACACCCGTGCGGCCGGCCAGCGACCGCTCTTCTGCCACGGCGGTCAGCAGATCGCCTTCGAAGCCCGGGGCCAGATAGTCGATCGTGCAGCCGGACGCTACCGTGCTGACATTGCGCGAATTGCAAGAGAACGCGAACGCGCTGTCGGCCAGCGCGAAGATGAAGCCGCCATGGCAGGTCTTGTGCCCGTTGAGCATGTCGGCGCGCACGCGCATTGTCAGACGCGCATAGCCCGGCGCCATGTCTTCGACCTTCATGTCCAAGCCCTGCGATGCCGCGTCGCCCGCATACATCACGGTGCCAACGGCCTGCGCCAATTCCTGGGGATCGCTCGGCACCTCAACAGTGGGAACGTGCACGGTCATCATTGCCCCTTGAATTGCGGTTCGCGCTTGCCCAGGAACGCGGCCACGCCTTCAGCGTAATCGGCGCTGCGGCCCAGTTCGCGCATCATGTCGCGTTCCAGGTCCAGCTGCGTCGACAGGTCGTTCGCCAAGCTGGCCTGCAGGGCGCGCTTGGTGAACGCCAGGCCCTTGGTGGGCGCCGTCGAAAAATGTTGAGCCAGACGGTTCAGCGTGGCGTCGAATTCTTCGTCCGCCACGCATTGCCAGATCAAGCCCCATTCTTCGGCTTGCTTGGCGCTGAGCTTGTCGCCCAACATCGCCAAGCCCATGGCGCGCGCCCGGCCAACCAGGCGCGGCAGCACGAAGGTGCCGCCGGTGTCGGGGATCAGGCCCAGCCGGCAAAACGACTGGATGAAATTGGCCGAGGCCTTGGCGATGACGATATCGCCCGCAAACGCCAAGTTGGCGCCCGCGCCGGCCGCCACGCCATTCACGCCCACCACAACGGGCATGGGCAAGGCGTTCAGGCGGCGCACCAGCGGGCCGTAGAACTTGTCGACGGTTTCGCCCAGGTCGGGCGGCGTGCCGTCTTCGGCAGGCTTGCGCTCGCTTAAGTCCTGGCCTGCGCAAAAGCCGCGGCCAGCGCCCGTCAGCACCAGCACGCGCGCGCCTTCGGTTTCAACGCGCGTCAACGCGTCGGCCACTTCGCCGTGCATGTTGGCGGTGAAGCTGTTCAGTTTGTCCGGGCGGTTCAGCGTCAGACGCGCGATGCCGTTGGACAAATCAAATTGAATATCCTGATAGCTCATAAGCGTCGCCCTGTCAGACGTGACGGCGGGTTTGCACCACGCGGAAGCGGTTCGACACGAAGGCCGTGTCGGACAGCGCCGCGTTGGCGGCCGGGTTGGCGCCGGTGCCGTGGAAGTCGCTGAAGGCCGCGGTTTGGTTAACGAACACCGCGCCCGTCAGGTTCAACGACAAGGACACGCCCGACACTTCCGCCGCGTCCTGCACCTGATCGGCCACTTGCGGGTCGGTCGTGTAGGCGGACAGCGACAGCGCGCCGTGCTGGATGACGCTATCGCGCGCCAGCTGGACGCTGTGCGCGGTGGAGTCCGTCGCCACCACGAAGGCGATCGGGCCAAACCATTCCTGGCTGATGGCGGCGTTGCCGGCTTCCGTGCGCAGCAGCAGCGGCGTGCGGACGCGGGCATTTTCAAATTGCGGGTGCGTCAGCGTCTTGCTGTCGGCCACCACCGGCAAGCCCAGTGCGCGGGCCTTTTCGATGCGTTCGACGATGCCTTCGTTCTGGATGGCGCCCGTCAATTCGACGGCGCGTGCCGCGTCGGAGCCCAGCTTTTCCAGCGCCACGCCCAGGGCGGCGGCGACGTCATCAAAGCTGACGCGGCCTTCCGGCGTGTTGATGCCATCGCGCGGCACGTAGATGTTTTGCGGCGCGGTGCACATCTGGCCCGAATACAGCGCCAGCGAGAACGCCAGGTTGCGCGCCACGCCCTTCAGGTCGTCGGTGGAATCGATGATGACTTGGTTGACGCCGGCCTTCTCGGTGTAGACCAACGCTTGGCGGGCATTGTTTTCCAGCCAGTCGCCGTTGGCGGTGCTGCCGGTGAAGTCAACGATCTTGACGGCCGGGTCCAGCGCCAGCTTTTGCGCGGTGTCGTCGCCGGCTTCGTGTGCGGCCAGCAACACCACGTCGGGGTCAAAGCCTGCTTCTTGCAGCACTTCGCGCGCGACCTTCACGGTGATGGCCAGCGGCAGAATGGCGCCGGGGTGCGGTTTGACGATAACGGTGTTGCCGGTGGCCAGGCTGGCAAACAGACCCGGGTAGCCGTTCCAGGTGGGGAACGTCGAGCAGCCGATCACCAGCGCCACGCCACGCGGCACCACGGTGAATTGCTTTTCCATGCGGATGGGGTCGTTCTTGCCCTGCGGCTTTTCCCAGATGGACACGCCCGGAATACGCGACATTTCCTGCCACGCGTAGGTCACGGCTTCAAAGCCGCGGTCTTGCGCGTGCGGGCCGCCCGCCTGGAAGGCCATCATGAAACCTTGGCCGGTGGTGTGCTGAACCGCGTAGGCGATCTCGAAGCTGAGCTTGTTCAGACGGGCCAGAATTTCCAGCGACACGCCCACCCACGCTTGGGGGCCGGCACGGCGCCAGTCTTCCAGCGCGCGCTTGGAAGCGGCGATGAGCTTGTCGACGGGCACGTGCGGATACGTGATGCCCAGATCAAAACCATAAGGAGATTTTTCGCCGCCCACGGTGCCGTCGGCATCATGCAGGTTCAGCGGGAAAGGCTTACCCTTCAGCGCTTCAAACGCGGCGCGGCCGTCGTCGTTGGCGGTTTCGCCATAGTTGCGGGGGCTGGGCGATTCGGCAAACGGGCTCCAGTAGCCGCGCAGTGCGGCGGCAGCCAGGGATTGTTCCAGCAGGGGCTGATGGCGTTCGAAGAATTTCTGGGACACTGCGTCTCTCCAATGAATATGTTGTGTCTGACCGGCTGCGCCGTGTCAGGTTTCCTGGTCGAAGTCGATGACCAGGCGGTCGCTGACCGGAAAGCTCTGGCAGCTCAAGACGAAACCGCGCGCCACTTCGTAGTCTTCCAAGGCGAAGTTGGCATCCATGTCGACTTCTCCTTCGATCACCTTGCAGCGGCAGGTGGAACACACCCCACCCTTGCACGAATACGGCAGTTCGATCCCTTGCGCCAGCGCCGAATCCAGCACGCTGTCTTTGTTCTTATCAATCACGAATTTACGGCTGTGGCCGTCTTGCACCACCGTGACTTCGCACTGCCCCTTGCCGGGCGCCTGACGGGCGTCGTGGCCGGTGCGCAACGCGCGCGGGCCCTTGGGGGCGCCGAACAGCTCGAACTTGATGTTCGCCTTGGGAATGCCGCGCGCCTGTAGGTGCTCGACCACGCTTTCCGTCATGGTCTGCGGGCCACAGACAAAAGCGTAATCGATATCCTCGGGGCTCATCCAGGCCGACATCAACTGGTCAACCTTGTCACCATCCAGGCGGCCGTTGAAGAGTTCGATGTCCTGCGTTTCGCGGCTCATGACGTACACCAGCGAAAAACGCTCCATGTACTGGTTCTTCAGGTCTTCGATTTCTTCGCGAAACAGCACCGCCGACGATGCGCGGTTGCCGAAGAACAGCGTGAACTTGCTGTTCGGCTCGATGGACAGCGCGGTTTTCACCAGCGAGAACACCGGGGTGATGCCGCTGCCCACCGCAAAGGCCACGTAATGGCGCTGGTTCTCGGGCGAGAAATCCACGGTGAAGTTGCCGGCCGGGGCCATCACTTCCAGCGTCTGGCCCGGCTGCAATTCCTGGTTGGCCCAGCTTGAGAACGTGCCTTCGTCGACCTTCTTGATCGCCACGCGCAGCAGCTTGTCGTGCGGGGCGGAACAGATCGAATACGAACGGCGCAGCTCTTCGCCATTTAACTGCGTGCGCAGGGTCAGGTACTGCCCCGGCAGAAACGCGAACTCGTCCGCCAGCGTGTCGGGCAGATCGAAGGTCACGACGACGGCATCGCGCGTGTTGCGCGCCACCGAGGCCACCTTCAAGGAATGAAATTGGTTGCTCATCTTGAAACCGCTCTCAGTGAGTCTTGAAATAATCGAAGGGTTCGCGGCAAGACACGCAGCGATACAGCGCCTTGCATGACGTGGACCCGAAGTTGCTGACCATCCGCGTGTCGTGCGAACCGCAGCGCGGGCACGCAATGGCGGGGGCGGCGGCGCGGCGGCTGATGCCCGAGATGTCGATGGCGCGTTCAGCGGGCGCGGCGATGCCGTAGCCCTTGAGCGCTTCACGGCCCTTTTCGCTCATCCAGTCGGTCGTCCAGGCGGGCGCCAGGCGGGTGTCGACACGAACCTCGCCCACGCCATGGCGCGCCAGCGTCTGCTGAATGTCTTGCGTGATCTCGCGCATGGCCGGGCAGCCGGAGTACGTGGGCGTGATGACGACGACACAGGTGCCGCCGTCCCAGGTCACGTCCCGCACCACGCCCAGATCCACCACGGACAGCACGGGGATCTCCGGATCGGGGACCTCTTGCAGCCAGGTGTAGACCTGGTCGGCGGAAATGGGCGCCAGCGCGTTCACCACGTGGCTCCCGGATAGGCGCGCGGCAGGTACTGCATTTCGGCCAGCACGTAGCCCAGCGCTTCGGTGTGCCTGCCTTGGCGCCCACCGCGATAGGCCAGATGGTTGGCGGCAGCGTCATCCGGCACGGTCAGCGTGGCTTCTTCCAGCACTTCGCGCACGTGGGCGATCCAGGGTTCGCGAAGGGCAGACAGATCACAGCCGATGCCGCGCGCGGCCACGTCCTGATCCACGGCGTCGTCGGCGAACAGTTCGCCGGTGAAGCGCCAGGCGTCGTCGATGGCGGCCTGCATCTTGGCGTGGCTTTCATCGGTGCCGTCGCCCAGGCGCACGACCATGTCGGATGAGCGGCGCACGTGATACGTCACTTCCTTGATCGACTTGGCGGCGATGGCGGCAACGCGTTCGTCAGCGGACTGCTCCAGGCGTTGCAGCAGGAAGTAGTGCCAGACGTCGAACAGAAACTGGCGCGCCATGGTGTCGGCGTAGTTGCCGTTGTCGCGTTCAACCAGCAGCACGTTGTGGAACTGATGCGCGTCGCGGTGATAGGCCAGCGCGTCTTCATCGCGGCCGGCGCCTTCGACTTCGCCCGCAAGCGTCAGCCACATGCGGGCTTGGCCCAGCAAGTCCAGCGCGGTGTTGGTGAGCGCCAGGTCTTCTTCGAGGATCGGGCCGTGGCCCGTCCAGGCGCCCAGCCGCTGCGACAGGATGAGCGACGAGTCGCCCAGGCGCAGAAGATATTCAAACAGAGTCTTGTCCATGTCTCCCCCGCCGCCTTACATGTGCTTGATTTCGTCAGGCATCGGGAAAAACGTGGGATGCCGATAAACCTTGCTGTTGGCCGGTTCGAACAGGGGTTCCTTGTCGCCGGGGCTGCTTGCCGAGATATCGGAGGCGCGCACGACCCAGATGCTCAGGCCTTCATTGCGGCGCGTGTAGACGTCGCGGGCGTGGTTGATCGCCATTTCGGCGTCAGAGGCATGCAGGCTGCCGACGTGCTTATGCGCCAGGCCATGCTGGCTGCGGATGAACACTTCCCACAAAGGCCAGTCTTTGCTCATGATGAATATCCTTGAAATGCCGGGCGCGCGCGGCGCGCTCCGGACGGCAATGATGAGGTGATGTCGCGGGTGGCAAAGAGAAACGCAGTTGCGCGTGGGCCGGTTCGCTTCAAGCGGCCTTGCGCTGCGCCTTCTTGTCCGCGTAGGCGACCAGCGCGTCGCGCACCCAGGCCCCGTCCTCGTGCGCCTTGACGCGCGCGGCCAGGCGTTCCCGGTTGCAAGGGCCGTTGCCCTTGAGCACCGCGTAGAACTCGCTCCAGTCGATTTCGCCGAAGTCGTAGTGGCCGCGTTCGGCGTTCCACTTGAGATCAGGGTCCGGCACGGTCAGGCCCAGGTATTCGGCCTGCGGCACGGTCTGGTCCACCATCTTCTGGCGCAGCTCGTCGTTGGAGAAGAGCTTGATCTTCCAGGCCATTGATTGCGCGCTGTTGGGCGAATCGGCATCCGAGGGGCCGAACATCATCAGAGCGGGCCACCACCAGCGGTTCAGCGAATCTTGAACCATGGCTTTTTGCTCGGGCGTGCCGTGCAGGCACATCTGCATCAGCAGGTCGTAGCCCTGGCGCTGGTGGAAGGACTCTTCCTTACAGACGCGCACCATGGCACGCGCGTACGGGCCATAGGAACAGCGGCACAGGGGGATCTGGTTGATGATGGCCGAGCCGTCAACCAGCCAGCCAATCATGCCGATGTCGGCCCAGCTGAGCGTGGGGTAATTGAAGATGCTGGAGTACTTGGCGCGGCCCGCGTGCAGGTCGTCGATCAGGTCATCGCGCGACACGCCCAGCGTCTCGGCGGCGCTGTACAGGTACAGCCCGTGGCCGGCTTCGTCTTGCACCTTGGCCAACAGAATGGCCTTGCGCTTGAGCGACGGCGCGCGGGTGATCCAGTTGCCTTCCGGCAGCATCCCGACAATTTCCGAATGCGCGTGCTGCGAGATCTGGCGGACCAGCGTCTTGCGGTACGCATCCGGCATCCAGTCTTTGGCTTCGATGCGCACGCCGTCGTCAATGCGGCGCTGGAACGTCTGTTCGCGGCCTTCAAGCTGGTCCGCGGTCTTGACCTGCTTGACGCCGGTTTCGACGAGTTGAGCGTACATGTTTGTCTCCTTGAGACGGTTTGCGAAAACGCAAAGCAAACGTTCCGCAGCGCCGTCATGTCATAGGCGGATTATTTAATACAAAAAAACCATTGTCAAACTCAAATCTGTATCACATTGGATTTATGTATCATATTGCAGATCCTGATATCGGCCGCTTGCGGCCCACCCTATGGCAAACCCTACGTCGCCTTTGGACCGTTTCCTGTCCCGGTTGTTGAAAAGCGACCCGCCTCGCGCCAAATCGCTCTGCGTCAGCTTGCTGGGAGACGCGCTCGCGCCTCACGGCGGCGCTATCTGGCTGGGCGATCTCATCGAACTGCTGGCCCCGCTGGGCATCAATGAACGCCTGCTGCGCACAAGCGTCTTCCGGCTGGTTGCCCAGAACTGGCTGCAATCAGAACGGCACGGGCGGCGCAGCCTGTACCAGATTTCCGAACAAGGGCTGAGACACACCGCTCATGCTTCGCAGCGCATCTACGAAGGCGCGGCGCAAGACTGGAACGGCGAATGGACGCTGGTGGCGTTGCCGCGCACGGGCAATGGCCTGGCCGAACGTGCGGAGCTGCGCCGCGAGCTGGTGTGGGAAGGCTTCGGCATGATCGCGCCGGGGCTGTTCGCCCACCCGCACACCGAGGCGCGGGCTGCGCACGACATTCTGGAAAAGCTGGGCATTCCGGACCGGGCGCTGGTGCTGTCGGCTCGTGATCTGGCTGGCGCGGGCGGACTGCCGATCGCCAGCCTGGCCTCGCAATGCTGGAATCTGGACGACGTGGCCGAGCAGTACCGGCAATTCTCGCGAAATTTCGGCCCGCTGGAAAAGCTGCTGGAAGAGACGCCGGCGCCGGCTGACGCCTTCGTCATCCGCGTCATGCTGCTGCACAACTGGCGCCGGATCGTGCTGCATGACCCCCAATTGCCGGGGCCCATGCTGCCCGACAACTGGCCAGGGCATGCGGCGCGCGAGCTTTGCGGGCGGGTTTATTGGAAGGTATTCGATGCGTCGGAAACGCATCTGGATGTGCTGGCGGGAAAGGATAACGAGCGCTACGCGCCGTTGAAACCGGACGTGGATGCGCGCTTCGGCGGCCGGCCCGCCAACTGAGTCTGGCTACAGCGCGGTAGCCGGCCTGGTTTCCGTCGCGATCACTACGCAATCACTACGCAGTCACTACGCGGTCACTACGCGGTCACTACGCGATCACAACTCCGAGCGTGTCCACATACCGCTCGCCCGCGGCATCGCGGCCCGCACCAGGGACGTCCAGCCCGCGCGCCATACCGATGAACGACAACGTCCACCGTGCTTGCACCGGCCGGCCCAATGCCGCGCCGGTGTCGGCGTCAATTCCGCTGGGCACGTCCAGCGCCAACACGGGCAAGCGCCAGGCATTCACCTGATCCACCAGCGCCTGCCACGAATCGCTCAACGGCCGATTCAGCCCGATGCCAAACAGGCCATCAATCACCACATCGAACGCAGAATGAGCCGGTAATTCCGTCAGCACCGGCCCTTTTTTATCAGACCAAGCCTGCCACGCGGCGGCGGCATCCGGCGGCAATTTGCCGGGGCCAGATGGCAATAGGACGACAACCTCATCCCCGCGCTCACGCAGCAGGCTGGCTGCCGTCAGCGCGTCGCCCCCGTTATTGCCGGGGCCGGCCAAGACCAGGATGGAGATTGGATGGGGATAGCGGGCCGCGATGAACTCGGCGGCCGCCTTGCCCGCAAGCGGCATCAACTCCCGGCCTTCAGCCAGGGCAAGCTGCTCAGCGCGGCGGATTTGGGTGACAGAGTAGGACTCGAAGTCGGACGGCATGGCGGGGACGGCTAGCGCCCGGGGCTGAGGGGCTGCGAGCTGGGGGGGGCTGCGAGCCGGGGGCGAGCCTCTAGCCGCTGACGGCTGGCGGCTGACCGCAGGCGGCCGGGCCGTGGCCCGTTTACGCCCTCAGGCAGCCCCCCCCGATTTCTTACACTTTCAGGAAGTGCTCGCGGTAGTACTTGAGTTCGTCGATGGATTCGTAAATATCGGCCAGCGCTTCGTGGCGGCTCTTCTTTTCGAAGCCCTTGTAGACAGCCGGCGCCCAGCGGCGCGCCAATTCCTTCAGCGTGCTGACGTCCAGGTTGCGGTAGTGGAAGAACTGCTCCAGGCGCGGCATGTACGCAAACATGAAGCGGCGGTCCTGGCTGATGGTGTTACCGCACAGCGGCGACTTACCTGCCGGCACATGCTGCGCAAGAAACGCCAACAGCGTATCCTCTGCCTGCGCCTCGGTCACCGTCGACGCCTTGACCTTGTCGATCAGGCCGCTTTTGCCGTGCGTGGACTTGTTCCAGTTGTCCATGGCGTCAAGCAGGCTGTCGGGCTGGTGAATCACCAGCACGGGGCCTTCGGCGACCACGGTCAGATCGGGTTCCGTCACCACGACGGCCACCTCGATGATGCGTTCTTTCTCAGGTTCCAGCCCCGTCATTTCCATGTCGAGCCAGACCAGGCGATTTTCGTTCACAGCCATATAATTTGCCTATAAAACACGCGATTTTCGCACATCCCTACTTGAGCTCACCGCTTCGCCCATGTTCACACTGCTGTTCGTAGCTTTCCTGCTGGCCGACATGGCCGTGCGCCTGTGGCTGGCAACGCGCCAGATTCGGCACGTTGCACGCCATCGCGATGAAGTGCCTGCTGAATTCTCTCACCGTATCGGGTTGACCAGTCATCAGCGTGCGGCGGATTACACGGTTGCCCGCGTCAAGCTGGGCATGCTGGAACGCACCTATGACGCGATCCTGCTGGTGTGTCTGACCTTGATGGGCGGGCTGCAATTCATCGACCTGATGGTGGGCCAGCTTACCAGCAATGACTTCCTGCGCCAGATGCTGTTGCTGGTGGTGGTGGCGCTGCTGCTGGGCCTGCTGGGGCTGCCCTTTACGCTGTGGAGGCAGTTCAAGCTGGAGGCGCGCTTCGGTTTCAACCGGATGACGCCCGAGCTGTTCATTGCCGACACCGCCAAGGGCCTGCTCGTGGCCGCGGTGCTGGGCCTGCCGCTGGCAGCCGCCGTGTTGTGGCTGATGGGTAGCGCGGGCACGTACTGGTGGATCTGGGCGTGGGCGCTATGGACGGTATTCAACCTGGTGCTGCTGGTCGTCTACCCCATGTTCATCGCGCCGCTCTTCAACAAGTTCACGCCGCTGTCAGACCCCGACCTGGCGGGCCGCATCCAGCGCCTGGCGCAACGTTGCGGCTTCGCGCTGAATGGCCTGTTCGTGATGGACGGCTCGCGCCGCTCTGCGCATGGCAACGCCTACTTCACGGGCTTTGGCCGTTCGCGCCGCATCGTGTTCTTCGACACGCTGCTCGCCCGCTTGAACGGCGATGAAATTGAAGCCGTGCTGGCCCATGAACTGGGTCATTTCGCCAAGCGCCACATCATCAAGCGTGTCATCTTCAGCTTTGGCGGCGCGCTGGTTTTCTTCGCCATCCTGGGCTGGATCTCCCAGCAACCCTGGTTCTACGTGGACCTGGGCGTGCTGCCGCAACTGGGCGGGCGCAACGACGCCATGGCGCTGCTGCTGTTCTTCCTGGTCATTCCTGTTTTCACTTTCATGTTCACGCCGTTGGCCAGCTGGTACTCGCGCCGCGACGAATTCGAAGCGGACCGCTATGCGGCCGAACAGAGTTCGCCCGAACGCCTGGTTTCCGCCCTGGTCAAACTCTACGACGACAACGCCGCCACGCTGACTCCCGACCCTGTGCATTCCGCCTTCTACGATAGCCATCCCCCCGCCGCCGAGCGCATCCGCCACCTGATGGCGGCTGCCGCATGAGCGCCCCGCGCAAAACCAAAAATGCTCCCGCTGGCGCAGCGTCTGCCGCGCAGGCCGCAAGCACCTTGCTGGAAGGCCGCATCATCGCGGCCCACGGCCGCCACTACACGGTAGAGCTTGCCGACGGTTCGGTGCGCAAGTGCTTTCCGCGCGGCAAGAAAGCGGGCGCCGCCGTGGGCGACCGCGTGCAAATCGCGCCGCAAGGCAAGGACGAAGGCGCTATCGACGCCATCCTGCCGCGCAGCAACCTGCTGTATCGCTCTGACGAAATGCGGTCCAAACAGTTCGCCTCGAACGTTGACCAGCTGCTGATCGTGATTGCTGTGCAGCCGACGTTTTCAGACGACCTGACTGGCCGCGCACTGGCCGGCGCCTGGAGCGCTGGCATCTCGCCGCTGATCGTGTTGAACAAGACCGACCTGGTGGACGAATTGCCCGCCGCGCGAGCGCGTCTGGCGCCGATCGCCGCCTTGGGCGTGCCCGTCATTGAACTCAGCGCGCTGGAACCCGACAACGTCCACACACTGCTGGCTCCGCGTTTGGCCGGCCGCACAAACCTGCTGCTGGGCCAAAGCGGCATGGGCAAATCGACGCTGCTCAACGCGCTGATTCCCGATGCGCGCGCGGCCACCCGCGAGCACTCGACGGCGCTGGATATGGGCAAGCACACCACGACCAGCACGCGCCTGTATCACCTGCCCGAGCCGGGCGGCGACCTGATCGATTCCCCGGGATTCCAGGCGTTCGGCCTGCAACATCTGACCCGCGACGACATCATTCGCGGCTTCCCGGAATTCACCAAACCGATTGAGCAATGCCGCTTCTATAACTGCACGCACCGGCAAGAGCCGGGTTGCGGTGTCGTGGCAGCATTGGAGTCGGGGCAGATCAATCCGCTGCGGTACGCGCTGTACCAGCGCATCCTGGAAGAGAACCTGGCGGGGCAGCAGCGGTATTGACGCGGGGCTTCACAGCCCGCGCCACCCGCGTCTGAGCCATTACGCCGGACGCTACGCCTGAGCCCGAAGGCCTTAGCCGACACGCTTGATGCGTGCCGGTTTCAGCGCGGGTTTCAGCGTCGGTTTCAGCGTCGGTTTCAGCGCCGGTTTCAGCGCCGGTTTCAGCGCCAGTTTCAGCGCCAGTTTCAGCGCGGGGCCAGGCCGTGACGCAGCAGGTGATAGAGGTTGCGCAACATCCCGGCGGTGGCGCCCCAGATGAAATGCTTGCCGTAAGGCATGCCGTAATAGTTGCGTACGCGGCCATCATCCAGCCGCGCTTCGTACAACCGATGGTTGGCCGGGTCCATCAAGAAGGACAACGGCACCTCGAACACCTCGGCCACTTCGAACGCGTCGGGCGCCAGGTCAAAACCAGGGCGTACCAACGACACCACCGGAATGATTGAAAAGCCCGTCGCCGTCAGGTACGGCGGCATGCTGCCCAGCACTTCAACAAAATTGGCGGGCAGACCGGTTTCTTCTTGAGCTTCGCGTAGCGCGGCATCGACAGGCGTCGGGTCACTGATTTCAATGCGGCCGCCGGGAAAGCTGATCTGCCCCGCATGGTCATGCAGGTGCGCCGCGCGCTGCGTCAGCATGATGTGGACGCCGTTATCGCGCGTGACCAGCGGAATCAACACGGCGGCTGGCACAGGCGTGCCTTCGCGTCCGGGATAGCGCAGATCGTTGTCGCGCGAAAGCTCCAGCGTCCAGGTGGACGGCTGGGTCAGCGTGCCCCGCAAAGAATCCGGGGTCAACAGATTGGCAGGCACGGCCGGCAGAGAATCGTTGGCCACTACCCACGGTTGCGTCGCCGGATCGAAGCCGGGACGCACGAGCGGCCGTCGGGGCCGCGCGGAATACGAGGAATCAGACATACGGCTTTGCAAAAAGAAAAAGGCACCCTCGCAGGTGCCTTTTTAACCCGGAAACCTGTGCCGGACGGAAACGCTGAATGGCGCGAACGTCCGACACTGGTAGGGCCGTGTGCCGATAAGCGATCAAGCCGCCGGGGCTTGCTTGCTGACCAGCTTTTCCTTGATACGTGCCGACTTGCCCGAGCGGTTGCGCAGGTAGTACAGCTTGGCGCGGCGCACGTCGCCGCGGCGCTTGACTTCGATGCCGGCGATTTGCGGCGAGTACAGCTGGAACGTACGTTCCACGGCTTCACCCGACGAAATCTTGCGCACGGTGAACGCGGAGTTCAGGCCGCGGTTGCGCTTGGCGATGACAACGCCTTCGAAAGCCTGCACGCGCTTGCGGGTGCCTTCAACGACGTTCACGCTCACGATGACGGTGTCACCAGGAGCAAATTCAGGTTTGGCTTGACCGCCGGTCAGACGGGCAATTTCTTCCTGTTCCAGGATAGCGATAAGGTTCATTAGAACTCCTAGATCATCATGTCTTTGCGGACTAAAACTTTTGCCGATCGATGTTGTTGCTGATGCCGCAAGCAGAGGATGAGATTTGGCAAACCAATGATTCTACACCAAAAATTTCGTTAGGCGTCGGGTAGAATGGCGACCTTCCCGCGGCGTTGCTGTACCCTTGCTGCTTCTGTAACAAACACGTCATCTGACGCTGTTCCCTCATGTCGTATACGTCCCTGTTATTGGTCGTCCTGGCGGCGATGGCCCACGCAACGTGGAATCTGCTTGCCAAGCGCGCGGCCATGGTGGGCGCTCCCTTCGTCTTCGCCTACGGCCTGTGCGCCTCGGTGCTCTATGCACCCTGGGTGATCTGGGTGTTGCTGCACGACGGCATGACGTGGACCTGGCCCATCGTGGGCGCCATCCTGACCTCCAGCCTGTTGCATCTGGGCTACAGCCTGTGCCTGCAACGCGGATATCAGGTGGCGGATCTGTCGGTGGTGTATCCCATTGCTCGCGGTACCGGCCCCCTGCTTTCCACCACAGGCGCTTTTCTGCTGCTGGGCGAACCCGCCACCAGCACCGGCATCATCGGCATGCTGTGCGTGGTGATAGGCGTGCTGCTGATCGCGACCCAAGGGCGGCTGGCCATCTTCAAGCAGGCGCAGGCCTGGGTGGGCGTGCGCTGGGGCGTCGTGATCGGCCTGTTCATTGCGGCCTACACCGTGGTGGACGCCTATGGCGTCAAGGTGCTGCTGATCAGCCCCGTGCTGTTCGACTGGTTTACCTGTGTCACCCGCACCACCATGATGACGCCTCACATGCTGAGCCGGCGCGCTCAAGCCTGGGAGTCCATGCGCGGACACTGGCATCTGGCGCTGGCGGTTGGGCTGCTGTCGCCGTTGGGGTACATCCTGGTGCTGTACGCCTTGCGCAACGGTGCACCGCTGAGTCTGGTGGCCCCTGCCCGCGAGATGTCCATGATGTTGGGCACCCTGGCCGGCATGTTCCTGCTGCGCGAAAAGGTCGGACCGGGCCGCTTGGCCGGTTGCGTGTCGATCCTGATCGGCGTCGTGCTGCTGGGCTCCAGCTGAAAACCGGCCGGCCTTAGAACCCAGCGGCCGCGCCCAACCACATCAAGCCAGGGATGATCGCCCCCCAGGCCAACACCATCACCACATCCAGCACCATGGCTTTCATGGTGACCTGAGACGTCACGGGTTCCACCGTGGCGTTACCCAGGCTGCGCTCGCGCACAGCGGTTGCGGCGGGCAGGCTGGGCGAAGCCGGTGCAGCCACCAAGCCAGCGGTATCCGCCACGGGCCGAGCCACCGGCATCGGCATGCCGACGGAAACGTTGGCCGCTTGCCCTGACAGCGCGCCCTCTTCCACCGGCACGGGCGGGAAAGGCCAGCGTACAGGCCGCGTGCTTGAGCGTACGCGCTGACGCGGCTCGGCGTCTGCCGACGTGTTCCAGGGCATGGCCAGACCGGCCAGCTTGGCGCACACGGCGCGGGCGCGATAGGCGCCGCGACGCAGCGGGTTCAGCGACACGACGAGCTCGTCCGACAAAACGGAAATATCAGCGGTGTTCATAGGAACTCCTTGGAGAAACGATTCCACGCCGCCGCAGCGGCCGACGCGGCGGCAAGCCGCGATCAGTCAAACAACGACAACTGCCCGGCCGCCAATGCGCGCAACTGGCGCGCACCGCGGCCAACCGCGCCACTCAGTGCGGGCAGGCCATCAGAAAAAGGGACCCCTGAAGACGCTTGCGCGCCAACCGGGGATAGGAAATCGGTAGAGGAGGCGCCAGCGGCTTGGGCGAAACCGGCACCTTGGCCACGGCCAGCTTGGGCCGTTTGGGACGTTTGGGACGTTTGGGCCGTTTGGGACGTTTGGCCACCTTGGCCAACCTGGCCGGCTTGGCCTGCGGAAAACAGCGACGCCGTGGCGTTAGGCGCCAGCGGCGGCTGGAAGCGATCGCAGTCCAGCGCCAGACGCTGACGGTTCAACCCCAGCTTGCGCGTTGCCACGGCGAAACGCTGGCGCAGCAAATCGGCCCAGATGCCGGTACCGCGCATGCGGGAACCGAAGTTGGGATCATTGCGGCGGCCATTGCGCAGGTCTTCAATGCGGTGCAACACGCGCTGGGCGCGGTCGGGGTAATGCGTGTTGAGCCAGTCTTCAAACAGGGTCTTGACCTCCCAGGGCAGGCGCAAGACGGTGTAGCTGGCGTAATGCGCGCCGGCCGCCTTGGATTCCTGGAGGATGTGTTCCATGGACTCGTCGTTGATGAACGGAATGACCGGCGCCACCAGCACGCCCACCGGCACGCCGGCGTCGGTGAGGCTGCGCACGGCCTCCAGGCGGCGCCAGGGCGCGGCGGCGCGGGGTTCCAGCGTGCGGGCCATGCCGGCGTCCAGCGTGGTGATGCTCATGTAGACCACCACCAGCTTCTGTTCGGCCAATGCCGCCAACAGATCAAGGTCGCGGGCGACCAGCGCATTCTTCGTGACGATGGTGAGCGGATGCCGGGTTTCCAGCATCAGCTCGAGCATGCCCCGGGTCAGCCGCCAATCGCGTTCAATCGGCTGGTAAGCATCCGTGGCCGATCCGATGTTGATGGGCGACGGCTTGTAGCCCGGCTTCCCGAGCTCAGCGCGCAGCGCTTCCACGGCATTGGCCTTGGCGACCAGGCGGGTTTCGAAGTCGAGCCCGGGCGACATGCCCAGGTAGGAATGGGTGGGACGGGCGTAGCAGTACACGCAGCCGTGCTCGCAACCCCGGTAGGGATTGACGGCGACATCAAAGGGGATATCGGGCGAATCGTTGCGCGACAGCATCTTGCGCGCTTCTTCCGCCGTGACGGTGGTCTTGGGGAGGGGCGGCGCAATGCGGGTGTCGGGCAGGATTGGGATGATCGTCGAACCTGAACGCGAACCAGAACGCACGTCGGCCACATCAGAAGCCTGATCGGGGAATTCGGAGGGGAAGTCAGACGAAAAACTATCAGGGACGGACTCAACAAAATCCGCCGGCAGACCTGACGAGGACCAGCCATCGTCGACCTGCACGCGGTCATCGCGCTGAAAGCGATGCCGAACATTAGTAACCGCACCCCGACCGCGCAAGGCGGCGGGGGCGGCAGCCGGGGACCCAGAACCGGCGGGAAAAGAATGATCGGTGCGTGCCATAAAAACTACTGTACAAAAACACAGTGGTTTTGACAAGCACCAAAAGCCTTTTCGTAAGACAGCCCAACTTTACCGCAAGACGCGGACGCCGTCTGAACAAATCGATTTCATCAGGCGATATTGCCCGGAGAGCCGCACCAGCATTGAGTTTGGATGAAATACAACACCAAAAATCCGGGCCGGATTTTGTTGTTTTCCGGCCCGAACCCCACTTACCGCAACATGCCTGCGGCAGCCGTCTGGTGCGTGGCCTCGTCGATCAAAATAAAGGCCCCGGTGGCAGGCACATCGGCATAACGATCAACCGCCAATGCCTCGCGCGTGGTGAACGTCACGCGTCCGATATCGTTCATGCGCAACGTGCCCTCGGTGTTCTCCACTTCCTGCAATTCATGGATGTCACGATGCGACAACACCGCACGAATCTTCGCCGACGTGAGCCGCGTGCCCGACTTCAACAGATACTTGCGCGCCGGGTTCAACGCTTGCGAATCGAGCCAGCACAACTCGGCTTCGAACTCGCGCGTGACTTGCGCGGGTGCGGCGGTATGCACGATGACATCACCGCGCGACACATCCACATCACGGTCCAACACCAGCGTGACCGAATCACCCGCCACCGCTTCATCCAGCACGCGATCGAACACTCGCACTTCACGCACCACTGCGCTGACACCCGACGGTTGCACGGTGATGGCATCGCCCGGACGCAGCACGCCGCTGGCAACGCGCCCGGCATAACCGCGGAAATCTTCCTTGCGGTCTCCATCGTGACGCGCCACCCATTGCACCGGGAAGCGCAGCGGCAACGCGCGGCCATCGCTGGCCAGGTCCAGCGATTCCAGCAGCGCCAGCAATGGCTGGCCTTCGTACCACGGCGTCTTCGGCGACAGCGTGACCACGTTGTCACCATTCAACGCCGACAAGGGCAGCGCATCGAAGTGTTCGATGCCCAGCTTGCCCGCCAGATCCGCATACGCATCGCGGATGCGTTCGAACACAGCGCGGTCCCAATCAACCAGATCCATCTTGTTGACCGCGACCACAATGTGGCGGATGCCCAGCAAGCGCGCGATGGTGCTGTGACGCTTGGTTTGCGCCAACAGCTTGCCGTCGGCCGCGCGCGTGGCGTCGATGAGGATGACGGCCACGTCCGCCGTCGATGCGCCCGTGACCATGTTGCGCGTGTACTGCTCGTGCCCCGGTGCGTCGGCGATGATGAATTTGCGCGCGGGCGTCGAGAAGTAGCGGTAGGCCACGTCAATCGTGATGCCCTGCTCGCGCTCGGCTTCCAGGCCGTCGGTCAGCAGCGAAAAATCAATGCCGTCGCCCGCCACCCGTTTGTGTTTGGCGCGCGAGATCGCGTCCAGCTGATCCGCGAACACGCCCTTGCTGTCGTACAGCAAGCGTCCGATCAGGGTGGACTTGCCGTCGTCGACGGAACCCGCCGTGATCAGGCGCAGCACGCCCGTGCCGGCGCCGGAAAGGAAAGAATCATTCAGTGCGTTCATGTGCGTCCCCTGCCGCCGGCCGCAGCCGGCGTATCGTGCATTCAGAAATAGCCTTCCTTCTTGCGGCGCTCCATCGAGGCCTCGGAAGTCTGGTCGTCCATGCGCGTGGCGCCGCGCTCGGTGATATCCGTCACCGCCGTCTCGGCGATGATGGCGTAGGTGTCGGCGGCGTCAGACGCTACCGGGCACGTGCAGGAAATATCACCCACCGTGCGGAAACGCACCGGCAGGCGCTCGACCTGCTCGCCCTCTTGCGGCGGCGTCAAACGCGTCACCGGCACCAGCAGGCCCTTGCGGCGCACCACCTCGCGCTCGTGGCTGTAGTAGATCGACGGCAGCGCCAGCTGTTCGCGCTGGATGTATTGCCAGACGTCCAGTTCGGTCCAGTTCGAAATCGGGAAGACGCGCATGTTCTCGCCGCGATGCACGCGGGTGTTGAACAGGTTCCACAGTTCCGGGCGCTGCGCCTTGGGGTCCCATTGGCCGAATTCGTCGCGGAACGAAAAGATGCGTTCCTTGGCGCGCGCCTTTTCCTCATCGCGACGCGCGCCGCCAATGCAGGCGTCAAAGCCAAATTCTTCGATCGCTTCAAGCAAGGTGACCGCCTGCGCCGCGTTGCGCGAATCGGTCTCGCGGCGCAGCACCACGCTGCCGCGCTTGATCGAATCTTCCACGCTGCGCACGATCAGGGTTTCGCCCAGTTCGGCGGCGCGCTGGTCGCGAAACGCAATCACTTCATCGAAGTTGTGACCCGTATCGATGTGCATGAGCGGGAACGGAAAGCGTCCCGGGCGAAAGGCCTTTTCAGCCAGGCGCAGCAGCACCACGGAATCTTTACCACCCGAGAACAGCAGCACGGGCTTTTCGCTTTCAGCAGCCACCTCGCGCAGGATGAATATCGCTTCCGATTCCAGCCAATCCAGGTGGCTGCGTTGGATCACAGCAGACATAGGTATTCCCCTAAAACAGATTTCGAATTCATGGACGGCGTCAATCGCCGCGCGCCACAACACTGATGACCCGGTTGCCCGCGTGCAGGCCGCATTCCTTGGAGTCGGACGACTCCCACCACCAGCGCCCCGCCCGCAGGTCTTCGCCCGGGCGGATCGCGCGCGTACAGGGTTCGCATCCGATGGACGGGTAGCCCTGGTCGTGCAGCGGGTTGTACGGAATGCCCAGCGCCCGGATCAGATTCCAGACATCGTCTTCGCTCCACTCGGCCAGCGGGTTGAACTTGTATAGGCCGAACGTCGCGTCTTGCTCTTCCAGCGGCAGTTCGCCGCGCGTGGTGGACTGCTGACGGCGCTGGCCGGTGATCCACGCGCCGCGCCCGGCCAGAGCACGCTTGAGCGGCTCGACCTTGCGGATCTGGCAACAGGCTTTGCGCAAGTCCACGCTTTCGTAAAAGGCGTAGGCGCCATGCGCCGCCACGTGTTCCTCGACGGCGGAGGCAACAGGCCGGTAGACCGTCACATCACGCCCGTAACGCGCACGCACGGCTTCCAGCACGCCCAGCGTTTCGGCATGCAGGCGCCCGGTATCCAGCGTGAAGACTTCCAGGTCCAGGCCCGATTCGTAGATGGCGTGCGTCAGCACCATGTCTTCGGCCGCCAGCGACGAGGCCAGCGCGGCGTCCGGGTAGCGGCGCTGGACTTGCGCCAGGCGCTCGACCAGGTCGCGCCAGCGTTGGGCCAACGCGGGTTCCAGGTTGGCGAGAAGATCGGACGAGCGATCAACAGAACGCGCAGATACAGTCGTCATGGCTGCACCGCAAAAATACGGGCGCGCCGCGGACGCGCCAACAGAGTTTCGCCATCGCGCAGGTTCAGCTCCCGGTACTGGTACTCGGGCACTTCGGCTTCGATGATGGCGTCGGAATCCTGGCGGGTCAGTTCCAGATACGCGCTGGGTCCGGCCAGATACGCATGCGCCAGCCGCACTGGTATCCCCTCGCCGCCCGCGCGATAACGTTCGATGTCGAACTCGTGCGGGCGCACATAGGCGGTGGCGCGCTGCGCATCCGCTTGCGCCAGATCAGGCGCGGGCAGCGACAGCCCCGCGCCTTCCCAAACGCCACGCGTCGCCACGCCCTGCAATTGGTTGACGTCGCCCAGAAAGCCATAAACGAACGGCGTGGCCGGGCCTTCCCAGACTTCGCGCGGCGTGCCCACCTGCTCAATACGGCCGGCGTTCATCAGCACCACGCGGTCGGACACTTCCAGCGCTTCTTCCTGGTCATGGGTGACGAACACGCTGGCCACATTCAGTTCATCATGCAGCCGGCGCAGCCAGCGCCGCAGTTCCTTGCGCACCTTGGCGTCCAGCGCGCCGAACGGTTCGTCCAGCAACAGCACGCGCGGTTCAACGGCCAGCGCGCGGGCCAACGCAATGCGTTGACGCTGCCCGCCCGACAGTTGCGCCGGGTAGCGGTCGGCCAGCCAGTCCAATTGCACCAGCGTCAACAGCTCATGCACCTTGCGCTTGATCTGGTCTTCCGGCGGACGCTGCGAACGATGCTTCACACGCAGGCCGAAGGCCACGTTTTCAAACACCGTCATGTGCTTGAACAGCGCATAGTGCTGGAACACGAAACCCACCTGACGCTGGCGCACGTCCACCGCGGTTGCGTCTTCGCCCGCAAACAGCACGCTGCCGGAATCCGGCGCTTCAAGACCCGCGATGATGCGCAGCAGCGTCGTCTTGCCACAGCCCGATGGCCCCAGCAGCGCCACCAGCTCGCCGGTTTCGATGTGCAGCGATACGTCATTCAGCGCCCGGAACTGGCCGAACTGCTTGGATAGATTACGAACTTCGATACTCATGCTTGTCTCCGTCTGAACCGGGCGCGTCAGGCGACGGCCGGTTTGAGGGTTGCCGCCGGTTGGCCGGGGTATTCGACCGGCAGGTCGGCCGCCCGCAGGAAGCGCGCGTTGCGCCACTCGACTACGTTCTTCGCCACCAGCGTCACCAGCGCCAGCAAGGCCAGCAGCGATGCCACGGCAAACGCCGCGGAGTACTGGTATTCGTTGTAGAGAATCTCGACGTGCAGCGTCATCGTGTTGGTCAGCCCCCGGACTTGCCCGGACACCACCGACACCGCGCCGAATTCGCCCATGGCGCGCGCGTTGCACAGAATGGCGCCGTACAGCAGGCCCCACTTGATGTTCGGCAGCGTCACGCGCCAGAAGATCTGCCAGCCGCTGGCGCCGAGTGTCAGCGCCGCCTGCTCTTCTTCGCTGCCCTGCGCCTGCATCAGAGGAATCAATTCGCGCGCCACAAACGGAAAGGTGACAAAGAGCGTGGCCAGGATGATGCCCGGCACGGCGTAGACGATCTTGATGTCGTGGTCCTGCAACCAGCCGCCCAGCCAGCCTTGCGTGCCGAACAGCAAAATGAACACCAGCCCGGCCACCACGGGCGACACCGAGAACGGCAGGTCAATCAACGTGATCAGGAACTGCTTGCCGCGAAACTGGAACTTGGTAATGGCCCAGGCTGCCGCCACGCCGAACACCAGGTTCACCGGCAGCGCAATCGCAGCCACCAACAACGTGAGCTTGATGGCGGACCACGCGTCCGGTTCGACGATGGCGTCCAGATACAACTGCCAGCCTTTCTTGAACGCCTCGGCGAAAACAGCGGCCAGCGGCACCAGCAGAAACAGCGTCAAAAACGCCAGCGCGCTGAACAGCAGAATGCCGCGCACCCAGCGCGGCTCGGTCAGATGGGCGGGACGATCCGATGCGCTCATGCGAGCCTCCCCAGGTTGCGGCGCGCCTGCCAGCCTTGCAGCAGGTTGATGACCAGCAGCAGCACGAACGACAACACCAGCATCACGGTGGCGATGGCGGCAGCACCGGCGTAGTCGAACTGTTCAAGCTTGGAAATGATCAGCAGCGGCGTGATCTCGGACACCATGGGCATGTTGCCGGCGATGAACACCACCGAGCCGTACTCGCCCACCGCGCGCGCAAACGCCAGCGCAAAACCCGTCATCAGTGCAGGCGTGATGGTGGGCAGCAAGACGCGGCGGATGGTCTGCCAGCGGCTCGCGCCCAGGCTGGCCGCGGCCTCTTCGATTTCGCGTTCCACGTCTTCCAGCACCGGCTGCACGGTGCGCACCACGAACGGCACGCCGATGAAGATCAGCGCAATCACGATGCCCAGCGGCGTGAACGCGACCTTCAGGCCAAACCATTCAGACAGCGGCCCGCCCAACCAGCCCTTTTGGGAATACAGCGCGGTCAGCGCAATGCCCGCCACCGCCGTCGGCAGTGCGAACGGCAAGTCCACCAGCGCGTCCAGAATCTTCTTGCCGGGAAAGCGATAGCGCACCAGCACCCAGGCGACAACCGTGCCGAACACCAGATTCACCAGCGCCGCAATCAGCGATGCGCCGAACGTCAGCTGATAAGACGCCATCACCCGAGGCGCCGTCACGGCGTCCCAAAACCCTTGCCAGCCCAGTTCCGCGCTCTTGATGGGCAAGGCTGCCAGGGGGATCAACACGAGCACGCTCAGATACAGCACCGCGTAACCCATGGAAATGCCGAATCCGGGCAGCACGCCCGGGCTATTGCGCCGAACGGCAAAAGGCGCTTGCGCGCCGTTTGCCGTCGGGTTCGAGGCAGTCGTCATGGCCGTCGTCCGATCGTCGTCTGATTATTTCTTTTGCGGCAGGTAGATCTGGTCGAAGGTGCCGCCATCACTGAAGTGATCTTTCTGCGCCTTGCGCCAGCCGCCGAAGATCTTGTCGTCGATGGTGACGAGCTTGACCTTGGGGAACTTGCTTTCGTACTTGGCGGCGACCGTCTTGTCGATGGGCCGGTAATAGTTCTTCGCAATGATTTCCTGCGCGGCGGGCGTGTACAGAAATTCCAGATAGGCCTGCGCGGCGGCGCGGGTGCCCTTCTTGTCGACGATCTTGTCGACGATGGCCACCGGCGGTTCGGCCAGAATGGACAGCGACGGCACCACGATGTCGAACTTGTCCGGACCCAGCTCTTCCAAGGCCAGGAAGGCTTCGTTTTCCCAGGCCAGCAGCACGTCGCCCACACCGCGTTCGACGAAGGTGGTGGTGGCGCCGCGTGCGCCCGTATCCAGCACCGGCACATGCTTGAGCAGGTCGCCGACATACGCGCGGGCTTTCTCTTCGCTGCCGCCGTTCTTCTCCAGCGCATAGGCCCAGGCGGCCAGATAGTTCCAGCGCGCGCCGCCCGAGGTCTTCGGGTTCGGGGTGATGACTTGCACGCCGTCTTTCACCAGATCGTCCCAGTCCTTGATGGCCTTGGGGTTGCCCTTGCGCACCAGGAATACGATGGTGGACGTATAGGGCGAGCTGTTTTGCGGCAAACGGGTCTGCCAGTTCTCGGGCACCAGGCCGCGGTCGGCGATGGCGTCGATGTCATAAGCCAGCGCCAGCGTCACCACGTCGGCTTCCAGCCCGTCGATGACCGAGCGCGCCTGGCGGCCGGAACCGCCGTGGGATTGCCGGATCGTCAGGTCGACGTTGGCCTTTTCCTTGTACTGCTTGATGAAGGCGTCATCGATGGCGCGATAGAGCTCGCGCGTCGGGTCGTAGGACACGTTCAGCAAGGTCTGCTTTTGCTGCGCGTGAGCCGGGGCGATCGCCGCCAGCGAAACTGTCACCGCCGCCAACGCGGCCAACCAACCGGCTTTCCTGAAAGACATCCCTTGCTCCCTGTATTTGGCAATGTGGAAGCAAGTGTGCTGGCTGGACATTCTGAACGGAACGAATCATTTTTTGATTGCTCATCGCCTCCAGGCATATAGGACAAGTCTTACGCATAAAAAAAACCACCGCGTTTCCCTATGAGAAAGGCGGTGGTTCGGGCGGCTGAACGCCGCGTTCGGATGGGGAGGGCTACCCCCCAAATTCCGAATTTACTTATTCGGTTGCGGCGTAATGCGCAGGTACGGGCGCACGGCCTTGTAACCCTTGGGGAACTTCTGCTTGATCACGGCTTCGTCTTGCAGGGACGGAACGATGATCACATCGTCGCCATCTTCCCAGTTGACCGGCGTGGCCACGCTGTGGCTGTCGGTCAGTTGCAGCGAATCAATGACGCGCAGGATCTCGTTGAAGTTACGGCCCGTGCTGGCCGGATACGTGATGATCAGGCGCACCTTCTTGTTCGGATCGATGATGAACACCGAACGCACCGTCAGGGTGGCGTTGGCATTCGGGTGGATCATGTCGTAGAGCTCGGAAACCTTGCGGTCCTTGTCGGCCAGGATCGGGAAATTGACCTTGGTCGATTGCGTGTCGTTGATGTCTTCGATCCACTTCGAGTGGGAATCGGTGCCGTCCACCGACAAGGCCAGCACCTTCACGTTGCGCTTGGCGAACTCGTCAGCCAGCTTGGCCGTGTAGCCCAATTCGGTCGTGCACACCGGCGTGAAATCGGCCGGGTGCGAAAACAGCACGCCCCAACTATTGCCCAGATACTCGTGGAAGCGGATGGGGCCGGCCGAGGATTCCTGCTCGAAATCGGGGGCGGTATCGCCCAGACGTAGATGACTCATGGTGTCTCCTATGCAATGCAGTTGAGAGGGGCTCGTGTGAAACGATTCTTCCATCAAACCTTCGGTGGAGGAAATACGCAAGCCATATAACCTTATGCAATATCTGAAGCCGCTCCGCAAGCGTCTGCGATGACGCCAGCGCGCACCGCCGCGGACAGCGCCAATGCGCGCGGCAGGATGTGCGCAGCATAGAACAATCCGGTTGCGATCTTTGACGAATGGAACGGGTCGGTGGACCCCGCGGCAATGTGCTTGCGGCAGGCCAGCACCGCACGCGCCATCTGCCAGCCGCCATGCACCACGCCCGCCAGCATCAGGTACGGCACGCTGCTCGAATAGACGGCCCGGACGTTGGCGGCCGACTGCTCAAGAATAAAGCCCACGCCGGCTTCATAGGCCTGAATGGCGCTGTCCAGGTTGTCGCGCAGCAGGCGCAGCGCATCGCGCTCGTTCGCCGCCGCCCGGGTCGATTCCGCTTCCACCGCACGCAGCGTTTCGCGCATCGCCGCGATGGCCGCGTAGGCGGTGGCGCCGCCGTCACGCTGCGTCTTGCGGCCAACCAGATCATTGGCCTGAATGGCGGTGGTGCCTTCGTAGATGGGAAGAATGCGCGCGTCGCGGTAAAACTGAGCCGCGCCCGTTTCCTCGATGAAGCCCATGCCGCCATGCACCTGAATGCCCAGCGAGGCCACTTCCACGGCCATTTCGGTGGAATAGCCCTTCACCACCGGCACCATGTATTCGTAAAACGCGCGGTTGCGTGAACGCTGTTCCGGGTCAGGATGGTGCGTGCCCTTGTCGTGCGCCGCGGCCGTCACGTAGGACACCGCACGCGCCGCTTCCGTCAGCGCCTTCATCGTCAAGAGCATGCGCTGCACATCCGGGTGATGCACGATGGCCACCGGCCCTGGCGACCCTTCCACCGCGCGGCCCTGCACGCGTTCGCGCGCATAGGCAAGCGCATGCTGATACGCGCGTTCGGACACGCCTATGCCCTGCTGGCCCACCGAGTAGCGCGCCGCGTTCATCATGATGAACATATATTCCAGGCCGCGGTTCAGCTCGCCCACCTGATAGCCCACCGCGCCTTCGCCGACATCGCCCTTGCCCGAGCCGTACAGCAGCTCGGCCGTCGGGCTGCCATGGATGCCCAGCTTGTGTTCCAGCGATGCGCACCACACGTCGTTGCGCTTGCCCAGGCTGCCATCGGCATTGACCAGGAACTTCGGCACGATAAAGAGCGAGATACCCTTCACACCCGCCGGCGCATCCGGCGTGCGCGCCAACACCAGGTGGATGATGTTCTCAGCCAGGTCGTGTTCGCCAAACGTGATGAAGATCTTCTGCCCGAACAGGCGGAACGTGCCGTCGTCCTGGCGCACCGCGCGCGTGGCGACCTGGGCCAGATCCGACCCGGCCTGCGGCTCGGTCAGGTTCATCGTGCCCGTCCATTTGCCGGCGATCAGGTTCGGCACATATTGCTTGCGCTGCGCCTCCGACCCCACCGTCAGCACGGCTTCGATCACGCCGTCCGTCAGCATCGGGCACAAGGAAAACGCCAGACTGGCCGCCTGGATATTTTCGCCCGGCGCTGCCGCCACCAGCTTCGGCAGCCCTTGCCCTCCCCACATCTGCGGGTGCTGCAAGCCCTGCCAGCCGCCTGCCGCATAGTCCTTGAACCCTTGCGCATAGCCAGGCGTGGTCGTGACCTGCCCATCTTTCCAGACGGGCGGCTGCGTATCGCCTGGCACGTTAAGGGGCGCCACGGCCTGCTCAACGAAGCGGCCGTTCTCGTCCAGGATGGCGTCCACCAGGTCGGGGGTAACCTCTTCAAACCCGGGCAGTTTCAGGATGGCGTCCAGGCCGGCAAGCTCTTTCAGCGCGAAGCGGAAATCCTGTAGCGGGGTGACATAGGGCATTGCGTCTCCGTGGGCAAATGACAGCGAGGCGCCGGGCGCCTCGTGTCTACTGCGATTCTTGATGTGTGCGGTTTAACTCAGATGGTACGCCAATGACACAATGATCGGCCCCAGCACCGGCAGCAACACGTTGGCGATCGCGTAAGTAACGGTGTACCCCAACAGCGGCACGGAGCTGCCGCTGGCATTCAAGATGGCGCTGATTGCGGGTGTGCTGACGTGCTGGCCGGCAATGGCGCCCACCAGCAGGGGCCCTTCAATCTTCAGGATCTTGTGGCCCACCCATAGCGACAGGCAGGCAGGCCCCAGTGACACCAGCAAGCCAATCAACGGCAGCACGGCGCCATGCTCTCGGATCAGCGACACCGCCTCCGGCCCCGCCGACAATCCCACGCAGGCCACAAATACGGCCAGCCCCAAGTCTTTCAGCAACTGCACGGCGTGGCCGGGTATATGACCCAATGAAGGCCGCTTGGCGTTGATCCAACCGCAGACCAGGCCACTGACCAGCGCCCCGCCGCCACTGCCCAGGGACACCGGAATGCCCCACATGCGCGCGCTCAGGCTGCCGATCATCAGCCCGGCAAGAATGCCGAAGGCCAGAAACACCAGGTCCGTAATACCGCTGCGGCGCAGTTCGTTACCCAGCGCCGCACCGGCTTCCGACAATTCAGGCTCGGTGCCCACCAGCGTGACCAGATCGCCATACTGCACGACGGTGGACGGCGTCAGCGGCAACACATGGCCGGAACGCATGATGGATTGCACGAAGACGCCGCGCGCCCGGCGCGCGCCGGGCCGCTTGGACAGCTCGGCCACCGTGTGTCCGTTAATGGCCTTCTTGTTAACGATTACCGCCAGCTCGCTCAGTTGAAGGTCATCCACATGGCCTTCAGGCAGCTGGATCTCGGGGCCGACGACCGACCCCGCGCGCAGCGCGAATCGGCGCAAGCCCAGCACCACGACGATATCGCCCGTCTTCAGCGTGTCTTCGGGCGTGGCGTCCACCACTTCGCCATTGCGCAGAATACGGCTGATCACCGTGCGTCCGCCCAATTGCGCTTCAACGTCGCCCACGTGCATGCCGTCGGCGTCCTTGACCACATGGGCGCGCCCGACCAGGCGCGGCAAGGTGGGCAGGTTGGCTTCTTCGCTGTCGCCCGAGGCCACGCCCAGCTTCTCTTCCAACGCTTTGGACGCCTCGCGCAGGTTGATGCGCAACAGCGCGGGCGCGACCTGGCTGGTGAAGAAGACGATGCTGATCAGGCCCACCAGGTACGTCAGCGTGTAGGCCGTGGCGATGTTGGCCTCCATGCGCTGCACTTCGGCGTCGGCCAGCCCCAGATGCTTGAGCGCTTCGGCCGCCGTACCCACCACCGCCGATTCCGTCGCCGCCCCCGCCGCAAGACCCGCTGCCGTGCCGGCATCCAGGCCAAACAACGGCACCGCGGCCAGCACGATGGTCAGCACCAGCAGCGCCTCGATAATCGGCAACGCGATGTAGCGCAGGCTGGAACGGTTCAGGTTGGCGAAAAATTGCGGGCCACCGGAGTAGCCCATGGCGAAGATGAACAGGGCGAACGCAACCTCTTTCAAGTCGCCGCGCATCTGGCAGCCCGTCTGGCCGATCAGCAGGGCGACGATGAGTGTTCCGCACACTCCGCCCAGCTGAATCGGCCCGACCTTGAGCTTGCCGATCAGGTATCCCAAACCCACCGTCACGAACAACACAGCGATGGGGACGCTATTGAAAAACCCGATTGAGCACGTCATGAGGTCATGTCGCCCTGTGGTTGCCTGCGTCTGCTAGCGTGCGGTCGCCTTCTTGGCCGACTTGGCGGCGGTATCCGCCTTCTTCACTGCCTTTTTCACCGCCGTCTTGGCTACCTTCTTCGCCGCCGTCTTGGCGGCCTTCTTGGCGGCGCCGGCCTTGAGCGTCTGGCCCTTGCCTGCCGTCGGGCCCGAACGCACCAGCTCGGACGCCTTCCAGGCTTCGACGTACTCGGTCGCGCACTCGACCATGTACTTGCCGATCTTGGCGTAGTCACCGTCGTCCAGGTTCGCCAGCGAGATACGGATCGACCACGGCGGGCCGCCAAAACCGCCGCCATCCATCAGCACCACGCCTGACTTCTCGGCCAGACGGAACAGGAAGTCCACCGGTTCGTAGTTGCTCGTCATGTACTTGCAGAAGGCGTCGCCATACATGACCTTGGCCCAGACCATGAAGTCCAGTTCCACGTAATACCAGCCGCGCATCGGATCTTCGGGCGGCAGCGGAATGCCCAGCCCGCTCCACAGCGAATCGCGGCGGGCGCGCACGATCTGCATGGTCAGATGCTTGTAGGCGTCCTTCAGGTCGAGCAGGTGGGACAGCGCAAAAAAGCCCATCTGCACCTGCTGCGGCAGAGACAGGCCCGCCGTATGGTTCAGCGCCACGTTGCGGCTGTCGGCCACCATGCGGTCGATGAACTTGAGCTTCTCGGGTTCCATCGTCATGGCGCCGTAGCGCTTGTTCAGACGCTGTTTCCAGGACGCCGGCAATTCAGCGATGCGGCGGTCCATCGTGTTCTTCTCGTGCGTGGCAATAACGCCCAGGCGCCAGCCCGTGCACCCGAAGTTCTTCGAGAAGGAATACACGCAGATGGTGTTGTGCGGCACTTCGGCCATCAGCGAACGGAAGTTCGGCACGAAGGTGCCGTACACGTCATCGGTCACCAGCACCAAGTCAGGATTCTTGCGGATCAGGCGCACGATCTGCTTCATCTCGACCGGGCTGAACGCCACTGACGGCGGGTTGCTGGGGTTCACTGTCACGGCCAGCTTGATCTTCGGATTCTCAAGCTTGGCGATTTCGGACGCCGGATAGTGCCAATCGTGCGTGCCGTCGGCGCGCATGCTGTTGGCATTGATGGCCACAATCTTGAACTGGAAGCGCTCAAGGTGGGCAATTTCGATATACGGCGTAAACGTCGGCAGGAACAGCGCGATGGTGTCGCCCTGCTTCAGCAGGCCGTTCTGCATCAGCGAGTCAAAGATGTAGCACATGGCGGCGGTGCCGCCTTCAACCGGGAACAGATCGAACTTGCCCTTGGGCGGGCGGCCGTCGCACATTTCCTTGATCAGGTAGTCGTGCACGATCTGTTCGATATGCACCAGCGCGCGCGGCGGCACAGGGTAGTTGTCGCCGATGATGCTGTCGGTCAGCTCATGAATCCATTCATCGGGGTCGAAGTTCTTGATCTTCACGCCGTACTCAAGCACCCCGACCAGAAAGTCGTAGCCGTCTTCGCCCTTGTGCTTGGACAGGAATTTGCGCAGGCGGTCTGCGCAGCCCTTCTTGCCCGGCATGCCCGCCAGAATGGCGTCATCGCGCACGCGGCGGGCTTCCTTCATGGCGAACTGGCCCAACAGGAAGAAGGCGTCGCGCGGCTCGGTGGCGATCCAGTTCGGATTGCCGCGGCCAGCGTTCAACATGGTCAAGGCAGCCGTGTGCTGATTGTCCTTGGCCAGCGTAATCAGATAATCCTTCAGCTCAAAGGGAGACAACTGTTCAAGGTCGCGCTGGCGCGAACGGGTGGTTTTCAAGGCCGAGGCCAGGCTGACGGTAAGAGGCGCGGTGGAAGCCATTTTTCAGTACTCCTGGTTTGCGTTGTGATTAGCGCTTGCCGGGGTAGTGCGAGCGAGCATGCCCGCCGCCCCGATGTGCTGCCCGCAAGCCGCGAGGCTTGCGGGGCGTCCCACTAAGTCATGAGCATGACGATGACAATGCCCCAGATGATGAGCAGGGTATTGCCGATCGCATAAGGCACCGTGTAGCCCAGGGCGGGCACCTGGCTTTTCGCCGTTTCGGTGATTTGGCCGATCGCGGCCGTCGTGGTGCGAGCGCCTGCGCAGACGCCCAGCACGATGGCCGGATGGAATTTGAAGACATAGCGGGCGATGAACACGCCCAGAATCATTGGCACACTGGTGGCGATGATGCCGGCCACAAAAAGCTTGGCTCCCAATTGCTGGAAACCCTGGACAAAGCCTGGCCCGGATGTAATGCCGACCACGGCCACAAAGGCTGTCAGCCCGACTGAGGTCAGGAACCAGTGCACGGGCTCCGGCACGCGGCCGAAGGTTGGGTGCACAGAACGCAGATAGCCGAAAATCAGGCCGGAAATCAGCGCGCCGCCAGACGTCGACAAGGTGATGGGAATACCACTGACCGTCAGCACCAGCGAGCCGAACAGGCCACCCAGCAAGATGCCGAAGCCCACGAACACCATGTCGGTCTGCTCGGTGGCGCGGTCCACATACCCCAGCCTGCCCACCACGCGTTCAACGTCACGCTTGGCGCCCAGGATGAACAGGCGGTCACCGCGATCCAGCTTCAAGCCCCAATTGACGGGCATCTCATGGCCGCCACGCACCACCTTGCGCAGGAACACGCCGCGGCCCAGTTGGCGCACGGTCTCGTTTTCCGCGAGTTCCTTGAGCGTCTTGCCGGCCACATTCTTGTTGGTCAGCACCACTTCAACGATCTCGGCGGGCAGGTTGATCACGTCGCGGTCTTCAACCTCGTTGCCGATAATGCCGCCGGCCTGCAAGACCAGCGCGTCATGGCGCCCGGTCACGCCCAGCACATCGCCGGCCTGGAGCACGGTGGTGGAGTCGTTATCGATGATTTGATCGCCGCGCCGAATACGTTCGACGAACACACGCGCATCGACAAACTTCGCTTCCAGTTCGCCAACCGTCTTGCCGATGAGTTCGGCGTGATCCAGCTTGTAGGCGCGCGCGGTGAACTTGCGGTAGCCGGACAGCTCCATGGAGTCGCTGCTGCCGGACATCTTGGCTTCGTATTCCTTGCACTCTTTGACGATGTCCACGCCCATCAGCTTCGGGCCCAGCGAGGCCAGCAGCCACGCGCTGCCAACGGTGCCGAAGATGTAGCAGACCGCGTAGGCGACCGGGATGCTGTCGATCCACTGCTTCTTGGTTGCGGCATCGACGCTCAGGCCGTTGATCGTGTCCGTGGCCACGCCCATCACCGCAGAAATGGTTTGCGCGCCAGCCAGCAGCCCCGCACCGGTGCCGGCATCAAAGCCAAAGCCCACGGCGGTTGCCCACGTGACCAACAAGCAGATAACGCAAATGATGACCGCGAAGATAACCTGGGGAAGGCCATCGCTTTTCATGCCGCGGAAGAATTGTGGTCCGACGCCGTAGCCTAGACCGAAGAGGAAAAGCAGGAAGAACACCTGCTTGAGAATGGGGGCAATCGTGATGTCTAGTTGTCCGACCAGCACACCGACCAGCAAAGTACCTGTTACCGCGCCTAAATTAAAACCAAAAAGCTTTTTGGCTCCGATCCAATACCCCAAACCGAGGGTCAGAAAGATCGCTAATTCAGGGTACTTCCGCAATGTGTCAAAGAACCAATCCATCCCGAATCTCCTTCGTTCTGTACAGGCCAAGCACGTGCGCGAACAATCCCGATGCGCGCGGAACACATTATCAGAATCTTTCAGAAATTCAAAAGAAATACGACAGACGAATTAGATCGTCGCAAAATATCTGAGACGAAAAAAAGCCCGTGGACGTTAATCCACGGGCTCTTCAAACACCTTGAACAGGCGGCTTACAGCGCGCCAGTCAGTTCGGGCACAACCTGGAACAGATCGCCCACCAAACCATAATCGGCCACGCCGAAAATCGGGGCTTCGGGATCTTTGTTGATGGCCACAATGACCTTCGAATCCTTCATGCCGGCCAAGTGCTGGATGGCGCCCGAGATACCCACGGCCACGTACAGCTGCGGCGCAACAATCTTGCCCGTCTGGCCCACTTGCCAGTCGTTCGGCGCGTAGCCGGCGTCGACCGCAGCGCGCGAAGCGCCCAGCGCCGCGCCCAGCTTGTCAGCCAGCGGGTCCAGGATCTTGAAGTTTTCGGCGCTGCCCAGACCGCGGCCGCCCGACACCACCACGCGCGCACCGGCCAGTTCAGGACGGTCGCTCTTGGCGACTTCGCGGCCCACGAACGTGGACTTGCCCGAATCGGCAACGGCAGCGATTTCTTCCACCGCAGCCGAACCGCCTTGCGCCGCAACGGCGTCAAAGCCCGTCGTGCGCACGGTGATGACCTTCACGGCGTCGGCCGATTGCACGGTGGCAATGGCGTTACCCGCATAGATCGGGCGCTGGAACGTGTCGGCGGATTCCACGCCGATGATGTCCGAAATCTGCGCCACGTCGAGCTTGGCCGCAACGCGCGGCGCCACGTTCTTGCCCGAGGCGGTAGCCGGGAACAGGATGTGGCTGTAGTTCGATGCCACGGCCAGCACTTGGGCGGCGACGTTCTCGGCCAGGCCGTCGGCCAGTTGCGGCGCGTCGGCCAAGAGGACCTTGGCGACACCGGCGGCGGCGGCGGCCTGATCGGCCACGGCGCGCGCGTTGGCGCCAGCGACCAGCACGTGCACGTCGCCTCCGATCTTGGCGGCGGCGGCGACGGCGTTCAGGGTTGCGCCCTTCAACTGGGCGTTATCGTGTTCGGCAATAACCAGCGTCGTCATGTTCAGACCACCTTCGCTTCGTTCTTGAGTTTGTCCACCAGGGCAGCAACGTCAGCCACCTTGATGCCGGCCTTGCGGGCGGGCGGCTCGCTGACCTTCAGCGTCTTCAGGCGCGGCGCGGCATCAACACCCAACTCTTCGGGCGTGACGGTGTCCAACTGCTTCTTCTTGGCCTTCATGATGTTCGGCAGCGTGACGTAACGCGGCTCGTTCAGGCGCAAGTCGGTGGTGACGATAGCCGGCAGCGTGAGCGTCAGCGTTTCCAGGCCGCCGTCCACTTCGCGCGTGACCGTGACCTTGCCGTCGGCGAGTTCAACCTTGCTGGCGAACGTGGCTTGCGGCCAGTCCAGCAGCGCGGCCAGCATCTGGCCGGTTTGGTTGGCATCGTCGTCGATGGCTTGCTTGCCCAGGATGACCAGTTGCGGCTGCTCTTTGTCGACCAGCGCCTTCAACAGCTTGGCGACAGCCAGCGGCTGCAGTTCGGCATCGGTCTGGACCAGCACGCCGCGATCGGCGCCAATGGCCATGGCGGTGCGCAGCGTCTCCTGGCATTGCGCAACGCCGCAAGAAACCGCCACGACTTCAGCGACGGCACCCTTCTCTTTCAACCGGGTCGCTTCTTCGACGGCGATTTCGTCAAAGGGGTTCATGGACATCTTCACATTGGCGATATCCACGCCAGTCTGATCCGACTTGACGCGCACCTTGACGTTGTAGTCAACGACGCGCTTGACAGGTACCAACACCTTCATCCCGCAGCCTCCAAATGGAAATAATTACCCGGCATGCGCCGGGATCGCATTGCACAATTTTTTCCTGATTCTACAGCTTAGCCAGCGCTCGTATATGCGCAACCACGCTGCGACCCAGGGCAGATAAGTTGTAACCACCTTCCAGCGTACTGACGATCCGCCCCTGACTGTGGCGTTCGGCCACATCGACGAGCTGTTCCGTTATCCACGCATAGTCGGCTTCCACCAGGCCCATCTGGCCCATGTCGTCCTCGCGGTGCGCGTCAAAGCCCGCTGACACAAGGATCAGTTCCGGCCGGTGCGCGTCGAGCTTCGGCAGCCAGGTGTCGGTGACGATCGTCCTGACGGCGGCCCCGCCCGTATAGGCGGCCACCGGCACGTTGATCATGTTGTCGGCCGGGTGCTCGGCGCCGCTGTTGGGAAAGAACGGATGCTGGAAGAAGCTGCACATCAGCACGCGCTCATCGCCCGCGAAGACGTCTTCGGTGCCGTTGCCGTGGTGCACATCGAAGTCAACGATGGCCACGCGCGACAGGCCGTGAAACTCCAGCGCATGGCGCGCCGCAATGGCCACGTTGTTCAAGAAGCAGAACCCCATCGCCTGGGAACAGCAGGCGTGGTGCCCGGGCGGACGCACCGCGCAGAACGCCGTGCGGGCCTCACCGCCCATCACCGCATCCACCGCCGCCACGCCCGCGCCGGCGGCATACAGCGCGGCTTCATAGGTGTGGGGATTCATCAGGGTGTCCGGATCTATCGGGTAATACCCTTGGTCCGGCGTATGTTCTCGCAAACTGTCCAGATACTGGACGGTGTGCACGCGCAGCACGTCATGGCGCGACGCCTGAGGCGCCTGCCGGTCGTCCAGATAGGGCATCAAGCCGCTGGCTAATAGCTGGTCGGAAATGGCGTCCAGCCTCTGTGGGCTTTCGGGATGCCAACTGCCCATTTCATGCAAGCGGCATGCGGGGTGGGTAAGATACATGGTCTCCATAAGGAAGATTATGTTCATCTGTCGGCGATTACTGCAACTCGGAGCGCTTTCCGCCCTGTTGGCGGGCTGCTCCACCACCGCTCCCACTGCCCCGAATTCCCTTGCCACCCAACCGGTGGCCGCCTCTGGCAACACTGCTATCCGCATCGGACCTAGTACGCCGACACCAGGCTCCGAACTGCCGGACGACGCGCCCGCCACGCTGACCGCCACCGGCGCCTTGCGGCCGGAAGTGCGTGCGTTCGTGGAAGAACTGGCCGCCGAACGCAACCTGCCGCTGAACCCCATGGTGAAGGCGCTGGAAAGTTCGCGCTACAACGCCACGGTGTCGCGCCTGATTGCGCCCGCCCCGCCGGGCAAGAAGATCTGGCGCAGCTGGCTGACGTACCGCTCGCGCTTTGTCGAACCCAAGCGCATCGGCTGGGGCGTGGAGTTCTATAACGAAAACCGCGACCTGCTCAATCAGGCCGCGCAGCGCTTTGGCGTACCCGCGCCCATCATTGCGTCGATCATTGGCGTCGAAACGCTGTATGGCCGCAACATGGGCAACTTCCGGGTGCTGGACGCGCTGGCCACGCTGGCCTTTGACTACCCCGATCCCAACAAGCCCGAACGCGCCACGATGTTCCGCGGCCAGTTGGGCGACTTCCTGACGCTGGTCATGAAAGACAAGCTGGAACTGGAAACGCGCGGCTCGTACGCCGGCGCCATCGGCATGCCGCAATTCATGCCGACCAGCATCATGCATTACGCGGTGGACGGCGACGACAACGGCCATATCGACCTGACGAACAACACGCAGGACGCCATCATGTCGGTGGGCAGCTTCCTGGCCCAACATGGCTGGCAACGCGGTCTGCCGGTGTTCGCGCCCGTGGTGCTGCCGGCTGATCCGACAGCGCTTGTCGATGGCGGCCTGGAACCCAAGCAAAGCTGGAGCACCCTGTCAGCCGCAGGCGCTCGCCTGCAACCGGGCGCGTCGGCCACGGGTTGGGGAGGCCAGCCGCTGGGCGTGGTCGACTTGGTGGAAGAGGCCCGGGGCACCGCCCAGTACCGCGTAGGCACGCCCAACTTTTTCGCGCTGACGAAATACAACCGCAGCTACTTCTACGCCACGTCGGTCGCTGATCTGGCCGCTGAGATTGAAGCCCGCGTGAACCGCTGATCTTCTTGTCAGAAAAAAGCGGCGCCTGGGCGTGAGTCCAGGCGCCGCTTTTTCATGCTTACCGCCGAATGCCTCAGGCCGCCTCGCCCAAGTTTGCCGACGGCCTCACACGGTGGCCACCGGCGTGACGGGCGAGCCCACCGCGCCGGGCAGGTTCAGGGGCGGGGCTGTCAGCAAAAACCGGCTGCGTCCATTGGTTTGCAACCATCGCGCAAGCTGGCCCAAATACCACATCTCGCCAATCGGCATGCCCAGCTTGAAGATGCAATGATGATGCAGCGGCAACGCGGCGCAGCAGGCGTTGGGCTTTTGCGTGGGGTAGATCTCCAGCGCATGGTTGTCGGATGCCATCGCCGCCACTTTCGAATCCGAAATCCATTGCAGCAGCTTCTCATCGCTGCCATCCAGGCCCGCGCAGATCTCGTGCAGCGTATGCGCATCCGGCTCGCGGTTCTTCTCCAGCAAGGCGTCGCCGAACTCGGTGTGGAACAGGACGATATCGCCCCGCTCGATCTCGATCCGATCGCTTTCCAGAATACGCATCAGATCGTCATAGCCGACGGATTTCTGCGCCCGGCCATAGTGCTTGGCCAAGTCGACCATCACGCCGCGGCTTTGCAAGCAGGATTCAGCCAGCTGCGTGATGTCCAGCTTCTTGGCATTTGACGCCACGCCCTGCCCCAGATCGGTCTTGGCAAAACCGTTGTCTACGTCGTAGTCCACCGGGCCGACCACGTGATCATTGGGCCGGTAGCCGTTGTAGTAGACGCGTTCAGGCAGGCCGTCGCCATTCGCATCGAACAACGCGCCTACGTGCGCCAGGGAATCCCACTGCGTCGAGTACTGCAGGCTCATTTCGACAATATCGTCGCTCAGCACGTCCACGCAGCCCGGACGCAGGCGCCCCAGCGGGAAATTCATGTACTGGTCGCCGTCCCGTTCCGTGGGACGCAGCTTGGGCGGAAGACGCCTGACATTCACACCATTGCCGCCGGGATAGTCCAGCGGGAGCGACAGGCAGAAGCTCAGGCCCTGGCGGACTTCGCCTATGCCCATCAACACGTTCTCGGGAGTGATGTAATTCAGGCAACCGCGCTGATCGTCAGGCCCAAAGTCTCCCCAGTTCGATCCTTCGGGACGGTTCTTCCATCTCATGCGTCGCAACTCCTTGGCGTTGAAAGCGGATTGACATAAATTTATCACGTATAGGATACTAACATCATGGATGTGAAAACAGCTGCTCGAGTTCTGGATGTACTGAACCTCTTTGCCGAGGAGCAGAAGCCATTGCTGTACAGCGAAATCGCCGCCCAGATGCAGATCCCGCTGTCCAGTTGCCATGGCTTGCTCAAAACCATGGTGGCCCGCGGCTATCTCTATGAAATCGGCAAGAAGCACGGCTATTACCCGACCCAAAAGCTGATCCACGTCGCCACGCTGATTTGCCGCAGCGACCCCTTGAATGCGGTCATCGAACCCGTGCTGGAACGAGTCCGCGACCTGACCGGGGAAACCGCCCTGCTGGCCAAGCTGGCCGACGACAAAGTCGTCTACCTGATCGTGGCTGAATCCAAGCAGACGATCCGCTTCTCCCACCAGCCCGGCGGATTCAAAGCGGTGCACGCCACCAGCTCAGGCAAGGCGCTGTTGTCCGTACTGCCGCCGGAAGAACGCCAAAAATGGTTCAAGGCCTATAGCGGATTCACTGCGTTCACGGACAGCACTATCACCGCCCGCGATGCCTTTGATCGCGACCTGCAGGCAGGAGTCGCGCGGGGCTGGCAGCGTTCGGTCGGTGAAAACGTCGAAGACGTGATGTCCGTATCGCTCGGGTTCCGGGCCTATGAACAACCCTTTGCCATTGTGGTGGCCGGCCCCCTGGGCCGCATGCTCAAAAACGAAGCCACCACTGGAAAACAACTGGAAGAGGTCAAGGCGCTGCTGCATGCGGCCCTGCCCTCCGCCAACCTCACCTTTGTTGGAGAAGACAGTAGATGAACAAACGCAGCTTTCTTGCCGCGGCATGCACGATGATCACCACCGCCGGACTCCCCTTGGCCGGCGCGCAAGCGCAAGGCACTTATCCGGACAAACCGATACGCGTCATCATGCCGTGGGCGGCTGGCGGCCCGACCGATGTGGTGGGCCGTGTGGTCGCAGTGCAAATGGGGGAAATTCTGGGCCAGCCGCTGGTCATTGAAACCCGCGCAGGCGCCAGTGGCACAATCGGCGCGGCTCAGGTCGCCCGGGCCCCCGCCGACGGCTACACGCTGCTGATGAATCCGTCCGTTCAGGGTATCTACCCCGCCCAGTTCAAGAACCTGAGTTTTGACCCGATCAAGGACTTCAGGATGGTAGGCGTGTTGGGCACGGTGCCGATGGTGGCTGTCGTCCCGCCCACCTCCAAGTTCAAGACCTTTGCCGACCTGATCCAGCACGCCCGCGCGCAGCCGGGCACACTGACCTTCGCCTCCCCCGGGGTCGCCACGCTGCCGCATCTGGCCGGTGAACTGATCAATACGTCCACCAAGGCCTCCATCTCGCACGTTGGATACCGCGGCAGCAGCCCGGCCCTGACCGATGTCGCAGGCGGCCATGTCGATCTGATGTACGCCCCGCTGGCGCCTGCGCTTCCGCTGATCCAGAGCGGCAAGGTCGTTCCGCTTGCCGTCACCACCAAAACGCGGCTGGCCGATCTTCCCAACGTGCCCACCATCGCCGAAACCGTGCTGCCCGACTTCGATATCGTCACGTGGTACGGCATGTGGGTGCCCAAGGATACGCCCGAGCCCATCATCGCCAAGCTCAACAAAGCCATGGTCGAGGCGTCGAAATCATCGAAGGTCGTCGAAGCCCTGAAATCGCAGGGCACGCTGCCCAGCACGACGGGCTACCAGGAAGCGGAAGCCTTCAATATTGCGGAAAGCGCACGCTGGATCAAGGTCATGAAAGACGCGAATATTCAGCCTGAATAACGCAGGACTGCCACGTGGCGCTTACGGCCGCATGGCAGCCCCGCAATGGAAACAGCCCGGCCCAGGAAAGGCTATTCCTGGGCCGGGCTGTTTGCTTCGGCAGCCCGTCAGGCTGCCGAAAAACCAGATATCAGTTGAACACGCCGGTGGACAGATAGCGGTCGCCGCGGTCGCACACGATGAAGACGATGGTGGCGTCATTGACGCGTTCGGCCACGCGCAGCGCAGCGACCAGCGCGCCAGCGGACGAGATACCGCCAAAGATGCCCTCTTCCGCGGCCAGCCGGCGCGCCATGACTTCGGCTTCCGATTGCTCGATGGATTCATACGCATCGACGCGGCTGCGGTCGAAGATCTTCGGCAGATAGGCCTCGGGCCATTTACGGATGCCCGGAATCTGCGAGCCTTCTGCGGGTTGTGCGCCCACCACCTGCACCGCCGGATTGCGCGACTTCAGGTAAGTCGACACGCCCATGATCGTGCCCGTCGTACCCATCGCGCTGACGAAATGCGTGATGCGCCCATCGGTCTGGGTCCAGAGTTCAGGCCCCGTGGTTTCGACGTGCGCGCGCGGGTTGTCGGGGTTGGCGAATTGATCCAGCACCACGCCCCGGCCGTCTGCCTGCATTTCAGTGGCCAAGTCGCGCGCGTACTCCATGCCGCCCTTGTCGGCCGGCGTCAGGATCAATTCCGCGCCATAGGCCGCCATGGCCGCCCGGCGTTCCACCGACAGGTTGTCCGGCATGATCAAAATCATGCGGTAGCCCTTCATCGCAGCCGCCATGGCCAGGGCAATGCCCGTGTTGCCGCTGGTGGCTTCAATGAGGGTATCGCCCGGTTTGATGTCGCCGCGTGCTTCCGCGTGATTGATCATCGACAAGGCCGGGCGGTCTTTCACGGAACCGGCGGGATTATTGCCTTCCAGCTTGGCCAGGATGACGTTGCCACGCGCGGCGCCCGCGGCACCCGGAATGCGCTGCAATCGGACCAGCGGCGTGTTGCCGACGGTCTGCTCGATAGTGGGATAGGTAGTAGTCATGCGGTCGATCATAACTCCGCCCGGCGGCAGACGCGGCGAAAAGCCGCGCTCCCGCCAGGGGTTCCCGAGTGAATTTCCGAGTGGCTGGGAAGCTCAGGGCCGCACGGCGGCCGCAGAGCCGGACCCACCGGCTGGAACGCCAGCAGACTTGCCGGCGGCTCTGGACCCAGACTTGGCCGCAGCCCCGGCGCCAGCCCCCGTCGCCGGCTTGGCTTCACCCGGTTTGGCGACTTCCGTCGCGCTGCCCGCGGCCCCCTTGCCCACCGCGGATGACGGCTCCCCGTCGCCCACCTGCAAGCCTGCCGCTTGCAAGGCCTGCGCCTTTTTCTGACCGATACCGCGCACCCGTTCGGCCAGGTCTTCAAACGATTCGAACTTGCCGCCCCGGTCGCGCTCGGCAATGATGACTTCGGCCGTGCGCGGGCCGATGCCGCGAATCGTCTCCAATTGCTGGGCGTTGGCCTGATTGACGTCCAGCGCGTGGGCCTGGGGCGCGACAAAGCCTAGCCCGACCGTGACCAACAGTGCCCCCATTGCACGCCGCAACGCATGCCGGCCACGCTTTGCACGCATGGCCGCCATCGGCGAACGAAGCGCGTGGGTTGACGAGCATGGCAGCAATCCGGTGGGGGTGGACTCGATAAATGAATTCATGGGTGTCTCCTGAATGGATCTGTGCACAACGATTGTTGCGCCACCCCTGGATGATGGCCGCCCGCCCCGCGCTTGGGCCGCGCAGTGAACGGATTGATCCACCTCGGCAACTACGCAGACGAAAAAAAGCCACCAAATCGGTGGCTTCATTTTCACGACATGCGCCGCGCGAATTGCAGCACTCGTGCAGCACTGATGCAGCACTTATTGCAGCGCTCAATCAAGCATTTATCGACGCGCGCGCCAGTACCGCACGTACTCGGCCACGCCCGTCTGCACATCCCGCATCGGGGCGTAAAAGCCCGCCGTGCGCAGCTGCGTCACATCGGCTTGCGTGTAGCTTTGATAGCGCCCCTTCAGATCGTCCGGGAACGGGATGTAGCGGATGAGATCCAGCTCCACCAATTGCGCGAGCGTCAATTCGGCTTCGCCACGTTCCGCGCGCAAGGTGTTCACCACGGCCGCCGCCACGTCATTGAACGGTTGGGCGCGCCCCGTGCCGCAGTTGAAGATGCCCGACTGTTCCGGGTGATCCAGGAAGTGCAGGTTGACCGCCACCACGTCTTCCACCGAGATGAAATCGCGGCTCTGCCCGCCGTCCACGTAACCGTCCCAGCCCGCAAACAGGCGCACATGGCCGTGTTCCAGGAACTGGTTCATGTTGTGGAACGCCACCGAAGCCATGCGACCCTTGTGTTGCTCGTGCGGGCCGTAGACGTTGAAATAGCGCAGGCCCACGACCTGCGCGGTCAGGCTGTTCATGCGTTTGCGCAGGACCTGGTCGAACAGCAGCTTGGAATAGCCGTAGACGTTCAACGGGCCTTCGTTGGCAGGGTCTTCGACATAGATCGACGAGCCGCCATAGACGGCGGCGGACGACGCATACAGGAACGGAATGCGGCGCTCCTGACAGAACTCGAACAACTCCAGCGTGACGCGGTAGTTGTTGTCCATCATGTAGCGGCCGTTGCGCTCGGTCGTGTCCGAACACGCGCCCTGGTGCAGCACGGCGCGCACGGCGGGCAGGCTGCCGTCAACGACGCGGCGGCGGAAGTCGTCCTTGTCCATGTACTCGGCGATCTGGCAATCGACCAGATTGACGAACTTGTCGCCCTCGGTCAGATCGTCCACCGCGATGATGTCCGTGATGCCGCGGCGGTTCAGCCCGCGCACCAGATTGCTGCCAATGAAGCCTGCGGCTCCGGTTACGACGATCATGAGGGTTCTCCTGCCAATTCCGCGGCGGTGACGACGGACGTGCCCAGCTTGCCCACGGCAATGCCGCCGGCCTTGTTGGCCCAGCTCATCGCCTCGGCCCACGGCAAGCCGATGGCGCGCGAGACGGCCAGCGTGGCCAGCACGGTGTCGCCCGCGCCGGACACATCGAACACCTCGTGCGCTTGCGCATCGATGTGGTCACGTCCGGTATCGGTAAACAAAGTCATGCCCTGCTCGGAACGCGTCACAAGCAAGGCTTCCAGGTCCAGGTCAGCGCGCAGGCGCTGCGCGCGATCGGTCAGTTCAGCTTCGGAATTCCAGCGGCCCACCGCCTGCTGCATTTCCGAACGGTTCGGGGTGACAAGCGTTGCGCCACGATAGCGCGCGTAGTCATCGCCCTTGGGGTCCACAAGCACCGGGATGCCTGCATGGCGCGCCATGGCCACCAGTGACTCGACGCGGGTCAGCACGCCCTTGGCGTAGTCGGACAGCACAACGATGTCGTGGTTGGCCAGATGACGCGCCAGCGCGGCGTCAACACTGTCGAGTGCGGCCTGCTCCGGATGCTGTTCGAAGTCCACGCGCAGCAGCTGCTGCTGGCGGCCCAGCACGCGCATCTTCAGCGTGGTGTGCAAGGACGGGTCAGCGATCAGGTCAGCCTGGATGCCGGCTTCAGCGGACAAACGGCGGATGCTGTCGCCCGCCTCGTCCGCGCCCAGCACGCCCACCAGCGTCACATGGCCGCCCAAGGCCGCCACGTTGCGCGCCACGTTGGCGGCGCCGCCCAGGCGGTCTTCGCGGCGCGCCACGCGCACCACCGGCACCGGCGCTTCCGGAGAAATGCGTTCGACTTCACCGAACCAGTAGCGGTCCAGCATGATGTCGCCGACCACGAGAACGCGGCTATGCGAAATGGCTTCGGCGGGGAAAGGCTTCATTCAAGTTCTTCCAGACGGCGCGGCGCATAGGTTTCCCAGGCGTTGCAGCCGGGACATTGCCAGTAAAAACGACGCGCTTGAAAACCGCAACTACGGCACGCATAGCGGTCCAGCCGTTGCGTATGCTTGTGGATCAGGCTGCGCAACAGCGTCAAATCGGCGCCAGGCACCGGCCCTTGCTCGGCGCCCGCATCCGGGTTGGCCAGCTCGGCTTCCAGCAAGCGATCCAGGCCCAGCAGGGACGGGTGACTGCGCAGCGCACCCCGCGCAAACGCCCAAGCCACGACCGAGCCCTGTTGCACGCGCAGCTCGCGGAACACGACGTTGAAGAGATCCAGCGACGCATGGCGCTGATACTGCTTTTGCAGGAAGTCCAATCCCGCTTCCACCTGATTCGCGGCGCGGTAATTGGCCAGCAACTGCTCGGCGACGAGCCCCGCAAATTCGGGGGCGTCGGTCATGACCGACTCCAGGTACAGCCGTTCGCGCTTGGGATCTTGCTCCATCAGCGCCAGGCGGGCGCGCAGCATGGCAGTGCGCACCATCGCGCCCTTGCCCGCGGCCGGGTCGGTCGTGGACAAGGCGTGATCAGCGGCGTCCAGCGCCTTGTGCGCGGCATCCACATCCGCCGGCTTGGCGGACAGCGCCGTCTGCGCCTGTTCGCAGTAGTAGTGCACGATCTGCGGCACCGGCTCATCAACCAAACCTTGCAAGGTTTTGACGGCTTCAATGGCGCGCGGCCAGTCGTGTTCGGATTCAAAAATCCGGATCAGCGAACGCAAGGCGGGCAGCGCATAGCGCGTGTCCTTCAATTGCTCGAACCCGCTTTCGGCGCGGTCGAGCATGCCAGCCTTGAGGAAGTCTTGCGCCAATTCATGCTGCGCGTGCTCACGCTCGGCAGCCGGCAGGTCGGAGCGGCTTAGCAGGCTTTGATGCACGCGGATGGCGCGTTCCATCTCGCCACGGCGGCGGAACAGGCTGCCCAGCGCAAAGTGCAGCTCGGTCGTTTCCGGGTCCAGTTTGGCGACTTCGACAAAGGCGTCAATTGCGCGGTCGGGTTCCTCGTTGAGCAGGAAGTTCAGGCCCCGGAAATACGAGTCAGGCAGGCTGCGGGTTTCCCGAAGCATTTGCCGGATATCGAAGCGCGCGGCCAACCAGCCCAGCGCGAACAACACCGGCACGAAAATCAACCACCAAGGTTCAAAATCCACGTTTCGGGCTCTTGCGGTAATTCAGTGCGAAATTGACGGCGTGCAAGGATCGGCGCGCCATTACAGCGGCGACATCGGCGCAACGGCTTCGGGCGGCACGACAGGCATGGTGCCATTCACCGCAGCCTGCACGCGGTCCAGCTCGCGGCGCAAGCGAATGGCTTCGCGGCGGCGGCGCATGGCGGCGGGCACGGTCAGCAGCAGGCCAAACAAGGCGCCCGCCACAAACACCACCAGCATCACGACGATCAACGGCACGTCTTGCACGACGTAGTCCGCGTAGAACTTCACGGCAACCGGATCGGTGTTCTTCAAGGCGAACATCAATACCGCAATAAACACGAGCAATCGCAGGGCCCAGACTAGATAGCGCATGACGCATGCTCCAAAGAATTCAAGACTGTCAATTGTAAGCGACGTCTTAAAGGTCCCAAGAAAAAAAATCCCCGCATCACGGCTGCACGGCGGCGGCCGGAAAAAACAAAGCCCCTTGATTTCTCAAGGGGCCTGTTCTCGGTCCGATCTGCCCGTAGGCAGCCTTTACTAGCCGATACGTCAATGCATGGCGTGCAAACCTGCCATGGACGCCATCGGTTCACTCGATCCAGAAGATTGAGCGTCCTCGTCATTGCCGCCGACCAGGTCTACCCGTTCGCGCAATTCCTTGCCCGCCTTGAAGTGCGGCACCTGTTTACCAGGCACCAGCACTTGTTCGCCGGATTTCGGATTGCGACCGATGCGGGGAGACCGCTGCGACAACGAGAAGCTTCCAAAACCGCGGATCTCGATGCGCTGACCCGAGGCCAGGGCCTGGGTCATTGCATCCAGAACGGTCTTGACCGCGTAATCGGTGTCGCGGGCGGCCAGCTGAGGATAGCGGGCCGCCAAGGCGGCGATCAGCTCCGACTTGGTCACGAATTAACCGTCGTTGCGCTGTTGGTCCAGCTTGGCCTTCAGCAGCGCGCCGAGGTTGGTGGTGCCGGACGAAGCGCTGGCGTCGGACATGCGCTGGATCGTTTCGGCGGTCTCAGCGTTGTCGCGGGCCTTGATCGACAGTTGGATCGAACGCGTCTTGCGATCGATGTTGACGATCATGGCTTCGATGTTTTCACCAGCGTTCAGAACGGTGGTGGCATCTTCAACACGGCCCGAGGAGATCTCGGAAGCGCGCAGGTAGCCTTCAACGTCCACGGACAGCGTAACAACAGCGCCCTTGGCTTCGACGGACTTGATGGTGCCCGGAACAACCGCGCCCTTGTCAAACGTGGCGACGAAGTTGTTGAAGGGGTCGCCTTCCAGCTGCTTGATGCCCAGCGAGATGCGTTCCTTGTCGGTATCGATGCCCAGAACCACGGCTTCGATCTCGTCGCCCTTCTTGAAGTTGCGCACGGCTTCTTCGCCCGTTTCCGTCCACGACAGGTCGGACAGGTGAACCAGGCCGTCGATGCCGCCAGGCAGACCCACGAACACGCCGAAGTCGGTGATCGACTTGATGGCGCCGCGGACCTTGTCGCCGCGCTTGAAGTTCGTAGCGAACTCTTCCCACGGGTTTTGACGGCACTGCTTCATGCCCAGCGAGATACGACGACGGTCTTCGTCGATTTCCAGGACCATGACTTCGACTTCTTCGCCCAGGGTAACAACCTTGCGCGGGTCGACGTTCTTGTTGGTCCAGTCCATTTCGGAGACGTGAACCAGGCCTTCGATGCCGGCTTCGACTTCGACGAAGGCGCCGTAGTCGGTCAGGTTCGTGACCTTACCGAACAGGCGGGTGCCTTGCGGGTAGCGGCGAGCCAGGCCCACCCACGGATCTTCGCCCAGCTGCTTGACGCCCAGCGAGACGCGGCTCTTTTCCTGGTCGAACTTGAGGACCTTGGCTTCGACTTCTTGACCCACTTGCAGGACTTCGGACGGGTGACGCACACGACGCCATGCCATGTCGGTGATGTGGAGCAGGCCATCGATGCCGCCCAGGTCAACGAACGCGCCGTAGTCGGTGATGTTCTTGACCACGCCCTTGACCACAGCACCTTCGTGCAGGGTTTCGAGCAGCTTTTGACGCTCTTCGCCCATGCTGGCTTCCAGCACTTGGCGACGCGACAGCACAACGTTGTTGCGCTTGCGGTCGAGCTTGATGACCTTGAATTCGAGGGTCTTGCCTTCGTACGGGGTGGTGTCCTTGACCGGACGCAGATCCACCAGCGAACCCGGCAGGAACGCGCGGATGCCGTTGGTCATGACGGTCAGGCCGCCCTTCACCTTGCCGGTGATGGTGCCGGTAACCAGTTCGCCGTTTTCCAGGGCCTTTTCCAGCTGCAGCCAGGCCGACAGGCGCTTGGCGCGGTCACGCGACAGGATGGTGTCGCCGTAGCCGTTTTCCAGGGAATCGATGGCCACCGAGACGAAATCGCCGGGTTGCACTTCGAGCTCGCCCTGGTCGTTCAGGAACTCTTCCAGGGGGATCAGCGCTTCGGACTTCAGGCCGGCGTTGACGACGACGAAATTATGGTCGACGCGCACGACTTCGGCGCTGATGACCTCGCCGGACTTCATGTCCTGGCTCTTGAGGCTTTGTGCGAAAAGGTCGGCGAAACTTTCGCCGCCGGTGGCGGTAGTGGAAACGGAAGACATGGGGTTGAAATCCATTGGGCCGAAATGGCCGTTAAGAACACACCGCAGCGGATTGCCCGCCACAGTGGAGTCAAAATACCTGTTTGCCGGTTCGCCCCTGCGGGGTGGCCCGTGGGGGGTTGCGCCTGGCTAGAACAGGGCCTAATAAAATTTTCTGGCTGTCTGCGCTATCGCCTTTCAGCTACTGCCTTTCAGCTACTGCCTTTCAGCTACTGCCTTTCAGCTACTGCCTTTCAGCTACTGCCTTTCAGCTATCGCTTTTCAGCCATAGCGGTTGGACTATTTTTGCGCTTGTTGCCAGAAATCCAGTATTGCCTGCACTGTTTCTGCAATCGTCAAATTGGACGAATCCAGCACATGTGCGTCTGCTGCGGGAGCAAGCGGCGCCGTGGCGCGCTGGGTGTCGCGGGCATCTCGCTCGCGCATATCTCGCAGAAGGTCGTCTAGATTAGCAGAAATTCCCTTTTCGATCAACTGCTTACGCCGCCTCTCCGCCCGGGCGACCACGTCGGCAACCAGGAACACCTTCAGGGACGCATCGGGAAAGACCACCGTGCCCATATCCCGGCCATCCGCCACCAGCCCGGGAGGCAGGCGGAAAGCGCGTTGACGTTCGAGCAGCGCTTGGCGCACACCCGGAAAAGCCGCCACCCGGGAGGCAAAATTACCCACTTCCTCGCGGCGGATGTCGTGGCCGACGTCGGCGCCTTCCAGGTAGACGTGGGGACCGTCAAAGCGCACATCCAGCGTCTCGGCCACGCGGGCCACGCCCGGCTCGTCGTCCGCGGCCACGCCCTGCTTGATGGCGGCCAGCGCCGTCAGGCGGTACAACGCGCCGCTGTCCAGCACGTCCCAGCCCAGCGCCTTGGCGACCCGATGCGCCACGGTGCCCTTGCCCGACGCGGTGGGCCCGTCAATCGTGATGACCGCAGCCACGGGAGAATCAATCGAAGAAGTCAAAGTCATGTAGGTTTTTCGCTAGGCCGATACCAGGCTCGCGTAGACATCAAAGTAACCCGGGAACGTCTTGCTAACGCAACCCGGGTCCAGAATTCTGACCGCCGCCGGGCCGAAGGCCGCCAGCGAAAAGCACATCGCCATGCGGTGGTCGTCCCAGGTGCCAATGTGCGCATCGCGCCAGGCGTCCTGCGCCGGGGGAATGACGCGCAGCCAATCCGGCCCCGATTCCACCTGCGCGCCCAGCTTTTCAAGCTCGGTCTGCATGGCGTGGATGCGGTCGGTTTCCTTCACGCGCCAGCTGCCGATGTTGCGCAGGCGGCACGGGCCGTCGGCATACAGGGCCAGCGCCGCTGCGGTCATGGCCGCGTCGGGGATCAGATTGAAATCGGTGTCGAAGGCCTTCAGGCGCGCACCGTCGGCAACGCGCACGCCCGACACTTCGATCCAGTCGGGGCCATACGTGACCGTGGCGCCCATCTGCGCCAGGGTGTCGGCAAACGCAACGTCGCCCTGGATGCTGTCCGCGCCCACGCCCGTCACGCGCAACGGGCCGCCGCCAATGGCGCCCAGCGCCAGAAAGTAGGAGGCCGTCGACGCATCGCCTTCCACCGCGATCTGACCCGGGCTGCGATAACCCGCGCCGCCTTCAATCACGAAACGGCTCCATCCATCACGCTGCACCTGCACGCCAAAACGCGCCATCAGATTCAGCGTGATTTCGATGTAGGGCTTGGAGATCAGCTCGCCCACCACTTCGATCGTGACGGGCTTGCCGCTGCGGCCCGCCTGCAAGGGCGCGGCCAGCAACAATGCCGTCAGGAACTGGCTGGACACGGAACCCTGCACGCGCGTGACAGCGTCCTCGGCGATGTCGCCGCGGCCGATGTGCAGCGGCGGATAGCCCGGCTGGCCCAAGTAATCAATGCGGGCGCCCAGTGCATTCAAGGCATCCGCCAGATCACCAATGGGGCGTTCATGCATGCGCGGCACGCCCGACAAGCGGTAGTCGCCACCCATCAAGGCTAGCGCGGCCGTCAGCGGACGAATCGCGGTGCCGGCATTACCCATGAAGAGGTCCGCGCTTTCCACGGGAAAACGCCGGACGCCCTCGACGGTGACGCGGCCGGCATCCAGGTCAGACACCTGCACGCCCAATTGGCGCAAGGCGCCCAGCATGACGCGGGTGTCGTCAGAATCCAGCAGGCCGGTGATGACCGTCGTGCCCTCGGCAATGGCCGACAGCAGCAGCACGCGGTTGGAAATGCTTTTGGAACCGGGCAAGGCCATCACGCCCTGCGCTTGCCGCACGCGCGGCAGATCCAGATAAGCCATAGCGTTCATGTCAGCTACTCCTTGCGCCAATGACGGCGCGCCTGGGCTGCCGTGTCCAGCAGGGCCAGCAAAGCGGCGTCATCGCCATCGGCAATGGCGCGTTCAGCGCGATCCAGCACGGCGCGCACATCGGCAAGCTCGGCCAGCATCGCGTCGCGATTAGACAGAAAAATGTCGCGCCACATCTCTGGCGACCCCGCCGCGATGCGCGTGAAATCACGAAAGCCGCTGCCAGCCAGCGCCAGCCGGGTCGGGGCATCAGCGGCGGTCGCCACCTGCTCCATGTACACCGACGACAACAAGTGCGGCAGATGGCTGACCGAGGCCAGCACGCGGTCGTGCGCATCGGCATCCATGTCGATCACACTGGCCCCGCAGGCTTGCCACGCGCGGCGCACCAGGTCGATGGAAGCGGCGGCGTTCTCGGCAAGCGGCGTCAGAATGACGGTTCGCTGGCCGTACAGATCAGCATCGGCGGCATCCGGCCCCGTGCGCTCGGCGCCCGCAATGGGGTGGCCCGGCACGAAGCGCCCGATGTGTTCGCCCAGCGCGTCGCGCGCGGCTTCGACAACCTCGGCCTTGGTGCTGCCTGCATCGGTCAATACCGTGCCTGCGCCCAAGTGCGGCAGCATCCGCGCCAGCACGTTCTTCAAGCCGCCAACCGGCGTGGACAGCAGCACCAGGTCCGCCCGAGCGGCTGCGTCTTCCGCGCTGACCGCTTCATCAATCAGCCCCAGCTCAACGGCGCGCGCAAGCGATGACGCATTGCGCCCCACGCCTAACACGCGGCCAACCTGGCCTGCCCGGCGCAACGCCGCAGCAAATGAACCGCCGATCAGGCCCACACCCACCACGGCCAATACAGGAATCAGGGGGCCAGCGGCCCCCTGATTCGTAGAAGGTAACGCGTCGTTCATGCGGACAAAATGGCGGTCAGGGCATCAATGAAGCGGGCGTTTTCTTCCGGCAAGCCGATCGACACACGCAGCCATTCCGGCAGGCCATCGCCCGCCACCGGGCGCACGATCACGCCACGCTTGAGCAATTCCAGATTGATGCGGGGCGCGTCGCCCACATGCACCAGCACGAAGTTGCCGTAGCTGGGCACGTAGCGCAGCTTCAGCTGGTCGAACGCCGCGCAAAGCTGCGCCTTGCCCGATTTGTTCGAGGCATAGGCTTCTTCCAGATAGGCCGCATCGCCCAACGCAGCAATCGCCGCGGCCTGCGCCAGCGTGTTGACGTTGAACGGCTGGCGCACACGATTCAGCAGGTCAGTCAGCGGAGGCTGCGCCACCGAGAAGCCCACCCGCAAGCCCGCCAGACCATAGGCCTTGGAGAATGTGCGCGAGATGATCAGGTTCGGGAACCGGCGCGCCAGCGCGGTGCTGTCGAAGCGGTGTTCCGGGTCCAGGTATTCGTTATAGGCCTCGTCCAGCACCACCGTAACGCGGTCGCCATGGGCAGCTTGCACGCGTTCCAGGAAGGACGCGACCTTGTCGCCCGGCACGAAGGTGCCCGTCGGGTTATTGGGGTTGGCGATGAACAGCAGGCGCGTGTCGTCGGCAATGGCGTCAAACATTGCATCCAGATCATGGCCATAGTCTTGCGCCGGCACCACGATGTGGCGCGCGCCGCGCGCTTGCGTGGCCAGGCGGTAGACGGCGAACGAATGCTGCGCATACACCGCGGACGAACCCGGCTCCAGCAGCGCCAGTGCCGCGATTTCCAGAATGTCGTTGGAGCCGTTGCCCAGCGTGATCCAGTTCATCGGCACGCCATAACGCTCGGCCAGCGCCGCCTTCAGGTCAAAGCCATTGGGATCGGGATAGCGGGCCAGCGACTCAGCGGCGGCCAACATGGCGGCACGCGCCGACTTCGGCATGCCCAGCGGGTTTTCGTTCGACGCCAGCTTGACGATGCCCGCCGGGTCCAGCCCGAACTCACGGGCCAGTTCTTCAATGGGCTTGCCCGCCTGATAAGGCGCGATGGCGCTGACGTGCGCGGGAGCAACGAGGGGCTTGGATGCGGTGGTCATGGTGTGGAGGCTCACGGCGCCGGGTAAGAACCCAGCACTTTCAGATAGGCAACCTGCGCCTGCAGGGTAGCAAGGGCGCGCTCGACGTTCGGATCATTACGATGACCCAGGACATCAACGTAAAAGTAGTATTCCCACTGGCCGGTGCGCGCCGGGCGCGACTCAAAGCGCGTCATCGACACGCCGTTTGCCGCCAGCGGCGCCAGCATTTCGTAGACCGCGCCCGCACGGTTCGGCACCGCCAGGATCAGGCTGGTCTTGTCCTTGCCACTGACCAGCGGCTGGATATTGCCGATGGCCAAAAAGCGCGTGCGGTTGTGCGGATCGTCCTGGATGCCGGCCGCGACGACCTGCAAATTCCAGGCAGGCGCCGCCACTTCGCCGGCGATTGCCGCGATGGTGGGATCGCCCGCGGCGGCGCGGGCCGCTTCGGAATTGCTGGACGCAGCAACGCGGTCCACATCGGGATAGTTGCGCGTCAGCCAGCCCTGGCACTGCGCCAGCGCTTGCGGATGCGCGGAGATGGTCTTGATGCCGTCCATGCTGCCCGACTGCGACATCAGGCAATGGCGGATCACCAGCGAGCGCTCGCCCAGAATCGTCAGCGGTGTGTTCAGCAGCAAGTCCAGGCTGCGGTTGACGGCGCCTTCGGTGGAATTTTCCACCGGCACCATGCCCACATCGGCCTGGCCGCCTTCGACGGCACGAAAGACTTCATCAAACGACGCACACGGCAGCTTTTGCACGGCGTGGCCGAAATGCTCCAGCGCGGCTTGCTCGGAAAACGAGCCTTGCGGCCCCAGATACGCCACGGTCATGCCGCGCTCCAGGCCACGGCAAGCCGAGATGATCTCGGTCCATACCGACGCCACGCCCGCATTCGGGAACGGGCCGGGGTTGATCTGCTGCAAGCGGCGGATGACTTCGGCTTCGCGCTCGGGGCGCAGCACCGGGCCGTCCGCTTGCGCGGCATGCTTGGCCTCGCCCACTTCCAACGCGGCGCGCGCGCGCTGCGAGAGCAGGTCGAGGATCTGCGCGTCCAACGCATCAATGCGTTCACGCAAGGGACGCAGCTTGCGCTGCAGATCTTCATCCATAGCGGCGCTCGAATTCCTTCAGGTACTCGACCAGCGCCGACACCCCGGCAAGGGGAACGGCGTTGTAGATGGAGGCACGCATGCCGCCCACGCTCTTGTGGCCCTTCAGTTGCGTCAAACCCGCCGCATCGGCGCCTTGCAGGAAGGCGTCATTCAGCGATTCATCGCGCAACACGAACGGCACGTTCATGCGCGAACGCACGGGAGCGTGAATAGGATTGCGATAGAAATTGGTGCTATCCAGATAGCCGTACAGCAGGTCGGCCTTGGCCTTGTTGGCGGCTTCCATGCCCGCCACGCCGCCATTGGCCTTGACCCACTTGAACACCAGGCCCGCGACGTAGATCGCGAAGGTCGGCGGCGTGTTGTAGCGCGAATGATCCGCGGCCACATTGGCGTAATCGAAGGCGGACGGGCAGATCGGCAAGGCGTGGCCGATCAGGTCGCGGCGGGCGATGACCATGGTCACGCCAGCCGGGCCCGCGTTCTTCTGCGCGCCGGCATACATCATGCCGCAGCGCGTCACGTCCATCGGACGCGACAGGAAATGCGAAGACGCATCGACGACCAACGGCACGTCGGGTGCGCCCAGCGCGGCGGTGTCGGGCCAGTCCATGAACTCGACGCCGCCGATGGTTTCATTGCTGCACAGGTGCAGGTAGGCCGATTCCTTGCGCACATTCCAGGTATCGACCGGCGGCACCCAGGTCAGCGGCGCCTGCTCGCGGCCATCCAGCTGGATGGCTTGCTCGCTGCTTGCCGCGACATGGGTGCTGCCATAGCGCCCGGCTTCCTTGTACGACCGCTTGGACCAATGGCCCGTCACGACGAAGTCGGCAGCCGGCGTGCTGCGGCGTCCCATGAGATTCATGGGAACGATGGCGTTCTCCCCGGAACCTCCGCCTTGCATGAACATGACCGCGTAATCCGCGGGCAAGCCCAGCAGCTCGCGCAGGTCGGATTCGGCTTCGTCGCAGATCTGCACGAAGTGCTTGCCGCGATGAGACATTTCCATCACCGACATGCCACTGCCATGCCAATCCAGCATCTCAGCTGCTGCTTGCTGCAATACCACCTCGGGCAAGGCCGAGGGGCCTGCCGAGAAGTTCCAGGGGCGGGCCATTATTGCTCCGTAGGTTCCGTCGAATCCGTCGAGTCTGCTGCACCGTTGCTGTCGTCGCCGCCGTCAGCCTGGACGTCTTCGTCCAGTTCGCCGTCGTCGTCAGCATCGCTCTCCACGACACGGCGCACACCGGACAGCGTGCTGCCGTCATCCACGTTGATCAGCGTGACGCCTTGCGTGGCGCGGCCCATTTCGCGGATTTCCGCGACACGGGTACGCACCAGCACGCCGCCAGTGGTGATCAGCATGATTTCGTCGGTCGGGTTGACGAGCACCGCGCCCACCACCTTGCCGTTACGCGAGCTGGTCTGGATGGCGATCATGCCCTTCGTGCCGCGGCCGTGGCGCGTGTATTCGCCAATCGGGGTGCGCTTGCCGTAACCGTTTTCGGTGGCGGTCAGCACGGTCTGCGTTTCGTCGCCGGCAACCAGCAGCGCGATGACGGTCTGCGTTTCTTCCAGCATCATGCCGCGCACGCCGCGGGCATTGCGGCCCATCGGACGCACGTCGTTTTCGTCGAAACGCACGGCCTTGCCGGAGTCCGAGAACAGCATGACGTCGTGCTTGCCGTCGGTGAGGTCGGCGCCGATCAGGTAGTCGCCATCGTCAAGGTCAACGGCGATGATGCCGGCCTTGCGCGGGTTGGAGAAGTCGGACAGCGGGGTCTTCTTGACCGTACCGCGCGACGTCGCCATGAAGACGTAGTGATCTTCGCTGAATTCCTTGACCGGCAACACCACCGTGACCTTCTCGCCGTCAGCCAGCGGGAACATGTTGACGATGGGCTTGCCGCGCGAGTTGCGCGTGCCTTGGGGCACTTCCCAGACCTTCAGCCAGTACACGCGGCCGCGGTTCGAGAAGCACAGCAGGTAATCGTGCGTATTGGCGATGAACAGCTGGTCGATCCAGTCGTTTTCCTTCATCGCCGTGGCTTGCTTGCCGCGTCCGCCGCGCTTTTGCGAGCGGTACTCGGACAGCGGCTGGCTCTTGATGTAGCCGCCATGCGACAAGGTCACGACCATGTCGGTCGGCGTGATCAGATCTTCGGTGTCGAGCTCGGTCGCGTTCATCTCGATTTCCGAGCGGCGCGTGTCCTTCGTGCCGGTCGAGAATTCGGCCTTGATGGCTTGCAGCTCGTCGCTGATGATCGTCGTGATGCGCTCGGGGCGCGCCAGGATGTCGAGCAAGTCGGCGATGGTGGACATGATGTCCTTGTATTCGCCAACGATCTTGTCCTGCTCAAGCCCGGTCAGGCGTTGCAGGCGCATGTTCAGGATTTCCTGAGCCTGCGTGTCGCTCAGACGGTACAGGCCGTCGCCTTGAAGACCGAACTCAACGCCCAGATCGTCGGGGCGGAATGCTGCGCGGCCGCCCGGGGTGTCGCCGTCGGCGCGCGACAGCATGTCGCGAACCAGGGACGAATCCCACGACTTCGCCATCAATTCCTGGCGGGCGACGGGAGGCGTCGGCGCGGCCTTGATGATCGCGATGAAATCGTCGATGTTGGCCAGTGCAACGGCCAGGCCTTCCAGCACATGGCCGCGTTCGCGGGCCTTGCGCAGCTGGAACACCGTGCGGCGCGTGACCACTTCGCGGCGATGCTGCAGGAAGTAGTCGATCATCTGCTTCAGGTTGAGCAGGCGGGGCTGGCCGTCGACCAGCGCCACCAGGTTCATCCCGAAGGTGTCTTGCAGCTGCGTGTTCTTGTACAGGTTGTTCAGAACAACCTCGGGAACCTCGCCGCGCTTGAGCTCGATGACCAGGCGCATGCCGTCCTTGTCGGACTCGTCACGAATATCGGAGATGCCTTCGATCTTCTTGTCGTTGACGAGTTCGGCAATGCGTTCCTGCAGCGTCTTCTTGTTGACCTGGTAGGGAATCGCGTCGATGACGATGGCTTGGCGGTTGCCCTTTTCCATGTCTTCGAAGTGGGTCTTGGCGCGCATGATGACGCGGCCGCGGCCGGTGCGATAGCCTTCGCGCACGCCGGACATGCCGTAGATGATGCCGCCCGTGGGGAAGTCCGGCGCCGGGATGAGCTCGATCAGCTCGTCAACCGTGCAGGCCGGATTGCGCAGGCAGTACAGGCAGCCGTCGACCACTTCCTGAAGGTTGTGGGGCGGAATGTTGGTGGCCATGCCCACCGCGATACCCGAGCTGCCGTTGACCAGCAGGTTGGGCAGCCGCGACGGCAACAGCAGCGGTTCTTGTTCGCTGCCGTCGTAGTTGGGGCCGAAGTCCACCGTCTCCTGGTCGATATCGGCCAGCAGCTCGTGCGCAATCTTGGCCAGACGGATTTCGGTGTAACGCATCGCCGCGGCGTTATCGCCGTCGATCGAGCCGAAGTTACCCTGACCGTCAACCAACATGTAGCGCATTGAGAAATCTTGCGCCATGCGGACGATGGTGTCATAGACGGACTGGTCGCCGTGGGGGTGGTACTTACCGATGACGTCCCCGACGATACGCGCCGACTTCTTGTAGGCGCGATTCCAATCGTTGTTCAGCTCATGCATCGCGTAGAGCACGCGCCGGTGGACGGGTTTGAGCCCGTCCCGCACATCCGGTAGCGCCCGCCCAACGATCACGCTCATCGCGTAATCGAGGTAACTGCGGCGCATCTCTTCTTCCAGCGAAACCGGAAGCGTCTCCTTGGCAAAGGAATCCATATATATAACGACAGAATCGTGTAAGGAGGAACCCGGGCCGGGTAAACAGGAAATTCTATCATTCGATTCCATTCCAGGCCGGCAGGGTCGTGGCAAGCTGCCTGGAAGGCGCTTGCCGCGGTCGCCGATCAGGCCAACGACCCGCCCGCCCGACCGCGCCCGGCGGCCCTGTTGTCAAAAACCAACAGGGAAAACCGATGGAGTGCCGAAAACGTCGTATCCAGCGTTAATGCGCCTCTCCAGGGAAGCCAAAGGCCCCCAAATGCCTTAAGATTGTTTCCAGCACGCAGGAAACCCAGTAGCTATTCCTTTGAACCAGCTCTTGGCGTTGCTATACTGGCCCCGTTTTCCTGATATGCGGCGGGGGTTCGCTGCGAGTCACTTATCCAGCTTCAAGCTCAACGAGGAGAAACATGAACAAACCCTCCAAATTCGCTCTGGCGCTCGCCTTCGCCGCCGTCACGGCCTCTGGTGTAGCTTCCGCGCAAACCGTGGACAACTGGCGCAACCCGTTCGGTAACGTTTGGAAAAACGGTACGAACGAACTGTGCTGGCGCGATGCTTTCTGGACCCCTGCCACCGGTATCCCCGGTTGCGACGGTGTCCCGGTTGCACAACAGAAGGCGAAGCCGGCCCCGATGGCGGCAAAGGTCGTGTTCAATGCTGACACGTTCTTCGACTTCGACAAGTCGACCCTGAAGCCCGAAGGCCGTCAATTGCTGGACCAAGTCGCCCAGCAAGCTCGCGGTATCGAGCTGGAAACCATCATTGCTGTTGGCCACACCGACTCGATCGGCACGGAAGCCTACAACCAGAAGTTGTCCGAGCGCCGCGCCGCTTCGGTCAAGACCTACCTGGTCAGCAAGGGCATCGACCCGAACCGTATCTACACGGAAGGCAAGGGTGAGCTGAACCCGATCGCTTCCAACAAGACGAAAGAGGGCCGTGCCCAAAACCGTCGCGTTGAAATCGAAATCGTGGGTAGCCGCAAGTAATTGCCGGACTAGCTACAATAAGGGGCCTCGCATAGCGAGGCCCTTTTTTTCGTCCGTCATGCACCAATGCGGTGCCATGGCGCGTAGCCTCCCCGCCCTCGCGCGGACGGGCCCCTCTATATATATAGCGTCGCCTTTCGCTGGACCTTCCCATGACCACGCAAATTCACGACTCCGATCGCCCTGCCGTCAACGCCGATCAGGCAGAACTCGACAAGTTCAGCGCTCTGGCCAGCCGCTGGTGGGACCCCGAGAGCGAGTTCAAGCCCCTGCATGCGATCAATCCGCTGCGCCTGGAATGGATTCAGGAATGCGCGGGCAGCCTCGCCGGCAAAAAGGTGCTGGATGTGGGCTGCGGTGGCGGCATCCTGTCCGAGGCGATGGCGCGCGGCGGCGCAGACGTGACCGGCATCGATCTGGCCGACAAATCCCTGAAAGTGGCGCGCCTGCATGGCCTGGAATCGGGCGTGAAGGTCGAATACCGCAAGGTGCCCGTCGAAGAACTGGCCACGGAGCAGCCCGGCCAGTATGACGTGGTCACGTGCATGGAAATGCTGGAACACGTGCCCGACCCGGCCTCGATCGTGCGCGCTTGCTCAACGCTGGTGAAACCGGGCGGCTGGGTGTTCTTTTCGACACTGAACCGCAACGCCAAGTCGTTTTTGTTCGCCATCGTGGGCGCCGAGTACGTGCTGCGCCTGCTGCCGCGCGGCACGCATAGCTACGACCAGTTCATCAAACCCAGCGAACTGTCCGCTGCGGCCCGCGCCGCCAGCCTGGAGCCCATCAGCATGCGCGGCATGGAATACAACCCCATTACCCAGATCTACACCTTGTCGTCCGACACGTCGGTTAACTACCTGATGGCTACCCGCAAATGAGCGCCCTGATTCTGTTCGACTTCGACGGCACCCTGGCCGACACCGCCCCCGACCTGGCCGCCGCCGCCAACCAGCAGCGCACGCGCCGCGGCCTGGAACCCATGGCCTACGAAGCGCTGCGCCCCGTGGCCTCGCAAGGCGCGCGCGGTCTGCTGCGCGTGGCGCTGGATTTGAAACCCGGCGACCCGGATTACGAGCCGACGCGCCTGCAGTTCCTGGAAGACTACGCCGCGAATTCGACCGTACACAGCAAACTGTTCCCGGGTATCGAATCGCTGCTGGCAGACATCCGCCGCCGCGGCCTGTCGTGGGGCATCGTCACCAATAAGGTCACGTACCTGACCTTGCCGATCGTTGAATTCCTGGACCTGACACGCGACAGCGCCGTGCTGGTCTGCGGCGACACCACCGCCCACGCCAAGCCGCACCCGCTGCCGCTGCAGCACGCTGCGCGTGAAGCCGGTTTCGCCACCGACCGCTGCGTCTATGTGGGCGACGATCTGCGCGACATCCAGGCCGCCCATGCGGCAGGCATGCCGGCCGTGGCCGCTGCCTACGGTTACGTGGGTGAAGACGACAACATCACGGCGTGGGAAGCGGAAACCTGCGCCTACACGCCCGAAGAACTCTGGGCCGCCATCGAGCCGCTGTTGCCTGCCGACGTGCGCTGATCGCCCAAAGCCGGGGGGGCCTTGTCTGGCCCCGCCCGCTTTCTGACACCGGTTCGCGCATATTGGTTGCCCTGCGCGAACAATCTATCCGGACTCGGCCCCTTTATCCGGATTCCGAACTCCCCTAAAGTGTGAACCATGCATGGCATTCGGGCGCTTACCGATTGCCATTCCGGCTGACGCCGGTGTTGCGCAAGCCCGCTTTCGCAACGACATCCCTCCCCGCCGACGGCTTACTCCCGACGTGCACCGTGCTCTGGCCATACCGTGCCGCGCACCTTTGACCTTTTAGTCCGCCTACAACGCCCTGCCCCCGCGCGACGCCATCCGGCATCGCGCCAGAGGAATGCCTATGCTTTTGCCCATCCTGCTACTTTCTGCCGCCGGTTTCACCATTCTGACCACCGAATTTCTGATCGTCGGGCTGCTGCCCGGTCTCGCCCGTGACCTGGACGTCACCGTATCGCAGGCAGGATTGCTGGTATCACTGTTCGCGTTCACCGTCGCGGCGACCGGCCCCCTGCTGACCGCCTTGATGGCCAACATGGAACGCAAGCGCCTGTTCATCGGCGTGCTGGCCTTGTTTGGCGTGTCCAACGCCGTGGCGGCCATGGCGCCGAACATCTGGGTCATGGCGGCGGCCCGTTTCGTGCCCGCGCTGGCGCTGCCGGTGTTCTGGTCGCTGGCCAGCGCCACGGCCGTGGAACTGGTGGGCCCGGCCCGTGCTGGGCGTGCGATTTCCATGGTCGCGTTCGGCATCGTCGCCGCCACCGTGTTCGGCATTCCCATTGGCGTGCTGATTTCGGACGCATTCGGTTGGCGCGCCGCGTTCTGGGTGCTGTCGGGCGTTGCCTTCGCCAAGGCGCTGTTGCTGCTGCTGGCCTTCCCCAGCACCCGCATTCGCGCCGACAGCGTCAAATTGGTCACGCAGCTGCGCATTCTGCGCAACCCGATCGTGCTGGGCCACGTGATGCTGTCGCTACTGGTGTTCACCGGCATGTTCACGGCCTATACGTATCTGGCCGACATGCTCGAACGCCTGGCCGGGTTCAATGGACAGATCGTCGGCTGGACGATGATGGCGTTTGGCGGCGTGGGGCTCATCGGCAATACGTTGGGCGGGCGCATGGTCGACCGCAGCCCGCTGGGCGCCACCGCGTTGTTTTCATCCATGATGGCGGCCGGTCTGGCCTTCGTGGCGCCCGTGATGCAATCGCATGGGCTACTGGCAATCGCCCTGGGCATCTGGGGCATCGCGCAGGCGGCGTTGTTCATCGTGTGCCATGTGCGTCTGATGAAGGCAGCGCCGGAAGCGCCCGCCTTTGCCGCATCCTTGAACATTTCGGGCGCCAACATCGGCATTGGCCTGGGCGCCGTGGTGGGTGGCAACGTCATCGACCACTACGGGCTGGCGTCGCTGGGTTGGGCCGCCTCTGTCATCGTAGCGATTTCGGTGGGATTGGCCCTTGTGCTGATGGCCGCGTCACGCCCCCGCGCGCCAGCCAAGACAGCCTGCGCCAACGCCGCCTGAACCCCTGCGCGTGCGCGCCGCGCCACGCCATGACGGGTGGCGCGCGGAAATGCAGCAGGCTATGACGTTTACCAGTACAATAGAAAGTTCTTGGGGCCGATCCGGATTCGACGTGGGTCGCGAAACAACTCAGGGCATGCCGAGCACCAGTTCGCTCGTTAAACCACTGGAAACACTACAAACGCCAACGACGAGCGTTTCGCTCTCGCCGCTTAAGCGGTGAGCCGCTGCACTGATCTGTCCTTGGGTCAGGTGGAGGAAGGCAACTTCCTAGGGGGGTAACCCTCGAACCACAGCAGCGACATTCACAAGGAATCGGTCTGCGCTGGGGTCACACGGCTCAGATTTAAATTACGTGAATCGCTTTGGTCCGGCCTGTCGGTTGGCTAAGTCCAAAGTTAAAACTAAATAAATCGACTACGCATGTAGAACTGATTGCAGAGGGCTTGCGGACGGGGGTTCAATTCCCCCCGGCTCCACCAAATTCCGCTTTATTGCACAGTGCTTTAGCAAATGGCCAACTCTTCGGAGTTGGCCATTTTTTTTGTGCGCGGCAAATGAAATATTCCAACCAAACGCCACGCAGAAGCTTTGCAATCCTTGACGCAGCTAGCCCCGAACAAGGCGCTTAAGCGCGTTATCTTCTAGGCCCTTGTTGCCCGACCACGACATTTGCCCACGCAACTGTCGGTAACGCCGAGGCATGAAGAACGGAAATTCAAAACGATTCGCCATCAAGCCTGACCCTATTTTGTCTATGAGGCATTTCTTGCCTCCTCGCAATACGTGACTGAAAGTGCCGTTGATCTTGCTCAGATCCGAAATAATCCGTCACATATTACGAATACTTTCAAGACATAATCAAACAAGGAAAAGCCGCCGGCGTCTGTGAGGTCACTCTTGCGATGAAAGTCCTTTCCATTTTCGGCACCCGCCCCGAGGCCATCAAGATGGCGCCGTTGGTGACCGCGCTTCAGCAGGAGCCGCAAATCCAGAGCGTGGTTTGCGTGACGGGGCAGCACCGGGAAATGCTGGACCAGGTGTTGGCGCTGTTTGATCTGCGCGCCCAGCATGACCTGGACATCATGGTTCCCAATCAAACATTGAACGGACTGTATGCGCGGCTGATCAGCCGGGTGGACAGCGTGCTTGAGGCCGAACAGCCTGACTGCGTGCTGGTGCACGGAGATACGAGCACCGCGTCCGCCTGCGCGTTGGCCTCATTCCACCGCCGTGTGCGCATTGGCCACGTCGAAGCCGGCTTGCGCACGGGCAATCTGGCGATGCCCTTTCCCGAAGAAATGAACCGGCGCGTCGTGGACGCGGTGGGCGACTGGCTGTTCGCCCCCACGGCGGAGTCACGCGCCAATCTGATGCGCGAAAACCTGGCGGGCCGGATCACCATTACCGGCAACACCGTGATCGACGCGCTGGCGATGACTTGCGCCAAGCTTGAGCCGCAAGGCGCGCTGGCGCAGCAGCTCGAAGCCCGATACCACTGGATCGACCCGTCGCGGCGCCTGCTGCTGGTCACGGGCCATCGGCGCGAGAGCTTTGGCGATGGCTTCAAGCACATCTGCGCGGCGCTGGCTGAACTGGCGACGCGCGAAGACCTGCAAATCGTTTATCCCGTGCATTTGAATCCGCAGGTGCGCAATGTGGTGATGACGGAACTGGCCGGCTTGTCGAACGTGCATCTGATTGATCCCCTGGATTACCTGGACTTCGTCTGGTTCATGCAGCGCGCCTATCTCATCCTGACCGACTCGGGCGGGGTGCAGGAAGAAGCGCCGTACCTGGGCAAGCCCGTGCTGGTGATGCGCGACGTCACCGAGCGCCCCGAGGCCGTGCAAGCCGGAACGGTGGCGTTGGTCGGCACCGACACGCGGCGCATCGTCACCGAAGTGACCCGCTTGCTGAACAACCCTGACCTTCATTCGTCGTTCTCACGACGTATCAATCCTTATGGCGACGGCCGCGCCAGCCAACGCATCGTGGACGCGCTGTGCGGCCGCGCCGTGTCGGAGTTTGATCCTTACGGATCAGCTGCCGCCCCATCCGCCTGACGCCCCCTGCGACGTAATTCTGCCCGGAGCCCCCATGCCCCACCCTGCCCTGCCCAACCCCGTTGCCCGTACCTTATGCCGCGCCTTGATGGCCGCCGGCCTGCTGCTTCCGTTGACGGCGATGGCCAGCCCCGCTGGAGACGCGTTGCGCCGCCTGCAAAGCGACGATTGGGTGACGCGCAACACCACGCTGCAAGATCTGGGTATCAGTGAACCCGTCGTGCTTAGCAATAGCGACGCCCGGCAAGACTTCTACTTGCCCGTGCCGCGTGGCGTGCCCATTTCGGACGCCACCGTGAACTTTGACGCCAAGTACACCAAGGGCGAGCCGGGGCGGACCAGCATGGTGCTGTGGCTGGACGGCGTGCCGCAATCGGCCCAGCGCATTGCCGATGGCGACGGCACCGTTGCGCGTAATCTGGCGGTTGAGCGCCGCAGCCGCGAGTCGGGCTTCCTGCGCCTGGGGGTGGATTGGCAATCGGAAATCGCATTGCGGCACTGCGAAAGCAATCGCGCCACGGCAAACGCCCTGACCATTTCGCCCCAAACCCGGCTGAGCTACCGCTACGACGCCTCGGCCATCGGCAACCTGGACGACGCGTGGGGCACGCTGCCGGGCAAGCCCGTGCTGATGGTCGCCAGCAACAAACTGGACCAGCAGGCTTTCGATAGCGCATGGCGCATCGGCGTGGCCATGGAGCGCACGGGCAAGCGCGTGTCGGTGCGTGCATTCCCGTCCGTGGGAGACGAGGTCGATACGCGCGGTCTGCAAACGCCGGCGGGCCTGGAACAGGTCTCCGCATTTGCAGCCGTGGCGAATCAAGAGAAGCACAAGCTCGCCAGCCCCGCCGAGATCGGTGCGCTGCTGGTGCTGGGCGCGCCCGCCGTCAGTGGCGACGTGGTGATCGCCGACGCCTCGCTGCGCACCCGCTACAACGAAGCGCTGGACGCCTTGCAGGCGCAGCTGGCGTCCGACGCCGATGCCGCCGACGCGTTCAAGGCATGGCGCCAGCAGCGGATGCCGCTGGCCGGCGCAGACCTGCCGTCCAAAGACATTCGGCTGCTGGCCCTGGGCCGGCAGGCCGTCATCGCTATCGCCGCCGATGCGGGCGCGCAAGGCGCGGGCGCCTTCGACACGGCCTGGCGTCGCATCCTGGTCACGCGCCAGGTCAACGTGAAGACCGCCACGCCGCCGCAGACTTTCGCGGATGGCGGTCTGCGCCTGACGGCGCTGGGCGGTTCCGCCGACAGCTTCGATGTGGTCGCGCGTGGAGACTGGAACACGACGTTCCCGCTGGCGGCCGTGTCCGCCGACGGCCGCATGCCCGGCGAGCTGGTGCTGGACCTGGCCGCCGCGCCCGGCGCATCGTCGACCCGGCCCGTGGCGTCGGTGTTCTGGAACGGCATTTTGTTGTCGGCCAAGCAATTGGACGCGGACGGCAAGCCCGAACGGTTGACGGCGCGCGTGCCTGGCTATGCGCTGGGTGTCACCAACGCCGTGCGCGTGACGTTCCAGCGCCAGCCGGTGTCCGTGGACTGCAACGAGATTCCCCAAGGCTACCCGGTCAACGTATTGCCGACGAGCTACGTGAAGCCCGAGCGCGCCGAACCCGACGGCACTTTCGTCGGCCTCTTGCCGCTGCTGGCAGGCTCGCCGCAACTGATCATCCCCGACAGCTATCTGGCCGACGCGCCCGACAACATCAAGCGCGTGATCGGCATCGCGTCCGCCAGCGGCATGTCGGTGACGCGCGCGGAATTGTCGGTGGCGCCGGCAGGCCAAGCCGTCAAACCGACCCGCCCGTTCCTGGCGATGGAAGTGGCCGTCGACGGCGCCAAGCCCATGGTCCAGGTCACCGACCGCAAGCAACTGAAGGTGGACGGCAAGGCCGCAACCTGGCTCGACATCTCTGGCCTGGATCACCTGAGCACCGCTGAAGTCGTCCGCGGCAGCGGGCAAGACGGCTTGTTGTGGCACACGCTGGGCCAGCATCCGGGCATGCTGGATGCGCCCTTCGTGCTGAACCGCGGCAATGTTGCCATCATCGGCGCAACGGGGCCGGTGGCGTGGATCGACAGCGCCAACCCCGACGCCAGCCACCCGCCCGGCGCAGGCGAAAGCGCCTTCTTTGAATGGCGCCGTTATATCTCGTGGAGCGTGCCGGCCATCAGCATCAGCATGCTGGTGCTGATCCTGATCCTGATCGTCGCCTTGCGGGTGAACCGCAGGAAGAACAAGGACAACAAGTAAACCGGAAGCGCCATGTCTTCGCTTTACTGGCCCTACTTCATCGCGGATTACTACCGCGGGCTGGAAGTCGTGACCGCCGTCGTGGGCGTGATCATCCTGCTCTCAAGCCTGGATGATCTGTTCATCGACGGCTGGTTCTGGCTGCGCGAGCTGAAGCGTTCCCTGACGGTCAAGCGCCGTTACGCGCCGCTTACCGCCGAGCAACTGCGCCAAAAGCCGGAGCAGCCGCTGGCCATCATGGTGCCAGCGTGGCTGGAGTACGACGTGATCTCGTCGATGCTCGAAACCATGGTGTCGACGCTGGAATACAAGAACTACATGATCTTCGTGGGCACGTATCGGAACGACCAGCGCACGATTGACGAAGTGGAGCGGATGCGGCGGCGCTATCGCCAGCTGGTGCGCGTGGAAGTGCCGCACGACGGGCCGACGTGCAAGGCGGATTGCCTGAACTGGATCGTGCAGGCCATCTTTGCGCAAAACGAAAAGCAGCCCGAGCCGTTTGCCGGCGTCATCCTGCATGACAGCGAAGACGTGCTGCACCCGCTGGAACTCAAGTACTACAACTACCTGCTGCCGCGTATCGACTTCATCCAGCTGCCGGTGACGTCGCTGGAGCGCCATTGGTATGAGCTGGTGGCGGGCACCTATATGGATGAGTTCGCCGAGTGGCACACGAAAGACCTGGTGGTGCGCGAAAGCCTGTCCAGGATGGTGCCATCGGCGGGCGTGGGCACATGCTTTTCTCGCCATGCATTGGAATCGCTGGCCGCCGAAACCAACAACCAGCCCTTCAACACCGATACGCTGACGGAAGACTACGACATCGGCGCGCGCCTGGCCCAGCGCGGCATGAAGCAGATCTTCGGCAAGTTCCGCGTGGAATACGTCACGCGCCGGGACTCCTGGTTTGGTCTCGGGCCTGAAAAAATATCGACCATCCGCATGCCGCTGGGCGTGCGTGAGTATTTTCCCAACACCTTCCGCACGGCCTATCGCCAGAAGGCGCGCTGGACCTTGGGCATTGGCTTGCAAGGTTGGCAGCAAGTGGGCTGGACGGGATCATTTGCCACCAAGTACCTGCTGTTTCGGGATCGCAAGGGGCTGGTCACGTCGTTCATCGCCATCCTTGCGTACGTGTTGCTGGCCAATTTCTTTCTGTTCTTCCTGGCCGATAAATTCGGCTGGTGGACGGTGTATTACCCGTCCTACTTCAAGCCGGGCGGCTGGCTGGTGACGCTGATGTGGATCAACGCCGTCGCGCTGCTGCTGCGCGTGGTGCAGCGCGCGTACTTCGTCGGCCACATGTATGGGTGGGAACACGCCATGCTGTCGATCCCGCGGATGATCGTGGGCAACTTCATCAACGCGATGGCGGCGGCACGCGCCTGGCGGCTGTTCATCGTGCATCTGATCACCGGCAAGCGTCTGGCCTGGGACAAGACCATGCATGACTTCCCCAGCACAGATCAGCTGTCGCAGCAGCGCAAGCGGCTGGGGGAATTGCTGCTGTCCTGGCAGGCTATCGATCAGGACACGCTGGCGCGGGCGCTTGAGATTCAAGCCCGCGAGAAAAAGCCGTTGGGCAAGATCCTGATGGAACAAGGCTGGCTGGATGAACGCACATTGAACGAAGCCATCGATTTTCAACAAGCGGGTGAAGCCGATGCGCCGCCCTCGCACTCCGAAGACAAACCCGCGACGACATGACTCCGCTGACCCGTACGCTCCTGTTGTCTGCCGCGCTGGCTAGCGTGTGGACCGCCGCGCCCGTGCCCGCGCTAGCGCAAACCCCATCGCAACCCCCAGCGCAAACCCACGCGCCCGCCAACGCGGCCAAAGCGGAAGCGCCGCTGGAAGGCGCTGCCTGGCAGTTTGCCGACGAGGGCTACAAGAACTACGACGCAGGCAAATACGAGCTGGCGCAGCAGCAGGCGGAGTCCGCCATCGCGTTGCGGCCCGACGTTGAGCGGTTGCGCCTGCTGCTGATTTACTCGCTGCAAAAACAAGGCAAGCTGAAAGAGGCGGATCAGGCGGCGGCCGACGCCATCAAGAATGGGCTGGACACGCCGGCTTTGCGTCAGGCGCGCGCCAACCTGCGCCCGCAAACCACCGCGCGTCCCGCGGCACGCGCTGCCGGTGGTGCTGCGGGTAGTGCCGCCACCTCGTCGGCCTACCAACGCGGCTTTCCCATCGCCACCCGCGCGTATGCCGACTACAACCGCGCCGACTACCAGGCGGCGGCGCGTGGCGCGGAACAAGCGTTCCGCATCGACCCCAAGCAAGGCGCGTGGGCCATGCTGTGGCTGGACGCCCTGGAAGCCCAGAACCTGTATGCCGAAGCCGAGGCCGCAGCGGACAAGGCCATTACGCTGGGCGCGCCCAACAAGAACGACCTGACCGCACGGCGCCAGACGATGAAGCGGCGCATGGCGGTGAAGCCGGCTGAAGAAGGCTATCAGGCGCTGATCGCCAACCGGCCGGGCGATGCCGTGCCGCTGGCGCGTCAGGCCGTAGCGTTGGCGCCCGACACCGCCAGCCATCGCTTGCTGCTGATGACGGCGCTGATGCTGGACAACCAGCTGGCCGCCGCCGAAGACGCCGCCACCGACGCCATGAAGCAGGACGACGAGAACACCGTGGCGCTCGTCATGCGCGGCTATCTGCGCCAACGCCAGGGCAAGACCGATCTCGCAAACCAGGACTTCGACGCCGCGCTCAAACAAGATTGGCTGGACGACGACCAGAAGCGCAACATCCGCCTGATTGCCGCCGACGCGTCGTTGGCGGCGGGCGAGAACGCGCGCGCACTCGCGCTGGTTCAGCCCTTGGGCGCCAAGGGCGAGGCCGCCGACTCACGCATCAAACGCGCGCGTTCCAAACCCGCCGTGCCCGCCACCTTGACGCTGGCGAACTACCCGGCCCCCGTGCAAGATTGCCGCGACACGCCTTACGGCACCTCGTGCGAGCTGCTGCCGTCGGATGCGGCCGGCAGCGGCGGCCCTGCCGCGCTGGCCTATGCGGCCTACGCGCGCGAGGACTATCAAGAAGCCATCACCCAGGCGCGCAAAGCCGTCGAGCAAGACCCCGCCAACAAAGAACTGCAACGCCTGCTGACCACCACCCTGGCGGCAGGCAACCGCCAGCAATTGGCCGAAGCCAATCAACGCATGAGCGACGCGCTGGCGGCGCAACCCGATGACCCCACGCTGTTGATGCAACGCGGCTATCTGCATCAACGCATGAAGCAGCCCAAGCTGGCGCTGCAAGATTTTCAGGCGGCCCGCGCTACCGGCAAGGCTCCGCCCACGGTCATTCTGGACGAGGGCTATGCGTTGTCTGGCGTCGGCGACAAGCGCGGCGCGGTCGAAAAACTGAAGGAAGCCATCGACGAAGCGGATGCCGGAAAACTGGAACTGACGCCGCAGCAGCGCTTTGACACGCGCAACGGCATCGGGGGCTTGTCGCGCGAATGGGGCGGCTATTTCTCGGCCGGCTATCGCGGCGCGCGGCCCGCGTCGTCGGGGCTGGGCGGCGCGGCGGTCACCGTACCGGGTGACGCCGTGTTCAGCACCGCCGAAATTTTCTGGCGCCCGTCGGATTTCCTGAACTCGTCCACACAGACCTTCGAGCTGTACGGCCGCTTGTCCAACACGCTGTATGACAAGGGCGGCAAGACGACGAGCCAGACGGTGTCTGATCCTTGCGGCGGCAGCATCGACATCAACGAAGCCACCAACCAGGGGCTGGCGGGCATTCCCACCACGGTGGGCTCGCTGGGCATGCGCTTCACGCCGTCTACCGAAGTGGGCCTGACCTTTGGCCTGGAACGCCAGTTCAATCTGGGCACCGCCACCCGGCGCGGCACGTTCAGCCCCGACCCATCCCGCTTGCGCTGCGCGCTGAACCGCGACAACGAAACGGCTCACTACCAAACCGATGCCGGCAGCGGCGGCTGGCTGGCGTATGTCACGTATGGCTTTTACGAAGGCACCACGCTGCGCATCGACCGCCCCGACTGGTTCACGATGGAAGGCTATGTGCAAGCCGGCTATTCGTGGCAGGACATGAATGCCAAGCTCTGGCTGCGCGACAACGCCACGGGCGTAGACGGGGAAAAATCCTCGGGCAAGCTCAAGCGTGACCAGGCCTTCGGCGCCGGCGAATTACGCGTGGGCCGCAGCTACCGCGTGGACGCCATCAGCGACCGCCTGGTGTTCTTCCCGTACGCCGTGATCGGCGCGGACTGGCTGTCGAACCGCAACCGCGTATCGGGGTTGGACATCGACGGCACCGATTCCTACAACCTGCTGGGCAACGGCTCATCGTGGTCCATGGGCGCGGGCCCCGGCTTCAACATCCGTTACTGGTTCCGCGAAGACCACTACAACGCGCCCCGGTCGTATCTGGACCTGACCACGCAGTATCGATTCAACATTGGCGGCGGCGCGGCTGACCGGGCCCGGGGCCTGTTCATCAACCTAACTCTGTCGTACTGACGACACGCCAAACCGCAGCGAAAGGAGCTTCATGAAAATCACCTTACCTTTTTACCGCCGCATGGCGCTTGGGTTTTCCGCCGCGCTGCTGGCCGTGGCCGCCCACGCGCAAGAAGGCTCGTCCATCGTGATCCAGGGCAAGGATAACTGGCTGTTCCCGGGCTGGGGCAGCCTGACCCAAGTCGATACGCGCGGCATCGACGCCGCGACGCAACTGGTGCGCGAGACCCGCGATGCGCTGGCGGCCAAGGGCATTCAGCTGGAAGTGCTGGTGCTGCCCGACAAGACGCTCTTCTATCAAGACAAGCTGCCCGATGGAAAGTCGCTGAGCGCTGACGTGAAGAAGCGCTATCAAACCATTCAAGACAAGCTCAAGCAGGCGGGCGTGTCAACATTTGATGACGAAGCCGTGCTCAAGCGGGTGAAGGACGGCGGACAAGACGTGTTCTATCGCACCGACCAGCATTGGACGCAGGCAGCGGCCGACGCCACCGCCGAGGCGCTCGCGCAGCGCATCAAGCAAGATGTGAAGGCACTGGCGGGCAAACCGGGCACCGGCATGCCGCTGGGCAGCGTCGTGAATGAACGCCGCTATGGCGATCTGGCCGAACTGTTCCTGACGCCGGACCAGCGCAAACAAGCGGGCCGCGAAACCTTCACCGTGCGCCGCCAGGCCGACAACCAAAGTCTGCTGGACGATGCGCCCGCCCCCGTCCACGTGACGGGACACAGCATGGTGCAGCCGTACTTCGGTTTTCCGCAAAAGCTGTCCAACGCACTGGACCGCCCCGTGTCCGTGAACTGGAAGCCCGGCAACGTTGGCCACTGGATCATGCTGCTGGAATACCTGGAGTCGCCCGCGTTCAAGCAGAACAAGCCGCAGGTGCTGGTCTGGCAGATGTTTGAGCCGACGTATTCGCAAGGGCCCGACGCCAAGGGGCTGTGGGACAACGCGTCCATCATGAGCGCCGACACGTGGCGCAGCCGCATGAAGGCGGCCGTCGGGCAGGCTGCCTCTCAATAACGCCGTGGAACCGTCCGACATCAAGCCTGCCCCGCCCAGCCATCGGCTGCACGCGGCCGTCGTCGCCGTGTTGCTGGTGCTGGGCATGGGCTGGGGCGCGTGGTGCCTCGTCAAAGCCAAGATCGGCCCGGCCGAGGTCGCCCCGCCCGCGTGGGTGGATGGGTCAGCGGGCAGCGTCTTGAACAAGGCGCTGCACATGCCCATGCAGACGGAGCTCGACACGTGGAACGCGTCGTTGCGGTATCGCGCGCTTGGCGACTTGGGCGATCAAGTCTCCATGGGTTGCCCGCAGTGGCTGTTCTACCGCGACGGGCTGCGTCCGCCGCCAGGCGTTCATGTCTTCAATGAACGCCTGCGGCTGATGCGGCATTGGGTGGATGAACTGCGTCAGAAGCAGGTGCAGGTGCTGGTGGTGGCGGTGCCGGATAAATCGCGCATCGAAGCCGACCGGCTCTGCGGCCTGCCGGTATCGCTGCCGATGCGCCAGACGCTGGACGCCTGGCAGAACGCGCTGCGCGAGCAAGGCGTGCCTTTCGTGGACTTGCGAGACGCGCTGCAAGCCGCGCCCGCCCCCCGCTTTTTCCGCACCGACGTCCACATGAACGCGCAAGGCGCACAAGCCGCCGCCACACGCGTGGCCGAAGCGGCCTTGCCCCTGCTGCAAGGCCCTGGCAATCAAGCATTCAAGACCGACCCGCCCGCCCCGCCCGCGCCACGCATGGGCGACTTGATCGTGCTGGCCGGCCTGGAACATGCGCGGCCCGGCTGGCGTCCCGAGCTGGAAGTGGTGTCGGAACAAAAGATCGAACCCGTGCGCGCAGGCGGCCTGCTGGATGAAGCGCCGCCGGTGCAAGTGCTGCTGGCGGGCACCTCGAACGGCCGCCGCAGCCAGTTTGCCGAAAGGCTGGGCATGGGCCTGGGCCGCGAGGTCTGGAACATGAGCCTGGATGGCGGGCAGTTCTCGGGCGCGTTGCAGATTGCCTTGCAGCAGCGTGAGCGATGGCCCAAGAGCCTGAAGCTGCTGATCTGGGAGTTCTCGGAAAACGCCTTGTCCCTGCCGCTGACCGCGGACGAAAAAGCCGTGCTGGCCCGCCTGCCGTAGCGAACCAAGATGCTATTCAATTCCTACCTGTTCCTGCTGATCTTCCTGCCCGTCACGCTGGCCGTGTACTACGCGGTAGGCCCGCTGAACGTGCGCCTGGCCGCGCTGTGGCTGTGCCTGACATCCCTGGTGTTCTATGGCTGGTGGAACCCGCAGTTCGTGGTGCTGCTGGCCGGGTCCATTGCGTTCAACTACCTCATCAGCCAGCTGATCCTGCACAACACGGGGCGGCCGAAGTTGCAGGGGATGATCGTCGCGTTCGGCGTGGGCGCCGACCTGGTGCTGTTGTTCCACTACAAGTACTTCGCCACGCTGCTGAACTTCCTGACCGACTTGGGCGTCACCAGCACGACGATGGACGACATCATCCTGCCGCTGGGCATTTCCTTCTTCACGTTCACGCAGATCGGCTACCTGCTCGACTGCAAAGCGGGCGTGGTGAAGGAACGCAGCCTGCTCAGCTATGTATTGTTCGTGACGTTCTTTCCGCACCTGATCGCCGGCCCGATCCTGCATCACAAAGAAATGATGCCGCAGTTCGCGCAGCCGGAAAACTACCGCTTCAAGGCCGAAAACCTGTCGGTGGGCGCGATGCTGTTCGTCATCGGCCTGGCCAAGAAAGTGCTGTTGGCCGACGGCATCGCGCCCTATGCCGACGCGGGTTTCGCCGCACCGGGCGAACTGATGTTCTGGGGCTCGTGGGGCGCCAGCGTCTGCTACGCCTTGCAGTTGTATTTTGATTTCTCGGGCTATTCGGACATGGCGCTGGGCCTGGCCAAAATGTTTGGCATCCGCTTCCCGCTGAATTTCAATTCGCCCTACAAAGCCAGCAGCATCATCGACTTCTGGGCGCGCTGGCACATCACGCTGACGCGCTACATCACGGCTTACCTGTACTACCCGGTGGCGATGGCGGTGTCGACATGGCGCACAGACCGCAACCTGCCCGTGGGCTCCGCAGGCATCCGCACCCCCGGCGGATTCGCCAGCAGCATCGTGGTGCCCACGCTGTTCACGATGACGCTGGCCGGCGTGTGGCACGGCGCGGGCTTTCAGTTCATTGTGTTCGGCCTGCTGCACGCCATGTACCTGTCGGTGAACCATGCGTGGCGCATTTTCGTGGTGGGCCGCAAGCCGGCCGCGGCGCGCCAGGTGGGCGTGATCAAACGCGCAACCTGCATTCTGCTGACGTTCGTGGCCGTGCTGGTGGCGCAGGCGTTTTTCCGCGCGCATGGCGTGGGCGACGCGATGCTGCTGATGCAGGGCATGGTGGGCGCACGCGGCATGGAATCACTGGACCTGTCCACGCATGTGGCGGGCCTGGCCTGGGGCGACGCGTGGCGCGTGATCGTAGGCCATCACATGCAATTGCTGTACACGATTGTGCTGCTGGGCATTGCCTGGTTCACGCCCAACGCGCACCAGATTCTGGGCCGCTATTCACCCGCGCTGTTCAAGCCGCAGGAAGCGCCGCGCGCGTTCATGCGGTGGCGCCCCAACACAGCGTGGCTTGTCGCCATGCTGGTGCTGCTGTTTCTTTGCCTGGTAAACCTGCACAAAGAAACCCGTTTCCTCTATTTCCAATTCTGACCGCCGCGCGGTCCCGGAGCATGCAATGGACATCAAGACCATCGAAACCAAGGTTGCCGACATGATCGAAGGCATCATCCTGACCAAGGTCGACCCCGACACCCTGCTGATCGATTCCGGTCTGGTGGATTCGCTGGCCGCCGTCGACTTGGCGCTGGCCGTCGAACGTGAATTCGGCTGCAAGATTCCGCCGACTGAAATCGACGTGCATCTGGAATCGGTGCACACGCTTGCCGCTTTCATCGCGGAGAACGGCCGCGCCTGAAGGCGCCCACACGCAGTCAGGAGAACGGCAGATGCGTTTCGATTTCAGCACCTACGACTTCACCGACATCACCACAAACGCCGACGCCGTGGCGGTGGTGGACGCGCAAGGCGCCATGACGTGGAGCGAATTGAAAGCCGCTACCCACGCCTGGATACTGGCGGCGGGCCATGCTGGCCTGGCGGGCGGCCACGACGCCGCGCCGCTGGCAATATCCGGCCACAAGGAAGCGGCGTTTCTGGTAGCGATATTGGGATGCTTGCGGCTGGGCGTGCCGTTCGTGCCGGTGGACGTGATCAACCCGCCCGAGCGCATTGCGCGCATCGGCCAACTGGTCAACGCCGGGCTGCGCTATGACGCGCAAGCCGACATCTTCCTGCCCGCCAGCGACGCGCCTGCGCCGCTGGCCGAAAAAGACCTGGCCTACGTCATGTTCACATCGGGCAGCACGGGCGACCCAAAAGGCGTGCAGATCGGCCGCGAAAGCGTCACGCTGTTTGCCGGCTGGATTCGCGATTGCCTGAACCTGGGCGCAGCGCCCGCGTTCATGGACCAGATGCTGTTCAGTTTCGATTTCTCGCTGTTCAACTGGGTCGGGGCGCTAGCGCTTGGCGGCACCTGCGTGCTGTGCCCGCGCGAGGTCATCGCCGAGCGTGACGCGTTCATCAAGTATCTAGCGGACACGCGCATCAACGTCTGGGCGTCTACGCCGTCGTTCGTGCGCCAACAGTTGTTCAACCCCGATTTCAATCACGTTCACCTGCCCGGCCTGCGCGTCTTCGTCTTCGGCGCCGAATCGCTGACGCCACCGATGGCGGAAGAATTGTGGCAGCGTTTTCCGAATGTGCGCATCATCAATTCCTACGGGCCGACCGAAGCCACGTGCTCCACGACGTGGGTCGAAATCGACGCTGCCCTGCGCGCCGCCGCGCCGAATCCGTTTCCCATCGGCCGCGCCAAGCCCTATGCCGACGTGTTCATCGAGAACGGTGAAATCAGCATCGCAGGCGACCACGTCATGCGCGGCTACCTGAACCGCCCCGACCTGAACGCCACCCGCATGTTCACGCGCAATGGCAAACGCGGCTATCGCAGCGGGGATTTGGGCGAGATCGATAATCAAGGCCTAGTCACCTTCCGTGGCCGTATCGACGACCAGATCAAGCTGCACGGCTATCGCATCGAACTCGCCGAAATTGATGCCGCCATCGCCACACTGCCCGGCGTGCGCGCAGGCGCCACCGTTGCGCTGCGCCGCCCCGACGGCGCCATTGTGCGGCTGATCGGCTTTGTTGAACCGGCGGCTTCCGGCCCTGACGGCGTGCAGCCGCTGCCGCCAGACCTGCACGAGTGGAAAGCCGTGCTGGGCCGGCGTCTGCCGCCCTACATGATCCCGTCAGAACTCGTCGCTTGCCATCGCTTCCCGACGACCAGCACGGACAAGGCAGATCGCAAACAGCTGGCGCGCCTGTACCTGGACGCCCGCCTCAGCAAAAAACCGGAGTCTTGAATCATGTTCATTCCTTCCCGCCTGGCGGTGGCCGTTGCGCTGACTGCACTTGCCGGCAACGCAGCCGCTGAAGGCGCGTTCGCGCAGTTGTATGCCGCCCGTCCGCCCGCCGGCTCGTCATTCGTGCGCATCGTGAACCCTGACGCAACGCCGTTGCGCGTGCAGATCGCCAACGGCCCGGCGCAGGAACCCGGCGCGGCCAAGCCCGCCACCACCTACGCCATCGTCAAAGGCAATCAGCCCTTCACCGTGCAGGTGGATGGCAAGCCCGCCGCCACATTGCAGGTCGCGCCTGACACCTTCAGCACGCTGATTCCGAAGCGCGATGGCGGCACGCTGACGTTCGCCGTTATCGATGACAGCAACGGCGCGCAGGACGCGCTGAAGGCGGAACTGCGCTTCTACAACCTGGCGGCCGATTGCGCGGCTGGGCAATTGAGCGTGAGCCCCTCCGGCCCCGTGCTGTTCCAGGACGTCAAACCCGGCGCCGCCGCCGCCCGCGCCATCAACCCGGTCAGCGCCACTTTGGCCACGGGCTGCGGCGCGGCGGTCTCGCCCCCGCAACCGCTGCCCGCGCTGCAACCCGGCGACCACTACAGCCTGTTCCTGACCGGCACCGCCGCCGCGCCCGTCCTGCGCGGGCAGGTCAGCGCCACGGACCCGTACAGCCGCTAAGGAGGCATCATGCGACGCGTATTCCGGGATGACCACGAACTGTTCCGCGACCAAGTGCGGCGCTTTGTCGCCAGCGAAATCGCGCCCCACTACGCCGAATGGGAAAAGGCCGGCGTCACGCCGCGTGCGCTGTGGAAGCGTGCCGGCGACGAAGGCCTGCTCAACTGCGCCCTGCCCGACCCTTACGGACTGGGCGGTGACTTCGGCCATTCCGCCGTCGTGATCGAGGAGCTGGCGCATGCCAATTTCCTGGGCATCGGCTTTTCGATTCATTCGGACATGGTGTCGCCCTATCTGCTGAACTTTGGCACCGATGCGCAGAAAGACCGCTGGCTRCCCGCCATGACGCGGGGTGACGTCATCGGCGCCATTGCGCTGACCGAACCCGGCGCGGGCAGCGATCTCAAAGCTATCCGCACGCGCGCGCGCCGCGATGGCGACAGCTACGTGCTGAGCGGCCAGAAAACGTTCATCACCAATGGCGTGAACGCCGGCCTGGCGATCGTGTTGGCCAGCACTGACCCTGACCTGGGAGCGCGCGGCTTGTCGTTGTTCTGCGTTGAGGAAAACCTGCCCGGCTACACCAAGGGCACCGCGCTGAACAAAATCGGCCAGCACAGCCAGGACACGTGCGAGCTGTACTTTGACGATGTCCGCGTGCCGGCCGATTGCCTGCTGGGCCAAGAGAACGCCGCCTTCGAATATATGACGCGTGAACTCGCCCGCGAACGGCTGGCAATTGCCTTGCGCGCGGCGGCCTCGGTCGAAGGCATGCTGGATGAAGCCGCGCAGTACACGCGCGACCGCAAGGTCTTCAGCCGCCGCGTCATCGACTACCAGAACACCCGCTTCAAACTGGCCAACGCGCGTGCGCAAACGACGATGCTGCGCGTGTTCCTGGACGATTGCCTGGCGCGGCAAATGGAAGGCGAACTGGACCCCACCACCGCCGCCATCGCCAAACTGAATGCCACCGAAATCCAGGGGCGCGTGCTGGACGACCTGCTGCAAATGTACGGCGGCTATGGGTATATGGCGGAGTACGGCATTGGCCGCGCCTGGGTGGACGCGCGCGCGTTGCGCATCTTTGGCGGCACCAGTGAAGTCATGCTGGAAATTATCGGCCGCAGCTTCAACTGAGCCGGGCGGGCGCGCTTAGACGCGCGCCGCCAGCCAGGCACGCATCAGCGCGCGCGCTTCGGGAGTGTTGTCGATCACCCAAGGTTCCATGGCGAACGCCACGACGCGCTTGGCGCCGTAGCCGCGAGCCACTTCCCACTGCTGCTTCACGCGGTCAAAGTCAGCCGAACGCGCCTTGAAGGTAGACCCATCGGTGCTGCCCGAAGGCAGCTCTTCGAACAGTTCCAGGATCAGGTCGAACGAGGCGCGGCGCGCCAGCAGCATGTCATGCAGCGGCGCCAGCGCCTGATAGTTCGCCAGGCCCGCCACGCCCACGCCATCCTGAATCATCGGATGGATGCGCACGCGATCCAGAATGCCGCTCCACAGCTTCATCAGCGAGCCCTCGGTGGGCAGGCGGCTGTGATAAGTGGAGATGCAAGGCACGCCGCGGCTGGTTGCCTGCGCCGTGCGCGAAAACGCGTCCAGCCACGGGATCAGCTGCGCCTGCCTTTCTTCAGACGCCCAGTTGTATTGCTCAAGTTCGTAGGGCAGATACCAGCCGCGAAACGCGCGGCGCTTGGGCCAGGGCGCGGACTCCATATACGCCACGCCACGGGCGCGCGTCTGGTCCAGATAACCGGTAAACGCCGCCTTGTCCTTGCCGGCCAGCACATCCCACCAGCGCTGGTCATAAGGCAGGCCCACATGCACGCCCAGCCCCTGGTGTTCGGCTTCGTCGAAGATCATGCGCAGCACGGCGTCGGGCGCCATCCAGTCATCCGGACGGCCGCCTTCCAGGCCCACCCATTGCAGGAAGATCTCGCGGCAGCCCAGCCGGCGATACGCCGACAAGCGCACGCGCCAGTCTTCAGGCTTCAGCTCCAGGTGGCTGCGCCACAGTTGCAGGAACGTGGCGTTCAAGGACAGGGGCGGCGCGCAAGCGGCCAGCGGGGCCAAGGCGCCCAGCGCCAGTGCCTGAAACAGGCGCCGGCGGGTGGGGGATGCAAGCAGACAGCGTGTCAGGAGAAGATCCTGTACCGTCTTTAACCGCGGTTACCGAACAAGCCGCCCAGCGAGGCCAGCAGGTCGGTCGGGTTGAAGGGCTGGCCGGGTTGCACCTCGCCTTGCGGCGTGGCCTTGTCGACCAGTTGCGGCAACAACGACGACAGCGAACCCAAGACGGAATCCGTGTCCTGGCCGGTTTTGGCGGCCAGTTCATTGACGACGCCAGGGTCCAGCACCGCGCCAAGCTGGTCGGGGCTGACCGGCAGGTTCTGGCCTGTGCCGACCCAGGACGCCACGATTTCGCTTAAACCGCCCTTCTGGAAGCTGGCGATCAGGCCGCTCAGCCCACCCGGGTACTTGTTCAATTGTTCGATCAGGGCAGGCAGCAATGACGCGGAGCCCCCTTGCTGACCGCCACCGGCCATCGAGGCCAAGGTATCCAACAGACTCATCATCGTGCTCCTGAAAAATCGGAAAACCAGTATAGGGCGGTGGCTGGCGTAACGCATGTCAGCCCCGTTACCGGGGGCCGGATCTTTGCAAAACTTGTAAATCTGGCGGGGTTCAGCCCGGTGCTTTACTGGCGGCGGACGCTTTCAGTGCCTTCAATGCCTTCTGCCCCGCGCGGCCGTCCGGGGGCAAACCCAGTTCGCGCTGCGCGGCCTGCAAGGCTTGACGCGTCCGGGCGCCGATCATGCCATCGGGTTCGCCGACGTCATAGCCTTTGGCAATCAGCAGCCGTTGCAGCTCGCGCCGTTCCGCCCGCGACAGGCCGGGGTCATCGGTTGGCCAGGCTTGAACTAGCGGCCCACCGCCACGCAGCCGATCCGAAAGATGCGCGATGGCCAGCGCATAGCTTTCCGCGGCGTTGTACGAATACAGCGCATCGAAATTGCGCGTGACCAGGAAGGCGGGGCCGTTGCGTCCAGCGGGCAGCAACAGGCCTGCGGGGGTGTCGCCGACCGGCAAGGCTTGCCCATCCACGCGCGTCACCCCTTGCTTGGCCCACGACGACATCGGACGCTTGTTCTTGCGCCCGGCGCCCGATGTGTCCAGCCCAGCAGGCAGTTTGACCTCGTAGCCCCAGGCCAGCGACGGATTCCAGCCGGCGCGCTTCAAGAAATTGGCAGTAGACGCCAGTGCATCGGGCACGCTGTCGACCAGATCGCGGCGGCCATCGCCATCAAAATCCACGGCTAGCCGCAAGTAGGTGGACGGCATGAACTGCGTCTGGCCGAACGCGCCCGCCCAGGAGCCCACCAGCCGGTCGGGCGCGATGTGCTCGTCCTGGATGATCTTCAGCGTCGAGAAGAACTCACCCCGGAAATACGCCTGGCGGCGGCCAAAGCACGACAGCGTCGACAGCGAGGTCAGCAGCGGCCGGCCACCCAGCGTACGGCCGAAATTGCTTTCCACGCCCCACACCGCCGCAATGGTGGCCGGGTCTACGCCATAGCGCGACGCGGCGCGGTCCAGGTCGGACTGCCAGCGCGCCATGCCCGCCTTGCCATCCGCCACGCGCTCGTCATCGACCAGCCCGGCCATGTAATCCCAGATGGGCGTCTTGAATTCGGGCTGGGCGTCCAGCAGGTCAATCACCGCCATGTCGGGCGTCAGGCCCGCGGTGTGCGTATCGAAGGTGGCGCCGGACACACCCGCTTTCAGCGCAGGGCCGCGCAATTGCGCGAGGCAGGTGGCGAATGGGTCAGCGGCGTGGGCGGTCGCGATGCAAAGCGCCCCCGCCAAGGTCACGGCGGCGCGGGGTAGCACGGAGGCCAATCGGATGGTCATGCGAAGAATTCCTTTGGGGTCGAATCAACCCGCTTGCAGCGCGGCGAGTTCGGCGTCGTCGAAGCCGGCCGCACGGCGGGCCTCCAGGTTGAAGGGGCCGCGCAAGCGGGGGGCGTCATAGCGCTGCGCCAGATCGGCATAGCAGGCCACGGGTTCGTGGCCCGCTTGCGAGCAAAGCAGTTTGAACCAGTGGTTGCCGATGGCGACGTGGCCGATCTCATCGCGCAGGATGATGTCCACAATGGCGGCGCTATCCGCATCCCCCGCCCCGGCCAATTTGTTGCGGATCATCGGCGACGCATCCAGGCCGCGCGCCTCCAGCGTGCGGGGCACCAGCGCCAGCCGGGCCAGCAGGTCGCCGCGCGTGCGTTCGGCCATGTCCCACAAGCCGTTGTGCGCCGGAAAATCCCCATAGGCATAGCCCAAGGTGTCCAGCCGCTGGCGCAGCAGATCGAAGTGATAGGCCTCTTCGCGGGCGACACGCAGCCAATCCCGGTAGAACGCATCGGGCATACCGGCGAAGCGCCAGAGGATGTCCAGCGCCAGATTGACCGCGTTGAATTCAATATGGGCCAGCGCGTGCAGCAACGCCGCGCGCCCTTCCAGCGTGGCCATGGAGCGGTGCTTGACCAGCGCGGGCGCAACCAGCTCCGGCCTCGCGGGCCGGCCGGGCAAGCCTTCCGGCGCCGAGAATTCGCGCTGGCAGTCCATCACGGCGCTATCGCTGATTGCGCGTACCGCCGCCATTTTCTCGGGCCACTCGCGCGCGGCAAGCGCGGCGAGAGCCTGGCCGCGAAGGCAGTTCGAGCCTGACCCTTCCTTGGCGGAAGGGGTCGTGTTGCTATCCATGATGTCTGCGAATCCCAAGCGGCGCGAAGCCGCTGCAAAACCTGAAAAAACGAACGGTTTCAAGACCGTGCGTTGACGAAGACTTTATCATTCACGAATGGATTCCCTGCGCTTGACCATTGAAACCGACCTGTCCCGCATCGACGCCCAAGCCTGGGACGCGTTGGCCGGGGACCAGCCCTTTCTGCGGCACGCGTTTTTGTGCGCGCTGCACGAAACGGGCTGCGCCGCGCCCGAGACGGGTTGGGCGCCGCATTATCTGGCGCTGTGGCGCGATGGTGGGCTGGTCGCAGCCACCCCGCTCTATCTGAAATCCCATTCTCGTGGCGAATACGTATTCGACTACGCCTGGGCCGACGCCTTCCAGCGCCACGGCATGCGCTACTACCCCAAGCTGCTGTCGGCCATCCCCTTCACGCCGGTGACGGGTCCGCGCCTGCTGGCATCTAACGATGAAGACCGCGCCACGCTCGTGCGGGGTTTGGTGGCCTTTGCCGAAGAGGTCAAAGTGTCGTCGCTGCATCTGCTGTTTCCGTCTGACGCCGATATGCGCGTGCTGCGCGAAGCCGGTTTCATGATTCGCGAGAGCGTGCAGTTTCATTGGACCAACGACGGCTTTGCGGACTTTGATGCGTTCCTGGCGCGAATGAGCCACGACAAGCGCAAGAAAATCCGGCAAGACAGAAAGAAGGTGGCCGCGGCCGGGCTGGCGTTCCGGTGGCTGCGCGGCAGCGATATTCAAGAGGCCGATCTGGCCTTCTTCTATGACTGCTATTGCCGCACGTATTTTCAGCACGGCAACCCGCCCTATCTGAATCGCGACTTCTTTCTGCGCGCCTACCGCGATCAACCCGATGCCTTTGTGCTGATCATGGCCGAGCGCGAGGGCGAGCCGGTGGCGGCGGCGTTAAATCTGGCGGGCGGCGATGCGCTTTACGGGCGCTATTGGGGCGCGACGGAATACGTGCCGGGGCTGCATTTCGAGACCTGCTACATGCAGTCCATCGCGTATTGCATCGCGCACGGCATTGCACGTTTCGAAGGTGGCGCGCAGGGCGAACACAAAATGGCGCGCGGCCTGTTGCCCACGCCAACGTGGTCGGCGCATTGGGTCGCCCACCCCGGTTTCGCCGAGGCGATCCAGAACTTCCTGAACGAAGAGACCTCGGCGGTGACGGACTATTTGGGTGAATTGGAAGCGCACACGCCGTTCAAGGGCAGCGCGTAGGCAACGCGTTTACAGGAACCGGTCCAGCAGTTTGCGGCTGTGCTTGTCCAGCGACAGGATGTCGCGCACCAGATAGAAGATGCCGTGGCTGTCGGCGATCAGCAGCGTCTGCGGGCTGAGCCGGCGGATGTCTTCTTCGCCGCGCAGCGTGAACGACGTCGGGCCGCGATCGGTTTCCACCTTCCAGGTGCTGGGCGTGGCAAACGTGGACACGCTGGCCAGCTTGCGGATTTCGGGCATGAATTCACGGCCCGCCAACTCTTCCTCGATCAGCGCGCGCGGCTCAGCCGGAACGTCGGACAGGTGTTCGATCCACACCAGCTCGTGGCCGTCGGCAGTCACCAGCGACAGGCCGCGGCCCGCTTCACTGATCGGAAAGGCGCGCACGGGCAAAACGCCTTCGTGCATTTCGCCATCGGCGGATTGGTATTCCAGGCGCCCGAAGGCATTGCGGCGCAATTGAAAGGTGGGCAACGTCATGACGATAATCCTGGGTCCGCGTCAGGCCACGGCGGCGATGTTTTCGCCGTCCGACGCTTGGGCGTCGGCTTCCGCCTGGCGCGCCTGCGCCTGGTAGAGACGATAGTAGGCGCCCTCGCGGGCCATCAATTCTTCGTGCGGCCCTTGCTCCACGATCTGGCCACGATCCAGCACAACCAGGCGATCTGCTTTGCGCAGCGTGCTCAGGCGGTGCGCGATGGCGATGGTGGTGCGGCCGCGCACCAGATTGTCCAGCGCCTTCTGGATTTCCTTTTCCGTGGTGGTATCCACCGACGACGTGGCTTCGTCCAGGATCAGGATGCGCGGGTCGATCAGCAAGGCGCGCGCAATCGAAATACGCTGGCGTTCACCGCCCGACAAGGCCTGGCCGCGCTCACCCACCAGCGAATCGTAGCCATGCGGCAGGCGCAGAATGAACTCGTGCGCATGCGCCGCGCGGGCGGCGGCCACGATTTCATCGCGCGTGGCGTCAGGCTTGCCGTAGGCGATGTTCTCGGCAATGGTGCCGAAGAACAGGAACGGCTCTTGCAGCACCAAACCAATATTGCGGCGGTAATCGGCCACACGCACCGAACGGATGTCGGCGCCATCCACCAGCACCGCGCCTTCGGACACGTCGTAGAAGCGGCAGATCAGGTTGATCAGCGTGCTCTTGCCCGACCCGCTATGGCCTACCAAGCCGATCATCTCGCCCGGGGCGATGGTCAGGTCCAGCCCGCGAATCACTTGGCGATTACCGTAGCGGAACCCCACATCGCGCAGTTCGATGCGGCCGTTGATGTGCGGCAGCTTGGCCGGATTCTGCGGTTCGGGAACGCTGGAAACGTGGTCGAGAATATCGAAGATGCGCTTGGCGCCCGCGGCTGCTTTCTGCGTCACCGAGACGATGCGGCTCATGGAATCCAGGCGCAAATAAAAGCGCCCGATATACGCCAGGAACGCGGCCAGCACGCCCACCGTAATCTGCTTCTGCGACACCTGCCAGATACCGAAAATCCACACCACCAGCAGGCCCACTTCCGTCAGCAACGTGACCGTGGGCGAGAACAGCGACCACGTCGTGTTCACACGGTCGTTCACTTCCAGGTTGCGGTTATTGGCTTCGCGAAAGCGCGCCACTTCGCGCTTTTCCTGTGCAAACGCCTTGACCACGCGGATGCCCGGAATGGTGTCCGCCAGCACGTTGGTGATCTCGGACCAGATGCGGTCGACCTTTTCAAAGCCGTGGCGCAAGCGGTCGCGCACCGCGTGGATCATCCAGATAATGAACGGCAGCGGCACCAGCGTAACCAGCGCCAGCCAGGGGTTGATGGACACCAGAATTACCGCCGTCATGACGATCATCAGGATGTCGGTGGCGAAGTCCAGCAGATGCAAAGACAGGAACACGCAAATGCGGTCGGTCTCGCTACCGATACGGGAAATCAGATCGCCCGTGCGCTTGCCGCCGAAATACTCCAGCGACAGCTGCTGCAAGTGTTCATAGGTGGTGGTGCGCAAGTCGGCGCCGATACGCTCACTGACCCACGCCAGAATGTAGGTGCGCGCCCAGCCCAGCCCCCAGGCCAGGATGGCGGACGCCAAGAGGCCGCTCAGGTAGAGGCGGACCTTGCTGTAATCAATGGGCGCGCCGTTCTGGAACGGAATCAGCACGTCGTCCATCAGCGGCATCGTCAGGTACGGCGGCACCAGGGTCGCAGCCGTGCCCAACAACGTCAGCACAAAACCGGCCAGCAAAGCGCCGCGATACGGCCGGGCAAAACGCCACAGGCGCAACAGCGCCCAGGTGGAAGACGGCGCCGCCTGCTCTTGATTGCAGGTGGGGCATTCTTCCTCGCCCGCGGGAATAACGTTATTACAGATGGTGCAGTTGCGTTCCTGCGGCGCCTCTTCCTGATGGCCGGACAGGCGGATCGCCTGTTGCGACTCGAAGTGCGACAAGAGGCGCAGCGCGGCCGGATTGCGGGCCAGCGTGAAACGCCAGATTGCCAGACGCGCGGTGTCGTCGTGCAATTCCAGCACGGCGGCGCCCGCGTGATCGGTAAGATTCAGCGTTAATTGGGGGCCATAGACCCACGATTCCCAGCCGTTATCGGCAGCATTACGAGCCAATAGGCGACGGTCGGTAGCTGCAATCAGCCCCGGCTGGAACTTCAGCCGCTGGTCCAGGTCTATTTCAACCCAGGCCAGCAAGGTTTCGCCGTCCGCTAATTCAGCGCGGATTTCATCCCGCCAGGCGGCAGGAAAGGCATCGGCAAGGCCAGAAAGCAGGTGTGGTTTTTTCATTGGAACGCATACCGGGCCAGGACTCTGCCCTACTAGGCGGCAACCGGTTTACCACCAACGGCGGCAAACGTGTCCCTTCCTTACAACACAACGAGTTCACGCCTTGAAGGCGTCGTATAGTAGCAGCCGATTTTTCTAATTAGGAATATCTGGGATCCCCCACTCGTTGGCATTATTCTTAAAGCGCAACCCCATAAATTTGCCAGTAAATTCGCGGTCTTACATAGGGGCGTCCGCGCGTGCCAACCTGCTTCTCAAGTAAATTAAAACATGAAAAAGAAAGACATTGAATTTCTCGATGTCGTGGCTTTGCGCGGCCCGAACATTTGGACGTATCGCCCGGTCCTTGAAGCGTGGGTGGATATTGGTGAGTTGGAGGACTATCCGTCCAACACCATTCCCGGGTTTTACGAGCGCCTGTCTGAATGGTTGCCGTCGCTGATCGAGCACCGTTGCAGCCCCGGCGTCCGCGGCGGCTTCCTGGCCCGCCTGAAAGAAGGCACCTGGCCCGGCCACATTCTTGAACATGTCACGCTGGAATTGCAGAACCTGGCCGGCTTGCGCGGCGGTTTCGGCAAAGCCCGCGAAACGTCGACCCGCGGCGTCTACAAAGTGGTGGTGCGCGCCTGGCAGGAACAGGTCACCCGCACGGCGCTGAACGAAGCCCGCGACCTGGTCATGGCGGCCATTGAAGACCGCCCGTTCGACGTACCCGCCACGATTGCCAAGCTGCGCACGCTGGTGGACCGGCACTGCCTGGGCCCCAGCACCGCCTGCATCGTGGACGCGGCCGATGACCGCGACATTCCCTACATCCGCCTGTTCGAGGGCAACCTTGTGCAGTTCGGCTACGGATCGGCCCAGCGCCGCATCTGGACGGCCGAAACCGACCGCACCAGCGCCATCGCCGAAGGCATTTCGCGCGACAAGGACCTGACCAAGGAACTGCTGTCGACCTGCGGCGTGCCGGTGCCGGAAGGCCGCCTGGTGCGCAGCGAAGACGACGCCTGGGAAGCGGCCGAAGACATCGGCCTGCCCGTCGTGGTCAAGCCGTACGACGGCAACCACGGCCGTGGCGTATTCACCAACCTGACGACCCGCGAAGAGGTGGTGTCCGCCTACCGCGTGGCGGTGGACGAAGGCAGCGGCGTGATCGTCGAGCGCTTCGTGTTGGGCAACGAACACCGTTTGCTGGTGGTGGGCAACCGCATGGTGGCCGCCGCCGCCGGCGAACCGGCCTGGGTGACGGGCGACGGCAAGTCCACCATTACCGAACTGATCGACAACCAGATCAATATCGACCCGCGCCGTGGCCGCACTGAAAACCATCCGCTGAACTTTGTGCGCCTGGATTCCGCCGCCCGGCTGGAAATTGCGCGCCAGGGCATGTCGGAAGACAGCGTGCCGGCCGACGGCCAGCGCGTGTTGGTGCAGCGCAGCGGCAACGTCGCCTTCGACGTGACCGACCGCGTGCACCCGAGCATTGCCGCCACCGTGACGCTGGCCGCCCGCGTGGTGGGCCTGGATATCGCGGGCGTGGACCTGGTGGCCGAAGACATCACCCGGCCGCTGGCTGAGCAGCGCGGCGCCATCGTGGAAGTCAACGCCGGCCCCGGTCTGCTGATGCACCTGAAGCCCGCTGACGGCACGCCGCGCCCGGTGGGCCGCGCCATCGTCGACCATCTGTTCCCCGAAGGCGATGCGGGCCGCATCCCCATCGTGGGCGTCACCGGCACCAACGGCAAAACCGTGGTCGCGCGACTGGTTGCCCGCCTGCTGCATCTGTCGGGCAAGCGCACGGGCCTGGCTTGCAGCGAAGGCCTGTACCTGGACCGCCGCCTGGTGCAAAAGGGCGACCGCGCCGACTTCGCGTCGGGCACCCGCCTGCTGATGAACCGCAACGTGGATGCCGCCGTCATCGAAAACGACAGCGGCGTCATTCTGGGCCAAGGCCTGGCTTATGACCGCTGCCAAGTTGGCGTCGTCACCAACATCGACGACGCCGACCATCTGGGCGACTTCGACATCAACGAAACGGAGCGCATGTTCAATGTGTTCCGCACGCAGGTTGACGTGGTGCTGCCGACGGGCGCCGCCGTGCTCAACGCACGCGACCCGCGCGTGGTGGAAATGGCCGAGCTGTGCGACGGCGCCGTGATCTTCTTCGGCATCGACCCCGCCCTGCCCGCCATCGCCGCGCATCTGCAACAAGATGGCCGCGCCGTATTCGTGCGCGACGGCAGCATCATCCTGGCGCAAGGCGCCCGCGAAGAACGGCTGGCCGATGTGGCCGCGATTCCGCTGACGCACGGCGGACGCGTGGCCTTCCAGGTGGAAAACGTGCTGGCCGCCGTGGGCTCCGCCTGGGCGCTGGACATCCCCGTGGAACTGATCCGCGCCGGCATCGAAACCTTCGATATCGACCAGGCCGACGCGCCGTGGCAGTTCACGCTGTTTGAGCGTAACGGCGGCACCGTGGTGGTTGACGACGTGCACAACGCCTCGGCGTTGCGCCCGCTGATCGCCGCCATCGACCAGTTCCCGTCGACGACGCGCGCCGCGGTTTACTCCGCCGGCGCCGACCGCCGCGATGCCGATCTGATCGAACAGGGCCGCCTGCTGGGCGACGCCTTTGACCGCGTCGTGCTCTATGACGACAAGACGGTCAAGAGCAAGCGCCCCGACGGCGAGGCGCGCGCGCTGCTGCGCCAGGGCTTGTCGCAAGGCAGCCGCGTGAAAGACATCCAGGACGAGCCAGACCATGGCAAAGCCATCGAGAGCGTGCTGAACGGCATCGCGGCGGGCGACTTCGCGCTGCTGCAATCCGACGAAGCCTTCTCTGGCCCCACCATCGATCTGGTGCGCCGCTGGATTCAACAATACTGACAGGAATACCTGCCATGGAAGTTTCCCGTATCCGGGCCCTGCGCGGCCCCAATCTGTGGAGCAAGAACACCGCGATCGAGGCCATTGTTTCGTGCGCCGACGCCGAGTGCTCCATCGACAACCTGCCCGAGTTCGAAGCCCGCCTGCGCGCACGCCTGCCACAGATGGGGCTGATGCGCCCGGAAGGCCATCAAGACGCCGTGTCGATTGCCCACGTTTTGCAGATCGTAGCGTTGACGATGCAGGCGCACGCCGGCTGCCCCGTCACCTTCGGCCGCACGCACTCGACCATCGAGCCCGGCGTGTTCCAGGTCGTTGTCGAATACAGCGAAGAAGAAGTCGGCCTGCTGGCGATGGACCTGGCGCAGCAGCTCGTGCGCGCCGCGTTGGATGACACGCCGTTCGACCTGGCTGACGCGCTCAAGCGCCTGCGTGAACTGGACGAAGACGTGCGCCTGGGACCCAGCACCGGGGCCATCGTGAACGCGGCCGTCGTGCGCAATATTCCGTTCCGCCGCCTGACGCAAGGCAGCATGGTGCAGTTTGGCTGGGGCAGCAAGCAGCGCCGCATCCAGGCCGCCGAAACCGACCTGACCAGCGCCATCTCGGAATCGATCGCGCAAGACAAAGACCTGACCAAGATGCTGCTGGACGCCGCCGGCGTGCCGGTGCCGATGGGCCGTTCCGTGACCACGGCTGAAGAAGCCTGGGAAGCCGCGCAGGAATTGAACGGCCCCGTGGTCGTCAAGCCGCGCGACGGCAGTCAGGGGCGCGGCGTGGCGGTCAACATCGAGACGCGCGAGCGTGTGATCCAGGCCTTTGAAGTGGCCGAAGAAATCAGCTCGGAAGTCATCGTTGAACGCTATATTCCCGGCCACGATTTCCGCTTGCTGGTGGTGGGCGGCGCGCTGGTGGCGGCATCGCGCCGTGACCCGCCGCAAGTCACGGGCGACGGCCAGCAGACCATCCGCCAACTGGTGGACCAGGTCAACGCCGACCCCTTGCGCGGCGATGGCCACGCAACGTCACTGACCAAGATCCGCTTTGACGACATTGCGTTGGCCACGCTGAAAAAGCAGGGCTTCGACGCCGATTCCGTGCCGCCTCCCGGCACGCTGATCTTCCTGCGCAATAACGCCAACCTGAGCACGGGCGGCTCGGCCACTGACGTGACCGACGAAGTGCACCCCGAGATGGCCGCGCGCGCCGTCTCGGCTGCCCGCATGATCGGCCTGGATATCTGCGGTGTGGACGTGGTGGCGCAAAGCGTGCACTACCCGCTTGAAGAGCAGCACGGCGGCGTGGTGGAAGTGAACGCCGCGCCCGGCCTGCGCATGCACTTGAACCCCTCGTTCGGCAAGGGCCGCCCGGTGGGCGAGGCCATCATCGCCAACATGTACGCCGACGGCGACGACGGCCGGATTCCCGTCGTGGCCGTGGCCGGCACCAACGGCAAAACGACCACGGTGCGCCTGACCGCCCACATTCTGGGCGCGGCCGGCAACCGCGTTGGCATGACGAATTCCGACGGCGTCTACGTAGACAACCTGCGTATCGACACGGGTGATTGCAGCGGCCCGCGCAGCGCCCGCAGCGTGCTCATGCACCCCGACGTCGACGCCGCCGTGTTCGAAACGGCGCGCGGCGGCATCCTGCGCGAAGGCTTGGCGTTTGACCGCTGCAACGTGGCTATCGTCACCAACATCGGCATGGGCGACCACCTGGGCCTGGGCTATATCAGCACGGTGGAAGACCTGGCGGTCGTCAAGCGCGTCATCGTCCAGCATGTGCATCCGTCTGGCACGGCGGTGTTGAATGCCGCCGACCCGATCGTGGCCGAGATGGCGTCCAGCTGCCCGGGTTCGATCACCTACTTCGCCGAAGACCGCAATCACCCCGTGTTGGCCACGCATCGCGCGCAGGGCCTGCGTTCGGTGTATCGCGATGGCGACGCCATCGTGGCGGCCCAGGGTGCGGAAGAAACCCGCTTTCCGCTTGCCGAGATTCCGCTGACGCGCAACGGCACGATCACGTTCCAGGTCGAAAACGCCATGGCGTCGATTGCCGCTGCTTGGGCGTTGAACCTGGATTGGGACATCGTCCGCCGTGGCCTGGCCACCTTCGTCAACGACGCGCAGACGGCCCCCGGCCGCTTCAACGTGTTCGACTACCGCGGGGCCACGGTGATTGCGGACTACGGCCACAACCCCGACGCCATTCTGGCCCTGGTGCGCGCGGTGGACGCCATGCCCGCCAAGCGCCGGTCGGTGGTCATCAGCGGGGCGGGCGACCGCCGCGATGAAGACATCCGCATGCAGACCGAAATCCTTGGCGCGGCGTTTGACGACGTGCTGCTGTATCAGGACCAATGCCAACGTGGCCGCGCCGATGGCGAAGTGCTGGCGTTGCTGCAAGAAGGCCTGGTCGGCGCGCCGCGCACCCAGCATATCGAAGAGATCCATGGCGAGTTCCTGGCCATCGATACCGCGCTGGGTCGGCTGTCGGCCGGCGATCTGTGCCTGATCCTGGTGGACCAGGTGGAAGAGGCGCTGGAGCACATTGCGCAGCGTATCGCGCAGGGCTGACCCCGCGGCCGCAGCCTGACTGCGGCAACGGCAATGCAAACGGGGCGCTCAGGCGCCCCGTTTGCATGATTGGCCCAATCTTTCAGCCCCTACCTGGCAGCACACCTATCTGGCAGCGCCCTTACGTGCTTGGCGTCACCACTGCGGGCGCCGTGGCCTGATACCGATCCGTCACGTGCGTGCACCCTACTGCCGCCATGGCGGCCAGCGCCAGCAAGATTGCGCTGCAAAGTCGTTGCGTCATGCGTACCCTCTCCCTTTCCTGTTGATGAACCTCGACGAGTTCCGTCACGACTATACCGGGGCGCACCCCCATCGGCCAGGGCGAATATCGCGCAAAAACCCCGTATCTCCCGTTACTAGCCCCGCTCAAAAGGGGACAAAACATTGCGGGAATGTAACTCTTGAGCGGCATTTCTTGGCTGCCGATTTCCGTCGAAAAACCGGGCTGCGGGGGGCCAATTCGGCAGTTACATTTACCCACAGCCAGGTTTGACAGCCCCTATGGCCGACTCGTACGGTAGGGGCTAGCTGATCAGTGTCCAACTCAACCGCGAATGCAGGACTTATAGGCCATAAGCCTTGTGTCGCACGCAGACAAAGAGAGGTCACCATGAATAACGACATCATCGCCGGCAAGTGGAAGCAACTGACCGGCAAGGCCAAAGCGGCCTGGGGTGAACTCACCGACGACGAGTTGACCCGTACGGAAGGCAACGCCGAACGCCTGGCTGGCTTGATCCAGGAGCGTTATGGCAAGACCAAGGAAGATGCTCAGAAGGAAGTCCGGGATTTCTTCGACCGCAATCCCTGATTCCTGCCCCGCCTTGATCGGTCGAAACTTCTGGAGAAGCTGACATGTTGCATTACGCCGTAGTTTTCTTCGTCATCGCGATCATCGCGGCGGTTCTCGGCTTTGGCGGCATTGCCGCCGGGGCCGCGGGTATCGCCAAGATCCTGTTCTTTGTCTTCCTGGTGCTGGCGCTCTTGTCCATCTTGAGCGGCGCCCTTCGAAAGAAATAGAACACGCAGATAGCACGGATACCCAACACGAATATTGAACGTCTGGCGCATGAACCATCACCGCGCCAGACAATACGAAAATAAGGAGCACGACTATGGAAATTCGCAAGCTGATCGCCGCCGCCGCACTGGGTACGGGCGCTGTCTTCACTTCCATGGCATTTGCGGCCGATGACGGCAAGCCGAAGCAGTCCGTGGGCGAGTACGCCTCTGACGCGACGGTCACGACGAAGGTCAAGGCCGCCTTCGTTGCCGACAAGCAATTGAGCGCGCTGGACATTGCAGTGGAAACCAACAACGGCGTCGCCACCCTGACGGGTACCGTCGGCACCGCAGCCGAAGCCGATCACGCAGCCACCGTCACCCGTGGCGTGGAAGGCGTGAAGCAAGTGATGAACAACATCAAGGTCGACCCGGCCAAGAACAAGAAGTAAGCAAGGCCGCATTCCATACTGAGGCCTAGAGAGCCAAACGGCGCCCGTGTCTGACACGGGCGCCGTTTTTTTTGGCTGACCGGAATCGTTGATGGGCTTAGAGGGTGACGGTGCCCCGCCCGATCTCCAATGCGCGGCCGCCAACCTGGATGCGGCCATCAGCCAGCACATCAAGCAGCAAGCGGCAGGGCCGGCCCATCTGATCGCCCTGCTCGACCAGGATGCGGGCGGGCAAGGGACGCTTCTGGTGAATCAGCCAGCCGCCCAGATTCGCGCAGGCCGAACCCGTGCCGGCATCTTCGTCCACGCCGCCCCCCGCCTTGGCGAAGAAGTAGCGGGCCACGACGACCTGGCGTTCGTCTTGCACATTGCCTTCGTCGAAGGCGAACACATATAGCGTCTTGCGGCCCAGGCTGCTGACTTGCCAGCGGCTCAGCTTTGACGAATCGGGAGCAGCACGGCGCACGGCGTCAACGCTGGCCAGCGGCACCAGCAATTGGTCAGCGCCGGTATCGACTCAGATGGGATCGCCCAGCAGGTCATCGGCGTTCAGGCCGATCAGGCCGGCGATCTCGGCACGGTCCATTTCAGGCGGCGCGGTGCGCACGCCACCGGGGCATGGAGCCGTGAAGGTCCAGGTATCGCCACTGGCTTGCACGGGCACGACGCCGGCCTTGAATTCGAGCGTCAGCGCATCGCCGGTTTGGCGCAGATCGCGCACCACTTGCGAGGTGCCGATGGTGGGGTGCCCCGCGAACTTCATTTCGTAGCCGGGCGTGAAGATGCGCACGTGCGCATCCGCCTGTTCGGACGGCAGGATGAAGGTGGTTTCGGAAAGATTGAACTGGGCCGCCAGATTCAGCATGGTGGCGTCGTCCAAGCCGCGCGCGTCTTCGAACACGCACAGCTGGTTGCCGCTGAAGGGGGTAGACGCGAAAACGTTGAGCAGGCGAAACGCGTAAGAAGTCATGAAGAGGCGTGTAGAAGAAGGCCGCCGGCCAGTCCGGCGCAGCCTTCCACTGTATCGCAGCGCCCGGCCTCAGGCTATCAAGCGGCTCTTACCAGATTGCAAAGAAAAACACCCAGGCCATGCAGAACGGCGCCAGGCCCGCCACCAGCACCAGCCAGGCCGCAGCCTTGCGCCAGCCGCGGGTTTGACGCTGCGTGAGCAGGCGCGCGAAGAGACGCAAGGTCCACAACACGGCAAGCGTCAGCAAGGTGAAACGCACGGGGCCGGCCCACGCGGCTTGCACCCCTTCGTGCTTGAGCAGGTTGACGGTGGTGGCCGACAAGCCCAGGAACACGCCGATGCCAGCCGACGGAATCAGCGCCTGCGCAAGCTTGTGCACGCCGGGGCGAATCCAGCCAGTCGCCCGGGCGTCTGCTTCCATTGCGGCGGGCGCCAGGCGGTCGGCGATCCACAGCGACAGGAAGCTTGAGCCGCCCACGACGATGGTTGCGCCGACGACGAACATCAGAATGCCTGCACCGTCCAGCCACGAGAAGCTGTCGTTCACGTCCGGGTAGTGGGTCAAGATGAACCAGGGCGCGTTGTCCATCAACGGCCACATGATGTCGTGCTCGACCAGCCAGGTTGCGGCCCATTGCTTGGCCGTCACGAACCAGGGGCTGGCGCTCCAGAGGAAGGCGCCGATGGCAATGCCCATCAGGCCGAAGCACAGCAAGGCGGTCTGCCAGCCGTCGCCGTCGGCCACGTTCACGATTTCTTCTTCGGGCGAACGCGCGGTCAGCTCGATGGCGCCGCGGTAGCCGCTGCAACGCCCGCACATGTGGCATTCGCCGGCGCCCTTCATGTGACGAAGGGGCACCAGCGGCGCACAGTTGATGGGTTCAATGCGGATGACCGGGTGACGCCACTTTTCTTCGTCAACCTTGAAGTGCCAGGGCGCCAGCTTGGCCAGCAGATTGAACACGCCGTTGACCGGGCAAAGGTACTTGCACCACACGCGCTTGCTGCGGCCATAGCGCCAGCCGACGATCATGGCGGCGACGGTCGAGCCGCCCAGCACCGCCAGCACGGCCAGCGGATATTGGTAGACGCTGACAAGCTGGCCATAGATCGTAGTCAGCGCAAAGGCCACGAACGGCCAGCCGCCCCACCGCATCCATTTGGGAATGGCGCGGCCCTGGCCCCGCTCGCTGGCCCATTCGGTCAGCATGCCTTCGGGACACAGCCAGCCACACCAGGCGCGGCCCAGAATTGGCATGGAGATCAGCACGAACGGCCACCAGACTCCCCAAAAAGCGAACTGCGCAATGATCGTCAGATTGTTGAACACCGATGCCGTGTTGTCCGGCAACGGCAGGAGCACAGGCACGATCAACAGGAACGCGTACATCGCGACAATGCCCCACTGCAGCTTGCGCAACAGCGGGGCATGGTCACGAAGAAAGTCGGCGATCCGGGAGGTCACCCTCCCGAGTACAGCTGCCATGGTCAAACCTTCATTGTTCAGTCCGGCATCAAACCGGAATCAGGACGCGCTCCGGGCGGCGGCCGGCGCGCGGACGGGCTTGTTGCCCACCCAGCGCAACAGCGCCCAGACCACAATCCAGTAAGCCACCCACAACAACACCGAGATCAGGGCGGGCAACGCGCGGTAGCCGGCGAAGTCGGCCAGGACCTTGCCCACGCCAGTGCTGTCGCTCAAGAGCCACGAGCTGTCCCACACGGGGTCGATGATGGTGGGCAAGACATCCAGCGAAATCAGATGGTCCAGGCCGCCCACAAGCAGCGAGCCGGCCAGCAGCAACAGCAGAATTTCGGTCACGCGGAAGAACCGGCGCCACGTAATCAGCTTGCCGCCCAGCTGCAACAGCCAGAACGTCAGCAGCGCCACGGCAAAGCCCGCCACACCGGCCAGCGCCAGCTTCAGCATGTCGCTGCCGCCTTCGCCCGCCGACACGGTGCCGTACAGGAACACCACGGTTTCGCTGCCTTCGCGGGCAACCGCAATGGCGACCAGCACAAACAGGCCCCACCAGTTGTCATTGGCAACCGAACTGCGCGCCCCGCTTTCAAGCTCGCCTTTCAGCGTGCGCCCGTGCTTCTTCATCCATACAACCATCTGCACGACCAGTGCGCATGCCGCCAGCGACATGATGGCCTGGAACCATTCCTGCCCTTCGTCGCTGAGCCAGGACGACACGCCCAGCAGCACCAGCGCCAAGGCCACGGCCAGCGCCAGACCCGCCGCAACGCCGCCCCACAGATAGTTCAGCCCCCGCTTGCCTTCGGGCGTAGAACGCAGCCAGGTGTACAAAATACCCACCACGAGCAAGGCTTCGACGCTTTCACGCCAGACGATAAAGAGGACTTGTTCCATGTATAGCTACCGCTTATTCCTTGGGCTTGACGACCAGGGTGCCTTTCACGCTTTGGTGAAAGTCATCAAAGAAGGGATACTCGCCGGGACGCGAAATGGTGATCACCACAAAGGATTTCACCCCGGGTCCCAGGACTTTTTCCTTGCGCAGCGGAATGCTCTCGAATTCCACCGGCTCGTTGCTTTCGTTGATGAGTTCAATCTTGAAACGGCCGGCGGGCACTTCCAGGGTGGCCGGCTCGAACGTGCCGTCCGGCTTGAACCTGAGTGTGAACGTCGGCAGTTCATCCGCCTGCGCAGGCGCCATGCCGGCAACACCGGCCAGGCCGATCAGCAGCGCGGCAACTCCGTTAAGCAGGCGGCGCACGATCAGTAACCGCCCTTCTTGCCGGTACCGGCGTAGACGAATTCATATTCCAGTTCGAACGGCTCGAACCACGGACCCACACCGGTTTCCTTGTCGATGTGGCGGCCGAAGTGGGCCATTTTGTTTTCGGACGGCGGCAGGATCGTGTACTTCAGCTTGTACTTGCCCGGGCCTTCCAGCTTGACGTTGTCACCATAGTGCGGGCCGTCGTTGGCGACCATGGGCATGAAGGTGCCCTTCTGCACGTTCTGGCTGCCGACTTTCTGGATCTCGAAGTTCACGACCAGGTACGGCACCCATTCGCCTTCCGGAAAGCCCGTCTTGTTGCCGGCGGTGGCGTGGATGTCGGCCTCAAGGTGCACATCGGAATCCTTGGCGGCGCGCATCATGCCGGGCGGGTCCATTTCGATCGGCTGCAGATACACCGCGCCAATTTCCATGCCGCCCTTTTCAACCGGCTTGCCGATGGGGTATTCGGCCGCGTTGGCGGCAGACACGCTCAGAGCGACGATGGCCAGCGCCAAGGCTTTCTTGATCATGTGCATAATCCTTGAGACACAAATGAATGGCGGTTCTAAGAAGCTAAACAAGAACCGTTTTCATTAATGTAACGAAAAAAACTGACATATCCCTGAACCACGGGACCCCAAAAGGGGCGGATTATTGCGTTTGCTCAAACGGCGGCAGGCCACAAAAAAGCCGGCGGGGCTGTTGCCACACCGGCTTTTGAACGAACGGATGTCGGGCTTTACTTGCGGCCCGTACCCGTACCCGTGCCCGGCGTGCTGCCGGGCGTGAACGGGAAGGTCGAGAACATCGCGCGCGTTTGGTCCTGCATCTGATCCTGCATCTGCACGAACAGGTTTTTGCTCTGATCGATGTAGTTGTTCATCATGTTCTGCAGCATGGGCGTCTGCACGTTCATGAACTGCGTCCAGGCCTCGGGCCCGAACTGGCTGCCGTACAGGCCCTTGGACTGCTCGGCCATGCGCGTCTGGATTTCCATGAAGGCCTGGATGTTCTTCTCAAGATAAGAACCCATGATGCCCTGCATGGCATGACCATAGAAACGGATGATCTGCGACAGCATGTTCGACGAGAACATGGGCATGCCGCCGCTTTCCTCTTCCAGAATGATCTGCAAGAGAATGCTGCGGGTCAGGTCTTCGCCGCTCTTGGCGTCGACAACCTGGAATTCTTCATTGGCCAGAACCAGTTGCTTGACATCTGCCAGAGTGATGTAGGTGCTGGTCCGGGTGTCGTATAGGCGACGGTTGGGGTACTTTTTAATCAGGCGCAGGCTGGCGCCGGTTTGTGCTTGCGTCATGTGTGTCCCCGGATCGGGCGATCTCTTAGACTTCGAATAAGGTGGAGTGTAATGCCGGAAGGCCCTCTCCCCGAGGCCTTCCGGCGCCTGAGGCCGCCCACGGCGGCCCCGCTTGCCAGCATCAGCCCATGTGCAGGCCGCCGTTGAGCGAGAAGTCTGCGCCCGTCGAAAAACCCGACTCATCAGAAGCCAGCCACGACGTCATGGAAGCGATTTCCTCGGGCGTGCCCAAGCGGCGCACCGGAATGGTGGCCACAATCTTTTCCAGCACTTCGGGACGGATGGCGCGAACCATGTCCGTGCCGATGTAGCCCGGCGAGATCGTATTGACCGTGACGCCCTTGCTAGCCACTTCCTGCGCCAGCGCCATGGTGAAACCATGGATGCCGGCCTTAGCCGTGGAATAGTTGGTCTGGCCGAACTGGCCCTTCTGACCATTCACCGAGCTGATGTTGACGATGCGGCCCCACTGCCGTTCAACCATGCCTTCAATGACCTGCTTGGTCACGTTGAAGAGGCTGTTCAGGTTGGTGTCGATCACAGCGCGCCAATCATCGGCGCTCATTTTGCGGAACAGCCCATCGCGGGTGATGCCCGCGTTGTTGACCAGCACATCGACCGGGCCGAGGTCCGCGGTGACTTTCTCGAAAGCCTTTACCGTGGAATCCCAATCCGACACGTTGCCCACCGATGCGTAGAACGTGTAGCCCTGTGCTGCCTGCTCATCCAGCCATTGCTGGTAATTGCGGCTGGGGCCGCAACCTGCCACCACGCGAAAGCCATCCTTGGCCAAGCGCTGGCAAATAGAGGTGCCGATACCGCCCATCCCGCCTGTTACGTAAGCCAGTTTTCCGCTCATTGGACTTCCTCCTGTGTGCGACGGACGCCTCGTTGATTAACTTTCTTATTGGCCTGGGCCAACCGCGCAGGGCGGTTTCAGGCTGCCCGGACCTTCACATACCTGCCAGGCGCCGGCTCGATCGGCTGGTGCTTGGCATTGCCTAATTTTGTACGCGCCTTGACCTGCTTGCCCGAATGCTGCGACAGCCAGTCTGTCCAATCGGGCCACCAGCTGCCCGCGTGCTCGGCCGCTTGTGCGAACCAGGCATTGGGGTCGCCGGGCATGTCGTCGTGCCCCTGCTTGCCCAGCCCGTCCGCCACCCAATAGCTGCGGCGTTTCTTGGCCGGCGGATTGACCACGCCCGCGATGTGGCCCGAGGCCCCCAGCACGAAGCGTTGCGGTCCGCGCAGCAGCTGCGTGGACGCGTAGGCCGACACCCACGGCACGATATGGTCTTCGCGTGACCCGAAGATGTACGCCGGCATCGTCAGGCGCGTCAGGTCCAGCGGCATGCCGGCGGCTTGCGCGCGGCCCGGCACCTTCAGATTGTTTTCAAGATAGGTATTGCGGAAGTACCAGGAAAAGAACGGACCCGGCAGATTGGTGCTGTCGCCATTCCAGAACAGCAGATCGAACGGGGGCGGCTTCTGGCCCTTCAGATAGTTGCCGACCACGTAGTTCCAGACCAGCTCATTGGGCCGCAGGAACGAGAACGTGGTGGCCAGGTCGCGGCCGGGCATCAACCCGCCGTTGCCTAATTGATGATCGCGCAGCAACGCGTGCGCTTCGTCCACGAAGACATTCAGGATGCCCGTGTCGTGGAAATCAAGCAGCGACGTCAGCAACGTCAGCGAGGCCACCGGATGCTCGCCGCGCGCTTCCGCCAACGCCAGCGCGGAAGCCAGCATCGTGCCGCCCACGCAGAAGCCCAGCGCATTGACCTTGGGTTGCTTGGTGATGTCGCTGGCCACCCGCAGCGCTTGCAGCACGGCGTTGTCCAGGTAGTCGGACCAGGTGGCGCGGTCGATCCCGTCGGTGTCGCTTGCCACCGGGTTGCGCCACGACACCAGGAACACCGTAAAGCCCTGCTCCACCGCGTGACGCACGAAGGAATTCTCGGGCTGCAGATCCAGGATGTAGAACTTGTTGATGTTCGGCGGCACGATCACCAGCGGGCGTTCGTGCACCGTGGCGGTCGACGGCGTGTACTGGATCAGCTGGAACAGCGTGTTCTCGTAGACCACTTCGCCCGGCGTCACCGCCACGTTGCGGCCGATCTCGAACTGCGATTCGTCGGTTTGCGTGATGCGGCCTTTCTTGACGTCGCCCAGCAGGTTCGCCAGCCCTTCGTTCAGCGCGCGGCCCGCGCTTTCCACGATGGATTGCTGGGCGTCCGGATTCAGCGCCAGGAAGTTCGACGGCGACAGCGCATCCACCCATTGCATGATGGAAAAGCGCAGGCGGTTGCGCATGGGTTCGCTGACCTGGGCGGCGTCAACCATGCGCTGCATGGCGCGCGCCGACAGCAGATACGTGTGCGCCATCAGCAGATGCGAACTATTGGCGGACCACGCGTCGCCGGCGAAGCGGCGGTCAGCCAGGGGCGCAAGCGCGCCGCGTCGGGCATCGTCGCAAAGGCGCTGCCACTCGCGAGAGAATTCGGCCTGAATGTCGGCCAGGATTTCCGGTGCCACGCTCACCGGAATGGGTCCTGCGGAGAGATTGGCGTTCACTTCGACACCTTGTTATCGACACTGCTCGATTGATGTTGCATTCCGGGTCCAGGACTGTCAATGCGGGTATACAAGGAGGCAATCAGGGTAGGACTCAACCCCGCCTGCCGGCCTTGCGCAAGATCAAACCGGGTCGAGCCAGGCCAGCAATGCCATGCGTCCGGTTTCGCCGTCGCGCCGATAAGAGAAGAAGCGATCCGAGGCCGATACGGTACACAAGCCGCTTAACGCCACCTCTTGTACCCCGGCGCGGCGCAGGCGGAAATCGGCCAATCCGGCGAGGTCGGCCAGCCACTTTCCCGATAGCCCCGGGCGCGGCGTGAAGTAACGCGCCGTGGCGGGATCATCGGCCGTGAACGCATCCAGCACGTCTTGGCCCACTTCGAAATGTTGCGGGCCGATGCCGGGGCCCACCCAGGCGCGCCAGCCTTCGGCCTGCGGCGCCTTGGCCCGCATGGCGGCCAATGTGTTTTCCAGCACGCCGCCCGACAGGCCACGCCAGCCGGCGTGCGCCGCGCCCAGCACCAGGCCTTTGGAATCGGTAATAACGACGGGCAGGCAATCAGCCACCATGACGGCCAGCACGCGGCCCGGCTGCGTCGTGACGCTGGCGTCCACGGCAGGTTCATCCTGCGCGGGCGCGCCCGTCGTGGATTCGCCTGCCGCGGGTTCGCCTGCCGCGGGTTCACTTGCCGCAGGTTCGCCTGCCGCGGGTTCGCCCGCCGCAGGTTCGCCTGCCGCAGGTTCGCCTGCCGCATCCATCGCGTCCGCGTCCACGACTTCGCTGCCATGGACTTGGCGCAACCACAGCGGCTCGGCCGGCACGGCGGCGCGCACGCGGCGGCGGTTCTCGGCCACGGTGTCGGGGTTGTCGCCCGCGCGGCGCCCCAGGTTCAGGGTGTCATGCGGGGCCACGCCCACGCCGCCCGCGCGTGTCGTGCAGAAATAATTCACACCGGCCCACTGGGGGCCGGTTACGACAGGCAGGCTGGCGATCACGCGTTCCATGCAATGCTTTCCTGGACCAGGGTCATGTCAGCGGGCACGGCGGCGGCGAATTGGACTTCACCGTTGCCGCCCGGATCATCGAAATGCAGGGCGCGGGCGTGCAGCATCTGGCGCTGCGCCCCCGCGATGTTCTTGCCGCCATAGATGGTGTCGGCCAGCAGCGGGTGGCCCAGGCTGGCCATGTGCACGCGAATCTGGTGGGTGCGCCCCGTTTCCAGGCGGCACACCACTTCCGTGACGCGGCCGCCGGGGTCAACCTGGCCACGGCGGACCGGTGCGTAATTGGTAATGGCGGGCTTGGGCGCCACGGGGCGCTCGACGCTCATGCGGATGGGCACGCGGGAATCGCGGCCAATGGCGCGCTCAACACGGCCACCGTTTGCGACCCAGCCATGAGCCAGGGCCACGTATTCGCGGCCCATGCTGCGTGCCTGCAACTGGCGCACCAGATGCGTCTGGGCCTTCTCGTTGCGGGCCACGACCATGAGTCCGGAGGTGTCCTTGTCCAGCCTGTGAACAATGCCGGCACGCGCCACGGCCGCCAATTCCGGGTAGCGGTAAAGCAGGCCGTTGAGCAGCGTACCGCTCCAGTTGCCCGCGCCCGGATGCGTGACCAGGCCGGCAGGCTTGTTCACGACGATCCAGTCGGGGCTTTCGCCCACCACGGTGAATTCAACGGGTTCGGGCGTGAAGGCGCGGGCGTCGGGGGCGGGCTGGGCCCATACCAGCAGCTCGTCGCCGGGGCCCACCGTCTGGCGGATCTTGCCGGGAGCACCGTTCACGTGCACATTGCCGGATTCGATCCAGCCTTGCAGGCGGCTGCGGGAATGGTCGGGCATCAGCCCGGCCAGAACCTTGTCGAGCCGATCGGCCTTGGTGCTGGAAGGAACCGTTACAAGTTGCGGTTCACCCCGGTTTTCCCCGGGATTTCCGTCCGCATTTTCGTCAGGAAGGCCCAGGAGTTCGTCGTCGGAAACGAGATCTGTGCCGGCGGCTGTATCAGACATGGAGACAAATCATATAATCAGCCTGCCATGCTAACACCAAGGATACGATTCTCGTGATTCACCACTCCGCAGCTCCCTCGAACCCCGCATCCCGAAGCGGGCCGGTTTTGCGCGTGGTTATCGCGCTATTTGCCGTCATCGTCATCGCCGGTTGCGGCTCGACCAACAGCAAGTACGACAAGACCACCAACTGGAGCGCCGAACAGCTTTACGCTGACGCCAAGTCCGAAATGTCCTCGGGCGGTTGGAAAGAAGCGCGCGAGCGCCTGACCGCCATTGAAAGCCGCTACCCCTTCGGCGTCTATGCCCAGCAAGCCCTGCTTGAACTGGCCTACGTCAACTGGAAAGACGGCGAAAACGAACAAGCCCTGGCCGCCATTGACCGCTTCCAGCAGCTCTACCCCAACCACCCCGGCACCGACTACGCGCTGTACCTGAAGGGCCTGATCAACTTCACGCCGGCCAGCGCCTTCATGACCAACATCACGGGCCAGGACCCGGCCGAACGCGACCCCAAGGGCTTGCGCGCGTCTTACGATGCGTTCAACGAGCTGATCAAGCGCTACCCGGATAGCAAGTACAGCGTAGATGCCGAAAAGCGCGTGGCGTGGCTGGTCAACACCATCGCCATGAACGAAGTGCACGTCGCCCGTTATTACTACGAGCGCGGCGCCTACGTGGCCGCCGCCAACCGTGCGCAAACCGTCATCACCGACTTCGAAGGCGCCCCCGCCACCGAAGAAGCGCTGTACTTGATGGTCTCGTCCTACGACAAGCTGGGCATGACCGAACTGAAGAACGATGCGCAGCGCGTGTACGACAAGAACTACCCCAACAGCGACTTCAAGACCAAGGGTCTGCAGGCGGATCGCAGCTGGTGGAACCCGTTCGACTGATTCGTCAGCTGCTCGGCCTTCCCCGCATGGGAAAAGAAAAAGCTCCTCGAATAATTCGAGGAGCTTTTTTTTTAACCGGGTGGGCATAGGCCTTGGTCTTAGCCTTGGTCTTAGCCGTGGCCTTAGCCTTGGTCTTAGCCTTAGCCTTGGTCTTGGTCTTGGTCTTGGTCTTCCCCGCCCTCTTGCTTGCGGCGGTAGAACGCCAGCACCTCTTCCAGTTCGCGCGTTCGCGCAAAGGGCGGCAACCCGCGCCACAGGCGTTTGCCGTAAGGCTTTTCCACCAGACGCGCATCGCCCACCATCAGTACGCCCCAATCCGACTCGGTACGAATCAGCCGGCCCGCGCCCTGCTTGAGCGAAATGGCGGCTTCGGGCAATTGGTATTCCGAAAACGGATTGCCGCCTTGGGCCCGGCAAGCCCGCAGCCGGGCTTCGATGACAGGATCATCGGGCGGCGCGAATGGCAGCTTATCAATGGCCACCAACGTCAGCACATCGCCGGGCAGGTCGATGCCTTCCCAGAAGCTGGCGCTACCCACCAGCACCGGATGCTTGAGCTTGCAGAAGCGGTCAAGCAGGTCCCGGCGGGTGCCTTCGCCTTGCTTGAGCAGCGGCCAATCATGGCCAGCATCGTCAAAGGCATCGGCTAGCAAGGTCGCCACCTTCTCCACGGCGCGCAAGGTCGTGCACAGCACCAGCGTGCCGCCGGGGCTGGCTTCCAGCAACGGCATCAGCGTGTCGACGAAGCGGTCAAGAAACTGCGGCGACTGCGGCTCGGGCATGCCGCGCGGCACGAACAGCAGAGCCTGTTCCGGGTAATTGAACGGCGACTCCCACTTGCCCGTGCGCGCCTTTTCCAACCCCAGCTGACTGGTGAAATGATGGAACTCGCCATTCACCGACAGCGTGGCCGACGTCATGATCCAGGCCTGACCCGGCTTGCGGTATTTCGAGAAAGCCTGCGCCACCGACAACGGCGCCGAATGCAGGCGGACATGGTGCTGGCCGTGTTCGACCCAGCGCACCGCGGGCCCCGTCCATTGTTCAGCTGCGGCGGCCACGCCTTCCAGAATGGCCGCAGGCGTGGACGCCCCGTCGCCCAGCGCGGCGATGGCGTCAGCGGCGGCCGGCTCGGGGGCTTGATCGTCCCGGCCCCACCCTTCGTCGGCAAACCCGGCATCCGCACGGCCGGGCGTGGCCCAGCGCTTGAGCCGCACCGAGATCTCGGCGCCGATGCGCGCGGCCGCCATCAGGTCAGGGTGTTTTTCCGCGACCACGCCCAAGGCCTTGGTGGCCGTATCCACGGCTTCGCGCAAGGCCAATAGGGCCTCGTCGAATTCCTCGGGGTTGGGAATGGCGTCGAACGTGGCCTTGCGGCCCGGCATGCGGTCAAGCGGCGCACAGACCAGGCGCAGTTCGCGCGCGGCGGTTTCCAGATGCCGGCTGACGTCGCTCCATTTGGCGGCCTCGCGGGCATACGCCAACCCCGCCACTTCCAGCGCGCGGCCAAAGTCCATCAGTTGGTGGGTGGACACGCTGCTGCCCAGAAAGCGCGTGGCCGTGTCGGGCAACTGATGCGCTTCGTCGAAGATGACGGTGTCGGCTTCGGGCAGCAGATCGGTCACGCCCTCTTCGCGCAACACCAGGTCGGCCATGAAGAGCGCATGGTTGACGACCACGACGTCAGCTTCCTGCGCCTGCCGGCGCGCCTTCACGACGAAACAGTCGCGGATGCGCGGGCATTCCTGGCCCAGACAGTTTTCGCGCGTGGACGTCACGCGCTGCCAGATGTCGGCGTCTTCAGGCACCTGCGCAAGATCGCTGCGGTCGCCCGTTTTGGTGATGCCGGCGAACACCTGAATCTGGCGCAATTGCTGGATTTCGGTGCGCGACTTCAAGGCGCGTTCGTCGCCCTGCAAGCGTTCCAGGTGATAGTGGCAGACGTAATTGCCGCGGCCCTTGAGCAGCGCGGCCGTGACCGGTGCGGCCAACGCCGCGCGCACGCGCGGCAGGTCTCGCGCAAATAACTGGTCTTGCAGCGTGCGGGTACCGGTGGAAATCAGCACCTTGCCGCCCTGAATGAAGGCGGGTACAAGGTAAGCCCAGGTTTTGCCAATACCGGTGCCGGCTTCGGCCACCAGCGTGGCGCGGTCTTGAATGGCGTCGCCAATCGCCTGCGACAATTCCACCTGCGAAGGGCGTGGCTTGTAGCCGGGCATGGCCGTGGCCAGCGGCCCGTCCTCGTCAAAAAATTCGGATATATCCAGGTCCAGCATTACGGCAGCCTAGTGTCAGTCGGCGTCTTCGGAGATACCGGTACCCATACGGTACGGCCGCCAGACACTGATGTGGGAAAGGACCAAATGATACTCGGTGCAGCCGCCTGATCCGGCTCGCGCAGGGACAGATCGGTCCACCCTCACACGTTCTGTAACAGTGGCTTATGGCACAATCCGCCCCTTGTTTTTCCTTTTTGTCGTCGTATAGAGATGTCTGAAACTTCCGCTATCACGAACGTCGCCGCCGGCGTCGACAACGCCCGCATCGTCGCGCAGCTCGCCACCGAGCTCGGCGCGCGCGCCTCCCAGATCGCTTCGGCGGTGGAACTGCTGGATGACGGCGCCACCGTGCCGTTTATCTCTCGCTATCGCAAGGAAGCCACTGGCGGCCTGGACGATACCGTGCTGCGCAATCTGGAAGTGCGCCTGGGTTACCTGCGCGAACTCGAAGAGCGCCGCGGCTCGATCCTTGAATCCATCTCGCAGCAGGGCAAGCTCACGCCCGAGCTGCACCAGGAAATCGCCACGGCTGACACCAAGCAGCGCCTGGAAGACTTGTACGCGCCGTACAAGCCCAAGCGCCGCACCCGCGCCCAGATCGCCCGCGAGGCCGGTCTGGAACCGCTGGCCGACGCCATCCTGGCGGACCTTGCCTGCGACCCCGCCGTGCTGGCCGCGCAGTACCTGAACCCCGAAGCGTCGATCAACGACGCCAAGGCGGCGCTGGACGGCGCGCGCGACATCCTGGCCGAGCGCTACGCGGAAAACGCGGACCTGCTGGCCGACATGCGCGAGCACCTGTGGTCCACCGGCCTGATCTACTCCAAGATGATCGACGGCAAGGAAACCGAGGGCGCCAACTTCCGCGACTGGTTCGACTTCAACGAGCCGCTGCGCACGCTGCCCTCGCACCGCATCCTGGCGCTGCTGCGCGGCCGCCAGCAAGGCGTGCTGGAACTGCGTCTGGGCCTGGAAGCCGAACTGGAAGCGCAACTGCCGCACCCGTGCGTGGCGCGCATCGCCAACTTCCTGAAGCTGGGCAACGGCCTGTTCGCGCTGGACGCTACGCCGCGCGCCCGCTGGCTGGGCGAAGTCTGCCGCTGGACCTGGCGCGTGAAGCTGCTGACGGCATTCGAAAGCGAACTGATCGGCCGCCTGCGCGAAAGCGGCGAAGCCGAAGCCATTCGCGTGTTCGCCGCCAACTTGAAAGACTTGCTGCTGGCCGCGCCTGCCGGCCCCAAGGCCGTGCTGGGCCTGGACCCGGGCATCCGCACGGGCTGCAAGATTGCCGTGATCGACCAGACCGGCAAGGTCGTCGACACCACCACCGTCTACCCCTTCGAACCGCGCCGCGACCGTGAAGGCACGATCAACACGCTGGCCGCGCTGGTGGCGCGCCACAAGGTGGACCTGATCGCCATCGGTAACGGCACCGCATCGCGCGAAAGCGAGAAGCTGGTGGGCGACATGATGGAACGCTTCCCCGACCTGAAGGTCACCCGCGTGGTGGTCTCCGAGGCCGGCGCGTCGGTGTATTCCGCATCGGAAACCGCCGCCCTGGAATTCCCCGACCTGGACGTGACGCTGCGCGGCGCCGTGTCCATCGCCCGCCGCTTGCAAGACCCGCTGGCCGAATTGGTCAAGATCGATCCCAAGGCGATCGGCGTGGGTCAGTACCAGCACGACGTCAACCAGCGCGAGCTGGCGCGTTCGCTGGACGCCGTGGTCGAAGATTGCGTGAACGCGGTGGGTGTGGACGTCAACACGGCATCGGCTGCGTTGCTGGCTCGCGTGTCCGGGTTGAACTCGCTGCTGGCCAAGAACATCGTGGCCTGGCGCGACGAGAACGGCGCGTTCCCCACGCGTGAAATCCTGCGCAAAGTGCCGCGCTTTGGCGAAAAGGCCTTCGAACAGGCCGCCGGCTTCCTGCGCATTCCCAACGGCGACAACCCGCTGGATGCGTCGTCGGTTCACCCCGAAGCCTATCCCGTGGTCGAGCGCATCGTCGCCAAGATCAAGGCGGAAGTGAAGCAGATCATCGGCCAGCGCGAAGCCCTGAAAGGCGTGTCGCCGTCCGACTTCACCGACGAGCGTTTCGGCTTGCCCACGGTGCGCGACATCTTCGCCGAACTGGAAAAGCCCGGCCGCGATCCGCGCCCCGAGTTCAAGACCGCGCAGTTCAAGGAAGGCGTGGAAACGCTGAACGACCTGTACCCGGGCATGATCCTGGAAGGCGTCGTGACCAACGTGGCCAACTTCGGCGCGTTCGTTGACATCGGCGTGCACCAGGACGGCCTGGTCCACATCTCGGCGCTGGCCGAAAAGTTCGTGAAGGACCCGCGTGATGTGGTGCGCGTGGGCCAGACGGTCAGCGTGAAGGTGCTGGAAGTGGACGCCGCGCGCAAACGCGTCGCGCTGACCATGCGCCTGAACGACACCGCTGCCCCGGCTCGCCGCAGCGGCGACGCGCCCAAGGGCGGTGACCGCCCGCGCCGTTCGCAAAGCGATGGCGGCCGCGGCAACGCAGGCGCTGCCGCAGGCGGCATGAACAGCGCGATGGCCGACGCCTTCGCCAAGCTCAAGCGCTGATTCCCGAAGATTCACCGCTCATCAAAAAGCCCGGCGCATCGCATGCGCCGGGCTTTTTCTTTAGCTTAGGACTTTCCCTTAGATTGGCGATTTCCTTGCGCTCCCTCAATCAAGCAATCTAAAAATAAGGGAAAATATCGAATTGTGTCCAAATAATAAAAGCCGGTGGCGTTGGGGAACTCGGCAGGCACAAACATCCATGATCAGGCGAACCGCGGCGCGAACCGTCTATCAGGCAAGAAATCCAAAAAAAGCGCCCCTACCCTGAAAGCCCGGAGAGCGATTCGTCATGCGCAATACCATTACGCTTGCCGCCAATGAAGCGGCAACGATCACCGAAAAAGAAGCCGGCGCGGGCGGCGCCTACAACGAAGTCACGCTGGGCCAATATGCGCACCTGATCGTTGATGGCGCGGAAGTCACCTTCAAGCACATCACGTTGGAACGCCTGGGCACCCGCATCATCGAATTGCAGAACGGCGCGCAGCTGCATGTGGGCGCGCTGGGTTTCGCCAGCATGGGCGCCAGCATCGTGTACCGCATCGGCGCGGGCTGCGCGCTGGTATTCGACGCCAGCCAATGGGACCCCGAAGTGGTCGCCAACACGACCTTCGACTTCGTCAGCCAGGGAAGCGGCACGCTGAAGTACTTTCCGTTCATCAACCCGGAATGGCTCGACTGCCCGAACGTCACGGGCTATTCGGAAGGCGACATGCTGGAGATCGCGGGCCAGGGCAACGCCCAGCGTTTCCAGGTGCGCGATGGCCGCATCGTCGCCAACGCGAACGCGCGCGCAGCCTGAATGTGAAACGACGCGGATGGGACCGTATCCCATACCGCGTCGTAATCTGGCCTGAGCGGGCGGCGCGTGCAGCGGCGCATGATGCCGCAACACTGCCCCGCTATCCCTTTTATTCCTGAGACATCGACACCAGCGCGTCGCGCACGCGGCCCAACAGGACGGGGTCCACATCCCCGGCCGCGGCCGTGTCGGCCCCTTGCAGCAGGCCCGTCAGCACCGCGTCCGAGGGATCGGACTTCAGCGTTTGCATCAAGCCGCCCGCGTCCTTCGGATTGGCAAAGCCCGGCGACAACAGCAGCTCTTCGCCATCGGCAGCCAGAAGGCGGAAGCGGAAAGCGCCGTCTTCATCGCGGAAGCTGACGAAGCGCGCGCCCTTGCCCTTTTCCTTTTTGCCCTGCGCCTTGCCCGTCGTGGCGCCCGCGTTCAGGTTGCGCAGGCCCACGGCCTCGCGCAGTTCCTGCATCAGCGGCAGCGCCAGCGTGCGCGCCTTGGCGGCGCCGGCTTGCAGAATGTCTTCGATGCGGCCGGGGTTGGCGATCAGGTCAACGTACTTCTCGCGCATCGGCGCAAGCAGGTTTTCCAGATGCTCGTACAGCGCCTGTTTGGCGTCGCCCCAACCCATGCCCTCTTCCAACTGCTTGCGGAACGCCGCCGATTGCTCGTGCGTGGCGAATGCGCGGTACAGCGTGTACAGGTGCGAGCTCTCGGCGTCCTTGGGTTCGCCGGGTTCACGCGAATCGGTCACGATGCGCATCACCGACGCGCGCAGCGCCTTTGCGCCGCCTTCGAACAACGGAATGGTGTTGTTGTAGCTCTTGGACATCTTGCGGCCATCCAGGCCGGGCAAGGTCGCCACGTCTTCCTCGATCACCACTTCGGGCAGCGTGAAGTAATCACGGCCGTACAGGTGGTTGAAGCGCTGGGCGATGTCGCGCGCCATTTCCAGATGCTGGATCTGATCGCGGCCGACCGGCACGCGGTTCGCGTTGAACATCAGGATGTCCGCGGCCATCAGGATCGGATACGAGAACAAGCCCATCGTGACGCCGTCGTCGGGCTCCACGCCCTTGGCCACGTTCTGGTCCACCGACGCCTTGTAGGCGTGCGCGCGGTTCATCAGGCCCTTGGCCGTGACGCAGGTCAGGAGCCAGCTGAGTTCGGGAATTTCAGGAATGTCGGACTGGCGATAGAACGTGACACGATCGTGGTCCAGGCCCACGGCCAGCCAGGTCGCCGCGATTTCCAGGCGGGAACGCGCGACGCGCGCCGGATCATCGCACTTGATCAGCGCGTGATAGTCCGCCAGAAAAAAGAATGCGTCCACGCCGGGCTGCGTACTGGCCTGCACGGCGGGCCGGATAGCGCCCGCATAGTTGCCAAGGTGGGGGGTGCCAGTGGTGGTAATGCCAGTAAGGACGCGGGTATTCATGGGGCGAAGAGGCGTTTGCTAGGGGAAACGAGCAGTGTAACGTGCCGGAGCGCCCAGCCGTCGGGCGGGCGTCTTCGTCGCCGGGATGCGTGGAATGGCTCAGCTCGGCTCCGCTCGGCTCAGCCCGGCTCGGTCAGGCCTGGCTCGGCGCAACCCGAGCCGGCCGGCGAACTTACAGCACCGCCAAGAGCGGCGCCGCCAGGGCGCACACCCCGCCCGTGGTCAGCGCGGCGCGCGGGCGGAAGGTCAGGAACCAGATCAGCAGCAGGCCGGCAATGCTGAGGATGCCGATCCACTCGACCGTGCCGTAGCTCCAGCCCCACACCGCGGCGGACGCGCATAGCGATAAGGCCAGCGCGATCCAGCCGAACGCGCGCAACGGCACCCGATGACGCCGGGGCATGGCCCGGTCGAACAGATCTTCGTAGTGGCGGTCCATGCCCAGGCACAGGGCGGAAAACCCCGCGTAGGCCAGGCAGAAGGCGGCAAGCGTCATGGCGTATCACCTCGCGGTTCATAAACGACGGCACTGGGGGCGGACTTCGTCACGGGCGCCTCGGCAACGGGGGAAGACGGGTGCCGGGTGGAGGCGGCGGGCGCGGCGGCAGCGGCAGCGGCAGGCGCAGCGGCAGCCCCTTTTTCCGCGTGCGGCTTGGCGGCAGCGCGCGGCTTGGCGGCAGCGCGTGCCGGCTGCGTCGCAGGCGCCTTGCGGGCCCGCGCCGCCTTGCGCGCCATCCAGGCGAACAACAGCGCCGTGGCCAGGCAGGTCAGGTCAAAACCGGCCATCACCCAATCGCCCTGCGGCAGCGACACGCCCAGGTGACGCGACGTGGTCAACGCATTGACGACCGGCACCAAGGCCATCGCGGCAGCCGCCACGGCCAGCAGGTCTTGCCATTTGCGGCGTTGGAACACGAAGGCATAGACCAGCGACAGCCCCCACGCCGAAAAGAACGCGCGCACTTCCCAGAGTTGGCGGCCGGGCATCTCAGCGGGCAGCAGGCGGTTGGCCAGGAAAAATGCAGCCACGCCAAAGACCACGCCCGCGATCGTGCCTGCGTTCAGGCCATCGACCAGACGCAGCGAAAAAGCTTCGCGGGCATCGCCCGGACGCGCCTTCTGACGGCGCTTGGCGATCCAGAGCACCAGCCCCGTGCCGACCATGCCGGTGCCAGCAAGGCTGACCACAAAGTAGAACCAGCGCAACAGCGGTTCAGCGAACAAGCCCAGATGCAGGCCGATGATGGTGCCGGCCGTCTGCACGGTGCCGCTAAGGTCATCCTCGCCTTCCAGGTACTTCCCAGTCACGCCATCAAAACGCATGTACGGCGCCAAGCGCCCATAGGACACGCCATCGGCGGCGTCGCGCACCATCGTCACGGTGGCGCCGGCGTCGCCCGGGTTATTGACGGTGACGCGGCCGACGCGGCCCTGCCAGTGTTGCTGCGCCTGCTCAAGCAGCGGCGCAATCGGCAGCAGCGGGGCGGGCTGATTCAGCGGCGGCGTGACCTTGAACGATTTGAAAACGTCGTCCGTGTATTGGCGCGGATTCTCGTAGACGGCGTTGATGCCGGCCGGCATCAGCATCACCATGAACAGCATCAGGCCGCTGAAGGTGATCATCAGATGAAACGGCAGCCCCAATACCGACAGCACGTTATGGCCGTCCATCCAGGCGCGCTGCCCACCCTTTTTAGGGCGGAAGGTAAAGAAATCGGTGAATATCTTTTTGTGCGTGATGATGCCGCTGATGATCGCCACCAGCATGAACATGCCCGCGATGCTGGCCAGCCAGCGCCCCCACGGGTACGCGGTTTCCAATTCGAAATGGAAGCGGTAGAAGAACTCGCCGCCGCGTGTTTCCCGGCCTTTGACTTCCTGCCCGTTCTGATCCAGCTTCACGCGCACGAAACCGCGCTCGCCCGGCTTGGGCTTGGCAACCTGGTACAGCAGCAGCGTCAAAGGTTCGCGAGCGGTGGGCGGCGTGATGAACCAGCGCTTGGCGTCCGGCGCATTGTCATTCAGATAGCGTTGCGCCATCTCCACGGCTTGCACGGCAGGCAGGGCCTGCACCTGAATTTCCGGCTGCATCCAGCGCGTGATCTCGGGCCGGAAAAACGCGAGCGAACCCGTCAGGAACATCGCGAACAACACCCAGCCAAAAATAAGCCCCGCCCAGGTATGCAACCAGGACATGGACTGGCGCAGGCCTTCTTCGCCTTGCGCGCGGGCTTTGCCTGCCTTCATGCCACCCCCATCGTGCGGCCGGCCAGGAACAAGCCGCCCAGCACGGCGGCAGGGATCAGGATGCCCGCCCAGGCGCGCCAGGCGTTGCGCGTGGCGAACACCCAGATCACGCCACAGGCGTAGACCACGAAGGACAACATCTGCGCCGTGGTGACGGCGTCCGCCCGCCCCATGGGCAGCCAGACGGCCAGGCAAGCCGCAGCCGCCGAGGCGAGGCCATAGCCGCCCAGGATGGCCGCAGCCGCCCTGGAAAATACGGCCATTCGATAGCGCATCATGCCTGCGCCGGCTGCGGGAGCTTTCACTTGGACACGTTGAAGGTCAGGGTGGAAACGTAGCGGATCTTGGCGTAGGACTTGCCATCAGCCTCGCCCGCCTTCTCTTCGACGTGCGCGGCTTCCAGCACGTACTGGCCGGGCCACGGCGTCGTGATTTCGATGCGGCCATTTTCATCACTGTAGAAACGCTTTTCCCACTTCGGCGGGCCGAACACGGTGACTTCGGTCTTGGCCAGCGGCTTGCCTTGGAATTGCAGCACGAAGGTGTTGGCGTCTGCGGCGGTGGGGACGAGTTCCAGATCCAGCTTGCCTTGCGTATCCGCACGGCCGGCCTTGGCGCCGTACTTCACCAGCGTGTCTTTGAATTGGATGGGCTGAGCCAGGCGGACGTCGCCCTTGCCAGCGGCTGCGAATTCAACGAAGTCGGCGCCTTCGGCCGATGCCTTCAGCGTCTTGCCATCGGCTGCCGTCACCACCGGCGACACCAGGACTTTGCCCAACAAGCCATCGCGCTTTTCGCGCAGGTCATCGGCCCACTCACCAAAGTACGCCTTGGCCGGACCCTCGGCGGTGCGTTCCAACCAAACAAAGTGCGCTTGCGCGGCGCCTGCCGAGCCCAACAGGGCAATAGCGGCCAAAGTCCTTGCGAATTTCATTGTCGATTTTTCCTCATTGTGGATCTTGTGGGTCTTGTGGGTCTTGTGGGTCTTGTGGGTCTTGTCTTCAGTCCGATCACCACAACAGGCAAGCCCCGCGGCCAATGCCTGTTTGACAGGGCCTGAATTATAACCATTCTCACTAAGATCCACAGCTAAAAATTGGGGCCTGACACTTTGCGCTGGTTAACCCTCATGGCTTACCCCCTTCTCTTTAAATATATTTAACGTATATTTTGAGTTCCTAACGCCCCTTCAACCAGGAGTCCGTCATGACCCACCCTCGCTGGACTGGCATCTTTCCCGCCATCACCACCAAGTTCCACGCCGATGAACGCATCGACGCCGAAGGCACGGCCAAGCACATCGACTTCCAGATTCGCAACGGTATTCACGGCGTCGTCACCTGCGGCTCTCTGGGCGAGGCCAGCACGCTGACGCTGGAAGAAAAGCTGGAAGTCACCAAGATTGCGCTGGACGCCGCCGGCGGCCGCATCCCGGTTCTGGCCAACGTGTCCGAGACCAGCACCCGTGAAGCCCTGCGATTTATCGACGGCGCCAACAAGCTGGGCGTGGCCGGATTCATGGTCATGCCCTCGCTGATCTACGTCGCTGACGCCCGCGAAGCCATGCAGAACGTGCGCACCATGGCGGATGCCGCCCAGCAGCCCGTGATGGTCTACAACAACCCGATCGCCTATCGCGTGGACTTGAGCCCCGCGCACATGGCCGAGCTTGCCGACTGCAAATGGCTTGCGGCCGTCAAAGACAGCTCGGGCGATACCCGCCGCGTGACCGACCTGCGCAACGCCGTCGGCGACCGCTACCAGATCTTCCTGGGCGTGGACGATCTGGCCTACGAAGGGCTGGCGCTGGGATGCGATGGCCTGCTGGCCGGCGTGGGCTGCGCCTTCCCGCGCGAAACCGTGGCGCTCTATGACTTGATGAAAGCCGGCAAGCACGCGGAAGCCCTGGCGCTCTATCAATGGATGACGCCGCTGCTGCATCTGGACGTGTCCACCAAGCTCGTGCAAAACCTGAAGCTGATCGACGTGCTGGTTGGCGTCGGCACCGAACACGTTCGCCGCCCGCGCCTGCCCGTCATCGGCGAAGAGCGCGCACTGATCGAACGCGTGGTGGCACAGGCGCTGGCCACGCGTCCGGCTCAATACCAATCCGTTCCGTAAGGCATATGCGTGACATCGCCATCACGCTTCGGCCGACGTCACGCAGCTAATTGCCTAGACTGAGCCGGTCAAAGGTTGGCCGTGGCGGCTTGCCCTAGTGGTTGGCCGTGACGGCTCCCCCTGGCGGCTGACAGTCGTGGCTGGCCGTAGTCGTTGGCCATCACGGTTGGCCGTTCACTCCCTTGCAGATGAGGCGCGTCAATGAAACAGATCCGTGTCGTCGATTCCCACACGGGCGGTGAGCCCACCCGGCTGGTCGTGGCCGGTTTTCCTGCGCTGGGCGCGGGCAGCATGGCTGACCGGCAACGCCGACTGGCATCCGATCACGATGCGTGGCGCGCCGCCACCGTGCAGGAGCCCCGGGGCAGCGATGTCATCGTGGGCGCCTTGCTGTGCGAACCCGCAGACCCGGCCAACGCCGCTGGCGTCATCTTCTTCAACAACGCCGGCTACCTGGGCATGTGCGGCCACGGCACCATCGGCCTGGTCGCCACGCTTGCCTATCTGAAGCGCATCGGCCCGGGTGAACACGGCATCGAAACGCCCGTTGGCGTTGTCCGCGCCACGCTGCACGACGACGGCGCGGTCAGCGTGCGCAATGTGCCCGCGTACCGCAGGCATCACGCCGTGCGCGTCAACGTGCCGGGTTACGGCGAGGTCGTCGGCGATGTCGCCTGGGGCGGCAACTGGTTCTTCCTGATCGGCGAACACGATCAACGCGTCGCGCCCGACAACCTCGACGCCCTGACTCATTACGCACGGGCCGTACGGCTGGCCCTGGCGGCAGCGGGCATTACGGGCGCGGATGGGGCCGAAATCGACCACATCGAACTGTTCGCACCCGACCCGGCAGCCGACAGCCGCAACTTCGTGCTGTGCCCCGGCAACGCCTATGACCGCTCGCCCTGCGGCACGGGCACCAGCGCCAAGCTGGCCTGCCTGGCGGCCGATGGCAAGCTCGCTCCTGGGCAAGTCTGGCGCCAGGCCAGCGTGATTGGCAGCGTGTTCGAAGCCAGCTACGTACGCGACGGCGACCACATCATCCCCACCATTCGAGGCCGCGCCTATGTCTGCGCGGAATCCACCTTGCTGATTCCGCCGGACGATCCTTTCGGCTGGGGCATCCGGCTGTAATTCCACGACGGGGGCTTTATATGTCTCACGGTCATACAGACGTGCTGGTCATCGGCGCCGGCATCATCGGCGCGGCCTGCGCGCACGAACTGGCGCTGGCCGGCTTGTCGGTACGCGTGGTGGATGCCCGGCTGGGGGGCGCCACGCAAACCGGCATGGGGCATTTGGTCGCCATGGATGCCCACCCTGCCGAACTGGCGTTAAGCGCCGCCTCATTGGAAATCTGGCGCGAATGGGGCGCCCGCATGAACCACACGGACCCGGCATGCGCCTATACCGGTTGCGGCACGATGTGGGTGGCCGAAAGCGATCACGACATGGCAGAGGCCGAGTGCAAGCAGCGCCGCTTGCTGGAGCACGGGGTGTCCTCCACGCTGTTGAACGCACAACAACTGGCACAAGCCGAACCGGCCTTGCGCGCCGGACTCGCCGGCGCATTGCAAGTGTCCGGCGACGCGCTGATCTATGCGCCCAGTGCCGCCCGCTGGCTGCTCACGCATGCCCCTCCGTGTCTGTCTTTCGAAGCCGTTGAAGTCTGCAAGATCGACGCGCAAGGCGTGGTCCTGTCCGACGGTTCCCGGCGCACCGCCGAAGCCATCGTGCTGGCAGCGGGCATGTTGGCAAGCCGGCTGTGTGACGACCTGCCTCTGCATCCCAAGAAAGGCCATCTGGCCATCACCGACCGTTACCCCACCGGTATCCGCCATCAATTAGTTGAGCTCGGCTACACGGCCAGTACCCAGCAGCGCGAAGGCGCCGCAGTGGCCTTCAACGTGCAGCCCCGCCCCACCGGCCAATTGCTGATCGGGTCATCCCGGCAAATCGGTGAACCGCAATACGCGGCGGGGTCTGCGGTGGGTTCTGCCGTGGGGTCTGCGGCGGGTTCCGCCGCGGGTTCCGCCTCCGACACCGCCCTCACCCCCGCCGTCGAACCCGCCGTGTTGGCCAGCATGCTCCGGCGCGCGATCGGCTATCTGCCGGGCCTGTCCGGTTTGAACCTCATCCGCACCTGGACGGGCGTGCGCGCCGCCACCCCGGATGGGCTTCCGCTGATCGGCCGCCACCCTTCGCGCGACAAGCTGTGGCTGGCGGTCGGCCATGAAGGCCTGGGTGTGACCACGGCCCCCGCCACCGGCCGCCTGCTGGCCGCGCTGATGACCGGCGCGGCCACGCCGCTGGACCCCACTCCATTTGCCGCATCCCGCTCCTTCGACGAGGTCACGCCATGACGAAGACTCCGCCCGACTGCGCACGCTTGCGCATCCAGCTCGACGGCCAATCCTTGCGCGTCGCCGCGGGCAGCAGCGTCGCCGCCGCGCTCGCCCTGCGCGCACCCGGCAATTCCCGCATCTCTGTCTCGGGCGAAAAGCGTGCAGCGTTTTGCGGGATGGGCATCTGCCATGAATGCCGAGTGCTGGTCGACGGCCACTTGCGCCTGGCCTGCCAAACCCCTTGCCACGACGGTATGCGCGTCGACACCGTTCTCGACCCAACGCCCTGGGCCGGCGTACCGGATCGGGCAGCCGGCCAACACCGTACCTGCGACCTGCTCATTGTGGGCGCCGGCCCAGCCGGCATGGCGGCGGCGTTGGCGGCGGCCCCCAGCGGACGCGCCATCGTGCTGGTGGATGACAACCCCGCCGCAGGCGGACAAATCTGGCGCGACGGCCCCGCTGCCGCCCTGCCTGCCCAGGCGCAGCGCCTGCGCGAACAGCTGGCACGCCACGCCAACATCACGCTGCTATGCGGCACGCGCGTCGTGGGCCTGGCCGGCCAACCCGGACAGGCCGCGCTGCTGCTTGAAGATGCGCGCGAGGGTTGGACCCAGCATTACGACTCGCTGATTCTCTGCACCGGCGCGCGCGAATTGCTGCTGCCGTTTCCCGGCTGGACGCTGCCCGGCGTCACCGGTGCCGGTGGGTTGCAGGCGCTGGTCAAGGCCGGCACCTCGCTGCGCGGCCAGCGCATCGTCATCGCGGGGACCGGGCCGCTGCTGCTGGCCGCCGCCCGCACCGCACGCGAAGCCGGGGCCACGGTTGTACGCATTGCCGAACAGGCCGACTGGCGCGCACTCCTGCGCTTTGCAAGCGGCCTGCCGCGCTGGCCGGGCAAAGCCTTGCAAGCCATCACTCTGTTGCACCCGCAATACCGCAGCGCCAGCCATGTGCTTGAGGCCAGCGGCAACGGCCGGCTTCAGCGCGTGCGCCTGCGTCGCGCCGATGGCGAAGAACAGATCGCCTGCCACCGCCTGGCCTGCGGCTTCGGCCTGATCCCCAATACCCAACTGGGCCAGATGCTGGGATGCGAACTGGATGCGCATCAGGCGTTGCAAGTGGACGATCTGCTTCAAACCTCTGTCCCCGGCGTCTTCGCGGCGGGCGAATGCACCGGCATTGGCGGCGGCGAACGGTCGCAAATCCAGGGGGCCATCGCGGGCCACGCGGCGATTGGCGAATTGGCGCAGGCCGCACACCTTGCGCCCGACCTCGCGCGATGGCAAGGCTTTGCCAACACCGTGCGCCGGCATTTCGCGCTGCGCTCGCCCCTCTTGACGCTGGCTCGCCCCGACACGCTGATCTGCCGCTGCGAAGACGTCCCGCAATCCGCCCTGGCCGCTTGCAAGAACTGGATCGACGCCAAGCTGCACACCCGCTGCGGCATGGGCGCCTGTCAGGGGCGCGTGTGTGGCGCCGCCACGCAAGCCCTGTACGGCTGGACGCCCGCGCCGCCCAAGCACCTGCTTGCGCCCGCCCGCATCGGCACGCTGGCGGGCGTGGGCGCCAGCCTCGCTCCAGATGGCCGCCCGCCGCCTTCAAGCAGCAGCTCAACCGAATAAGGAAACCTCATGACAGACCGCCTGGCTCCCTTCATCGTCTTCGCTGAATGCCTGGCCCAAGAGGCCCGCGAACGCTTCGCGCCCTACTTGGCGACGGGGCAACACAGCGTGCCGCGCCCCGACATCAAGCCAGACCGCAGCCTTGTCACCGCGTTGGACCACGCCATTGAAGCGCATCTGCGCGCCCGCATCGAACACGCCTATCCCGACCACGGCATTTACGGCGAAGAAGGCGGCGTTGTCAGATCGGACGCCGAATACGTCTGGGTGCTTGACCCCATCGACGGCACCGCGCCCTTCCTGGCTGGCGTACCGGTATTCGGCACGCTGATCGCCCTGCTGCATCGCGGCGAACCCGTGATCGGCGTCATGGACTTCCCCTCGACCGCAGACCGCTGGGTTGGCGCCGCCGGCCAGCCCACCCGGCACCGGGGCCAGCCCTGCCACACGCGCCCGTGCGACGCCATGGGCGACGCCATGCTCAGCACCAGCAACCCCGACTTCTACGCCGCCGATGAACTGCCCGCTTTCCAAGCGCTGCGCGAGCGCACCCGCTGGCGCATCTACGGCGGCTGCTGCCTGGCATACGGGCTGCTGGCGTCCGGGCGCACCGATGTCGCCATCGACGCCAAGCTGGCGCTTTACGACTACGCGCCTTTCGTGCCGGTCATTCAAGGGGCGGGGGGCGTCATCACCGATTGGCACGGCCGCGCGCTCAGCCTGGACAACCCCGCCACGCAGATTCTGGCCGCGGGGGACCCTGCCCGTCACCGCGAAGCGCTGGGCCTGCTACGACCCGCCATGCCCTGACTCCCGCTGCTTGCCTGCTGTTGTTCGTTGATGTGCCTACTCTTGAGCCAGGAGCCGCCTGCCATGGATATCCGCATTGAAAATCTCTGCATCTCATATAGCAAACAACGCGTTATCGACGGCCTGAACCTGGCCATTCCTCCGGGTTGCTTCTTCACGTTGCTCGGCCCCAGCGGCTGCGGCAAGACCACCTTGCTGCGCACGCTGGCAGGCTTCATCCCCGTCGAATCCGGCCGCTTGTCGTTCGGCGGCAACGACGTCACGCGCGTGCCGGCGCATCAGCGCAACATCGGCATGGTGTTTCAGGACTACGCGCTCTTTCCCAACCGCAGCGTCTTTGACAACGCCGCCTACGGCCTGCGTGCCCGCAAAGTGCCGCTGGCCTTGATCAAACAAAGAGTGGCGGCCGCGCTGGACCGCGTGGGGCTGGCGCAATATGCATCGCGCTTGCCTGCCGAGCTGTCGGGCGGACAGCGTCAACGCGTGGCGCTTGCCCGCGCGCTGGTGATCCAGCCCCAAGTGCTGCTGATGGACGAGCCCCTGTCCAACCTGGACGCCAAGCTGCGCATCCAGGTGCGGCAGACCATTTCCGAGCTTCAGCGCGAAGCGGGCATCACCACCGTCTTTGTCACCCATGACCAGGAAGAAGCACTCGCCCTGTCTGACCAGATCGCCGTCATGGAGCAGGGCCGCGTGGCGCAATTAGGCACGCCGCGCGACGTCTATGGCCAGCCTGCCAGCGGCTATGTCGCCGACTTCATTGGCGCGGCCAACTTGCTCCCAGTGCAATGCGTGGCATCGGCATCAGGGTCCGTCCGCCTGGAGCTTGACGGCCACCCCGTGGCCGCCCACGCGCCCGCGCCGCTGTCCGGGCAAGCCGTGTTGGTCGCACGCCCCGAAGACATCGGCGTATCCACGCAACCCGAAGCCGGCGTGCCCGCCCGCATCCTGGCCGAACAATACCTGGGCATCAAGATGCATTACCGGGTGGAACTGCCCAGCGGGCGCGTCATGAACGTGGATGTGCATGGCGGCCAAACGTCGCCGTTGGGCCGGGGCATGCAGATCGGCTTGATGTTTGATCCGCAGAAGACACTGGTGCTTGCATCATGAAGCGCCTGATCGCCCTGCTCCGCTCGCCATGGACGTGGCTGTCCGTGGCCGTTCTGGCGATGCTGCTGGTCTTTCTGGTGTGGCCAGTGCTGAACATTCTGTCGGCCAGTGTGCTCGCCCGCGATGACGCCGGCCAGTCAGGCTGGCACATTCTGATATCCGATCCGCGATACCTGCGCGCCATCGGCAACACCTTGCTGCTGGGCGCCGGCGTCACGGTGCTTGCCGCCGGCATCGGCGTGCCGCTCGCGTATCTGACCGCGCGCCACCATTACCCTGGCAAGGCCCTGGTATCGATCTTGCCGCTCATCACGCTGGTCATCCCCGAGGTCATCGGCGCGCAAACCTGGCTGATGATTCTGGGCAACAACGGCGTGCTCACGCGTGCGCTGCGCGATGGGCTGGGGCTGGACCCGCCGTCGTTCTACGGCTGGCCGGGCCTGCTGACCGTCATGACCTTCACGTATTACGCCTACATCTACATCGGCACGCTGGCAGCCATACGCGGCTTCGATTCGCAATTGGAAGAAGCCGCGCAAAGCCTGGGAACGTCGCCGCCCGTGTCGCGGTTCAAGGTGATGGCGCCCGTCGTCATGCCCGCCATTCTGGCCAGCGCGCTGCTGGTCTTCACCATGGTCGTAGGCAACTTCGCCACGTCAATGATCCTGGGTCATCGTGTAGAGCTGCTATCGGTGCTGACGTATCAGGCGTCGGTCTCGGAAACCGGCAGCGACCCCGTCATGCAAAGCACGCTGGCGACGACATCGATCTCGCTGGTCATGCTGGCGCTGTTCCTGCAACGCTGGATCGTCTCGCGCGGGCGCTACGAAATCACGCAAGGACGCGGCGCGCCAGAGACCCCGATGCGCGGCCCGCGTGGTGCGGCCATGGCATGCGCCGCGCTGGTTGTGATGGGGATGTCGATGCTGCCGCTAGGCACGCTTGCGGTCGGCGCATTCACCCGCGCGCACGGTCCCGTGATGCGTTGGGGAGAATGGACCATCGCCCATCTGGAACGCGTGCTGGTCAATGCGCCCGCGCCTGTCGTGAACTCCATCGGCTACGCGGGCGCGGCCACCTTGATCGCCATCGCGTTCAGCACGCTGGCCAGCTATCTGATCGTCAAGAAGCGCAACTTGCTGACGCCCTGGCTGGACTACCTGAGCGCCATTCCGCTGGCGTTGTCTGGCACGGTCATCGGCATCGGCCTGCTGATGACCTTCGGCCACGGCGCGTTCGACTTGTCTGGCACGGCGTCGCTGATCGTGCTGGCCTACATCGTGCGGCGTTTGCCTTTCGGCGTACGCAATGCCTCGTCCACGCTGTTCAACCTGCCCGACTCCATTGAAGAAGCCTCGGTCAGCTTGGGGGTGCCGCCCTTCACGTCCTTTCTAAAGGTGGTGCTGCCGTTGATGGCGCCCGCCATCGCGGCCGCCGCCGTGCTGACCTGGACCACCACCGTGTCCGAACTCAGCGCATCGGTGATCGTGTATTCGCCGGGACACGAGACCTTGCCCATTCAGATTTTCCGGCTGATCGACAGCGGCCTCATGGCCCAGGCGTCGGCCTACGGGCTGGTGCTGATCACGGTGATCCTGGCGCCTGTGCTGCTGGCGACCCGGGCATTTCGCATCCGGCTCTTCGCCTGAGCCTTTCTTTCACACTCGTCTCAAGGGGAACCCCATGATCCAGCTTCCTTCTCTCAACCGCCGCCAGGTGCTCAAACTGCTGGCCGTCACGGGCGGCATCTCGGCGCTGCCCACGCGCGCCAAGGCTCAACGCAGCGAAAAGGTCGTGCTCTACACGACGCTGAACTCACAATCTGTCGACACCGCCAGCGACATCGCGCGCGACGTGCTGCCCCACGTCAAACCCAGCGCCGTCGTGGGTGGCAGCAGCCAGTTGCTCAGGCGGATTGAGGCCGAAGCCGGCCAACCCAAAGGTGACGTGTTCTGGACGTCCAGCGCCAACGTCATGCACGGTTATCGCAGCCTGTTCGAACCCTACCGTTCGCCGGAAGCCGAAGCCATACCCAGCCACCTGCACGGCCCCGATGACTTATGGACGGCGGCCAACCTGCACATCGTGGTCGGCATGGTCAACGCGCGGCAGCTCTCCGGCCCCGCCCCCGTCCGTTGGGCCGACCTGACCGACCGCCGCTTCAAGGGCAAGATCATCATCGGCGACCCGGGCAACAGCTCCACCGCCTTCACCGCGCTGTGGGGGATAGAACGCGTGCTGGGCGAAGACGGCCTGAAGGCGTTGGCGCGCAACGTCAGCGTCTCCAGCGCCGCCTCGCATGTGGTGCGCAGCGTGGGGCAAGGCGAATACGCCGTCGGCATCACCTTCGAATCCACCGCCTATCCGTATGTAGCGGGCGGCCAGAAGGAAATCAGCATCCTGTACCCCGAGGACGGCACGTTCACCGTGGCGGACAACATGGCGCTGGTGAAGAATTCCCCGAACCCGGCCGCCGCCAAACGCATGTACGACTTGCTGCTGTCGCGCGACATGCAAGTGGCGCTGCTGCAAAACGCCTACCGCCGCCCCAGCCGCAGCGACATCGACGTCAGCAAGCATCTGGACATGCCCGCGCTGGATGACGTGAAGATCGTGCCAGTGGACGAAGCCGCCGCCGCCGCCGACCGCGACGCGTTCCTGGCGCGGTGGCGGGCGCATGTGGCGGCGGCGCGCAGCGCGTAACGTTTAGCGCCAGGGCCAGCAGGCGGCCACAAATAGCACCCATAAAAAAAGCGGCCACAATGGCCGCTTTCCCGTTCCCGCGCTTTCCGTTTACCAGCGGTACCGCAGGCTGGCCTTGATAGAACGCTGATACCCGTACCAGCACCACGACTCGCCCGAGCAAGACGCGATGTATTCCTTGTCGAACAGGTTCTGTACGTTCAGCGCGACCTGCATGCCCTTCAACGTGGGCGACACGCGGCCCATGTCGTAGTCCAGCATCAGGTCAAACAGCGTTACCGACGGCACCTTCAGGGTGTTGGTTTCGTTCGCGTACGACGAGCCGATGTAGCGCACGCCACCGCCCACGCCCATGCCGGCCAGCGGGCCTTCCTGCAACTGGTAACGCGCCCACGCCGACGCTTGCTGCGACGGCACGGCGGCGGGCGTCTTGCCCTTCAGGTCCAGCCCGGCCACGCTGGGATAGGCCTTGGAGTATTCGTTGTCCATCAACGAATACGCCGCCACCAGCGTCAGGCCGCGCATCGGCTCCGTCTTGGCTTCCAGTTCAATACCCTGCGTGCGCAATTCACCAGCCTGGATCGAGCACCGCCCGGCTGCCGTACCGCACACGTGCGTCGGGTCGGGATCGGTGGTCGTCATGTTTTCGCGGCGAATATCAAAGGCCGCAAACGACAGCATCGTGGCGGTGCCAGGCGGCTGGTACTTGATGCCCACTTCATACTGCTTGCCTTCGATCGGCTTGAACGGCACGTTCTGCCAGCCCGTGCCGGATTGCGGCTCGAACGATTCCGAATAGCTGAAGTACGGCGCCACACCATTGTCGAAGTTGTAGATCACGCCCATGCGGCCCGTGAACGCTTCCGCATTCAACGACGACGGCGCGACGCGCCCTGTGGAGATGGTGGTGGTTTCACCCACCGTGCGCGACCAGTCATAGCGCCCGCCCAGCAGCACCGACAAGCGATCGATCTTGATCTGGTCCTGGAAGTACAGGCCGGTCTGATATTGCTTGGAGGTCGCATCCGACGAGAACGCCGGCACCGGAATGTTCTGATGATTATTCGGGTTCAGCACCGACAGCGCCGGGGCCGAGCCAAAGCCCGACAAGGTATCGGTCTTGACGTGCTGATAGTCAAAGCCCAGCAGCACCGTGTGTCCGAACACGCCAGTGTTGAAACGCGCCTGCATGTTGTTGTCGATCGTGAGCGCGCCCACATCCACATCGGTCGCGATCGACGCGCGCTGATGGTACAGGTACGTGTTGTCCGTGTAGCCGTAGTTGTTCGTCATCGCGCCGTAGATACTGCGGTACTTGGCCTCGGACCGCGTCCAGCGCAGGCTTTGCGTCGCCTTGAACGTGTCGTTGAAGCGGTGGTCCAGCACGTAGCCCAGCGAATAGCTCTTGCGATCGCTCTTCTCGAAATTCGCGTCGCCATCGTAATAATCAGCCGGCAGACGGATGCCGTCCGGCGCCGACAACAGCGTGCGCATTGCGGGCGCCGCGCCATACGAACCCATGTCGGGGTCGCGCTGGAAGTTCGTCAGCACCGTCAGCGACGTGTCGCCATTGGGCTTCCACGTGAACGCCGGCGACACGAAGTAGCGGCGTTCTTTCGTGTCCTTGATCTGGCCGTCGGACATATAGCCCGAGCCCACCAGGCGGTACAGGTACTTGCCCTCTTCATCCACGGGGCCGCCGAAATCGAAGTTGGCGCGGCCGTAGTCGTAGTTACCGACCTGCACTTCCACTTCGCGCAGCGTCTCGGCCAAGGGGCGCTTGCTGACCTGGTTCACCACGCCGCCCGGGCCGCCTTGCCCGTACATGACGGACGCCGGGCCCTTCAGCACATCCACGCGCTCAAGGCGGTAGGTGTCCACTTGCGGCAAGGCATCGCGCCCGCCAAATACCCGCAGGCCGTCCAGGTAGCTTGACGCGGAAAAGCCGCGCACGCTGAACTGGTCCAGACGCGTGGCGGTGGCGCCGCGCGACTCCGTCGCCACGCCCGCCGTGTAGCGCAGCACCTGGTTCAAGGTCTGCGCGCCCTGCTCCGTGATCTGTTCACGCGTCACAACGGACACCGACTGCGGCGTTTCAATCAACGGCGTATCCGTCTTGGTGGCGCTGACGCTGGCCGTGGCCACATAGCCCACCGTGGGCGCCAACGCGCTGTCCGCCATGCCGGACACCGTCACCGGCGCCAGCACATGCGTGTCACCAGACGACGTGGGCGCAGGCACGAGCGTCCAGGTGTTGCCCGACTGCCCGCGTGCTTGCAGACCGCTGCCCGACAGCAGGCGGGCAAAACCGGCGCCCACCGAGTACGCGCCATTCAGCCCGTCCGAACGCAAGCCCCGCACCATCGCGGGGTCAAACGACAGGACCACGCCCGCGCTGCGCGCGAATTGCGTCAAGGCGTCGGCCAACTGGCCAGCGGGAATTTGATACGTGCGCGACGCATTGGCGGCGGCGGCCGGTGCGGACTGCGCCCAGGCGGCGGGCATGCCCGCGGCAAGCGCGCCCGCGCACGTGGCGGCCAGCACGGCCATGCGGCCGGCGGTCAATGTGGCGCGCAGGCGCGATTGAGATGAAGCAGACACAAAACTCTCCCTGTACGGTGGTCTATCTCTGCCTTTCCGTATGGGGATCAAAAACCTGCAATGCGTCGGGCAAAAAAGTTGTAACGGTCAAATCTGACGCGGGCTCACTTGCAGCCAATATTGCGTGTGCCGCGTTACGGTGACGGCCAGCGCGGGTTCCAGCGCCTTCAGCGCGCGTTCGGCGTCGTCCAGCGGGAACACGCCTGACAACTGCAACGCGGCCACGGCCGGGTCCACGCGAATCACGCCCATGCGTTGGCGCGCCAGATACTGCGCGAAATAATCCAGCCGCCATTCCTTGGCCACCACCAGGCCGTCGACCCAGGCCAGCCGGTCGGGGTCCGACGCGTTGCGGTGAAGCAGACCGTCATCTGCAAAGGCCAGCCGTTCGCCCGCGGCGGCATGCGTCCACACGCCGTCGCGCAGCAAGGCCACGCTGCCTTCATACACGCCCAAGCGCGATCCGGTATCGGTACGGCGCAAGTCAAAGCGGGCGTGTTCCGCCCGCAACTCGCCATACCCCGTGTCCACGCGCAAGGCGTCCACGCCGGGACGCATGGCGGTGTCGACCAGCATTTCGCCGCGCAGCAGATCGATGCCGCGCGCGCTGCCGCTCAGCCGCAAGCGCACGGCGCTGTCGCTATTCAAGGTAATGCTCAAGCCATCGGCAACCGCCACCGTGCGCCGCTCGCCAATGCTTGTGCTCACGTCGGCCGCCAGGCGCTGCCAGGGCGTGTGCCGGTATCCCGCCCAGCCCGTTGCGGCAAGCGCCGTCACCCCCAGCAAGCTGCGCAGCGCCGCCCGCCGGCCGTGTGACGGCGGCGCATTCAAGGCCGCGTGCGCCAGGGCCGCTGGCACGCGGCGGGCGTCACGGCCAATGGCCTGCAAGCGGTCCCAGGCCTGCTGGTGCGCGGCGTCCGCGGCCAGCCAGGCCCGACAGGATTCCCGGTCGTGCGCGTCAGCCAAGCCGGATTGCAGCTTGGCCCACCAGGCAATCGCCTGGCGCACGACCGGGTCCGGCGGCATGCGGCCTGCGGCGTTACTCATAGAACGCCGTGTAGCACGCGGACATCGCGCGCACCATGTACTGCTGGACGGAACTCAGGGATACGTTCAGGCGCTGGGCGATTTCGGGATACGTCAGCCCGTCCAGTTGCGACATCAGAAATGCCGCGCGCGCCTTGGGCGGCAAGCCATCCAGCAGGCGGTCCAGTTGCTTTAACGATTGCAGCTGTTCTGTCTGCGTTTCGGGCGACGGCGCATACGCTTCGGGCAACGTGGCCAGATAGCTCAGGTAGGCGTTTTCCAGCGCGGCATGGCGCTGGTGGTCCACGACCAGCCCCTTCGCAATCGTGGTCAGCAAGGCGCGGGCCTCGTTGGCGCGCACGGCCTTGCGCCCTTGGATCACGCGCACGAAAACATCCTGCGCCAGATCTTCGGCGCGATGCTCGCAACCGAGCTTGCGGCGCAGCCAGCCGAACAGCCAGGGACGATGATCGCGGTACAGGCCATCGACAGGCGCGACAGCGTCAGCGCACGGTGCCGATGAGGAAAGGACGGAGGAGGACACAGTTGAGACAGCGGTACGGGACCAAAAGTCTCAAAATCTTAAGTGATAATGACTTGCATTACCAATCTTATGCACGCCGGCCCCGTGTAACAGGGGCCGGATGCGGCATTACTACAACGTCGCGGTCAGGCGGCGTTCCGATTCCAAGTATTCGCGCGACTGCATTTCAAGAATGCGCGACACGGTGCGATGGAATTCATTGGCCAGCGCGCCTTCGGTGTAGAGCTCTTCCGGCTCGCACTCGGCCGACATGATGAGCTTCACGCGGTGGTCGTAGAACACGTCGATCAGCCACGTGAAGCGGCGCGCTTCGGAAGCCTGGCGCGGCCCCATCTTCGGCACGCCAGACAGGATCACGGCGTGGAAGCGGTTGGCCAGTTCCAGATAGTCGTTCTGCGAACGCGGGCCGCCGCAAAGCGTTGCGAAATCAAACCACACCACGGCCCCCGCCAAGGCCAGCGCGCGAATCTCGCGATGCTCGATATGCAGCACCGGGTCTTGCGGCGGCGTGTCGGCCAGGCTGTCGAACGCCTTTTGCAACGCGGCCTGCGCGTGCTCGTCCAGCGGCGTGTGAAAGCACTGCACTTGCTCAAGCGAACGGCGGCGGTAATCCACGCCGGCATCCACGTTCATGACGTCCATGCGCGACTGGATCAGCGCAATGGCGGGCAGCACGCGGTCGCGGTGCAGGCCATCGGTGTAGAGCGTGGACGGCTCGTAGTTGGACGTCATCACAAACGACGTGCCGTATTCGAACAGCTTGAGCAGCAAGCGGTGCAGGATCATCGCGTCGGCCACATCCGACACGTGGAATTCGTCAAAGCAGATCAGGCGGTAGCGCTTGGCGACCCGCTTGGCCACTTCGTCCAGCGGATCTTGCATGCCCTTCACTTCTTCCAGCTCGCGATGCACGCCGCGCATGAATTCGTGAAAGTGCAGACGCGTCTTGCGCACCACCGGCACGGTCGCGTAGAAGGCATCCATCAGGAAGCTCTTGCCGCGCCCCACCCCGCCCCACAGATACACGCCGCGCGGCACGTCGGGCCGATTCAGCAGCTTCTTCAGCGCGTTCGAGCGCATCGACTTGAACTTGACCCATTCGTCGTAATAGCGCTGCAAGCGGTCGATGGCCAGCTTTTGCGCGGCATCGGGCTTGTAGCCACGTTCGGCCAGGGCGTGTTCGTAGTATTCGCGGACGTTCATGGGGCTTAGCTCAACCAACCAAAATGAAAAAAGGGCGGGTCCTTGAACCCGCCCCCTGTCTAGCTCAGGTCAAGGACGCTTAGAAGTTCAGCGCGCGCTTGTCCACGGCCAGAGCGGCTTCCTTCACGGCTTCCGACAGCGTCGGGTGCGCGTGGCAGATGCGGGCGATGTCTTCAGCGGCGCCACGGAATTCCATGATGGTCACGGCTTCCGAGATCAGCTCCGAGGCCATCGGGCCCACAATGTGCACGCCCAACACTTCGTCGGTCTTGGCGTCAGCGATCACCTTGGCAAAGCCCGTGGTGTCGCCCAGCGCGCGAGCGCGGCCGTTGGCCAGGAACGGGAAGCTGCCAGCCTTGTACTCGCGGCCTTCGGCCTTGAGCTGCTGTTCGGTCTTGCCGACCCAGGCGATTTCCGGCGACGTGTAGATGACCCACGGCACGGTGTCGAAGTTGACGTGGCCATGCTGGCCGGCGATGCGCTCGGCAACCGCCACACCTTCTTCTTCGGCCTTGTGCGCCAGCATCGGGCCGCGCACCACGTCACCCACTGCCCAGACGTTCGGCAGGTTGGTCTTGCAATCGCCGTCCACGGCCACGAAGCCGCGTTCGTCCAGCTTCAGGCCCACGGCGTCGGCGTTCAGGCCGCCGGTGTAAGGCACGCGGCCGATCGAGACGATCAGCTTGTCGACCACCAGCTTCTGCTCGGCGCCCTTGGCGTCGACGTAGGGCACGGTCACCGACTTGGCGGTGGCCTTGATCTCGCCGATCTTCACACCCATCTGGATGTTCAGGCCTTGCTTGGTGAACGCCTTCAGCGCTTCCTTGGCCACTTGGCCGTCGGCAGCAGCCAGGAATTCCGGCATGGCTTCCAGGATCGTGACTTCCGAACCCAGGCGGCGCCACACGCTGCCCATTTCCAGGCCGATCACGCCAGCGCCGATCACGCCCAGCGTCTTCGGCACGGCGCCGATGTTCAGTGCGCCGTCGTTGGACAGCACGACCTTTTCGTCAAACGGCAGGCCGGGCAATTCACGCGCCGACGAACCCGTTGCCACCACGACGTGCTTGGCAACCAGGTCTTCTTCGGCGGTGCCGGTGACCTTGATGGCCCAGCCGCCTTCCACTTGGCCGCTGAACTGGCCCTTGCCGTGGAAGAACGTGACCTTGTTCTTCTTGAACAGGTACAGGATGCCGTCGTTGTTTTGCTTGACCACCGTGTTCTTGCGGCCGATCAGCGTATCGAGCTTCAGGCTCACGCCCTTGACTTCGATGCCGTGCTCGGCGAAGTGGTGGTTGGCTTGTTCGAAGTGCTCGGACGATTGCAGCAGCGCCTTGGACGGGATGCAACCGACGTTGGTGCACGTACCGCCAGGAGCCGGGCCGCCTTGGCCGTTCTGCCAGGCGTCGATGCAAGCGACCGACATGCCGAGTTGCGCTGCGCGAATGGCGGCGATGTAGCCGCCAGGGCCTGCGCCGATCACGACGACGTCAAATTGTTTGGACATAGTGTTCTCGCGAATGAGTGTGGGGTGGAACACGCCCCGCCCGGTGTTTGCGAGCCGGAGGCCAGCCGTGGGCCGGCCGGGGCGCCGCGATCCGGAAGGCCCGGTGCGGCGCCGCGCGGAGCGTCGAGATTACAGGTCCAGCAACAGGCGCTGCGGATCTTCCAGGGCGTCCTTCATGGCGACCAGGCCCAGCACGGCTTCGCGGCCGTCGATGATGCGGTGGTCGTAGGACAGCGCCAGGTAGTTCATCGGGCGGATGACGATCTGGCCGTTTTCGACAACAGCGCGATCCTTGGTGGCGTGCACGCCCAGGATGGCCGATTGCGGCGGGTTGATGATCGGGGTCGACAGCATCGAACCGAACACGCCACCGTTGGAGATCGAGAACGTGCCGCCGGTCATTTCTTCAATGCCCAGCTTGCCGTCAGCGGCGCGGCGGCCGAAGTCAGCGATGGTCTTTTCGATTTCAGCGATGGACAGCTGGTCGGCGTTGCGCAGGATCGGCACCACCAGGCCACGCGGGCTGCCGACAGCGATACCGATGTCGAAGTAGCCGTGATAGATGATGTCCTTGCCGTCGATCGACGCGTTGATCAGCGGGTACTTCTTCAGGGCGGCAACGGCGGCCTTGACGAAGAACGACATGAAACCCAGCTTGATGCCGTGTTCCTTTTCGAACTTGTCCTTGTACTTGCTGCGCAGATCGATGACCGCTTGCATGTTCACTTCGTTGAACGTGGTCAGGATTGCGTTTTCTTGCTGCGATTGCAGCAGGCGTTCGGCGATGCGGGCGCGCAGGCGGCTCATCGGCACGCGCTGTTCCGGACGGCCGTCCAGCGACAGCGTGGTCGGGGCCGGAGCAGCCGGGGCCTTGGCAGGCGCAGCCTTGGCGGCGGGTGCGCTGGCGGCCAGGGCGTCGCCCTTGGTCACGCGGCCGTCACGGCCGGTGCCCGACACGGAAGCGGCGTCAACGCCCTTCTCGGCCAGGATCTTGGCAGCGGCGGGCGAGGCCACGCCAGCAGCGGCGGACGAGGCCGGGGCTGCAGCGGCCGGAGCGGCAGCGGCTTGTTCAGCGGCCTTGGGGGCAGCGGCGGGAGCGGTCGCGGCGGAGGCAGCCTTGGCGGCGGTGTCGATACGGGCCAGCACTTCGCCCGAGGTCACGGTGCTGCCATCGCCCTTGACGATTTCAGCCAGCACGCCCGAAGCGGGAGCCGGCACTTCCAGCACAACCTTGTCGGTTTCGACTTCGATCAGGATTTCGTCCGCTTCAACGGCAGCGCCCGGCTGCTTCTTCCAGGTCAGCAGGGTCGCTTCGGAAACGGATTCGGAAAGTTGGGGGACGACGACGTCGGTAATAGCCATTTTGTTTGTTCCGTAAAGTTTGTGTTCTGGTCACGCGGCGCGGCAAGGTTCGAAATCGAGTTCCAAAACGCTTGCCGCGCGCGGCGCATGCATCAAGTCAGGGTTACTTCGTCAACATGACCTTGAACTTGGGCGCGAAAGCCGTTTCGATCAGGGCCTTCTGCTGCTCCTGGTGCTTGGCCAGGTAGCCCACGGCCGGCGATGCCGACGCGGCGCGGCCGGCGTAGCCCAGCTTCTGGCCTTCCACCATGTTCTCGTACACGTGATGCTGAACGTAGAACCAGGCGCCTTGGTTCTGCGGTTCGTCCTGAACCCAGATCACTTCGGTGGCCTTCGGGTACTTGCGCAGTTCCGTTTCAAACGACTTGTGCGCAAACGGGTACAGCTGCTCGACGCGGACGATGGCGACGTTGTCGGCGCCACGCTCACGGCGGGCGTTGACCAAGTCGTAATACACCTTGCCCGAGCAAGCCAGAACGCGCTTGACCTTGCTGGCGTCGATGGTGTCGTCGACTTCGCCGATCACCGGCTGGAAGCTGCCGCCTGCCAGATCGGTCAGGGGGGAGCCGGCGTCCTTGTTACGCAGCAGCGACTTCGGCGTGAACAGCACCAGCGGCTTGCGGAACGGGCGGATCATCTGGCGGCGCAGAACGTGGAAGATCTGCGAGGCAGAGGTCGGCTGGACCACTTGCATGTTGTTGTCGGCGCACAGTTGCAGGAAGCGCTCGATGCGGCCCGACGAGTGCTCGGGGCCTTGGCCTTCGTAGCCGTGCGGCAGCATCAGGGTCAGGCCCGACTGGCGGCCCCACTTGGCTTCGCCGGAGCTGATGAACTGATCGATCACGACCTGGGCGCCGTTGACGAAGTCGCCAAACTGGCCTTCCCAGATGGTCAGCGTGTTCGGTTCAGCGCTGGAGTAACCGTATTCAAAGGCCAGCACCGCCTCTTCGGACAGCACGGAGTCGATGACGGTGAACGGGGCCTGGCCTTCCGACACGTTCTGCAGCGGAATGTAGGTGCCGTCGTTCCAGCGTTCGCGGTTCTGGTCGTGCAGCACGGCGTGGCGGTGCGTGAACGTGCCACGGCCCGAGTCCTGGCCGGTGATGCGGATGGCGTAGCCCGAGGACACCAGGGTCGCAAAAGCGAGGTGTTCGCCCATGCCCCAGTCCAGGTTCAATTCGCCCTTGGCCATCGTGCGGCGGTCGTTCAGCAGCTTGGCGACCAGCGGGTGCACCGTGAAGCCTTCCGGAACCGTCGTGATGCGTTCGCCGATGCGCTTCAACTCAGCCAGCGGCACAGCCGTGTCGGCCTGGTCGGTCCACTTGGCGCCCAGGAACGGGGACCAGTCGATTGCGTACTTGCTCTTGTAGTCGGTCAGCACGGGTTCGATCGTGCGCTGGCCGTCTTCCATCAGCTGACGGTAGTCCTTGACCAGTTGATCGGCTTCGCCTTCAGCCAGCACGCCTTGCGTGGTCAGCTTGTCGGCATACAGCTTGCGCGTGCCGGGGTGATGGCCGATACGCTTGTACATCAGGGGCTGCGTCAGCGACGGGGTGTCTTGCTCGTTGTGGCCCAGCTTGCGGAAGCAAACGATGTCCACGACGATGTCGTGACGGAATTGCAGACGGTAGTCCAGCGCCAGCTTGGTGACGAACACCACGGCTTCGGGGTCGTCGCCGTTGACGTGGAACACCGGGGCTTCGATCATCTTGACGACGTCGGTGCAATACAGCGTCGAACGCGAGTCACGCGGGTCAGACGTCGTGAAGCCGATCTGGTTGTTGATGACGATGTGCAGCGTGCCGCCCGTACCGTAGCCGCGCGTCTGGGCCAGGTTCAGGGTTTCCATGACCACGCCTTGGCCGGCGAAAGCCGCGTCGCCGTGCACCAGCACCGGCAGCACGGACTTGCCTTCGGCGTCACCGCGGCGTTCCTGGCGAGCGCGCACGCTGCCTTCGACCACGGGGTTGACGATTTCAAGGTGAGACGGGTTGAACGCCAACGACAGGTGGACCGGGCCGCCACGGGTGGACAGGTCGGAGGAGAAGCCGTTGTGGTACTTCACGTCGCCGTCGGTCAGGCCTTCGGCGTGCTTGCCTTCGAACTCGGCGAACAGGTCGCCAGGCATCTTGCCCATGATGTTCACGAGCAGGTTCAGGCGGCCGCGGTGGGCCATGCCGACCACGATTTCCTGGACGCCGTTTTCACCGGCGTGGTTCACCACTTCGTCCATCGAGGCGATGAAGCTTTCGCCGCCTTCCAGCGAGAAACGCTTCTGGCCGACGTACTTGGTGTGCAGGAAGCGCTCGAGGCCTTCGGACTCGGTCAGCTGCTGCAGGATGTGGCGCTTTTCTTCGACCGAGTAGGTCGGCGCACCCAACGTGGTTTCCAGGCGTTCCTGAATCCAGCGCTTGGCGGCGGGGTCGGAGATGTGCGTGAATTCAGCACCGATGCTGCGGCAATACGTGTCGCGCAGCGCCTTCAGGATGTCGCGCAGCGTCATGGTGCTGGCGGTCGTGAAGTAGGTGTTGGTGGCCGAGTAGGTTTGATCCAGATCGGCTTCGGTCAGGCCGTAGAAGGCGGGATCGAGTTCCGGGATCGGCGGGCGCTCTTGGCGCTTGAGCGGGTCCAGATCGGCCCAGCGCGAACCCAGCGAACGGTAGGCGGCAATCAGCGATTGCACCGACACTTGCTTGCTGGCGACGCTCAGATCGGGTTCGGCCGTACGTTGCACAAAGGCATTGGCCTTGGCGCGCTGGGCGAACGATTCGACGATGGGAGCGTGGGCCTGGTCGCGAGTGGATTCCTGGCCGTCGGTAGCGGGAGCGTGCTGCAACTGGTCGAAATATTCGCGCCAGTTATCAGGAACCGAACCGGGATTGTCGAGGTAGGCTTCGTAAAGCTCCTCAACATACGGGGCGTTACCCCCAAAGAGATAAGACGTGGATAGAGATTCTATTTCCGAAGACATATCGCTTCACCTTTACGAGTGCTTCACTCGACACGATGCAGGAAAACCTTCCGCAGCACGGGCTTCCCGTTAAGCGGATAGCAGGGGCAGAAGGCGCGTACAAGCCTTGAAAGCCGTATGCCGAGCAGTATAACCCTTTGAGTTTACGGCCGTCTTCCTGCATTTCTGTGATGCAAAAGCCGATTCGGAATGCCGCCATGCGGCTTTGGAATGTCCTGGCAACCCCTGACATTGCGCCGTCTACGCACCATCAAATTCTGTTAATCCAAAATGCCGCAGCGCGTCATTTTTTAGCCGCTAAAAGAAGAGTGTTGCGCATTAGCCGCGTCACACCGGCAACGCGGTCGTCGACAAGATCTCTTTCAGCACGAAAAAAGTACGAATCTGGCGCACGCCAGGCAGCTTGATGATCTCGCCCGCATGCAGCTTGTTGAAGCGTTCAAGATCCCGTATGCGCAGCATCAGAAAGTAGTCGAACTCGCCGGCCACCAAGTGGCATTCCAGGCAGCCGCTGATGCCGCGCGCCGCTTCTTCAAAGTCGGTGAAGGACTCGGGCGTGGAGCGGTCCAGCACCACGCCCACGATGACGAGCGTGGCCATGTCGACGTCAGCCGGTTCCAACAACGCGACCGTCTTTTTGATGACGCCTTCGGCCTTCAATTTTTCAACGCGCCGCAGGCACGCGGCCGGACTCAAATGCACGCGCGTGCTCAGATCCAGATTGGTGATCTGCGCATCGTCTTGCAAGACGCGCAAGATGTGGCGGTCGATGCGGTCCAGACTTGCGAGCGCGGCCATTTGATACGTCCCTAAAAATTTAATTTCGTATTTGTTTTTATATTCGAAATATTTATTCTCAGGCAACGATTATTAAAACCCTTAAATGACGGAACGGATAAAAATACGCAATTGACCGCATATCGCTGCGATTCCTATGATTTTTCCATCCGCGCCACCCCGCCGGCCGGAACGTCACCCTCAGGAGTCCGCATGGATCTGCAACGCTTTCCCCGTCATCGCCTGACCTTTGGCGACACCCCCATCGAAAAGCTCAACCGCCTGTCCGCGCACTTAGGCGGCAAGGTCGAGATCTACGCCAAGCGCGAAGACTGCAACAGCGGCCTGGCGTTCGGCGGCAACAAGCTGCGCAAGCTGGAATACCTGATTCCGCAGGCGCTTGAGCAAGGCTGCGACACGCTGGTGACGATCGGCGGCATCCAGTCCAACCACACCCGCATGGTGGCCGCGGTGGCCGCCAAGCTGGGGCTGGCCTGCGTGCTGGTTCAGGAAAACTGGGTGGACTATTCGGATGCGGTCTACGACCGCGTCGGCAACATCATGATGAGCCGCCTGATGGGCGCCGATGTGCGGCTGGTGGACCAGGGCTTTGATATCGGCTTTCGGCGCAGCTGGGAAGAAGCGCTGGAAGACGTCAGAAAGCGCGGCGGCAAGCCCTACGCCATTCCGGCCGGCGCGTCCGACCACGAACTGGGCGGGCTGGGCTATGTGGGCTTCGCCGAGGAAGTGCGGCGTCAGGAAGCCGAGCTGGGTTTCAAGTTCGACTACATCGTCGTGTGCGCCGTCACTGGCAGCACGCAAGCGGGCATGGTGGTGGGCTTTGCGGCTGATGGCCGCGCCGACCGCGTGATTGGCATCGATGCGTCCGCCACGCCGGATCAAACGCGTGCGCAGATTCTGCGTATTGCGCGGCGCACCGCCGACATGGTCGGGCTGGAACAAGGCATTGCCGACAGCGACGTGGTGCTGGACACGCGCTATGCCTATCCCGCCTATGGCCTGCCATCCGCAGAAACCAACGAAGCCATCCGCACCTGCGCGCGGCTGGAAGGCATGATGACCGACCCGGTGTACGAGGGGAAGTCCATGCAGGGGATGATGGACATCATCCGCCGCGGCGAAATTCCCGCCGGGTCGAAGGTTCTGTATGCGCACCTGGGAGGGGTGCCGGCGATCAACGCCTATAGCTTTCTGTACCGCAACGGCTGAAGACGGCTACCCGGCGCAAGGCTTCGGTTCCATGGGCTGGCCGGCGGGCGACTTGCGCTGAACCGGCCCGCCCTGCCCGCTTCAGTTCGTCTTGGCTCCCGCCTGGAACCAGGCGCCGATCAACGCGCGTTCGTCGTCGGTCATGCCGGTGGAATTGGCCATTGGCATGATTTTCGACACGACCACTTGCTGGTAGACGGCTTGCGCGTGGGTGGCGATCTGCTCCACGGAATCCAGCCGCACGTTCTTCATCTGCACCTGCGCGCCGTGGCAGAGCAGGCAGCGCTGGTCGAACACCTGGCGCACTTGCGTGAACGCGACGTCGGCGGGCGGCGCCACGGCCGCAGACGCCGCCACCGGCGCGGGCCGCATCCAGATGATGGTCAGGCCCAGCACCGCGATACCCAGCAACACATACGGCAGCGGATTGCGCGCATTGCCCAGCTTGAAACGATGGCGCACCACGAAGAACTGGCGTATCGCCGCGCCGCCCAGCATGATCAGCAGCAGCACGATCCAGTTGTACTGATGGGTGTAGGTAAAGCTGTAGTGGTTGCTCATCATCGTGAACACCACCGGCAGCGTGAAGTAGGTGTTGTGCACGCTACGCTGCTTGCCGCGCTGGCCGTTGACCGGGTCGACGGGCTTGCCCGCCCGCATCGCCGCCACGTTCTTCCTTTGACCGGGAATGATCCAGAAGAACACGTTGCCGCTCATGGTGGTGGCCATCATGGCGCCCACCAGCAGGAACGCCGCGCGGCCCGCAAACCAATGGCAGGCCAGCCACGACGCCAACGCAATAAACACCGCGATCAACACACCGACAATGGTGTCGCCATGTTTGCCACGGCCGAACAGCCGGCAGATGCCGTCGTAGACAATCCAGAACACGACAAAGAAGGCCAGCGCCACCGCCACGGCGGTCGAGGGCTGCCAGTCCATTTTTGAACGATCAATGAGATAGGTGCTGGCGTTCCACAGGTACGACATGGTGAACAGCGCAAAGCCGGTCAGCCATGTGCTGTAGCTTTCCCAGAACGACCAATGCAGATGATCGGGCAGCTTCTTGGGTTGCACCGCGTACTTCTGCATGTTGTAGAAGCCGCCGCCGTGCACCGCCCATTGCTCGCCGCCTACGCCTTTGTCCAGCGATTCCGCGTCGCGCGGTTTTTCCAGGCTGTTGTCCAGCATCACGAAGTAGAACGACGTGCCGATCCACGCGATGCCGGTAATGATGTGGGCCCAACGCAGCAGCAGATTGACCCAATCCAGGTAGTAGCTTTCCATTCACGCCCCCGCAGCGGGCGGGCCTGTAAGGCTCCGCCACACTGCTCACCACCGCGGGCGCTGTAAGCAGAAGACGATCGCGCACAAGGCTTGGGGCCATGCACCGCTGCGATCAAGATCCGCGAAATTGTATGCAGGTTTTGTTCACAAGGCTATGCGGCAGCGCCCGTTTCGGCATCAGGAATACCCTAGGCCGGGCAAGCGGAACGTCGCGCGATGCAAACTGAAGCGCTGCCTGTTGTGCGCGGTGAGCGGTGAGCGGTGAGCCGTGAGCGGTGAGCGAGTTGCGTGCCAGCCTATGAGCCGCGATACGTCGAATAGCTCCAGGGGCTGACAAGCAGCGGCACGTGATAGTGCTGGTCTGCGTGGGCCACGCCGAAATCCAGGCTGACCTGATTCAGGAAGTTGGGCTCGGGCAAGGCCACGCCGCGCGCCTTGAAATAGCCGGCCACATCGAACACCAGTCGGTACGTGCCTACCTTCAGGTCTTGATCGGTGAATAACGGTTTGGCGCTGCGGCCGTCGTCATTCAGCGTGAATTGGTTAAGCAGCGTGGCGCTCGCGCCCTCGGTGGCGTAAAGCGCAACGGCCATCCCCGCTGCGGGGCAGCCGTGCATGGTGTCGAGTACGTGTGTGGTCAGGCCCAATCTTGTCTCCTCATGCCCTCGTACCGCCGGGCGATATTATGGTTATCCTTAATGATGTACATAAATTGTATACAGCTAATTGCTTTCCAGCTATTGTTTAGCCCATCATGAAACTCCCCGTTATCGTGCTTCTGCCCGGGGTTTCAAGTTCAGGGTCATCAACGTCCGCGCTTTCAGGCTATCCGCCCGTCCATTCATGAACACCTACGATTCCACGCTTCCGTATCCCCGCGACCTGGTCGGTTATGGCCGCAATCCGCCGCACGCGCAATGGCCGGGCCGCGCCCGAATCGCCGTGCAATTCGTGCTGAATTACGAAGAAGGCGGCGAGAACTCCRTGCTGCACGGGGATGCCGGCTCCGAACAATTCCTGTCCGAGATGTTCAACCCCGCCAGCTACCCGGACCGCCATCTCAGCATGGAAGGCATCTATGAATACGGGTCGCGCACGGGCGTCTGGCGCATCTTGCGCGAATTCGAAAAGCGGCAACTGCCGCTGACCGTCTTCGGCGTGGGCATGGCCTTGCAGCGTCACCCGGAACTGACGGCGGCGTTCACCGAACTGGGCCATGAAATTGCTTGCCACGGCTGGCGCTGGGTGCACTACCAGAACGTGGATGAAGCCACCGAACGCGAGCACATGCGACTGGGCATGGACGCCATCACGCAACTGACCGGCAGCCGCCCGCTGGGCTGGTACACCGGCCGCGACAGCCCGCGCACGCGCCGGCTTGTTGCCGACTACGGCGGCTTCGAATACGACAGCGATTATTACGGCGACGACCTGCCCTTCTGGATGCAGGTGCAAAAGACGGACGGCGCCGTCGTGCCGCAATTGATCGTGCCCTACACGCTGGACTGCAACGACATGCGCTTCGCGCTGCCCCAGGGGTACTCGCACGCCGACCCGTTCTTCCAATATCTGAAAGACAGCTTCGATGTGCTGTACGCCGAAGGCGAGGACGCGCCCAAGATGCTCAGCATCGGCATGCACTGCCGGCTGCTCGGCCGGCCCGGGCGCATCACGGCGCTGCAACGCTTTCTGGATCACATCGCCAGCCATGACCGCGTCTGGGTGTGCCGCCGGCTGGACATCGCCCGGCACTGGAAAGCCACCCACCCCTACCTTCCCAACCGCTAAGCGCTCCGACCATGGCCTACACGCTGGAACAACTCAACGCCGCCACGCCCGATGACGCCGTGGCCATGCTCGACGGCTTGTACGAGCATTCGCCCTGGATCGCCCGGCAGGCGCTGGCCGCCCGCCCGTTCCGGTCGCTGGCCCATTTGCAGGACCAGATGCGCCGGGTGCTGGACGATGCCGATATCGAAGCCCGGCTGGCGCTGATCCGCGCCCACCCGGAGCTGGCCGGCCGCGCCATGCTGCGCAACAGCCTCACCGCCGAATCCACGCAAGAACAGGATCAGGCAGGGCTCACGCATTGTTCGCCCGAAGAGCTTGCGCAGTTGCAGCAACTGAACACCGACTACAACGCCCGCTTCGGCTTTCCCTTCATCCTGGCTGTGCGCGGCGCGCGCGGCACGGGGTTGAACCGCCAGCAGATCATTGATGAATTCACCCGCCGGCTCGACAACCCGCCGGACGTAGAAATCAGCGAAGCGCTGCGCAACATTCACCGCATCGTCGAAATCCGCATGGCCGACAAATTCGGTGTCGACCTGACGCTAGGCAACGATATCTGGGACTGGCAGGAACGGCTCAGCATTCACAGCGACCCGGGCTACGCCGAAAAAGGCCAGCTCACCGTCACGTATCTGACCGAGGCGCACCGCGCCTGCGCGCAACGCATTTCGCACTGGATGCGAGACTGCGGCTTCGATGAAGTCGAGATCGACGCCGTCGGCAACGTGGTCGGCCGCTACCGCGCCAGCCGCGACGACGCCCCCACACTAATGACCGGCAGCCACTACGACACCGTCCGCAACGGCGGCAAGTACGACGGCCGGCTGGGCATCTTCGTGCCGATGGCCTGCGTGCGCGAACTGCATCGCCAGGGGCGCCGCCTGCCCTATCACCTAGAGGTCATCGGCTTTGCCGAAGAAGAAGGCCAGCGTTACCGCGCCACCTTCCTGGGTTCCGGCGCCTTGATCGGCGACTTCAAACCCGAATGGCTGGACCAGAAAGACGCGCAAGGCATCACGATGCGCGACGCCATGTTGCACGCCGGCCTGTGCATTGACGACATCCCCAAGCTGCGCCGCGATCCCACCCGCTATCTGGGCTTTATCGAAGTGCACATCGAACAAGGCCCCGTGCTGTTCGAAATGGGCCTGCCGCTGGGCATCGTCACGTCCATCAACGGCAGCGTCCGCTACCAGGCGCAGATCTTCGGCATGGCCTGCCACGCTGGCACCACGCCCATGAACCGCCGCCGCGATGCGGCCACCGCCACCGCCGAACTGGCGTTGTATGTGGAGCAGCGCGCCGCGCGCGACGGCGATTCGGTCGGCACGATCGGCATGCTGGAAGTGCCCAACGGTTCAATCAACGTCGTGCCGGGCGAATGCCGTTTCAGCCTGGATTTGCGCGCCCCCAGCGACCCGCAACGCGACGCCTTGGTGAACGACGTGCTGGCCGAGCTTACCGCCATCTGCCAACGCCGCGGCCTGCGCTACGCGCTTGAAGAAACCATGCGCGCCGCTGCCGCGCCCAGCGACCCGGTCTGGCAACAGCGCTGGGAACGCGCCGTTGACGCGCTGGGCGTGCCGCTGCACCGCATGCCTAGCGGCGCAGGCCACGACGCCATGAAGCTGCACGAAGTCATGCCTCAGGCCATGTTGTTCGTGCGCGGCCAGAATTCCGGCATCAGCCACAACCCCCGCGAATCCACCACCCGCGACGACATCCAGCTGGCCGCGCTTGCCATGCAGCGCTTGCTGGACGACGTTGCCAACGACATCACACGCTAAAACCATGACCGACTACGCCCGACTCGACGCCTGGGTAGACGCCCACTTTGATGAGGAAGTGCGCTTCCTGCAATCGCTAGTGCGCGTGCCCACCGACACGCCTCCCGGCAACAACGCCCCCCACGCCGTCCGCACCGCCGAACTGCTGCAAGACTTTGGCTTCGACGCCGAAGCGCACACCGTGCCCGCCGAGCAGGTCAAGGACTACGGCATGGAGTCCATCACCAACCTGATCGTGCGGCGCGAGTACGGCCCCGGCCGCCGCGTGGCGCTGAACGCGCACGGCGACGTGGTGCCTCCGGGCGACGGCTGGCAGCACGACCCTTACGGCGCCGAGATCGATAACGGCAGCCTGTACGGCCGCGCCGCCGCCGTCAGCAAGAGCGACTTCGCCAGCTTCACCTTCGCCGTGCGCGCGCTGGAAGCCGTGGCGCGCCCCACGCACGGCGCGGTCGAACTGCACTTCACCTATGACGAAGAATTTGGCGGATTGCTGGGCCCCGGCTGGCTGCTGTCGCAAGGCCTGACCAAGCCCGACCTGATGATTGCCGCGGGCTTCAGCTATGAAGTAGTGACCGCCCACAACGGCTGCCTGCAGATGGAAGTGACCGTGCACGGCAAGATGGCGCACGCCGCCATTCCGTCCACCGGCGTGGACGCGCTGCAAGGCGCGGTCAAAATCCTGAACGCGCTGTATGCGCAGAACGAGCAATACCAGCACATCACGTCCGACGTTCCCGGCATCAGCCACCCCTACCTGAATGTCGGACGCATTGAAGGCGGCACCAACACCAACGTGGTTCCTGGCAAGGTCAGCTTCAAGCTCGACCGCCGCATGATCCCCGAAGAAAATGCGGCGGAAGTCGAAGCGAACATTCGTCAGATCATCCAGGACGCGGCCGCCTCCATGCCCGGCATCAGCATCGACATCAAACGCCTGTTGCTGGCCAATTCCATGCGCCCGCTGCCGGGTAACCAGCCGCTGGTTGCCGCCATCCAGAAGCATGGCGAAGCCCTCTTTGGGGAACCCATTCCCGCCATGGGCACGCCGCTGTACACGGATGTGCGCCTGTATGCAGAAGCCGGCATTCCCGGCGTGATCTACGGTGCGGGGCCGCGCACGGTGCTGGAATCGCACGCCAAGCGCAACGATGAACGCGTGGTGCTGGAAGACCTGCGCCGCGCCACCAAGGTCATTGCCCGCACGCTGGCGGACCTGCTTCATCCCGTCTGATAAATCGTCTGACTGAACCGGGCACGGCGCCACCCGATGCGCGTCGTGCCCGCGCATCCCCCCTTCCTCTTAAGTCCGGCGGCAACCCTGTCCGGCCTGGCGGCAACCCTGTCCGCGGCATCCCCACGTTCGTACAATTCCTTCATTAAGTAACTTTTCATGTCAATTTAATGCGGGTTTTCCTCTATTTCGAACCTTAACCCTGCCTGTATACATTCCTCGTACACAAGAAAGGCTTTTCAGGATTTTCCCGACCGACATTCCACTCCGCCAGGAGACTTCCCATGCAGGCTGCATCGTCCGCGCCATCCAGCGCGTCGCAAGACATCCATCCCGTTGACCAGCGCCTGCCCAATGGCAAGCTCGCGGCGCTAGGCCTGCAACACGTACTGGTGATGTATGCCGGCGCCGTGGCCGTGCCGCTGATCGTGGGCCGGGCGCTTAACCTCACGCCTGACGAAGTGGCCATGCTGATCTCGGCCGACCTGTTCTGTTGCGGGCTGGTGACCCTGGTGCAAACGCTGGGCGCCACGCAATGGTTCGGCATCAAGCTGCCCGTCATGATGGGCGTCACCTTTGCGGCGGTTGCGCCGATGGTGGCGATGGCCAACGCCAACCCCGGGCAGGCGGGCGCCCAACTGCTGTTCGGAACCATCATCGGGGCGGGCATCGTGTCGATACTCATCGCCCCCTTGATCAGCCGCATGCTGCGCTACTTTCCGCCCGTCGTAACAGGCACCATCATCACCGTCATCGGCATCACGCTGATGCGCGTGGGCATCAACTGGATCTTCGGCAATCCGTCCGGCCCCACCGCCCCCGTCATCGTTGACCCCATCTATGCCAAATGGCTGGCCGACGTCACCTCCCCGGGCAGCGCAATTCCGCCCGTGCCGCAAGGCTTCGCCATCATGCCGTCCATGCCCAACCCCAAGTACGCCGACCTGACCGGCCTGGGCATTGCAGCGCTGGTGCTGGTGGCGATACTGCTGATCGTGAAGTACACGCGCGGCTTCATCGCCAACATTTCGGTGCTGCTAGGCATCGTCATCGGCGCCGTCGTGGCGTCCGCAACCGGCATCATGACGTTCGAAAAAATCGGCCAGGCCGACTGGTTCGATATCGTGCTGCCCTTTCACTTCGGCATGCCGCAATTCGACCCCATGCTGATTTTGAGCATGTCACTGATCATGGTTGTGGTGATGATCGAATCCACCGGCATGTTCCTGGCGCTGGGCGAAATGACGGATCGCGAAATCACTCAGCAAGCCATGGCGCGCGGCCTGCGCACCGATGGCCTGGGCACCTTGCTCGGCGGCATTTTCAATACGTTCCCCTACACCAGCTTTTCGCAAAACGTCGGGCTGGTTGCGGTAACGGGCGTGAAGAGCCGCTTCGTCTGCGTGGCGGGCGGCATCATTCTGCTGGTGCTGGGTTTGCTGCCCAAGATGGCGGCGCTGGTGGAATCGTTGCCTACCGTAGTGCTGGGTGGCGCGGGCATCGTCATGTTCGGCATGGTGACGGCCACGGGCATCCGCATCCTGTCCGGCGTGGACTTCAAGGGCAACCGCCACAACGCGATGATCGTGGCGGTGTCGATCGGGGTCGGCATGGTGCCGCTGATCGCGCCCAACTTCAAGCAATGGATGCCGCACTCGCTGCATACGCTGATTGAGTCGGGCATTTTGCTGGCGTCGCTGTCGGCCGTGCTGCTCAACCTGTTCCTGAACGGCGCCACGCACGACGAGCGCGCCATCATCACGGCCGCCTTGCAAGCCGAAGAACACTGACCGTCGCCGCCGCGGCCCTGGGCCGCGGCGTTTCAAGCCCATCAGGCCAGGCGCATCACCCGGCGCCAAAACAGCACGGCCACCATCACAAAGACCGCCAGGCCCAGGTAGGACGCAGGCTTCGCGAATGCCTCGCCAGCGATCGCCAGCGGCGCGTCCGTACCCGCCCCGCCAATAATGGCCGCCATCAACACCCCCACCAGACTTTCACCAACGATCAAGCCAGACGCAATCAGCACGCCACGGCGGTTGGCCGCGTCTGCAAACTGTTCGTAAGGCTTGCCCGCGGCGGCGGCACGGCGGCGCAACGCGCGCTCAAGCAGCCACGCCAGCACCGCCCCTGCCACGATGGGCGCGGCCACGGTGGGCGGCAGATAAATGCCGATGCCCACCGCCAGCACGGGAATGCGCGCGACGCGGCAAGTGCGCTTGAGGATTTCATCCACCACAATCAGCGCCACGCCCACGGCCATGCCGATCAGGATCATCGTCCAGTTCAATTGATGCGTGAAGATGCCGCGCGCAATCGCCAGCATCAACGTCGCCTGCGGGGCCGACAAGGCTTGGGCGGGGTCCATGCCGTCGCGCGGCATCGCGTCCGCAAAACCGTAGGCGTTGTAGAGCAGTTCCAGCACCGGGGAAATGACTGCCGCGCCCACCACGCAACCAATCAACAGCGCCACCTGCTGACGCCACGGCGTGGCGCCGACAAGCCAGCCCGTCTTCAAGTCTTGCAGGTTGTCGTTGGAAATCGAGGCCACGGCCACCACCGCCGATGTGCTGAAGATGGCCAACGCAATCGCCATCTGCACGCCGTTCTGCACCGCCAGCAACTCGCCGCCCAGCGCCAACATCAACAGCGACACCAGCACGATGGCGACGATGCCCACGCCTGAAATCGGGCTCGTCGACGAACCCACCAAGCCCGCCATGTAGCCGCAAGCCGCGGCCACCAGAAAGCCGAATACGAATGCAAACAGCACGGCATAGGCCACCAGCTTCCAGATGGCGGCGGCCGACAAGGGCGCGCCCGCCAGGAACACCTGGAAGGTAATCACCAGAACGACCACCAGCACCAGCGTCACTACCGAGATCCAGCCTGCAGACAAGTCGCGTTCGGTGCGCGGCGCCTTACCGGCCCGCGCCGCGCCCGCCTTCGTCAACGCCGAGAACGACGCTTTGACGCCACGCGCCATCGGCATGAACAAGGTGGCCAATGTCCAGATTGCCCCCACGCCGATCACGCCCGCGCCGATGAAGCGCACCTGCGACGACCACAGTCCGGTGGCGTACTGGGCCAGTGACATATCAGCGGGCATGTCGCCCATGGCGGTCAGCACCGGCACGGCAATGCCCCACGAGATGATCAGGCCGGTCAGCATGGCCAAGCCCGCGACGATGCCGATCAGGTAGCCGGCGCCGAGCAACGCCAAGGAAAATCCCATCGGCAGACGGAACACCGCGCCGCCCCACGCGAACCAGCCGCTGACGCTGTCGCCCAGCACCCGCAGGCCGCTGGCGGCAAAGCTGACGACCGCAGCCACCGCGCCACCCGCCACGATGTCGCCCATGCCGGTCGCAGCCGGTTTGGCCGAAGCGCCGCCGCTGCCTTCCGCGGCATCTTGCGCCCGCTCGGCGCTACCCACGCGCAGGATCTCTGCGGCGGCCACGCCTTCGGGGTACGGCAGGTCGCTTTGCACCACCATCACGTGGCGCAGCGGAATCGTGAACATCACGCCCAGCATGCCGCCGGCCGCGCAAATGCCCAGCGTCTGCCAGAACGGAAAGCCCTGCCAGTGGCCCATCATGACCAGCGCAGGCAGGATGAAAATGATGGAAGACAAGGTGCCCGCGGCCGAGGCCTGCGTCTGCACCATATTGTTTTCAAGGATGTTCGCGTCTTTGAACAGACGCAGCACCGACATCGAAATCACCGCAGCGGGGATGGCGGATGAGAACGTCAGGCCCACCTTCAGCCCCAGGAAGACGTTAGAGGCCGTGAAGATCACGGTGATCAGTGCGCCGAGCAAGACGCCGCGGAACGTAAGCTCCGGAAGGGTGACGTTTGCCGGGACGCTGACGGGTTGAGTCATTGAAGTCTCCCGTTTGGAATTCTGCTAAACCGCGCATTCTAGCGCTTCAGCGTCCACCCAGTGGTCACCACGCGTAAGCGTCGCCTGGCGGCAGAAGCTGTCGGCAATGGAAAGGCTGGCAAAAGATTATGCTGAAAGCCGGTACATCCGCCCTGGAATTTGATCACTCATGCCATCGACACAGGTCTAGCATGGAGCGATAACAGGAGACATATTCACGATGCGCGACCAGAGCCACCCCGCCCCCGACGCCGATCACCCGCACGACGCCGACCCCGCCGAAACCGCCGAATGGCGCGACGCTTTGCAGTCACTGGTTGACGCGGAAGGCGCTGGCCGCGCCGGCTATGTGCTGGATAACCTGCTGGGGCATGCCGCCTCGCTGGGGCTGCGCGCCAACAGCCAGACGCGCACCGCCTACCTGAACACGATTCCGGCCGACCAGGAACCGCCCTTTCCCGGCAACCTGGCGGTAGAAGAACGCATCGCCCGCATCAACCGCTGGAACGCGCTGGTCATGGTGGTGCGCGCCAACCAGGCGCACGGTGAATTGGGCGGCCACATTGCCAGCTACGCATCGGCCGCCGATTTGTTTGAAGTGGGCTTCAACCACTTCTTCCGCGCGCAGTCGGAAGATGGCCCGGGCGACCTGGTCTACATGCAGCCGCACTCGGCGCCCGGCGTCTACGCCCGCGCTTATCTGGAAGGCTTTCTGAATGAGGCCGACCTGGCGCACTTCCGCCAGGAAATCACGGCCACGTCGCGCGGCTTGCGCGGCTTGTCGTCCTATCCGCACCCATGGCTGATGCCGGACTTCTGGCAATTCCCGACCGGTTCAATGGGCATCGGCCCCATCAACGCCATCTATCAAGCCCGCTTCATGCGCTACCTGGAACACCGCTCGCTGGTGCCGGGCGGCGACCGCAAAGTCTGGGGCATTTTTGGCGACGGCGAAATGGACGAACCCGAATCCATCGCCGCTCTGACGCTCGCCGCACGTGAAAAGCTCGACAACCTGGTCTTCGTCGTCAACTGCAACCTGCAACGGCTGGACGGCCCGGTGCGCGGCAACGGCCGCATCATCGACGAACTGGAAACGCTGTACGCGGGCGCGGGCTGGAACGTGATCAAGCTGGTCTGGGGCAGCGACTGGGACGCTCTGCTCAGGCGCGACACCAGCGGCGCGCTGGCCCGCGCATTCGCCAACACCGTTGACGGCCAATTCCAAACCTTTGCCGCCAACGACGGCGCGTTCAACCGCGCCCACTTCTTCAACCAGAACCCCGAACTGGCCGCGCTGGTTGCTGACTGGACCGACGAGGCCATCGACCGCCTGCATCGCGGCGGCCACGACATGGTGAAGATTCACGCCGCCTATCTCCGCGCGGCGCAGCACCGTGGGCAGCCCACGGTGATTCTGGCGCAGACGAAGAAAGGCTTCGGCATGGGCGCCGCCGGCCAGGGCAAGATGACCACGCACCAGCAAAAGAAGCTGGACGACGAGGCCCTGCTGGCGTTTCGCGACCGCTTCGCGCTGCCGATTTCGGACGCCGATTGTCTGGCGCTCAAGTTCTATCGGCCCGCTGAAGACAGCGCCGAACTGCGCCATCTGCAAGCGCGCCGCGCTGCGCTGGGCGGCCACATCCCACGCCGCCGCACCGAAGCGCCGCGCCTGACGCCGCCGGATGCCGAACACTGGGCACGCTTCGCGCTGGCCGCCGACGGCAAGGAAATGTCGTCCACGATGGCCATCGTGCGCATGCTGACCGCGTTGCTCAAGGACAGCACCGTGGGCTCGCGCATCGTGCCCATCGTGGCCGACGAAGCCCGCACCTTCGGCATGGCCAACCTGTTCCGCCAGATCGGCATCTACTCGGCTCAAGGCCAGTTGTACGAACCCGAAGACATCGGCTCGGTGCTGTACTACCGCGAAGCGCGCGACGGCCAGATTCTTGAGGAAGGCATCACCGAAGCCGGCGCGATCTCGTCATGGACGGCGGCCGGCACCAGCTACTCGGTGAACGGCCTGCCGATGCTGCCCTTCTATATCTATTACTCGATGTTCGGCTTTCAGCGCATCGGTGACCTGATCTGGGCCGCCGCCGACCAACGCACGCGCGGCTTTCTGGTGGGCGCCACATCGGGCCGCACCACGCTGGGCGGCGAAGGGCTGCAACACCAGGACGGTTCCAGCCACATCATGGCCGCCGCCGTGCCCAACTGCCGCGCCTACGACCCGGCCTACGCGTACGAGGTCGCCGTCATCGTCGAACACGGCATGCGGCGCATGCTGGACGAGCAGCGCGACGAATTCTTCTACCTGACGGTCACGAACGAAAACCTGGCGCAGCCCGACATGCCCGCCGACGCCGGGGTGCGCGAAGGCATTCTGCGCGGGCTGTATCGCCTGCGCGCCGCACGCGGCAAGGCGCAAGTGCGGCTGCTGGGCGCAGGCCCGATGCTGCGCGAAGCCGAAATGGCCGCCGACCGTTTGCGCGATCAGCATGGCGTGGACGCCGAAGTCTGGAGCGTCACCAGCTTTTCCGAGCTGGCCCGCGACGGCCGCGAAGCCGAACGCGCCCGCGTGTTGGGCCTGGACGCAGCGCCCGGCGCCGACTGGGTCCGCACGTGCCTGGGCGGCAGCGACGCCCCCGTCATCGCCGCCACCGATTACGTGCGCGCCGTGCCTGACCAGATCCGCGCCTGGGTGCCCGCCCCCTACCGCACGCTGGGCACCGATGGCTTCGGCCGCAGCGACACGCGCGCCCAACTGCGCGACTTCTTCGAAGTCAGCGCCGACTGGATCATGCTGTACGCGCTGGACAGCCTGGGCCGCCAGGAAGACGCCAACACGCTGCGCAAGAAACTGAACGCCCATACGCGAGGAACGCCTCCCTGGGAATCGTAAAAAATCCGACTCGTTCTTGATCAAAAGCGTCCGCTCGCTGCACTGCAACAACCAATCGTGCGCGCTTTCTGGTGAAATACGGGCGTTCCCTAAGCATTTCGCAAAGAAACCGGCGGGCCGCGAGCCCGCCGTTTGTCATCCCGTTTTCTTTTTCAGTTAGTGCCTCAGAGGCCCCGATCCCATGGACGACACTCTTACCAAAATGGCGTTGGATTACCACGCCTATCCCACCCCCGGCAAAATCTCGGTCGTGCCGACCAAGACCTTGGCCAACCAGGACGACTTGTCCCTGGCCTACTCGCCCGGCGTGGCTGCAGCTTGCATGGCCATCTTCGACCAAGGTGAAGACGCCGCCTCGAAGTACACCTCGCGCGGCAACCTGGTGGGCGTGATCACCAACGGCACCGCCGTCCTCGGCCTGGGCAACATCGGCCCGCTGGCCGCCAAGCCGGTCATGGAAGGCAAGGGCTGCCTGTTCAAGAAGTTTGCCGGCATCGACGTGTTCGACATTGAACTGGCCGAGAACGATCCGGACAAGCTGGTCGACATCATCGCAGCGCTGGAGCCCACGCTGGGCGGCGTCAACCTGGAAGACATCAAGGCGCCCGAGTGCTTCTACATCGAGAAGAAGCTGCGCGAGCGCATGAAGATTCCCGTCTTCCATGACGATCAGCACGGCACCGCCATCATCTCGTCGGCCGCCATCCTGAACGGCCTGAAGGTCGTGAACAAGGACATCGGTTCGGTCAAGCTGGCTTGCTCCGGCGCCGGCGCCGCCGCCATCGCTTGCCTGGACCTGCTGGTCCACCTGGGCGTCAAGCGCGAGAACATCTTCGTGGTGGATTCCCGCGGCGTCATCTGGGAAGGGCGCGATGAAAACATGGAACCCAACAAGAAGCGCTATGCGCAGAAGACCGACGCGCGCACGCTGGCCGATGTGGTCAACGGCGCCGACGTGTTCCTGGGCTGCTCGACTGCTGGCGTCATGACGGGTGACATGGTCAAGACCATGGCCGACCGCCCGCTGATCCTGGCCCTGGCCAACCCGGAACCGGAAATCCGCCCCGAAGTGGCCAAGGCCGCCCGCCCGGATTGCATCATCGCCACCGGCCGTTCGGACTACCCGAACCAGGTCAACAACGTGCTGTGCTTCCCCTTCATCTTCCGCGGCGCCATGGATGCCGGCGCTTCGCGCATTACGGAAGAAATGAAGCTGGCTTGCGTGAAGGCCATTGCCGATCTGGCGCAAGCCGAGCAGAACGATGAAGTGGCCCGCGCCTACGCCGGCCAGGAACTGTCGTTCGGCCCCGACTACATCATCCCGAAGCCCTTCGACCCGCGCCTGATTTTCCAGATCGCGCCGGCCGTGGCCCAAGCTGCCGCCGACTCCGGCGTGGCCGCCCGCCCCATCGAAGACATCGAAGCCTACCGCCAAAAGCTGATGGGCTTTGTGTACCACTCCGGCCAGCTGATGCGTCCGCTGTTCGCCCAAGCCAAGAAGGCGCCCAAGCGCGTCATCTACGCTGACGGCGAAGACGAACGCGTCCTGCGCGCCGTGCAAACGGTGGCCGACGAAAAGCTGGCCCGCCCGATCCTGATCGGCCGTCCGTCGGTCATCGAAATGCGCATCAACAAGGCCGGCCTGCGCCTGGTGGCCGGTGAGCACTTCGAAATCGTTGACCCGGAAGACGACGAGCGCTTCAACGAAACCTGGAACGCGTACTACCAGTTGAAGGGCCGTGAAGGCGTGACGCCGGCCATCGCCAAGGCGATGATCCGCAAGCACAACACGCTTATCGGCGCGATGCTGCTGCGCCGTGGCGATGCCGACGCGCTGCTGTGCGGCGTGGCCAGCAAGTACGACAACCAGCTCAAGTACATCGACGAAATCATCGGCAAGAAGGAAGGCCAGACGTACGCCGCCCTGAACGTGCTGATGCTGCCTGACCAGACGCTGTTCGTCACCGACACCCACGTCAACGAAAACCCGACGTCGGAAGAAGTGGCCAACATCACGATCCAGGCTGCCGACGAAATGCTGCGCTTTGGCGTGGTGCCGAAGATTGCTCTGCTGTCGCACTCGAACTTTGGCAGCCGCGTGACGGAGTCGTCGAAGAAGATGGCCGCCGCCAGCAAGCTCGTGCAAGAGCGCGCGCCTGACCTGGAAGTGGACGGCGAAATGCACGCCGACGCTGCCCTGTCGGAAAAGATCCGCGTTCTGGCCTACCCGGACAGCACGCTGAAGGGCCGCGCCAACCTGCTGGTCATGCCGAACCTGGACACCGGCAACATCACGTACAACATGCTGAAGATGACGGGCAGCAATGGTGTCGCGATGGGCCCGATCCTGCTGGGCGCGGCACGCCCGGTGCACATCCTGACGACCAGCGCCACCGTGCGCCGCATCGTCAACATGACGGCGCTGGCCGTTGTGGATGCGCAGCAGGAAGCCGCTGACGCCGCCAAGAAGCGCCGTTGATCACCAACGCGCTTTAGCCGCACGGGCGCCCCACGGGGCGCCCGTTTTCATTGGGCGGCATCGCACAGCCGCATCCCACAGCCGCATCCCACAGCCGCGCCCCACAGCGGCATCCCACCCGCCATCGTGTCGCGATAGTTCACGCGCGAAGATAGTCTGCGGCCCCAGGCGGATGGTAAAACCGAGCTTGTCACTTTTCTGGAGACGACATGCTGGCCGATGCCCTCTATGCCTGGTTCCACTACCTGGCTATCTTCGTCATGGTGGTGGTGCTGACCGCCGAAGCCGTGCTGCTGCGCCCCGACCTTACCGCCAATGGCGTGAAGCGGCTGATCATCTATGACCGCCTCTATGGCGTCAGCGCCATCCTGGTGCTGGTCACCGGCCTGCTGCGCCTGACCTTGGGTGCGAAAGGCGCGGCGTTCTACATGAGCTCTCCGTGGTTCCACGCCAAGATCACGCTGTTCGTCATCATTGCGCTCTGTTCGATCCCGCCCACGCTGAAGATCCTGCGCTGGGCGAAACAATCCCGTCAGCAGGCGGGCTTCGTGCCGGCCGCGCCAGAGATCAAAAGCGTACGGCGCTGGGTGATGATTGAGTCGCACCTGTTCATCTTCCTGCCGCTGTTCGCTGTGCTGATGGCGCGCCACATCAGCGTGTAGCCGCTGACGCCGGCCAGCCTTTGGCCAGGCAGGCGATCAGGTAATCGACGAATGCCCGGGCCCGGGCTGGCAGCAAGCGGGTTTCCGTGACGACGTGCACGGGAAACGGGCCCAGGCTCCATTCAGGCAGCACGCGCCGCAAACCGCCGGATGATTCAAGCTCGGTCTGGTCGCCGCCTAGCGCGGCGATACCCGCGCCCAGCATCGCCAGCCGGCGCGCCATGCCCGCTTCATTCACCGAAAACCGGCTGCCGGGCATGACGCTGACCTGCTCGTTGCCGCGGACAAGCTGCCAACGCGTCGACGCCCCGTTGTCTTGCGCCCGAAATCCGATGCATTCATGCGCCGTCAATTCCGACGGATGCGTGGGCGCGCCGTGAGTCAACAGATAGTCTTCCGATGCGTAAAGATGCACGCGCAGCGCACCCAGCGTTCTGGCGATGCGCGAAGAGTCGGGCAACTCGCCAATCTTGATCGTCAAATCGCAGGGCTCGGCCACGCGATCTGCATGTTCCAGGCTGGCCAGATTCACATGAAACGCCACCTCCGGGTGACGGCGCGAGAACCCCAGGAAAATTTCCGCCATCACATCGGTCGCGAAGGTGGCCGGCATGTTGATGCGCAACAGGCCCGAGGGCGTGGCGGTCAGCGCCTGCAATTCCTCGTGCGCAACCTGCGCCTCTTCCACGATGCGCAGGCAGCGTTCCAGATAAATCTCGCCCGCGCCGGTCAGTTCAACCTTGCGGGTGCTGCGGGTCAGCAGGCTCAAGCCCACCGAGCGCTCCAGTTCCGCCACCCGGCGCGATAGTGTCGATTTCGGCAGCCCCAGCACGACGGCGGCGCGGCTGAAGCTGCGCGCCTTGGCTACCTCTGCAAACAGCTCCATGCTGTGCAGGCTTCTCACGGCAGTCTCATCCGGCGTGTCTCCGTTACGGTTTAGCCGGCGTGTCACCACCGGCGGCAAGCCGCATTGTCGGACCAGACTTTTAAGAATTTCTTAATGGGTGCTGCAAACGCGGACACCTCATGCCGCTACGGGCAGCGTGCGCGCGCAGGGGGCTTTGGCTCCTCGTCGCCGACGACGAAGGTCGCGAACTTAAAGACGCCGACTTCATCGTTCGTCACAATGCCGGCGAGCGTTCCGTCGAACGCTTGCATGACTGACATGCCTTCTGGCACGTCGGCATGGCCCTCGCGCCTGGCCACCCGCCCTTCCCCCGGGCTGAACACCAGTACGCCGGGAAAAGGCTCGCGCTGCCCATCGATCACGCGCCTGATGGTCTTGACCTGCGTGCCCTCGGCATAGTCAAAGCCCCCCCGCTGCACGCGGCAGGCAAGCTCCGCGTCGCTGACTCGCAGCAAGCGCCGGTCAATATCCAGATATATCCGGGGCTCGCTCAACATCAGGCCGAACACCTTCACCGCCACGGGATCTTTTACTTCGATGCGCCAGCGGTCAGGGTCGCTCGAGCCGTCCACATATACCGTGCCGGTCGAGCCATACAACACCGAACCCGCATGGATCGCAATTCCCTCGACCTCGTTGCCGCTACCCAGCGTGCATTGGTTCAGGGCCTTCATGGCGCCGTCGGATTCGGTGTCAAATTCGATGTCCTGCGTGCTGTCGCAACGCCACCCCTGCACCAGTTGGTCGCCCTGGCCTTTCAGGACGATATTTCGCGGATACCGGCGAATCAGCTCGTACGTGTCTTTTTCGTATTCGGTGTCCAGATATCGGCGCGCAAGCAGGGTGTGCACGCCGAAGATGGGCGTGGGCGCAGGAAATTCGGCCTCGACGTACGTTTCCAGCTGCCCTTCGTCTTGCAACTTCAGCCGGGTGCCGGCGGGCATTGCCACGCCGCCCACGGTAGCCGCTTGTTCCAGCGTCACGTTGCGCGCGGCCTCGGCCCGCTCACTCTCGCGCTCAATCTGCCAGACGATGGTGTGTACCCAGGCGAAGAAGGCAAAGGGCACCGCCAACACCACGAAGAGCACGGCCGACTTCTTCCAGTGCTTACGGACGGTTCGGCGATGGCTGGCGCTGACGGCCAGCACCACGCCCCAAATGGCCAGCACGACCCCGGCAAGCAGGCCCAGGGAAAGCAGCAGGTAAAAATTGGCTGATGGAAGCGAGACAGGAATCATGGCCAGCATGATATCCGCTTCTTCCCGCCGGAGAAGCACCCAAGCGGCAGGCAACAAAAAACCGCCCGAAGGCGGCTTTTTGTCAGTGTCCTGCCGAAGGGTAAGCGGATTAACGCTTGTCCATCGGGGGCACGTCGCGGGTCACGGAGCCCGTGAACAGCTGGCGCGGGCGGCCGATCTTGTAATCGGGGTCCGACAGCATTTCGTTCCACTGGGCAATCCAGCCCACCGTGCGGGCCAGCGCGAAGATGGCCGTGAACAGCGAGGTCGGGATGCCGATGGCGCGCTGGACGATACCCGAGTAGAAGTCCACGTTCGGGTACAGCTTGCGCTGCACGAAGTACGGGTCCGACAGGGCGATGCGTTCCAGTTCCATGGCCAGCTTGAACAGCGGGTCGTTTTCCAGGCCCAGGGCCGAGAGCACTTCCTTGCACGTTTCTTGCATCAGCTTGGCGCGCGGGTCGTAGTTCTTGTAGACGCGGTGGCCAAAGCCCATCAGGCGCACGCCCGAGTTCTTGTCCTTGACCTTCTCCATGAACTCGCCAACCTTGGCGATGCCGCCGTTGGCTTGCAGCTCTTCCAGCATTTGCAGGCAAGCTTCGTTGGCGCCGCCGTGAGCCGGGCCCCACAGGCAAGCCACGCCAGCCGAGATGGCGGCAAACGGGTTGGTGCCCGACGAACCGCACAGGCGCACGGTGGAGGTCGACGCGTTTTGCTCGTGATCAGCGTGCAGGATGAAGATGCGGTCCAGCGCGCGCTCGACGACTTCGTTGACCTTGTAGTCTTCGCACGGCGTGGCGAACATCATGCGCAGGAAGTTGCCCGTGTAGGACAGGTCGTTCTGCGGGTAGATGAACGGTTGGCCTTGCGAGTACTTGTACGCCATCGCAACCAGCGTCGGCATCTTGGCGATCAGGCGGATGGCCGAGATGTGGCGATGCTGCGGGTTCGTGATGTCGGTGGAGTCGTGGTAGAACGCGGACAGCGCGCCAACCAGACCCGTCAGCACGGCCATCGGGTGAGCGTCACGGCGGAAGCCGCGCAGGAAGAAGTGCAGCTGCTCGTTGACCATCGTGTGATGGGTCACTTGCGAATCAAAGTCAGCCTTCTGTTCCTGGTTCGGCAGTTCGCCGTTCAGGATCAGGTAGCAGATGTCCATGAAGTCGCAATTGACGGCCAATTGCTCGATGGGGAAACCGCGGTACAGCAGTTCGCCCTTGTCGCCGTCGATGTACGTGATGCCCGATTCGCAAGCGGCCGTGGACATGAAGCCCGGGTCAAACGTAAACATGCCCGTCTGGCCATACAGCTTGCGGATGTCGATCACATCCGGACCGACCGTGCCCTTGTAGACAGGGAACTCAATGGGTGCGCTGCCATCCGAGAAGGATAGAGTGGCTTTTTTGTCAGACAGGTTCATGTTATTTCCTCTCACATTAATCAGAGTGCGCGCATCTGGCCAATAATGCCCCGAAGCCTGGGGGTGTCCAGGTCGCCTTCGAGTTCCTTACGGGCCAGCAGCAGGTCGAGAAGATCGTTGTCTCCCATCTCGAACAGCTGGGTCAATGCGGCCACATCATCATCGGTAAGTTCAGCCTCGTAAGCGTCAAGATACCGAGTGATGATCAAGTCGTTTTCGAGCAGGCCGCGGCGCGCCCGCCAACGCAGACGCGCCCGCTCCAGTTCAGTTAGCCTGCTCATCGTTACACCATAAATACAAAAGTCTTCACGCTAGATAGACACTAGACCGTACGGCGAACCATCAGTTCCTTGATCTTGCCGATGGCCTTCGTCGGGTTCAGGCCCTTCGGACAGACGTCGACGCAGTTCATGATGGTGTGGCAACGGAACAGGCGGTACGGATCTTCCAGGTTGTCCAGACGCTCGCCGGTGGCTTCGTCGCGGCTATCGGCGATGAAGCGGTAGGCTTGCAGCAGGCCGGCCGGGCCGACGAACTTGTCCGGGTTCCACCAGAACGACGGGCAGGAAGTGGAACAGCACGCGCACAGRATGCACTCRTACAGGCCATCCAGCTCKTCGCGYKCCTCGGGCGACTGCAGGCGCTCTTTYTCGGGCGGCGGCKCGTCGTTGATGAGGTACGGACGAATCGAGTGGTACTGGTTGAAGAAGTGCGTCATGTCCACGATCAGGTCGCGGATGACGGGCAGGCCCGGCAGCGGACGCAGAACGATGGGTTCCTTCAATTCGCGCAGGTTCGTCGTGCAGGCCAGACCGTTCTTGCCGTTGATGTTCATGGCGTCCGAACCGCACACGCCTTCACGGCACGAGCGGCGCAGGGCCAGGCTGTCATCGACGTCGTTCTTGATGCGCACCAGCGCATCAAGCAGCATCTTGTCGGTGGGCTGGAGTTCAACGTCCAGCTTCTGCATGTACGGGCGCTCGTCCTTGTCCGGATCGTAGCGGTAGATTTCGAACTTGACGATTCTCTTGGTGCTCATAATGGGCTCTATCCGGACTTAGAAGGTACGCGCCTTGGGCGGGAAGGACTCAACGGTGAGCGGCTTCATCTGCACAGGCTTGTAATCCAGGCGGCTGCCTTCGGAGTACCACAGCGTGTGCTTCAGCCAGTTCTCGTCGTCGCGCGTCGGGTGGTCGTCCAGCGCGTGAGCGCCACGGCTTTCCGTACGGGCAGCGGCCGACTTGATCGTGGCGCGGGCCACTTCGGTCATGTTGGCCAGTTCCAGCGCTTCGACGCGCGCGGTGTTGAACACCTTGGACTTGTCCTTGAAGTAGATATTGTCGGCTTGCTTGGCCAGATCTTCGATCTGCGTCACGCCTTCGTTCAGCAGTTCCAGCGTGCGGAACACGCCGCAGTGGCGCTGCATCGAGAAGCGGATGGCGTTGCCGATGTCTTGCGTCTTTTCGCCCGAGGTGCGCGATTCCAGCTTGTTCACGCGGTCCAGCGAGAATTCCACAGCTTCCTTCGGCAGGTCCTGGTGCGCACGCTGGCGCTCCGGGTGCGAATTCACGATGTGGTTGCCGGTGGCGCGGCCGAAGACGATCAGGTCCAGCAGCGAGTTCGTGCCCAGACGGTTGGCGCCGTGCACCGACACCGCGGCGCATTCGCCGATGGCGTACAGGCCGTTGACGACCTTGTTCTCGCCGTTTTCGCGCGACAGCACCTGGCCGTGGTAGTTGGCCGGAATGCCGCCCATCTGGTAGTGGATGGTCGGAACGACGGGGATCGGTTCCTTGATCGGGTCGACGTTGCCGAACTTGATGGCGATTTCGCGGATCGAGGGCAGACGCTTGTTGATGACGTCGGCGCCCAGGTGATCCAGCTTCAGCACAACGTAGCTGCCGTCCGGACCGCAACCGCGGCCTTCCTTGATTTCCTGGTCCATCGAACGCGACACGAAGTCACGCGGAGCCAAGTCCTTCAGCGTGGGCGCATAGCGCTCCATGAAGCGTTCGCCATCCTTGTTCAACAGGATGCCGCCTTCGCCACGCACGCCTTCGGTGATCAGCACGCCCGCGCCGGCCACGCCGGTCGGGTGGAATTGCCAGAATTCCATGTCTTGCAGCGGGATGCCTGCGCGCGCAGCCATGCCCAGGCCGTCACCGGTGTTGATGAAGGCGTTGGTSGAAGCGGCMYAGATMCGGCCRGCGCCGCCGGTGGCSARCASCGTGGTCTTGGCTTCSAGGATGTAGAYTTCGCCSGTTTCCATTTCCAGAGCGGTGACGCCGACGACGTCGCCCGCCTCGTTGCGCAGCAGGTCCAGCGCCATCCATTCGACGAAGAACTGGGTGCGCGCGGCAACGTTGCGCTGGTAGAGCGTGTGCAACAGCGCGTGGCCGGTGCGGTCGGCGGCGGCACAGGCGCGCTGCACCGGCTTTTCACCGAAGTTGGCGGTGTGACCGCCGAACGGACGCTGGTAGATCGTGCCGTCGGGGTTGCGGTCAAACGGCATGCCGAAGTGCTCGAGCTCGTACACGGCGTTCGGCGCTTCACGGCACATGAATTCGATGGCGTCCTGGTCGCCCAGCCAATCCGACCCCTTGACGGTGTCGTACATGTGCCAGTACCAGTTGTCTTCGCTCATGTTGCCCAGCGAGGCGCTCACGCCGCCTTGTGCGGCAACGGTGTGCGAACGCGTGGGGAACACTTTGGACAGCACTGCAACGGACAGGCCCGCTTGGGACAGTTGCAGCGAACAACGCATGCCGGCTCCACCGGCGCCAACGACCACCACATCAAACTGGCGGCGCGGCAAGGATTTCATGACAGAGACCACGGCTTAAATGCTCCAGAGGATTTGCGCGAAGTAAACGACCGTACCGACCAGCCAGAGGATCGTCAGCACTTGCAGCAGCAGGCGCAGGCCCACCGGCTTGACGTAGTCCATCCAGATGTCGCGCACGCCAATCCAGGCATGCCAGGCCAACGCAATGAATGCAAGGGAGGCCAGGATCTGGCCAACCGGAATGAAGCCCACGTAGAAATTGAACAGCTTGACCCAGTGTTCATACGTGAAGGCAGGCATCGTCAAGATGCCGACGAGCAGCACCAGCGTATACACGGCCATGATGACGGCGGTGATGCGCTGGATGATGAAATCCATGACCCCATAGTGGGCGCCAACGACCAGGCGCTTGGGTCCGTAGTTTTTAGCGGCGGCCATTTACAGCACTCCGAACAGTTTGAGACCGAACACCAGCGTCAGCGCCAGGCTGACACCGAAAACCACGCCGGCGCTTTTCTTGGCCGACAGCTTGTCGATACCGATGTGCAAGTCCAGCAGCAGGTAGCGGATGCCAGCACAGAAGTGATGCAGGTAGCCCCAGATCAGGACCAGGAAGACAAGCTTGACGATCGGGTTTGCCGCGATGGAGGCGATCCAGGCGAACGATTGCGGTGCGGCCACGCTAGCTGCGAACAGCGGCACGATGACCAAGGGCAAACAGAGGAACAGCAAAATGCCGCTGATGCGGTGCAGGATGGACAGCTTGCCGGCCAGGGGCAGGCGATAGGAGAACGCAACTTGGGCAAGCCCAATATTGCGAAACTGCGGACGTGGCTTGGCAGCGGTGTCGGACATGACGGCCTCGGTGTTTCGGAACTAGGGAATCGTGACGGCGAAAGTGCCGTGGCCCTTTCGGGCAAACACAGTATTTTCGCCCAGAGATTGGGTTGGTATCAAATCGTAGTTAAAAAGCTCATCAATTCAGACTATTGCGGTAGTGGTATCGATCGGTCAAGTACAAACCCCGGCGAATTTCCATGGGGCGGTCACCATAGGTGTAAGACACCCGATCCACCTGCAACAACGGCGTGCCGGCCGGAACATTAAGCAGGGGACAGACTTCGGCCGGCGCAATCACTGCGCGCAGCTTCTCGTCCGCGCGCACCATGCTGACGCCGAACTCGGATTCGAACAGACCATAGAGCGGCGCCTTGTTGGCGGTCAGCAGCTCCAGGGTCAGTCCACGGAAAATGGAACCGGGCAGCCAGATGTCGTCCACGACGGTGGGCGTCTGCCCCATGGACAGCAGGCGGCGGATCATGACAACGGTTTCGCCAGCACGCAGGTCAAGGGCGCGCGCGATTTCAGCGGGCGCACGCAGGCGGCGGCATTCCAGGATACGACTTTCCGCTCGGCCGGGCTCGCCTTCTTCATCGGCGGCCAGGCGCAGGAAACGGTAGCGCACGCGGGCTTCGTGATGGGTGGCAACAAACGTGCCCTTGCCCTGGCGGCGCAGCAGCATGTGCTCGGCGGCCAACTCATCAACCGCCTTGCGCACCGTGCCCTGGCTCACCTGAAAACGGGCGGCCAGATCGATTTCGCTGGGGATGAGTTCACCGGGCTTCCATTCACCGCGCTCAAGGCTTTGAACGAGCAGATCCTTGATCTGGCGATAGAGCGGACTGAAAGCGGCCCCCTCGCCCGTTGAACGGGCGGCGCGTGTGCGTAAGGAGGTTTCGGGCCGAGGCTCTGCCATGGATCTTCTTGAAAGTGTCATGTTCATCCGGATGATGGGAGGGCAGCGCAAAAAACGATGCGAAACACAATGCAAACGTACGATGCCGATGCACGGTGTAAACCCACATCCAAAATGCGCTGGAAAGAGCACAGCGGGCCGTGCTGCAACGCATTCGAATAAACGCTCTATTGTGGCATATCGGGCGGGACGCTGTCCAACGTCTTATGTCTTATATAAGATAGAAGAGCGTTTGACGCCCCCTGGAAATCGTTCTAGGATTCACGGCTGTCAGGGCCCCGCGCTGGCTTGTTCGTGCGCGCTGTTTTTGATGCCCCAACGATTACACTGATTGGTGAGATTTTTCTCGCCAAACCATTACGGAGAACGTCCATGTCCAAGCCTGCCTTGCGTGTCGCCGTCACCGGCGCCGCCGGCCAAATCGGTTACGCACTGCTATTCCGCATCGCCTCTGGCGAAATGCTGGGTAAAGATCAACCCGTCATCCTGCAACTGCTGGAAATCCCCGACGAGAAAGCGCAAAAGGCCCTGAAGGGCGTCATCATGGAATTGGATGACTGCGCCTTCCCGCTGCTGCAGGAAGTGACCGCCCACAGCGACCCGCGCACCGCCTTCAAGGATGCCGACGTGGCCCTGCTGGTTGGCGCCCGTCCGCGCGGCCCCGGCATGGAGCGCAAGGACCTGCTGTCCGTCAACGCCCAGATCTTCACGGCGCAGGGCAAGGCCCTGAACGACGTGGCCAGCCGCAACGTCAAGGTCCTGGTCGTCGGCAACCCCGCCAACACCAACGCCTACATCGCCATGAAGTCGGCGCCGGACCTGCCGGCAAAGAACTTCACCGCCATGCTGCGCCTGGACCACAACCGCGCCCTGTCGCAGTTGTCGGCCAAGTCGGGCAAGCCGGTTGCCGCCATTGAAAAGCTGGTCGTGTGGGGCAACCACTCGCCCACGATGTACCCGGACTTCCGCTTCGCCACCGTCGGCGGCGAGTCGCTCACCAAGCTCATCAATGACGACGCCTGGAACCGCGACACGTTCATCCCGACCGTGGGCAAGCGTGGCGCCGCCATCATCGAAGCCCGTGGCCTGTCCTCGGCCGCTTCGGCCGCCAACGCCGCCATCGACCACGTCCGTGACTGGGTCCTGGGCAGCAACGGCAAGTGGGTCACGATGGGTATCCCGTCGGATGGCTCCTACGGCATCCCCGAAGGCATCATCTACGGCGTGCCGGTCACGACCGAAAACGGCGAATACAAGCGTGTTGAAGGCCTGGAAATCGACGCCTTCTCGCGTGAGCGCCTGGACTTCACGCTGAAAGAGCTCCTGGAAGAGCGCGACGGCGTCAAGGACCTGCTGAAGTAAGCAGCGCTTGAATCAGAATTGGGCCCGCTCACGCGGGCCCAATTCCTAAGCAAGACCGAAACATCCATCCGAAACATACATCTGTCTCGCTGCCCCGCCGCCGGCGATTGTCGCGTAGGGGACAGATTTATATTCCGGACCCGCGATAAGGTCGTGGGCTAGTCATAAAAGAAACGGAGACTTCCATGTCCAGACCCGAATCGCCCGGCGCCCTCTTCCGTCGCGCCCTCGCCGAAGAAAGCCCGCTGCAAATCATTGGCGCCATCAACGCCAACCACGCACTGTTGGCCAAGCGTGCCGGCTATCGCGCCATCTACCTGTCTGGCGGCGGTGTGGCTGCGGGGTCACTGGGCCTGCCCGATCTGGGCATCAACACCATGGACGACGTGCTGACCGACGTGCGCCGCATCACCGATGTGTGCGACGTGCCGCTGGTGGTGGACATCGATACCGGCTTTGGCCCGTCGGCGTTCAACATCGGCCGCACCGTCAAAAGCCTGATCAAGTTCGGCGCGGCCGCCTGCCACATCGAAGACCAGGTCGGCGCCAAGCGCTGCGGCCATCGCCCGGGCAAGGAAATCGTCACCACCGAAGAAATGGCCGACCGCGTCAAGGCAGCGGCCGACGCGCGCACCGACTCCGATTTCTACCTGATCGCCCGCACCGACGCCATTGCGTCCCACGGCGTGGACGCCGCCATCGAACGCGCGCTGGCCTGCGTGGAAGCCGGCGCTGACGCGATCTTCGCCGAAGCCGCCTACGACCTGCCCACCTATGACCGCTTCGTCAAAGCCGTCAAAGTGCCCGTACTGGCCAACATCACCGAATTCGGCAAGACGCCGCTGTTCACCGTTGAAGAACTCAAGAGCGTGGGCGTGGGCATGGTGCTCTACCCGCTGTCGGCCTTCCGCGCCATGAACAAGGCCGCCGAAGCCGTCTACACCGCCATCCGCCGCGACGGCCACCAGAAAAATGTGGTGGACCTGATGCAAACGCGCGAAGAGCTGTACGACCGCATCGGCTATCACGAATTCGAATCCAAACTGGATGCGCTCTTCCAGAAGGGCAAAGCGTAATCCCGCCATGCCTTTGGTATCCGGCGCCGCGCCACCCGCGCGACGCCACGAGTATCCCCATTGCATCGACCACAGCGAAAGGAAAGGAGTAGAGACATGAGCACGGCTGCCAAAAAGCAAGAAGCCAAGCCGGACGCGAAGCCGGAAGAGAAAGCCGGTTTCAAACCCAAGAAATCCGTCGCCCTGTCGGGCGTGGTCGCAGGCAACACCGCGCTGTGCACGGTGGGCCGCAGCGGCAACGACCTGCACTACCGCGGCTACGACATTCTGGACATCGCCCACACCAGCGAGTTCGAGGAAATTGCTCACCTGCTGGTCCACGGCAAGCTGCCCAACAAGGCCGAACTGACCGCGTACAAGCAGAAGCTGAAGAGCCTGCGCGGCCTGCCCGCCCAGCTGCAAGTAGCGCTGGAAGCGCTGCCCGCATCCAGTCACCCGATGGACGTGATGCGCACCGCCGTGTCCGTGCTGGGCTGCGTGCTGCCTGAGAAAGACGACCACAACACCCCAGGCGCGCGCGACATCGCCGACCGCCTGATGGCCAACCTGGGTTCGGCGCTGCTGTACTGGTATCACTACAGCCACAACGGCCACATGATCGACGTGCAAACCGACGACGACAGCATCGGCGGCCACTTCCTGCACTTGCTCCACGGCGAAAAGCCCAGCGACGAATGGGTCAAGGCGATGCACATCTCCTTGAACCTGTACGCCGAGCACGAATTCAATGCGTCGACCTTCACCGCACGCGTCATCGCGGGCACGGGTTCGGACATGTTCTCGTCGATCGCCGGCGCCATTGGCGCGCTGCGCGGCCCCAAGCACGGCGGCGCCAACGAAGTGGCGTTTGATGTACAAAAGCGCTATGAAACGCCGGACGAGGCCGAAGCCGACATCCGCCGCCGCGTCGAAGCCAAGGAAGTCATCATCGGCTTTGGCCACCCGGTCTATACCGTGTCCGACCCGCGCAACAAGGTCATCAAGGAAGTGGCGAAGAAGCTGTCCAAGAAGGCCGGCAGCACCAAGATGTTCGACATCGCCGAACGCCTGGAAACCGTCATGTGGGACATCAAGAAGATGTTCCCGAACCTGGACTGGTTCTCGGCCGTCAGCTATCACATGATGGGCGTGCCCACCGCCATGTTCACCCCGCTGTTCGTCATCGCGCGCACGGCAGGCTGGTCGGCCCACATCATTGAACAGCGCATCGACAACAAGATCATCCGCCCCACCGCCAACTACGTCGGCCCGGAAGATCAGAAGTTCGTGCCGCTGGACAAGCGCAAGTAAGGCGAGCCCACCACAACGAGAGCGGCGCGGCATGGCCACCTGTATTGACTTCTTCGCTAAGGAGGGTTCGCAATGTCCGCCCCAATCTCTAACGTACGCCCCGAGCCCGACCAGGTCCTGGTTGATATCGCGGACTACGTTCTTAACTACGAGATCAAAAGCAGCCTGGCGTATGAGACCGCCCGTAACTGCTTGATCGACACGCTGGGCTGCGGCCTGGAAGCGCTGGAATATCCGGCGTGCAAAAAGCTGCTGGGGCCGGTCGTGCCTGGCACGGTGGTGCCCAACGGCGCCAAAGTGCCGGGCACCTCTTTCCAGCTTGATCCTATCCAGGCCGCCTTCAATATCGGCACCGCCATCCGCTGGCTGGATTTCAACGACACCTGGCTTGCCGCCGAATGGGGCCACCCGTCGGACAATCTGGGCGGCATTCTTGCCACGGCCGATTGGCTGTCGCGCACGGCGGTCGCTGCCGGCAAAGCACCCCTGCTGATGCGCGACGTGCTGACAGGCATGATCAAAGCGCACGAAATCCAGGGCTGCATCGCGCTGGAGAATTCCTTCAACAAGGTCGGTCTGGACCACGTCGTGCTGGTCAAGGTGGCGTCCACCGCCGTCGTSGCGCAGATGCTGGGSCTGGRCCGCGAYGARRTSATCAACGCCGTGTCSCTSGCCTGGGTCGAYGGCCARWSSCTGCGCACCTAYCGCCAYGCYCCYAACACCGGCAGCCGCAAAAGCTGGGCCGCGGGCGACGCCACCAGCCGCGCCGTGCGCCTTGCGCTGATCGCCAAGACGGGCGAAATGGGGTATCCGTCGGTGCTCAGCGCCAAGACCTGGGGCTTTTACGATGTGCTCTTCAAGGGCCAGCCGTTCAAATTCCAGCGGCCCTATGGCAGTTACGTGATGGAGAACGTGCTGTTCAAGATTTCGTTCCCGGCGGAGTTCCACTCGCAGACCGCCGTGGAATGCGCGATGGAAATCCACGACAAGCTGAAGTCAGCGGGCAAGACCGCCGACGACATCAAGGCCATCAAGATACGCACGCATGAGGCGTGCATCCGCATCATCGACAAGAAGGGGCCGTTGAACAATCCGGCTGACCGCGACCATTGCATCCAGTACATGGTGGCTGTGCCGGTGCTGTTCGGCCGGCTGACAGCTGCCGACTACGAAGACGACGTGGCCCGCGATCCGCGCATAGATGCGCTGCGCGACAAGATCGTCTGCGTGGAAGACCCGGCCTACACCCGCGATTACCACGATCCCGACAAGCGCTCGATTGCCAACGCGCTGACGGTAGAATTCAACGATGGCACGCGGCTCAATGAAGTCGTCTGCGAATACCCCATCGGCCACAAGCGCCGCCGCGCCGACGGCATTCCGCTGCTGGAAGCCAAGTTCCGCACCAACCTGGCCCGCATGTTCCCCACCAAGCAGCAGCGCCGCATCCTGACCGTATCGCTGAACCAGCAAGCGCTTGAGGCCATGCCGGTGCATGAATACGTAGACCTGTACGTGATTTAGGGTGCGCCGTTTGATGGGTTGCGCGCGTTCTGCATTCAATTTCTTAGAACAGCCGCACCGCGCGCCACCCATCCTACGACGCCCTCCCGCAGCCACTACCCACCGGCCTTACAATGCGGCTTTCCTCGATCGGACACCGCCATGGCCATGCTTTGGGTCAAGACCTTTCATATCGTCTTCATCGCGTCCTGGTTCGCCGGACTGTTCTATCTGCCGCGCATTTTCGTGAATCTGGCGCAGCAATCGGACGCTTCCGTGCAGGCCACCCTGCTGGGCATGGCCCGCCGCCTGTACCGTTTCACCACCATTCTGGCCGTCGTCGCCATCGTGTTCGGCATGTGGCTGTATCTGGGTTATCGCATCGGCGTGGGCCCGGGTAACGGCTGGATGCACGCCAAACTCTTTTTCGTCTTGCTCGTCATCGGCTACCATCACGCCTGTGGCTTGATGCTGCGTAAATTCGAACAGGGCAAAAACACCCGTTCGCACAAGTTCTATCGCTGGTTCAACGAAGTTCCCGTCTTGCTGCTCTTGGTGGTGGTGGCGCTGGTCGTCGTCAAACCCTTCTGATTCCCCCTACCTTTGCACATTCGCCAGGATTCGTATGTCCTCTGATGAACAGGACCGCCCGCGCAAGACGCTGTCGATCAAAAAAACGGCGCGCGACGCCCACGCCGAAGAGGCGCCCAAGCGTGTCCGCGCTGGCGCACGCGCCCGGCTGGTCGCGCAGATTTCGCGCACCAAAGAAAACGTAGAACGCCAGAAAGACCCGGAAGGCTATCAACGCCGCCAGGAAGAAGAGGCGCGCCGCAAGCCCGGAGCGGGTGCGCGGGGACAGGCGCCTCGCGGCGGTCATTCCGAACGAGGTCATTCCGAACGTGGCCAGTACGAACGCGGGCCGTCTGAGCGAGGTCAATCTGACCGCCGTTCGTCCGAACGCGGCCAGTACGATCGCAACCAGCCCAGTCGTGGCCCCAGCCGTGGCGCCGCTGACCGCAGCCCGGCCGATCGCAGCCCGAGCGATCGCCGCTCTGCGGATCGCGGCCCGTCCACGCGCAGCCGTTCCGACGACTCGCGCCGCGAGGCCCCCTCCAGCGCCCCCAGCGCGCGCTCGGGACGCCCGCCGCAACGCGCACCGCGCCTGCGCGACGACCAATACATCGCCCCCGCCACGCCCGACGGCCGCTTCTACGATCCGTTCGAAGAAGATGGCCCCGCGCCGGAATTCATGGCCGAGCCGGAACACCAGCACGAACCGGAAGCGCACGCCGCCGACGAACGGGATTATTCCCGCGAGCGCTCGCCCACGGTCGAGACCCGCAGCCGCCGCCCGCGCGAACCGCGCCAGGCGGAAGTGTTCACGGTGTTCGCCCCCTGCCCCCAAGGGCTGGAAGAGGCCTTGACCGCCGAAATGCAGGCGCTGGGCTATGACGACGCCAAGGCCGGCCGCGCGGGCTGCTCGTTTACCGCCGACTGGGCGGGCGTGCAGCGCGCGAATCTGTATTCGCGCCTGGCCACCCGCATCCTGGTGCAAGTCGCCCACGCCGAGATTTCGCACGAAGACGACATCCTGGACCTGGCTCGCGACACGCCCTGGGAACGCTGGTTTGGCGCGGAACAAACACTGCGCGTGGACACCTCGGCCATCAAGAGCCCGGTGCAAAGCCTGCAGTACTGCAATCTGCGCGCCAAAGACGGCATTTGCGACCGCCTGCGCGAACTGGAAGGCGAACGCCCCAGCATCGACACGGTGCGCCCCGACGCTCGCGTCCACCTGTTCCTGACGGGCCATACGGCCACGCTGTATCTGGACACGTCGGGCGAATCGCTGTTCAAGCGCGGCTGGCGTCTGGACAAGGGCGAGGCCCCGCTGCGCGAAAACCTGGCGGCCGGCATGCTGGCCCTGGCGGGCTGGGACCCGGCGGCGCCGCTCTTGGACCCGTTCTGCGGCTCGGGCACCATCCTGATCGAAGCGGCCTGGATTGCGCTGGGCGTGCCCCCGGGCATTTCGCGCCCGTTCGGCTTTGAGCGCCTGCGCGATCACGACGCCTACCGCTGGCGCGACCTGAAGGACGATGCCCGCTCGCGCATCCTGCCCCAGCTGGACGCCCCGCTGGTGGGTTACGACCTGGACCCGCAAGCTATCGAATTCGCCCAGAACAACGCCGAACGCGCGTGGCTGACGGCCGATTCGATCCGCTTTGAAGTGGGCGACGCCCGCGAGATCACGGCGCCCGCCGACCACGGCTGGATTGTCACCAATCCGCCCTATGGCGAACGCATGCTGACCGAGCAGGACGCCGAGCTGTGGCGTGATTGGGCCGCGTGCCTGAAGCGCAATTTCGCCGGCTGGCAGTTGCATGTCATCACCAGCGACCTGACCCTGCCCAATCAGATGCGCTTGAAGCCCAAGCGCCGCGTGCCGCTGCACAACGGCGCGCTGGACTGCCGCCTGTTCGGCTTCGAACTGGTCGCCGCCGGCTACCGCGACGCCTGATCGCACGCGCCCGGGGCGGTTTCTCCCCGGGCGCAGTCTCGACAAGCCTGTCCGCCCCCACGTTGTAAAAGCGCCGCAACATGGCGCCTGTATCTTTGCTTATGGTGCCCCGCCGCTCGGTTTTGGGGCATTATCAGCACCAAGGTGTTGCCAAGTTGCACTTCCTTGCACCTCCCTCTTGCACAGTTTCAGGGTAAACCCTATAATTCGGGTTATCCCTAGTAGCAAACAACTGTGCAAGCCCGTGGAGGCTAACGTGATCAACCCGAACAACACCATCCGCCTGACCGACGAACTCGAGCGCCAACTGATGCTCCAGGCTATCGAAGAACAATTCCGTCCGCATCCGATGCGGGCTCTGGCCGCAGGCCTGCGTAAGCTGGCCCACGGCGTCAAGGCCCTGGCTGGCAAGACGAGCGCCAAGAACGCGCACTCCGCAGCCTAAAGACAGGCCTGGACCTTAAGCGCTAAGGTCCGAACGATTTTCCCCTTGGGGGCTGCATAGCCCCTTTTATAGACCCGCCCTTACCGGCGGGTTTTTTTTCGCCCCTCGGAAGCCGCGTAGGGGCGCACCGTGGGGCGCCCTTTTCCCCGCCGGGCCGCCCCAAGGGGAAAAAGCCCCCTCGGGGGGCAGGAAGCCGCGTAGCGGCGCACCGTGGGGGCCCCCTTTTATTGGATAATGGCGTCCCATGACGACAGACGCCCTCGACCAGACCCCCAATCGGCTGCGCCGATTTGCCTGCATGATGTACGAAGCCGTGCTGCTGTTTGGCGTGGTGTTTCTTGCGGGCTATCTGTTGGATACGCTCACGCAGAGCAAAAACGCGCTGGAACTGCGCTCGGCCCGGCAGGCGTGGCTGTTCGTGGCAATTGGCGCCTACTTCGTGCTGTGCTGGCGCCGGCGCGGGCAGACGCTGCCCATGAAGACCTGGAACATCCGGCTCGTTGACCGCGACGGCAACACCCCCGGCATCCCCCGCCTGATCCTGCGCTATGTGCTGGTCTGGCCGTTGGTGCTGGCAGGCGCTGCCGTGGTCTGGGGCGCCGCCAGCCTCACCGGCTGGGCGTCAATGGACATGTTCATCGTGGCCGCGCCCTTCACCATCTTCATCTGGTCGTGGTTCGACCCCGACGGCCAATTCCTGCACGACCGCTTGCTAGGCACCCGCCTGCGCAATGCGCCACAGCGCCAGAAAGCGCGCTGATCGGCCAATCTTACACAGCGCGTTACATCCCGAAAAAACCTGCGGCGAATTCGCTGGGGGCTTTCAGAAAGTTGAAAGTCGACCGCAAAGACAATGAGGCCCCTTTAAAACAGACGCCTCCAGACTCTCATGCGCGCTTTCCTTTCACGCCTGTCGCTGGCCGCCGCCAGCGCACTTCTCTTTCTGCCCAATGGGGCCTGGGCGCAGAATGCGTCCGCCCAGCAGGAAATCGAATCCGCCATGAAAGCCGCTTTCGCCGCCGCCCAGCAAGGGCCGGCCGATGTGAAGCTGGGCGAGCAGGCGGTCGTGCACCTGCCGCAGAACATGTTCTTCGTGCCGCGCTTGCAGGCCGAGCGGCTGATGCAAGCCTATGGCAATGGCAAAGACCCGTCGCTGCTGGGCGTCGTCATGCCCAAGAGCGACGATGATGACTGGGTCGTCACCGTCAATTTCGACAAGGCCGGCTACATCAAGGACGACGACGCCCGCAATTGGAACGTCAGCGAATTGCTGGACAGCCTGCGCGAAGGCACCGAGCAATCCAACGAAGAACGCAAGAAGCGCGGCTTCCCGGAGCTGAGCGTGGACGGCTGGGTCGAAGCGCCCAAGTACGACAGCAACACCCAGCGCCTGGTCTGGTCGGTGGCGGCCAAGCATAAGGGCGCGGGCGCGGAAGAAGACCCGACCGTGAACTACAACACCTACGCGCTCGGGCGCGACGGCTACATCACGCTGGACCTCATTACCCAGCAAAGCCTGGTGCCCAAGGACAAGACCGCGGTGCTGGCGCTGCTGGACAACCTGAACTACGTGGACGGCAAACGCTACGCGGACTTCGATTCGTCCACCGACAAGGTCGCGGAATATGGGCTGGCCGCGCTGGTGGCGGGGGTGGCCGCCAAGAAGCTCGGCCTGTTTGCGGTGATCGCCGCGTTCCTGGCGAAGTTCGCCAAGGTTGGCATTCTGGCCGCGGCCGCGCTGGGCGGCGGGCTGTGGAAGCGTCTGCGCGGCAAGAAGTCCGACCCGCAGCAACCCGGCTGATTCCAGCCCGTGACGGTAGCGGGGCAGGTTGGCTCCCCACCGTCACAACTGCGTCACGGAAGCTTCACACGCCCGTCATCGCCGGATGATTTCATCCTGAAGCATGACGACAGCCCACATGGAAGCGACCGTGAACGAAATCCGACCCGCGCACTGGCGTGCTCTCTGGATTTCCGATATTCACCTGGGCACTGCCGGGTGCAAGGCGGAATTCCTGCTCGATTTCCTGGACCACAACGATTCGGACACCCTGTATCTGGTGGGCGACATTGTGGACGGCTGGCAATTGCGCAAGCACTGGCACTGGCCGCGGGCGCATAACGACGTCATCCAGCGCATTCTGCGCAAGGCGCGCAATGGAACACGGGTGGTGTTCATCCCCGGCAACCACGACGAATTCGCACGCGAGTTCGCGGGGTTTGCGTTTGGCGACATTGAAATCCTGGATGAAGACGTGCACGTCACCGCGAAAGGCCTGCGGCTGCTCGTGCTGCACGGGGATCAATTCGACGGCGTGATTCAGCACAGCCGCTGGCTGGCGCATCTGGGCGATGGGCTCTACCAGTTGGCTCTGTGGATCAACCACCATTTCAACCGGCTGCGCCACCGGCTGGGCATGCATTATTGGTCGCTGTCGCAATACCTGAAGCACAAGGTGAAGAACGCGGTGTCGTTCATTACCGACTTCGAAGAAGCCCTGGCGGGCGAGGCGCGCCGGCGCGGGCTGGACGGCGTTGTGTGCGGCCACATTCACAAAGCTGAGCTCCGCGACGTGGGCGGCATCCTCTATTGCAATGATGGCGATTGGGTGGAAAGCCTGTCGGCCCTGGCCGAAACCCACGACGGCCAGTTGCAGTTGCTGGACTGGGCCGCCATTCAGGCCGAACGGCAGACGGAACCCTCGGTCCGGCCGCCGCGTTCGCTGTCGTTGCCCGCCCTGCCCTCAGCGCTGCGCCGCCAAAGCAAACACCCGTGATAACCCGTATGCGTCCCCATTACGCAACGGGGATATTGCAGTTCACGGCCCTCTAGGTCATGCTTGCATCTGAGGCAACGGGCGAGCCGCCCCGTTCACGCAGCTGCAACATGCTTACAACATAGGGCCATGAACGACCAATATCAGGCGCTCTACCAATCATTCCGCTGGCTGGTTCCCACCCAGTTCAACATCGCGGATGCGTGCTGCCACCGCTGGGCATCCAGTAGTCCGGATGCGCGGCGCATTGCCATCTACTACGAAGATGAATCCGGCAACCGCGAGGTCTGGACCTATGCCCGCTTGGCGGAGGCCGTGAATCAGCTGGCCAACGGCCTGGTGAAGATGGGCGTGGGCCGCGGCGATCGGGTCGGTGTCGTTTTGGGGCAACGCCCTGAAACCGTCGTCGCCCACATGGCCATCTACACCGTCGGCGGCGTCGTGCTGCCCTTGTCGGCCTTGTTCGGGCCTGAGGCATTGGAAAGCCGCTTGCGAGACTCGGAAACACGCGTCGCCATCGTGGACCATGCCTCAAGCGCCAACCTGCTGGCCGTGAGCGACAACTGCCCCAATCTTCAGCAAGTGATCGGCATTGGTTTCGCGGACGAGCGCGTGTTGCCCTGGCGCAGCCTGCTTGCCCGTCAGCCCAGCGAATTCAAGGCCATCCCGACGCGTTCGTCCGATCCCGCCATCCTGCTCTATACCTCTGGCACAACGGGCGCCCCGAAAGGCGCCTTGTTGCCGCACAGCGTACTGATCGGCAACCTGCCCGGCTTCGTCGCTTCGCAAGACTGGTTCCCCAAGCCCGCTGACGTGTTCTGGTCGCCGGCCGACTGGGCCTGGACGGGCGGCATGATGGACGCGCTCTTGCCCACGCTGTATTTCGGCCATCCCATCGTCGGCACGCGCGGGCGCTTTTCTGCCGAGCGCGCCTTTGAGCTGATGGAGCGCTATCAGGTCACCAACACCTTCCTGTTCCCCACCGCGCTGAAGATGATGATGAAGGCGGTGCCGGAACCCCGCGGCCGCTACCAGCTGGCGCTGCGCTCCATCATGAGCGCGGGCGAAAGCGTGGGTGAAACCGTCTTTGAATGGTGCCAGTCGGCGCTCGGCGTGACGCCCAACGAGATGTTCGGCCAGACGGAAATGAACTACGTGGTGGGCAACAGCCAACGGCGCTGGCCCGCCCGGCCCGGCAGCATGGGCCGGCCCTATCCTGGCCACCAGGTGGCCGTGCTCAATGATGACGGCCAGCCTGTCGCCCCCGGAGAAATCGGCGAGATCGCCGTCAACCGGCTCGACATTCACGGCTTTCCCGACCCGGTGATGTTCCTGGGCTACTGGCGCAACGAAGCCGCCACCCAGGCCAAGTTCAAGGGCGATTGGTGCCTGACCGGTGATCTGGCCTCGGTGGATGCCGACGGCTACCTCTGGTACGCCGGCCGCGCCGACGACGTGTTCAAGTCGGCGGGCTACCGGATCGGCCCCGGAGAAATCGAAAGCTGCCTGATCGGGCATCCGGCGGTTGCCAACGCCGCGGTCGTGCCCAAGCCGGATGCCGAACGCGGCGCGCTGGTCAAAGCCTATGTGGTGCTGACGCCGGAGTTCGCCCATCGAGACCGGTCCGATGTGATCGAAAACTTGCAGGAACATGTGCGCGAGCGCCTGGCGCCGTACGAGTACCCGAAAGAGATCGAGTTCGTCGACGCGTTGCCGATGACCACCACCGGCAAGATCCAGCGCCACATTCTGCGCCTGCGCGAAGAAGAACGCGCCCGCGCCATCGCGGCGGCGGCCCCGCCGCCCGTGTCCGAGCCGATGACGGCCGCGCCGGCGGCACCTTCCGGGCCCACTTCGGCGCCCACGCAGGGAGCCGCGCCGGGGGCCACGCCCCAGCCGGAACCTGCGGCGGCCCCCGCCCCGCCTGCGGTGGCCGCCGTGGCCGACGACAACATTGAACCGGCCCCCAGAGGCCCTGAGCAGCAATCGGAGACGTAATGCCCATTTACCAGCTTGACGACCTGATCCCCCGCATCGACCCCGCCGCTTACGTGGCGGACAGTGCCGACATCATCGGCAATGTCACGCTGGAGGCAGGCGTCAGCATCTGGTCGCACGTGTCGATTCGGGGCGACAACGACGCCATCGTGATCCGCCATGGCACCAATATCCAGGAATCCAGCGTGCTGCATGTGGACAGCGGCTGTCCCATGACGATCGGCCCCAACGTCACCGTGGGCCACCAGGCCATGCTGCACGGCTGTACGATCCACGAAGGTGCGCTGGTAGGCATGCAGGCCATCGTGCTGAACAATGCGGTCATCGGCCGCAACTGCCTGATCGGCGCGGGCGCAATCATTCCCGAAGACCGGGTCATTCCCGACAACTCGCTGGTGATCGGCATTGGCAAGATCGTGCGCGAACTCTCGGAAGAAGAAATCGCCAATCTGCACAAGAACACCGCGCATTACGTGGCGCGGGGCCAACACTACAAGACGGCCCTGAAACGGCTGGCCTGATCCCCCCGGGCAATCGCCGAACCCCCTGCTGCCAGCAGGGGGAATAGGCGGCCTGATCGGCTAACATTCCGCTATGACCGATCAGCTTAAAAAATACCTCACCGAAGACCGCAGCGTCCGCATTCAGGCCGTGCGCCTTGACGCAACCTGGAAAGCCGTTCAGGCCAATCACGACTACCCGCCTGCCATCACCCACCTGCTGGGCGAACTGGTGGCCGCGTCCACGCTGCTGGCCGCCAACATCAAGTTTGATGGCTCGCTGGTGCTTCAGATCCAGGGCGACGGCCCCATCGCTTTGCTGGTGGTGGAATGCCGCTCTGACCTGAGCCTGCGCGCCACCGTCAAGGTGCGCGAAGGCCAGGACGTGCCGGCCGACGGCACCATGCAAAGCCTGCTGAACCCGGGCGGCAACGGCCGCTTCATCGTGGTGCTGGACCCGCAGCGCAAGCTGCCGGGCCAGACGACCTATCAAGGCATCGTGCCGCTGGAAGGCGACACGGTGGCTGAGGCCCTGCAACACTACATGAAAGCGTCCGAGCAACTGGACACGCGCCTGTGGCTGGCGGCCGATGCCGACCATGCCGCCGGCATGCTGATCCAGCGCCTGCCCTTCCATGGCGGCACGGACGCCCCGCTGCTGACCGAACAGTCGGCCGCTGAAACCTGGGACCGCACCAACGCGCTGGCCAGCACCTTGAAGCGCGACGAACTGCTGGAAGCTGATATCGACACGCTGATTCACCGCCTGTACTGGGAAGACACGCTGGTGGCCTTCGAGCCCGCGTCGGTGCGTTGGCACTGCCCGTGCACCCGCGAACGCGTGGCCAGCATGCTGCGCTCGCTGGGCGAAGAAGAAGTCAACAGCGTCCTGGCTGAACGCGGCCAGGTCGATGTGTCTTGCGACTTCTGTGGCAAGCCGTACAAGTTCGATGCCGTTGACTGCGCCGCCCTGTTCACGCCGAACCAGCCGCCGCCGGACGACGCGCCCCCGACGGTGCACTGATTCCCCGCGCCCCGCCTCCTGGCGGGACGTTTTCATCCCTTCGGCTTATCCGTATCGACAGGCGGTCATGCCCGCGCCACACTGCGCAGCCATGACCGCCTTTTTCTTTGCCCGTTCCCGGCAGCGCGGCGCCGCCGCCATCGAATTTGCCGTCGCCGGGGCCATGGTGCTACTGCTGGGATTGCTCGGCATCGAGGCCGCCCGCTGGCAAACCGTGCGTCAGATGGCACATCTGGCGCTGATCGAAGCCGGCCGCGCGGGCGCCACCGCGCACGGGCATCCGGCACCTATGCGCGATGCATTTCTACAAGGATTGCTGCCGCTCTATGTCGGCCCGCAAGGGGAAGACGGGGCGCGCGCCCGGCTGAAGCACGGCCACGCCGCATTGTCCGCAACAAGCGGCCTGACGCCGTGGCGAATCGAAATCCTTCAGCCCGACGCCCGCGCGTTTCGCGAACACGGCCGGGCCGATTTACGCGTACAAGCGGCGCCCGGCCGACGCGCCATCGACAATGACTACCAAGACTTGCAGCACGCGCGCCGGCCGGCCAGGCCGGGCAGCGCGACCATCTTCGACGCTAACACGCTGACACTGCGGCTGACCTATCTGCACAAACCGTTGCTGCCGCCGATGCAAGCCGTGCTGGCCCTGCTCGCGCGAGCAGACGCCGCCAGCTATGCCGGCCAGGCGCAGGCCAGGGGCTTATTGCCGATACAGCTGGAACTGGAAATGGAGATGCACACGCACCCGGTCGATTGGGCGGGGCTCAAGCCCATGCCACCGGGCATGGTGATCGGCGCCTGCCGCAAGATGCATTGCGGCGCAGGCCGAGGCTGACACCGAGGTCAGCTTTAGCGCTAGGGCTATGGCTAGTGCTAGGGCTAGGGCTAGGGCTAGGGCTAGGGCTAGGGCTAGTGCAAGTGCAAGTGCAAGTGCAAGTGCAAGTGCAAGTGCTAGGGCAAGCGCAAGTGCAAGCGCTAGTGCCGGGTCGTGGCGTTGTTTGCCGAGTTGGCAGGGGGCTTGGGCGCCGTCGCCGCCGCGCGGCTGGCGGGTGGCTTGGCAGCCGGTGCGCTGGCACGCGCAGGCGTGGCAGGCGGCTTGGCGCCGGCATCGGTCGACAGCGTGGCGCCGGCTGCGGGCGGCTGCGTGTTTTGCGGCAGGATATGAACGAACACTTCACCGTCGCGCATCATGCCCAGCTCGCCACGGGCGCGCTCTTCAACCGCGCCAGAACCGCCTTCAAGGTCGCGCACTTCGGCTTCCAGCGCCGCATTGCGCGCGCGCAGGCCTTCGTTGGTCTCGCGCTGCTCGGCCACTTGGCGTTGCAGATCCCAGACCTTGAACCAGCCGCCCTTACCCAGCCACAGCGGGTATTGGATCAAGCCTACCAGCACGAACAGCACCAGGAACAACAGGCGCATACGCGAGAACCCTCAGAGCAGTCGTGGCGCGGATGCGGCCGCGGCGCCAGGCGCCGCAACCGCGCTTCCCATCAACGCAGGTTGTAGAAAGCTTCCAAGCCAGGATACGACGCCACTTCAGCCAGCTCTTCCTCGATACGCAGAAGCTGGTTGTACTTGGCCATACGATCCGAACGGGACAGCGAACCCGTCTTGATCTGCATGGCGTTGGTCGCCACGGCGATGTCGGCGATGGTGGAATCTTCGGTTTCGCCCGAACGGTGCGACACGACGGCGGTGTAGCCGGCGCGCTTGGCCATTTCGATGGCGGCGAAGGTTTCGGTCAGCGTGCCGATCTGGTTGATCTTGATCAGGATCGAGTTGGCGACGCCCTTCTGGATGCCTTCGCGCAGGATCTTGGTGTTGGTGACGAACAGGTCGTCGCCCACCAATTGCACCTTCTTGCCCAGTTGGTCGGTCAGCAGCTTCCAGCCGTCCCAATCGTTTTCGGCCATGCCGTCTTCGATGGAGATGATCGGGTACTTGTCGCACCACGTGGCCAGCAGGTTGGTGAACTCTTGCGAGGACAGCGAGATGCCGCCTTCGCCAGCCAGCGTGTACTTGCCGTCGCGGTAGAACTCCGAGCTGGCGCAATCCAGGCCCAGGGCGATCTGCGTGCCCGGCTCGTAGCCGGCTTCGGTGATGGCCTTCAGGATCAGCTGGATAGCCGCTTCATGGCTGGGCACGTTGGGGGCAAAGCCGCCTTCGTCGCCAACGGCCGTGGACATGCCCTGGCCGTGGATCAGCTTCTTCAGCATGTGGAAGACTTCAGCGCCCCAACGCAGGGCTTCGCGGAAGCTGCCTGCGCCCACCGGCAGAATCATCAGTTCTTGCAGGTCGAGCGTGTTGTTGGCGTGCGCACCGCCGTTGATGACGTTCATCATCGGCACGGGCATGCTCATGGGGCCGCTGCCGCCGAAATAGCGGTACAGCGACAGGCCGGATTCATCGGCGGCGGCGCGGGCCACGGCCATGCTGGCGGCCAGGATCGCGTTGGCGCCCAGGCGTTCCTTGGACTCGGTGCCATCCAGCTCGATCAGGGTGCGATCGACGAAGGTCTGTTCCTGGGCGTCCAGGCCCATCAGCGCTTCGGAGATTTCCGTGTTCAGGTTTTCAACGGCGCGCAGCACGCCCTTGCCCAGATAACGGTTCTTGTCACCGTCGCGCAGCTCGATGGCTTCGCGGGCGCCCGTGGATGCGCCGGACGGCACAGCCGCACGGCCCATGGCGCCGGATTCCAGCAGCACATCACATTCCACGGTGGGGTTGCCGCGCGAATCCAGAATCTCGCGGCCGATGATATCGACGATTGCACTCATGACTTTACATTCCCTGAACGATAAACATATTCATGACGGCCGCACCCTCGCGGGCATTGCGGGCGCGGCGGTACTGCCAGGAGTCGTAGAAGGCCTGGGCGGCGGCCATGGACGGAAACTCCATGACGACGGTGCGGCCAGGCTCACGGCCCTCAAGGTGCTTGGACTCTCCGCCTCGCACCAGGATCTTGGCATCGTACGCGCGCATGGCGAGCGTGGACAGACGCTTGTAGTCCTCGTATTGCGCGGGCTTGGTCACCGTGACGTCGGCGATGAGATAAGCACTCATGGGGTTCCTTCAGAGCAGTTGCGTTGGTTGGTATCTGATGCGTGATACGGCACGCCGGATACGGCAAAGCCGCCAGTGTCGCTCAAGGCGGCACGGCGACGCATATCCGATGCTAATTGGTTGTATCCGAAAGAAGCGCCGCCGTATAGGGCGGCGCTGGGCGAACGGCCCGCGGCCCCGAAGATCCGCTTACGGAACTCGAGACCGCAGACGGGCATTACGCCTCCTGACCGCGGCGAGACTTCTGCTCGATGGCGGCGCGGATATAGCTGGAGAACAACGGGTGGCCATCACGCGGCGTGGACGTGAACTCCGGGTGGAACTGCACACCCACAAACCACGGGTGGTCGGGCAGTTCCATCATTTCCGGCAGGTTCTCGGACGGCGTACGGGCGCTGATCACCATGCCGGCCTCTTCCAGGCGCGGCACGTAGACGTTGTTGACCTCGTAGCGGTGACGGTGACGCTCGTTCACTTCGTCGCCGTAGATGGTCTGCGCACGGGTGCCCGGCTTGATCGGCACGCGTTGCGCGCCCTTGCGCATGGTGCCGCCCAGGTCGGACGAGTTGTCGCGCTTCTCGACCTTGCCTTCGCGGTCCATCCATTCGGTGATCAGGGCCACCACGGGGTGCGGCGCCGACGGATCGAATTCCGTGCTGTTGGCGCCACCCAGACCGGCGACGTGGCGSGCGAATTCGATSACGGCCAGCTGCATGCCCAGGCAGATGCCCAGGTACGGCACGCCGTTTTCACGGGCGTAGCGGATGGCGGCGATCTTGCCCTCGGTGCCGCGCTTGCCGAAGCCGCCCGGAACCAGAATGGCGTCCAGGTGCTTCAGTTGGTCGGTGCCGCGGGTTTCGATGTCTTCCGAATCGATGTACTCGATGTTGATCTTCGAGCGCGTATGGATGCCGGCGTGGACCAGGGCTTCCGTCAGCGACTTGTACGATTCGGTCAGGTCGACGTACTTGCCGACCATGCCGATCGTCAGCTGGTGCTGCGGGTGCTCCAGGGCTTCGACCAGGTTGTCCCACATGGACAGATCAGCCGGCGGCGGGGTCAGGCCCAGCGCTTCGCAGACGATGTTGTCCACGCCTTGCTTGTGCAGCATGGCGGGAATCTTGTAGATCGAGTCGGCGTCCCAGACGGAAATGACCGCGTCCAGGGGCACGTTGGAGAACATCGAGATCTTGGCGCGCTCGTCGTCCGGGATGGGACGGTCGGCACGGCACAAGAGCGCGTTCGGATAGATACCGATTTCRCGCAGCTTCTGCACCGAGTGCTGSGTSGGCTTGGTCTTCAGTTCGCCGGCGGAGGCGATGAAGGGCACCAGCGTCAGATGCACAAAGGCAGCATTGTTGCGGCCCATGCGCAGGCTCATCTGGCGAGCAGCTTCCAGGAAAGGCAGGGATTCGATGTCACCCACGGTGCCGCCGATTTCAACAATCGCGACGTCCGTGTTGCCGTTCCAGCCGGCTTCGGCGCCACGGGCGATGAAGTCCTGGATTTCGTTGGTGATGTGCGGAATCACCTGGACAGTTTTGCCCAGGTAGTCGCCACGGCGCTCTTTGCGCAGCACCGATTCGTAAATCTGGCCGGTGGTGAAGTTGTTCACCTTGTGCATGCGAGCGGAAATGAAACGCTCGTAGTGGCCCAAGTCCAGATCGGTTTCGGCGCCGTCTTCCGTGACGAACACTTCACCGTGCTGGAAGGGGCTCATCGTGCCCGGATCGACGTTGATGTACGGGTCGAGCTTCAGCATGGTGACCTGCAAACCACGCGACTCGAGAATGGCGGCGAGCGACGCAGCGGCGATGCCCTTGCCCAGGGAAGACACCACTCCGCCGGTGACAAATACGTATTTGGTCATCGTAATGAGCACCCGGGACGAGCGGGCGCGTGCGGGAAATTTGGATTATAGCCGGGAGGCGAAGGTTATTTGGGTTTTCCCCTAGCGATGACGCGTAACATTTGGCAGCACTAGAAACGCAAGCACGGCCAGCCTGTTGCATGGCGCGCCCCAGCGCCGTGCTATGTTCGATCCCTATTTTTTTCGACTGCTGTTTTTTCTCAACACGCTTCGGACAATGTTGATGATCAATCCCGCCCGCTCCCCCTCCTCGCTTGCCTGGCGTCTGGCATTGACGGCAGTCATCGTGCGCGTGGCCTACGCCGCGCTGGTGCAAAGCTACTCGGTGTTCGGGCTGCCCCAGTCCGAGCTCCTGCGCGACATGTACAGCCAGCCGCAATTCCTGTTGCCGCTGCTGACCACCATTGCCGCGTCGACCGTCTTTGTCGGCTTGACCGTGTGGGGCGCCATGCACCGCTGGCTGCGGCAGCACAACACGCAGGCCGTGGACGAACCCCGCAAGCTCTTCGGCACCTTCATCGCCTTGCTGTTGCTCTATTCGTTGATCGTGTCGGCCGCCTCGGCGTACCTGCACAATGTGATGATGCAGTACGTCATGGAGCGCGCTGGCGGGGTGGGCAACTTCATTGCCATGGGGCTGTTCATCCGAGCCTTGACCATCGTCCTGGAAATTCTTGGCGCGTATCTCGTCGTGCGCATCGCCACGTGGACCGTGCAGCCGGCCGGCCCCGCCGGGGGTCCGGCATACGAACAGCGCCACGCGGCCTGGAGCTCTGGGCTGACGGTACTGGGCTGGCAATTGAGTGTGTCGCTCGCCTTGGGCGGCTACCTGCAAATGCAGATGCTCAGCGCGGGCTGGCTGGAATACGCGCTGGGCTACCTGGCGCTGCCCGCCATCATCCTGGTGCTGTGCACGCAGGTCTGCCTGAAAATCCTGCCGCGCCCGATCGGCGCCGCGCGCCAAGCGCGTGCGGTGGTCCACGGCACGCTGGCCTTCTGGCTGGCGCAGGTGCTGGGTGTCGGCATGGGCTTTTTGGCCATTCGAGCCATGAGCTTGGGCCAATTGATGCGCGTGGCGGAATCCAATGTGACGGCCGCCGTGACGCTGCTGGTATATGCCGCGCTGCTGGTGTTGGGCTGCATGGTTGGAAAGCTGGCGCTTTACACCCCTTCCACCCGGCCCTCTGCGGACCACTGAACACCGCACACAAAAAGCCGCGCGCAAAACACAAAGGCCGCAGGCAAAACAAAAAGGCCGCGGGCAAAATGCCAGCGGCCTTTTTTCATGCATTCACGCGCGTGATCAGATCGCTGCCGTGCGGCGCGCAAGCCAGGCCAGGGCCTCGCCTTCAACCAACGGCGACAGGCGTTCGAACACCGTCTTGTGATAGTCGTTCAGCCACGCGATTTCATCGGCGCGCATCAGCGACGGTTCAATGCAGCGCGTGTCGATCGGGCACAGCGTCAGCGTTTCGAAGCACAGGAATTCGCCCAGTTCGGACGTCAGCCAGCTGCGGTTGGCCACCAGGTTTTCGATACGCACGCCCCAACGGCCCGGACGATAGATGCCCGGTTCGTTCGACGTGATCATGCCCGGCTCCATCGCCGTGTGCGGGCCCGGCATCGCGCGATACGAAATGACTTGCGGGCCTTCGTGCACGTTCAGGAAGTAGCCCACGCCATGGCCCGTGCCGTGGCCATATTCCGCACCGCCTTCCCAGATGGGCGCACGCGCAATGGCGTCCAGCATCGGCGACGGCGTGCCGCGCGGGAACGACGCGCGCGACAGCGCGATCATGCCCTTGAGCACCAGCGTGAAGTCCACCTTCTGGTCGGCGCTGGGCGTGCCCACGGCGACGACGCGGGTGATGTCGGTGGTGCCGCCCTGGTACTGGCCGCCCGAATCGATCAGCAGCAGGCCATCGCCTTCAATCGTCGAATGGGATTCCGGCGTGGCGCGGTAATGCGGCATGGCGCCGTTGGCGTTGAAACCGGCGATGGTGGCAAAGCTGGGGCAGACATAGGCCGGACGGCGGGCGCGGGCGGCGGTGATCTGCTCGTCGATCGTCAGTTCGGTAATGGTCTCGTTGCCCAGCGCGCCTTCGAACCACGAAAAGAATTCACAGAGGGCCGCGCCGTCTTGCGCCATGGCCTGGCGCACGTGGGCCAGTTCCGCGTCGGTCTTGCGCGACTTGAACAAGGTAGACGGGTTGATGGCTTCAATGCGCGGCACCGCCGGGTCCATGGCATGGAACACGCCGCAGGTCACACGCGCCGGATCAATCAGCAGCTTCTGATCCAGCTCCAGCGAAGCCAGGGCATCGGCAGCCTGTGCATAGGCAGCCACTTCAACGCCATCGGCGGCCAGCGTGGCGCGCAAGGCGTCATCGATCTTGCCGTCGGCGACGAACAGCGTGGCGTGATCCAGGCCGATCAGCGCATGGCCGACGAACACCGGGTTGTAGTCCACATCCGCGCCGCGCAGGTTCAGCAGCCAGGCGATGTCGTCCACCGTGCAGATGAAATGCACGTCGGCGCCCTGGGCGCGCATCGCGTCGCGCACTTGCGCCAGCTTGTCGGCACGCGTGACGCAGGCTTCGGGCGCAACGTGTTCGTAGATCTTCGCGTCAGGCAAGCCGGCGCGGTCGGTCCAGACTTCATCCAGCAAGTCTTCGCGGATTTCCAGCGTGGCGCCCGACTTGGCGGCCGCCGCCGACAAGGCGCGGAACGCGCCCAGGCCCAATACCTGGCCGTCGACGCCGATGACGTCGCCCGCGCGGGTGTTGGCAGCCAGCCAGTCGACATGGCCGGGGGTGGAGGCCAGCGCAATCTTCATCAGCTGCACGCCGGTGCCGGCCAGTTGCGCCTCGGCCTGCACCCAGTAGCGGCTATCCACCCACAAGCCGGCGAAATCAGCGGTGACGACCAGCGTGCCCACGGACCCCGTGAAGCCCGACAGCCAGCGCCGCCCTTGCCAGCGCGCCGGCAGATACTCGGACAGATGGGGGTCCGAAGACGGAACGATATAGGCGGACAGGCCGCGGCGGCTCATGGCCTGCCGCAATTGGGCAATACGGGCGTCGGTGCTAGACATGGGGGATGGAATCCTTAGCGCAACATGAAAGACATGGCGGCCAGGCTGTTCAGCGTGCGGACGGCCGACTGCATGCTATCCACGGTGAATCGCAAGGTGACGCCGTCCACGCGTTCCAGCGTGGGCCACATGCAGAACAGGTCGGCGAGCGCCGCACTCTGCGTCTGCAACCGGCATTCTATAGGGGCGGGAATGCGGAAAGGAATGGCTTTTCCGCCACTGGACTTGCCCGAGGCCGCTTTCAGGTTGCGGACGGCCGTTTCGGCGGCAGCGGCAATGGCGCGACGCGACGCAGCGGGCGACAAGGTCACGCCGCTGCCTTGGCCATGGGCCACTTTGGTCTGCACCCATTCGGCGCCCGGGAACGTGTCGCGGGTTTCCGAGATGAATACGTCGTCGCCCGTCGCCAAGATCACCGGCACGCCCATTTCACCCGCCAGCGCGCCGTACAGGCCCGCTTCGCCCAGCTCCATGCCGTTGATGAACACGCGCGCGAACGCGAAGCTGTTGATGGTGTGCGCCAGAATGCCGCGGCCTTGCGAGCGCGAGTGGTAGCCGATCATGAAGACGGCGTCGCAGCCCTCTTCCAGGCCGCCCATCATGCCCAGGTAGCGCGGCTTGCCCAGCACCAGGCGTGCGCGTTCATCCAGGCCGTCGGGCAGCAGGTTGCGAAAGCCGCCGTGCGAGTCGTTGACCAGGATGTCTTCGGCGCCGCCGGCAATGGCGCCTTGCACGGCCGCGTTGGCCTCGGCGGTCATCCAGGCGCGGGCGCGCTCGTATTCGCCGTTGCCGGCGCGGACTTGTTCGGGGTGGAAGACGCCGGCGACGCCTTCGATATCGGTGGAAATCAGGATCTTCATGGGATCAGCCTTCGAGAGATTCAAAATGCGGTGTCGGACAGCCACTGGCGCCATTGCGGCGCGGCGTCGCGGATGGCGGCGCGGTGATGGCCGTCTCGCCCCGTCACGCCATCGGCATGCCAGAGCGCGGAAATGATGGCCTGCTCGCAGGCCTCGGCGGCCGCTTCGAACAGGGGGTCGATACGGGTTTCGTGCAGCATCGCCAGCGCCGGCATGGGTTGCTCGGCCAATTGCGGCACGGTGTAGGCCGTGGAAAACGCCAGGGCGATGTCGCCGCTGCCGTGGCCGAACACGGAACCGGTGCGCGCCAGCCCTGCCCCGGCACGCAGCGACAGCCGGCGCAGTTGGCGCGCATCCAGCGGCGCGTCGGTAGCCAGCAGCAAGATGATGGAGCCCTTCTCGGGCACGATCACCGCGTTCTCACCTTGCTGCGCCAGGCTTTGGTCCAGCTTGCTGGCCAGCCGGCGTCCGAACGGGCGGCCCGCCACGGTCAGGTTGGGCAAGCGGCCGAAGTTGGCCAGCACCAGCGCGCCGACGGTGTATGCCAAGCCGGGCTGGATCGACGCCACGCGAGACGCCGAACCGATACCGCCCTTGAATGAAAAGCACGACATGCCGCGCCCCGCCCCCACCGCGCCCTGCGCGAAGGGTTTGGCCGCATCGGCATAAGCGTCGGCGTAGTGCGATTCCTGCACCGCCAGCGCCTGGATGTCATTCAGATAGCCGTCATTGCATTCAAAGACCAGCGGGTTCACCGTCGCCATGCCGCGGCCGATGCCGGGGTTGGCCGCAAGCGCCTGGCGGATTTGCGCGTTGGCCACGGTGCCCACGCCAAACGTGTTGGTCAGTGCGATGGGCGTTTCCAGCACGCCCAATTCCTGTACCTGAATCAGGCCGGTGCTTTTGCCGAAACCGTTCAACACGGTTGCGGCGGCGGGCACCTTGTCCATATACGGGTCGCCAGCGTGCGGGCGCACGACGGTGACGCCCGTCTGCTGCGCGCCGTCGGCCAGCGTGCTGTGCCCGACAGTGACATCGCCCACGTCGCAAATCGAATCCAGCGGACCCGACGGCAGCACACCGATGCGGGGAAGGTCCAGCGCTTGTTTGTCCATGGTTTTCGCCAAGGTCCTTAATGCAAAAGTCCTTAATGCAAAACGCCGCCGCCCTGCGTCCGGTTCACGCGCCCCCAGCGGGGCGCATGATCTGAACGAGGACGGCGGCGAGAAGAGACTGCCCCCAATGCCGCCGCCCCTTTCGGAATGGGTGCCCCCAAAAGGGGCGGCCCGGCGGCGGGGCACTCATTTACTTGCGATCGATCTTGGGATCGAGCGCGTCGCGCAAGCCGTCGCCCAACAGGTTGAATGCCAACACCGTCAGGAAGATCGCCAGCGCCGGGAAGATCGCCACGTGCGGGGCGATGACCATGTCGGCGCGCGCTTCGTTCAGCATCGCGCCCCACTCCGGCGTGGGAGGCGATGCGCCCATGCCCAGGAACGACAGGCTGGCGGCGGTGATGATCGACGTGCCGATACGCATCGTGCCGTACACCACGATCGGCGAGATCGTGCCGGGCAGGATGTGGCGCATGATGATGGTCCAGTCGGACGCGCCCACGCTCTTGACCGCTTCGACATACGTCATCTGCTTGATCGACAGCGTGTTGCCGCGAACCAGGCGGGCGAACGCCGGCACGCTGAAAACGGCCACGGCCACGATCACGTTGATCATGCTCGAGCCCAGGATGGCGACGACGCCAATGGCCAGCAGCATGCCCGGGAAGGCCAGCAGCACGTCCGAGACGCGCATCGTGATGCGTTCCCACCAGCCTTCGTAGTAACCGGCCATCAAGCCCATGAAGGTGCCGACGATGGCGCCCATGGCCACCGACAGGAAGCCCGCAGCCAGCGAGATCCGCGCGCCCATCACGATGCGGCTGAAGATGTCGCGGCCCAGCGAGTCCACGCCAAGCCAGTGCGTCAGCGACGGCCCGGCATTCAGCGCGTCGTAGTCAAAGAAGTTCTCGGCGTCGAACGGCACGATCCAGGGCGCGAAGACCGCGACCACGACCAGCAGCAGGACGAAGAGGCCAGCGCCCACGGCCAGCTTCTGCTTCTTGAATTTGCGCCAGAACTCGGTGGCGGGCGTGCGCACATCGTTCTTCGGAACGGCGGCGATGGTCGTGGCGGGTGTCGTATTGCTCATGGCCGCCTCACTTATAACGGATGCTGGGATTGATGACGCCATAGAGCACGTCGACAATCAGGTTGATCAGGATGAATTCCAGCGAGAACAGCAGCACCAGGCCCTGAATCACCGGATAGTCGCGCTGGGTCACGGCGTCCACCAGCAGGCGGCCAAGGCCGGGCCAGTTGAACACGGTCTCGACCACGATCGAGCCGCCCAGCAGGAAGCCAAACTGCAAGCCCATCATGGTCACGACGGGAATCAGCGCGTTGCGCAACGCGTGCTTGATGATGACGCGGCGTTCAGTCAGGCCCTTGGCGCGCGCTGTGCGCACGAAGTCTTCCTGAATGACTTCCACAAACGATGCCCGCGTGAATCGCGCCATCACGGCGGCCACCGCGGCGCCCAGGGTGATGGACGGCAGTATGTAGTGTTGCCAGGTCGAGGCGCCCACCGTGGGCAACCAGCCCAGGTTCACGGAGAACACCTGCATCAGCATCATGCCCAGCGCGAATGCGGGGAAAGAAATACCTGACACCGCCAGGGTCATGCCAAGCCGGTCGGGCCAGCGATTGCGCCAGACCGCCGACACGATCCCGATGATCATGCCGAACGACACGGACCACACCATACTGGCGAGCGTCAGCCACAAGGTGGGCATGAAGCGGTCGGAAATCTCGGTCGAGACGGGGCGCTTGGTACGCAAGGACGTACCCAGGTCGCCTTGCAGCATGTGGCTGAAGTAGCGCACGAACTGCTGCGGCAGGGGCAGATCCAGCCCAAGTTCCTTGCGCACGAGCTCAACGGTTTGCTGGTCGGCTTCCTGGCCCGCGGCCAGTCGCGCCGGGTCGCCCGGAAGCATGTGCACAAACAGGAACACGACCACGGCTACCAGCAGCAGCGTGGGGATCATGCCCAGAAGACGTTTGACGATGTAGGTCAGCATTGAAATTCCTGCAACATCGGCGGGGACACCGCGCCCCCGCCGTATGTGGCCTTACAAGGGCCCGAAGGCCCTGAGAGTGACTGCTAGGTTTACTGCTTCAGGTCGATGTCGCCGAACCAGAACGAGGTGTCCGGTTCCACATACACGCCCGACAGGTTCTTCGACTTCACGTACAGGTTGTTCTGGGTCACCAGGAAGGCCCACGGGGCGTCCTTCCAGATGGTTTCCTGAACGGTCTTGTAGATTTCAGTCTTCTTGGCGCGATCGGTCGTGGCCAGGGCTTCCTGGATGCCGTCGTCCACCGACTTGTTCGAGTAGTACGACACGTTGTTCAGCACCGGCGGGAAAGCGGCGGTGGTCAGCAACGGACGCAGGCCCCAGTCGGCTTCACCGGTCGAGGACGACCAGCCGGCGTAGTACATGCGGACCTTGGCGTCTTCAGGCTTTTGCACCTGTTGAACGCGCTGCACGCGTTGGCCCGATTCCAGCACTTCCACTTGGACCTTGATGCCGACTTGCGACAGCTGCTGTTGCAGGAACTGAACCACCTTCACCGAGGTGCCGTCGTTATAGGCGGACCACAGTTGGCTTTCGAAGCCGTTCGGGTAGCCGGCTTCAGCCAGCAGGGCCTTGGCCTTCTTGATGTCGTACGGCCACGGGCCGGTCTTGTGTGCGAAGTCCACGCCGGTCGGCACGACGCCGTCAACGACGGTGGCGTAGCCCGAGAAAGCGACCTTGGCCAGSGCTTCCTTGTTGATGGCGTAGTTGATGGCTTCACGCACCTTAGGGTTGTCGAACGGCTTTTGCTGCGTGTTCATCGACAGGTAGCGGGCCATGATCGAGTTCTTGTGATCGACCACGTCCAGCTTGTCGTTCTTGGACAGCACGGCGGCTTGTTCGAACGGCACCGGGAAAGCGAACTGCGCTTCGCCCGTTTGCACCACGGCGGCGCGCGTGTTGTTGTCGGTCACGGTACGGAAGGTCAGCGTGTCGACCTTCGGGTAGCCCTTCTTCCAGTAGCCGTCGAACTTCTTGACCTTCAGGTATTCAGCCGGCTTCCATTCGACGAATTCGAACGGGCCCGTACCCACCGGGTGGAAACCGATTTCCTTGCCGTACTTGGCCAGGGCTGCCGGCGAGATCATCATGGCGGCCGGGTGGGCCAGCGCGTTGATGAAGGCCGAGAACGGCTTCTTCAGCGTGATCTTGATGGTCATCGGGTCGACCACTTCGGTCTTGTCGATGACGCTGAACTGGATGTAGCGCGACAGGCGGTTTTCCGGGTTGGCCGGACGATCGAAGTTGATCTTGACCGCTTCAGCGTTGAAGTCGGTGCCGTCGTGGAACTTCACGCCGGGACGCAGCTTGAACGTGTAGACCAGGCCGTCTTCGCTGACGGTGTAGTCGGTGGCCAGCACCTTCTGAACCTTCAGGTCCTTGTCGAATTCGAACAGGCCTTCGTAGTAGGCCTTGCCCGCGGCTTGGTTCAGCGTGCTGTTGGTGTTGTACGGATCGAGCGTTTCCAGTGCGATGGAGACGGCAAACGTCACGTCCTTGGCAGCATGCGCCAGCGGCGAAGTGAGCACGCCGAAGGCCACCGCAGCGGCGGCCATCAGCTTGGTGGGGCGCAGAACTTTCATCATTGCAACTCCTGGTTCCAGAATGGAATTAGGGGGTTTGGTGGAAGAAAAACAAGTACGACAACGGACTCAATACGCGCCGCCGACCGGATGACGGGCGACGAAGTGATCGGTTCCAACCTGCACCAGCGGCTGCACCACCGGCTCGTCGCCGAGCTTGCGGATCGGGCTGGGGATTTCATCGGACAACAAGGTGCGCTTCAGATGGCGGCGTGCCGGATCGGCGATCGGCACGGCCGACATCAGCTTCTTGGTGTACGGGTGCTGCGGGTTCTCAAAGATGGCGCGGCGCGGGCCGATCTCAACGATCTGGCCCAGGTACATCACGGCCACGCGATGGCTGACGCGTTCAACCACGGCCATATCGTGCGAGATGAACAGGAACGAAATGCCCATGTCGCGTTGCAGGTCGATCAGCAGGTTCACGATCTGCGCCTGAATCGACACGTCCAGCGCCGACACGGATTCGTCCGCGATCACCACCTTCGGGTTCAGGGCAAGCGCGCGCGCGATGCAGATGCGCTGGCGCTGGCCGCCCGAGAATTCATGCGGGTAGCGCTGCGCCATTTCCGGCGGCAGGCCCACGCGCTCCAGCAATTCAGCCACGCGGCGTTCGGCATCGCGGCCCTTGGCCACGCCGTGCACCAGCAGCGGCTCCATGATGGAGAAGCCAACGGTGACGCGCGGGTCCAGCGATGCAAACGGGTCCTGGAACACGAATTGAATATCGCGGCGCAGGGATTGCAGTTCATTGTTCTTCAGGCGCACGATGTCGCGGCCGCCGAACTTGATCTCGCCGCCCTGGCTGTTCACCAGACGCAGCAGCGAACGGCCGGTCGTGGACTTGCCGCAACCCGATTCGCCCACCAGCGACAGCGTTTCGCCCGGGTACAGATCAAAGCTGACCTGCTCCACGGCGTGCACGCGGCGCTGCACGCGGCTCAGAATGCCGCCGCGCAGATCAAAACGGGTCACCAGATTACGCACGCTCAGGATCGGTTCGCGCTTGGCGGCCGGCACTTCCTGCGTGCTGGTGATGCCGGGTTCCGCCACGGGCTGAACCTGGCCTTCCACTTGCAGCAGCGGGAAGCGCGCGGGCAGATCGGTGCCTTCCATGGCGCCCAGCTTCGGCACGGCCGACAGCAGCGCCTTGGTGTAGGTGTGCTGCGGCGCCGAGAACACTTGTTCAGACGGGCCTTCTTCAACCTTGTCGCCGCGGTACATGACCAGCACGCGGTCGGCCACTTCAGCCACCACGCCCATGTCGTGGGTGATGAACACCACGCCCATGTGCATTTCTTCTTGCAGCTGACGGATCAGTTGCAGAATCTGCGCCTGGATGGTGACGTCGAGCGCGGTGGTGGGTTCGTCAGCGATCAGCAGCGCCGGCTTGCAGGCCAGCGCCATCGCGATCATCACGCGCTGGCGCATGCCGCCCGACAGTTGATGCGGGTAGCGGTCCAGCACCGACTTGGCTTCCGGGATGCGCACTTGTTCCAGCATGCGCAGCGCTTCGGCGCGCGCGGCGGCGGCATCCTTGCCCTGGTGCTGACGGATCGATTCGGCGATCTGGTCGCCGGCCGTGAACACCGGGTTCAAGGAGGTCATCGGCTCCTGGAAAATCATGGCCATGTCGGCGCCGCGCACATTGCGCATGACGCGTTGGCTGGAACCGACCAGGTCGATCACGGAGCCGTTGCGCCGGCGCAGAGCCATGCGGCCCTGGGCGATGCGGCCGCCGCCATGTTCCACCAGACGCATGAGAGCCAGGGACGTCACCGACTTGCCCGAACCCGATTCGCCCACGATGGCCAGGGTTTCACCCCGGTCCACATGGAACGACAGGTTGCGCACGGCTTCGACCGTACGCTCCGACCCTACGAAGCGCACCGTCAGGTCGTCGACCTGGACCACGCGGTTTTCCGGCAGCGCCAGGCTGTTTGCGCGATCAACCATCTCTTTTCATTCCCCAAATACTGAAAAAACGAACCTGCCGCCGCTTAACGATAAATCGCGGTGACGGGCTTCTCGCCTACGCGGGCGTAACCCCGATACATGCCTTCCGTGTTGAACGGCAAAGCCACATTGCCCTGGGCGTCAACGGCGATGAGACCGCCCTTGCCGCCGATGGTGGGCAGCTTTTCCATCACGACACGATTGGCCGCCGCTTCCAGCGACGCGCCGCAATATTCCATCTGCGCCGCGACGTCATAAGCCGCGACCATGCGGATGAACATTTCGCCCGTGCCCGTCGTGGACACGGCGCAGGTCTTGTTGCTGGCATAGGTGCCGGCGCCGATCATCGGCGCGTCGCCGACGCGGCCAACCTGCTTGTTGGTGATACCGCCGGTCGAGGTTGCGGCGGCCACGTTGCCCTGGGCGTCCACGGCTACGGCGCCCACTGTGCCGAACTTCTTGTCGGCGTCCAGCGGGTCGGCCGGCGCGGGTTGGCCGCGGGCGACCATGGCTTGACCGTCGTGGTCCAGCACAGCGGCATCCGGCGTCTCGCGCTGCACGCGCAGCAATTGTTCGCGGCGGGCTTCGGTCGAGAAATACGACGGGTCAACGATGTCCAGGCCCTCTTCCTTGGCGAAGGCTTCAGCGCCCTCGCCCACGAAGAACACGTGCTTGCTGTTTTCCATGACACGGCGCGCGGCGAAAATCGGGTTGCGCACGCAGTTCACGTTGGCAATCGCGCCCGAACGCAGCGTCGCGCCGTCCATGATGGAGGCGTCCAGCTCGTGGGTGCCGGCGCTGGTGAACACTGCGCCGTGGCCAGCGTTGAACAACGGGCAGTCTTCCAGCAGGCGGACGGCTTCAGTGACGGCGTCCAGCGCGCTGCCGCCATTGGCCAGCACGGCTTGGCCGGCGGTCAGGATGGACTCCAGGGCGGCCAGATATTCCTGTTCTTTCTCGGGCGACATGGCCGCGCGGGACATCGCGCCGGCGCCACCGTGAATGGCAATCACGGGTTGAATCATCGTTTACCTACTCCATGGATGAGCCACGGCATCACGGACTGGGTCACCCCAGCGGCGGCCGCGACGGAATTCTTGGCTCGATAAGCCACCGCGGCGGACAGGGCTTCGATCAAGCCCAGCGCGGCGGTTTCGGAATTGGGGATCAGCTGGCGCGCGGACAACGCGTACAACACGACAGATGCCGTGGGCGCCAGCGGAGACGTGGGTTTGTCGGTTAGCACCAGCACCGGCACGCCGGCCTGCTTGGCGGCTGCGGCCAGCGTGACGGTGTCGGCCAGGTAACGGGGAAAGCCTATCGCAATCACCAGATCTTTAGCGGTCATGCGCGACATCTGGCGTGCCGCATGCGACACGCCGCCGGGACCGGCCAGCGATTCAACCGAATGCAGGTGCATGCACAGACCGCGTTGCAGCAGGCCAGCCAGGAAACCGCTGGCGCCAAAGCCGATGATGAACACGCGGTCGGCGGCCAGAATGGCGTCCACCGCCTGCTCACAGGCCGCGGAATCCAGCGATTGCAGGTTGCGCTGCGCGTTGCGGATGTCTTCTTCCAGCGTGGCGGCGAAGATCTGCACAGCGCTGGCGGAATGCGCCAGTTCCGTGCGCAGCTTTTCAACAGGTTCCAGCGCGGCTTCGAATCCGCGCGCCAGTTCGGCGCGGAATTGCGGGTAGCCGGGCAAGTCCAGGGCGCGCGCAAAGCGGTTCGCCGTGGCCACCGATACGCCCACCGCCGCCGCGAATTCGTCGATGGTCATCGTGGCGGCGCGGAACTGATGCGCCAGCACGTACTCGGCCATCTTGTGCTGCGTCCGGCTCAGCGCGGGCTGAGCCCGGGCGATCCGATCAGCGATCGTAAGTGCGGCCTTGTTCATCGATTCCGGGGGGTGAGTCGTAGCGGATGTTTGTGTAAATCTGTTTACACACAAATTTTAAATAAGAAAATTCCTTTTCATACTAAGGGTATACCCGTGAATATATGTAACAGTGCATCAAAAGAAACGGGGCCGGTTTGAGGTACGCTATCCGCGCTCCACTTTCACCCCTTGCCGACTTGGATTGACGCAATGCCCGATTGGATCTGTAAGCCCCACCAGGAACTCACCGTGCCCGAGATCTACGCGATCCTTCGGCTGCGTTCGGAAGTGTTTGTCATTGAGCAGAACTGCATCTTCCAGGACATGGATGGCAAGGATCTGATGGGCCAGACGTCGCACTTGATGGCGTGGCAAGACGGCCAGTTGGCGGCTTACTGCCGCATCCTGGACCCGTCGCTGAAAGACGGGCAGATTGAAATCGGCCGCGTGATCACCGCGCCGTGGACGCGCGGCCAGGGCCTGGGCCACGAGCTGATCCGCCACGCCATGGCGGAAGTGCGCCAGCGCTGGCCCGGCCGCGCCATGTACCTGGGCGCGCAAGCCCGCTTGCGCAATTACTACGGCGGCCATGGCTTTGTGCAGGTCACCGAGGAATACATCGAAGATGGCATCCCGCATGTGGGGATGCGGCTGAACGAGACGGCCTAGCGCCCAAAAGAAAACGCCCCTTGCGGGGCGTTTTCATTGGAACTTCGGCAGCGGGTTTACCGGTTTACCGAGTTACGCGTTTACCGGTCACTTAACCGCCGACACGTCCAGCTTCGCAGCCGTCTTGGACTGGATTTCATCCACCGTCACGCCCGGCGCCGTTTCCAGCAGCTTCAGGCCGTTTTCGGTGACTTCCATCACGCCCAGGTCGGTGATGATCAGGTCGACCACGCCCACGCCCGTCAGCGGCAGATTGCATTCGGGCAGCAGTTTGATGTCTTCCGTGCCGTCCTTCTTCTTGGCCACGTGCTCCATCAGGACCACGACACGGCCTACGCCGGCCACCAAGTCCATTGCGCCGCCCATGCCCTTGACCATCTTGCCCGGGATCATCCAGTTGGCCAGATCGCCCTTTTCGGACACCTGCATCGCGCCCAGGATGGCCAGGTTGATCTTGCCGCCGCGGATCATCGCGAACGAGTCGGCGGACGAGAAGATCGACGAGCCCGGCAGCGTCGTCACCGTTTGCTTGCCGGCGTTGATCAGATCAGCATCGACTTCATCATCGGTGGGGAACGGGCCAATGCCCAGCAGGCCGTTTTCGGATTGCAGCCACACCTCAACGCCCTTGGGCACGTGGTTGGCCACCAGGGTCGGCAGGCCGATACCCAGGTTCACATAAAAACCGTCTTGCAGCTCGCGCGCGGCGCGCGCCGCCATTTCATCGCGGGACCATGCCATGTCGTTTTCTCCTTAGGCCGGGCGAGTGGTGCGTTGTTCGATGCGCTTTTCCGGCGTCGTGTTCAGCACGATCCGTTGCACATAGATGCCGGGCAGATGAATCTGGTCGGGGTCCAGGCTGCCGGTGTCAACGATCTCTTCGACTTCGACCACCGTGAACTTGCCAGCCATGGCCACGTTCGGGTTGAAGTTGCGAGCCGTCTTGCGGAACACCAGGTTGCCGCTGCGGTCGGCGATGTGCGCCTTGACGAGCGACACGTCCGGCACCAGCGAACGCTCCATCACGTATTGCTGGCCGTCGAACTCGCGGATTTCCTTGCCGTCGGCCACGATGGTGCCCACACCGGTACGCGTGAAGAACGCGGGAATGCCCGCGCCGCCGGCGCGCAGCTTCTCGGCCAGCGTGCCTTGCGGGGTGAACTCAAGCTCGAGCTCGCCCGACAGGAACTGGCGTTCGAATTCCTTGTTCTCGCCCACGTAGGACGCGATCATCTTGCGGACCTGGCGCGTGTTGAGCAGCTGGCCCAGGCCAAAACCGTCAACACCTGCGTTATTGCTGATGCAAGTCAGGTCCTTCACGCCTGAATCGCGCAGCGCGGCGATCAGGGCTTCGGGAATACCGCAAAGGCCGAAACCGCCCACGGCGATCATCTGACCGTCCTTGACGATGCCTGCCAGCGCCTCCTGGGCGCTTGCAAAAACCTTGTCCATCGCTCCAACTCCTAGTTAAGGTCTAACCGAAGAGAGCCCGCCCCGCCGCTTGCACGGTGTTCCCGCCTGGGGATCAAGAAATTCGGGGAGAGCCCTGTTTTTCCTTGGAGCGCGGCTGCCGGCGTCGGCCCCGGATGGCATCGAAAAACGGCCCGATGTCTCTGGGTGACGGCGCCGAGGGTGGCGCGCCCCTTTATTTCTTTTGTGATTTTGCGCTTGATTTTAACGGCATGACGGGCAATGCGTCGTGGGCTTTTATGGAGGAGCCCGCCCCGCCCGCACGCACCGCCATCAAGCGGCTGCCTGGAACTGCGTGGCCATCTGCGCCAGCACCTCGGGCGGCCACGGGGCGGACGTATTGGCCACGTAGTCCATCCAGACCAGCACATTGCGGCCGCGCGCATAGGGGCCGGCGTCGTCGCCCACCTTCTCCAGCAGCAGCTCGAATTCCGCGCTGGAACGACCGATACGCGTCACCTTGTGCGTCACGCGGACGGTGGCGGGATAGGTCAGCGGACGCAGGAAATCGCACGAGGCATGGGCCAGGATGGCGCCGTTATCGGCGGGCAACTCGAAGCCCGCGTCGTACAGAATCTGCATGCGAGCCTCTTCCATGAGGCGGAAATACAGCGTGTTGTTCAGATGATTCAAGGCGTCAGAGTCGCCCCAACGCAAAGGCAATTCCACTTGATGGGTATCGCCCACCGCCAGAATCCGCGCAGACAGATTGTCCGGGTTCACCAATTACTCCTGAAGGCTAAAAGAAATACGAAGGCGTGCACGGCCTCCGCCTGCAATACAATCGCCGATAATACTTCCAGCCAAATATGGAATACATACGGGGAGCTTTGCAAATGTCTGAACGCGAGTCGATGGAATATGACGTGGTCGTGGTTGGCGGTGGACCCGCCGGCCTGGCCACCGCAATCCGTCTAAAGCAGCTGGCCGCTGAAAAGAATCAGGAAATCGGTGTCTGCGTCCTTGAGAAGGGTGCGGAGCTGGGTGCGCACATCCTGTCTGGCGCCGTGATGGACCCGCTGGCCCTGACCGAGCTTATCCCCGACTGGAAGGAAAAAGGCGCGCCGTTGAACGTGCCCGTCACGCAGGACAAGTTCCTGTTCCTGTCCCAGAACGGCGCACGCGCCACGCCGAACTGGCTGCTGCCCCCCTGTTTCCACAACGAAGGCAACTACATCGTCCGCCTGGGCGACGTCGTCAAGTGGATGGGCGAGCAGGCCGAAGCGCTGGGCGTGGAMATCTTCCCSGGCTTTGCCGCGGTTGAGGTGCTGTACGACGAAAACGGCGCTGTCCGCGGCGTGGCCACCGGCGACATGGGTGTCGCCCGCGACGGCTCGCACACCGACCACTACCAGCCTGGCATGGAGCTGCATGCGCGCTACACCGTCTTCGGCGAAGGCGCGCGCGGCCAGTTGGGCCGCCAGCTGATCGAACGCTTCAAGCTCGACGACGGCCGCGACCCGCAAGCCTACGGCATCGGCATCAAGGAAATGTGGGAAGTCGACCCGGCGCAATCCAAGCCGGGCCTCGTCATCCACACAGCCGGCTGGCCGCTGGATTCCGACACCTACGGCGGTTCGTTCCTGTACCACCTGGACAACAACATCGTGGCCGTCGGCATGATCGTCGGCCTGGACTACGCCAACCCCTGGCTGTCGCCGTTCGACGAATTCCAACGCTACAAGACGCACCCCGCCATCCGCGGCACGTTCGAAGGCGGCAAGCGCATTGCCTACGGCGCGCGCGCCATTACGGCAGGCGGCCTGCTGTCCTTGCCCAAGCTGACGTTCCCGGGCGGCGCGCTGGTTGGCTGCGAAGCCGGCTTCCTGAACGCGTCCCGCATCAAGGGCAGCCACGCCGCCATCAAGTCCGGCAAGCTGGCCGCCGAAGCCGCGTTCGACGCGCTCGTCGCCGACCGCCGCCAGGATGAGCTCACCGCCTACCCGAAGGCCTTCGAAGCCTCGTGGCTGCACGCCGAATTGAACAAGGCGCGCAATTTCAAGCAGTGGTTCAAGAAGGGCCGCACCATCGCCACGGTGATGACCGGCGTTGAGCAACTGCTGCTCAAGGGCAAGATGCCCTGGACGTTGCGCCACAGCAAGCCCGACCACGCCTGTCTGCAACCGGCATCGCAATGCGCCCGCATTGACTACCCGAAGCCAGACGGCAAGCTCACCTTCGACAAGCTCAGCTCGGTGTTCATCTCGAACACCAACCACGAAGAAAACGAGCCTATCCACCTGACCTTGAAAGACCCATCTGTACCGGTGCAGGTCAACCTGGCCAAGTACGGCGGCCCGGAAGCGCGTTACTGCCCCGCTGGCGTGTACGAGTTCATCAAGGACGACCACGGCGCCGACCGCTTGCAGATCAACGCGCAGAACTGCGTGCACTGCAAGACCTGCGACATCAAGGACCCCACGCAGAACATCGTCTGGGTGGCGCCGCAAGGCGGCGAAGGGCCGGTGTACAGCGGCATGTAATCAGGGCTAGGGCGCCCCCGGCTAGGCGCCCCCGGCTAAGCACCCCCGGCCAGGGGCGCCCGGCTAGGGGGGCATCCCCTGCCACAAGGCACCTCTTGGGGTGCCTTTTTTTTCAGGCGGCACATCATGACTGAACGCATATTGCTCATTGGCTGCGGCGATCTTGGCCAGCGCGTGGCCCGGCGTTTCCTGGCGCGCGGCGACCACGTGCACGCGCTGCGGCGCCACCCGCCCGCCGACGACAGCGGCATCCAATGGCTGCAAGGCGACATCACGCGCGCCGACACCCTGCCCACGTTGCCGCAAGGCGTGACGCGGCTGATCCACCTGCCCGCCCCCGGCGGGCGCGACGAGGCCTTGTATCGCGGCGTTTTCATCGACGGCTTGCAGAACGTGCTGAACGCGTTGGATACGTCCGAACTCAAACGCGTGGTGTTCGTGTCATCCAGCGCGGTGTACGGCGAACACCAAGGCGACTGGGTCACCGAAGACACGCCGCCCGCGCCGCAAGGCTTCAACGGCAAGGTGCTGCTTGAAGCGGAAGCCGCGCTGGCCGCGCGCGGCCTGTCGTCCACCGCGCTGCGGCTGGCGGGGCTGTACGGACCAGGCCGGCTGCAATTGATCGAGCGGCTGCGCAGCGGCGCGGCAGGCGCGCCGACACAGCCTGAACATTGGGCCAACCGCATCCACATCGACGACGCGGCCGCCGCCGTGGTGCATCTGGCGCTGTTGCCCAAGGTTGATCCGGTTTACATCGGCTGCGACGACACGCCGCTGCCGCTGCACACGCTCTACGCCGAGCTTGCAGCCATGATCGGCGCACCCGCGCCGCGTATCGCCCCGGCCCCTGCCAATGTGGGCAGCAAGAAGCTCAGCAACGCGCGGCTGCGCGCCAGCGGCTTCACGCTGCAATGGCCAGATTCCCGCCAGGGGTACGCGGCGCTGCTGGCGGACACGGGCTGACACCGGCACAGTTCGGCGTGCATCGAATCGTTGATGGCAAAGGTGGCGAATACTGTCCCGATCTGATTTGCTCAAGGAACCCACCCCATGATCGCCGTGATATTCGAAGTTGAACCCGCCAACGGCAACCCCGATCCCTATCTGCACATTGCCGCCAGTTTGATCGACGAGCTCAAGACCATCGACGGCTTCATCTCAGTGGAACGTTTTCAAAGCCTGAGCACGCCGGGCAAGCTGTTGTCCCTGTCGTTCTGGCGCGATGAAGACGCCGTCAAGCGCTGGCGCTCGCTGGAGTCGCACCGCCGCGCCCAGGAAGCGGGACGCGGCGGCGTGTTCCAGAACTATCGGCTGCGCGTGGCGCAGGTGCTGCGCGACTACGGCATGAACGCCCGCGACGAAGCGCCCGCCGACAGCCGCAGCCGGCACGGTTGATGCGTCAGGCGGCTACCGTTTCGGCCAACGCCACGCTGGCAGCCAGCGCAACGCGATGCGTGGCGCCGGATGCCGCCACCGCCGTCATGGCAGGCGCGGCCACGTCCGCGTTGTGGGACGGATCAAAGTAGTCCGCATCGGCGCGGCGCGCGCCAGCAGGCAGGTCGCGCACTTCCACACGGAATCCTTCCGCCGCATTGCCGCGCAATTCGGGCACGGCCTGCAACAGCCGGCGCGTGTACGGATGCGTCGGATGATCGAACACTTCGTCGCGCGATCCTTCCTCGACGATATGCCCGCGCAACATAACGACCACGCGGTCGGCGATCTGCTCAACCACGCCCAGGTCGTGCGAGATCAGCAGGCAGGCAAAGCCATAGGAACGCTGCAAAGACATCAGCGTTTCCAGCACCTGCTTCTGCACGGTCACGTCCAGCGCCGACACGGGTTCATCCGCGATGATCACTTCCGGCCGCATCACCAGCGCCCGCGCAATCGCAACGCGCTGGCGTTGCCCGCCCGACAGCTCATGCGCATAGCGCTCGGCATAGCCGTCGCCCAGCCCCACATCGCGCAACGCCTGATCCACGCGCTGTTTCCGGGCATCTGGCGTGATGCCCGCCTCCAGCCGCAGCCCCTCGCCCACCAGCGCGCCGATGGTCATGCGCGGATCGAGCGACGAGTACGGGTCCTGGAACACCATCTGGATGCGGCGGCGCGCCGTGCGCCAGATGCTGCCCTCGCCGCCAGGCGGCAACGCTTGGCCATCCAGCGCAATACGCCCCTGCGCCTGCGGCACCAGACCCAGAATCGACATCATGACAGTGGTCTTGCCGCTGCCCGATTCGCCAACAATGGCCAGCGTTTCGCCCGGGGCCACCTGAAAGCTCGCCTGATGCACGGCGCGCACGGTGCGCTTGCGGCGCCAGCCGCCACGCACGGCGTAGTCGATCGCCAAGCGCTCCACTTGCAGAATCGGCGCAGCGGTTACGGGCGCACGCGCCGGGCCGCGCTTGGGCAACGCATCCAGCAGGCTCAAGGTGTACGGGTCCGCCGGACGCGACAGCACTTGCGACACCTCGCCCATTTCCACCGCGCGGCCCCGGCACATCACCAGCACGCGCTGCGTGTAAGCGGCCACCAGCGCCAGGTTGTGGCTGATGAAGATCAGCGCCGTGCCTTGCTCGCGCGTCAGCTCGACCATCAGGTCCAGTACTTCCTTTTGCACGACGCAATCCAACGCCGTGGTGGGCTCATCGGCAATCAGCAAGCGGGGTTTCAACAGCATCACACCGGCCAGCAGAATGCGCTGCCGCATGCCGCCCGAGAACTCGTGGGGATACCGCTTCATGCAATCGCGCGCATCGCGCACCCGCACGCGTTCAAGCATCTGGATGGCTGCATCCCACGCCGCGCGGCGCGTCATGCCTCGGCGCAAGACCAGCGCTTCGATCAATTGTTCGCCCACGCGAAACGCCGGGTTCAAGGACACCATCGGTTCCTGGAACACCATGCCGATCCCGGTGCCGCGCGTAGCCTGCCAATCGCGCGCGCTTTGCGGCAGCACGTCTTTTCCGTCGAACAATGCCCGGCCGTGGGTGATGCGCGCGGCGTCCGGCAACAAGCCCAACAGCGCCTTGCCGATCAGCGTCTTGCCGCTGCCGGATTCGCCCACGATGGACAACGATTCGCCCGCATGCAGATCGAACGACACGCGGTTGACGACGGGCGCGGCGTCGCGCTTGCCGGGAAAGCGGATTTCAAGATCGCGGACGGCCAGCAGGGGCTCGGTGGTCGCGCCAGGGTTCAAGCCACGAGCGTTCATACCATCACCCCCCGCATGCGGGGGTCCAGCCGGTCGCGCACGGCATCGCCCAGCAAGTTGATGCCCAGCAAGCTCAACGAAATCATCGCGCCGGGAAACAGCGCCAGCCAGATCGCCTGGTCCATGGCGTTGCGGCTTTCGGACAGCATGCCGCCCCAAGTGGCCAGCGGCGGCGGCACGCCCAGGCCCAGAAAGGACAGCGCGCTTTCCGCCAGCAGCGCCGAGCCGAAAATCGACGTCGCAAAAATCAGCAAAGGCGCCACGCAGTTGGGCAGAACGTGGCGAAACACCGTCCACAAGCCGCTATGCCCCGTGGCTCGCGACGCGATGACGAAGTCGCGCTGCCGCAGTGACAACGCCGCGCCGCGTGCAATGCGCGACACCGACGGCGAATACGCCAGGCCCAGCGCCAGGACGACGCCCCACTTCGACGGGCCGAGCACCGTCATGATGCCCAGCGCCAACAGCAAGCCGGGAAACGCCATCATCGACTCGACCAGCACGCTGATGCCGCGATCCACCCAGCCGCCCGCATAGCCCGCCGCAACGCCAATCGTCGTGCCCAGCACCAGCGCCAGCAACACCGAAAACACGCTGACCGCCACGCTGACACCCGCGCCCGCCATCAGCCGCGACAGCACATCACGGCCGAACTCGTCGGTGCCCAGCCAATACTCTGCCGATGGCGGCGAAAAGCGCGCCAGCAGATCGCCTTCAAGCGGATCGTGCGGCGTGTACACCAGCCCAACCAGCGCCAGCAGCACCACGCCCCCGACCAACACGCCGCCCAGGACGGCGTTGGTGTGTTTGAAACCCGGTTTGATACCCGTCATGACGGTTCCTATTGAAGCTTCACGCGCGGGTCGAACAGCGGATACAGCAGATCCACCACCAGATTCACCGCCACGTACAACAACGCAATAAACAGCAGGCAGCCCTGCACCACGGGGTAGTCCCGCGCGTAGATGCTTTCCACCAGCAGCCGGCCGATGCCGGGCAAGGTGAACACGGTTTCGATGACCGCCGCGCCCGACAGCAGATGGCCCAGCATCAAGCCGATGACCGTCAGCGTGGGGCCGAAAGAATTCGGCAGCACGTGGCGCAGCATCACGCGCTTCTCAGGCAGGCCCTTGGCGCGCGCATGCGCCACGTATTCCAGCCGCAGCGTCTCGATGGTGCTGGCGCGCATCATCCGCGTGATGGCCGCAATTTCCGTCAACACAATCGCGCATACGGGCAGCACCAGATACTTCAGCGCGCCCAAGCCTCCTTGCGCCAGTGATTCAAAGCCATACACCGGCAGCCAATTCAGCTTTACGCCGAACAGCCAGATCAAGAGGATGCCCACCCAGAAGCTGGGCATGGACACGAACAGAATCGAGGTGGACACGATGGCCGTATCGGCGCGCCGGTTCTGCCGCCACGCCGCGATCATGCCGGCGGGAATGGCCACCAGGCAGGCCAGCAAAGTGGCCGTCAACACCACCTGTGCCGTCACCGCAAAATGCGTCAACACCAGATGCATGACCGGTTCGCGCCGGGCGATCGACATGCCCAGATCCCCCTGGAACGCGTTCGTGACCCAGATCAGGAACTGCTTGGCCACCGGCTGGTCCAGCCCCAGCGCGTGGCGCATTTCGGCCAGCAGCGCGGGGTTGTCGATGTCGCCCAGCATCAGCGACGCCGGGTCTCCGGGAATGGCGCGGATCATCGCGAACACCAGCACCGTCACCACGATGACCGTGGGCACCGCCGCCGCGATGCGCTTCGTTAGATAGCCCAGCACGGCGCCTCAGTTCTTGGTGACGTTGAAAAAACGCGGCTTGCGCAGCGGCCAGCCGGTAAAGCCCTGCAACTGGCTCGACACAACGACATAGCCCGGCTTGTTGTAGTACATCAAAAGCGGCGTATCGCGCAGCATCAGCGTGTGCAGCTTGTCGAACGCCTGCTTGCGCACAGCCGGGTCGGATTCGGCTTCGATGCCTTCCAGAATGGCGGCGGCTTCGGGGCTTTCCCATTGCGCCATGGGCGTCTTCGCCTTGTCGCCGATCACGTCGCGGAACATCAGCGCGGGCTCGGTGCGCGCGGAATAGGCGAACGCCATCAACTGAAATTTGCCTTCGCGAAAATTCGTCACCTGCGTGCCCCACTCCAACATGTCCAGCTCGGTCTTGATGCCGGCCTTGTTCAGCAATTGCTGCGTCACGACCGCCACGCGGTACAGGTACGGGTAGCGCTTATTGGCTTGCAACTTCAACGGTTCGCCGCGGTAGCCGGCGGCCTCCAGCAGGCGCTTGACCTCTTTCAGATTCTTTTCGTAGCCCGCGCGGTCAGCGTCCGAGTAATAGAGGCTTGCCGCCGGCACCAGCGACGGGTTGTAGGCGGCCTGGCCGTTGTTCAACGCGCGGGCGATGGCCGGAAAATCCAGCGCCAGCGCAATCGCGCGGCGCATGTTCGCATCCGACAGCAACGGCGCGCGCGTCTGCATCAGCAGGTTGACGGTGTCCAGCCCTTGCTCGGTGACGATGTTCCAGCGCGGGTCTTTCGCGGGCAGATTGTCTTCGTCGGCGTTGTAGGCATCGACCTGGCCCGCCATCAGCGCCGCCTTCTGCGCGGCCGCGTCGGGAATCACCACGAAGCGCACATTCGCCGATGCCGTCTTCTTGCCGGCCATGCCGCTGGCCGCTTCGCTGCGCGGTGTATAGCCCGCATACGGCGTCAACAGGACGTATTGCTCTTTCTTCCATTCGGCCAGCACGTACGGGCCGGTGCCGACCGGCTTGACCCAGTTGCCGTCGGCGCCCACGCTTTTCGGGCTGAGCACGGGCATCGGGCATTGCACACTGGCCATCTGATCCAGGAACAGCGCGTAGGGCTGATCCAGTTTGAACACGACGGTGGCCGCGTCAGGCGTTTCCACGCCGACGACCTTGGCGCCCTTGGTGCCGTCGTACAGGTTCTTGCAGCTGTACTCGGACTTTGCGCCAGTCAGGTAGTCGTAGCTCCATTTGACGTCGGCCGAGGTCATGGGAGAGCCGTCATGGAACGTCACGCCGGGGCGCAACGTGAAGGTGTAGCTGCGCTTGTCGGCGGACAGCGTCCAGCTGTCGGCCAGCATCGGCGCCACGCTCATGTCGGCACGCAACGCGACCAGCGCTTCAACCACATGCGCCAGCACGTTGTCGGTGGAGGTGTTGCGCGAGCGGCCGCCCGGCACGGACGTCGGCGTGCCCGAGCCTTCCGCATAGCGGATCTCGGGCATGGGGGCCGGGGTTTGCGCTTGGGGTTGCGCTGGGGTTTGGGTCAGCCCCGGCAGGCCCGTGAAGGCGCCGGCCAGGGCTGCGGATAACATCAGCACGCGCTTTACGCGCAAGGCTTGCAGAGTCATGGAATGTCCTTAAAGCGCGGCTCAGAACAGCCGGTACTCAACGAAGTTGCGGCCTTCATAGGGCTTGCGGGCGATCCACATCACGCCACTTTCCGGCTCCATGAGGGTGGTGGCCACCGTGGCCGAAATGCTGTCGAAGCTGGCGGCCTTGGGCGAACGCAGCACGCCATCGGGCGCGGCGAAGTCGTCCGCCAGAATGCGTTTGACGGTGTCCCAGTCAACGCTGCCTTGGGCGCGGGCCAGCATGGCTTGCACGCGCCGCTGGCGGTAGATGGAATCGGGGTTGGCGGCCAGCCCCTTGTCGAACAGCTTGGCGCGCGCGGGCGGGCTCACCCAATGGTTGGCGTGCACCAGCAGGCCGTCTTCGGGCGTGATCCAGAAGATTTCGTCGGGCGCGCACTCCAGGTCCACGGCCTCGCCTTGAGCCTGCGCAAGCATCAGATTGTTGGAGCAGAAGCGGCGCGACGCCCACAGCACTTTCATGGCGTTGCAAATGTTGGTGGATTCCAGCATCTTGCGGCGCACCAGCACCAGCGGCACGTCGGCCGGGCGCTGGTAGTCCTGCTCGCAGGACAGGAAATTGCCCGATAGCGACACGCCCGCGCTGTTGAAGCCGTGGCGCGCCAGGCTGCCTGCTTCGGTGAACATCAGCAGGTCGGGGCCGTCTTCGCGGCGCATGCGCAGCACGATGCCGGTGTCGACGCATTCTTCACGCCAGTCCCAGTTATGCGCGTGCATCAGCTTGCCGCCCGCCGCGGCTTCGGGCAGCACGACGAGGCCAGTGCAACCATCGTCCAGCCCTTTTCTGGCACGGCCCAGCTCGGCGTGGCCGAACATCATTTCCGTGCGGCAGTTGATCACCACCACGTCTTCCAACGTCTGGCCCGCCCCGTCGGCAATGCCGCGCAGCTCTTCCAGATAGGCGGCGTCGTAGTCCCCCACCACCGGCACCATCGCGGCGGCCAGTTCCTTCAGACGGGCCGCGCTCACGCCACGGCGCTCCAGCTGGCCCCGGTACAAGGCCACGCTGCGCGCCACGCGCTCCGGCACCGCGGCGCCATGCTGGCGGCCACGTTCATAAGGACTGCCCTGGACGTCGACCAGGGGAAACGGGGTAGGCATTGTCACGCTCGCAACACTCCGAGTAAGGCCGGCCAAGCGGCCTGCAAGAAAACGGTCAGAATCGACGGCCAGATTTTGTACTAATATAGATGAAAGTTCAATATTAGGGTTTGCCCAGCCTGACCGAAAAAGAGCGGTATCCACTACGGTTCCCAAGTGCGGGTCTCAAGTAACATTCTTCCTTTGCTGCCCACGCCACCTCCCCACGCGCCATGTCCACCGCCGCCCCTGCTCGCCCCACGCCGCTGCAAGTCGACCTGGCTCGCCATATTGCGGAAGACATCGTGGCGCGGCGGCACCAGCCGGGCGACCACCTGTCTGAAGAAACCCTGGCCGCGGCCTATGAGGTATCGCGCACGCCGGTGCGCGGCGCGCTGCGGCTGCTGGCCGCCCAGGGCCTGATCACGCACCGGCCGAACAGCGGCTACACGGTGGCGGAACACGCGGCGGGATCGGCGCCCGCCATCGAAGGCGCAGGCCCGTCGCAAGACGAGCTGACCCGCCGGCTGATCGATGACCGCGCCGCGCGCGAGCTGCCCGAAACCTTTACCGAACGCGATCTGCTCCAACGCTATGACGTGCCGCGCAGCGTGCTCGCCAAAACCTTGCTGCAACTGTCGGCAGATGGGCTGATCGAAAAACGCAAAGGGCACGGATGGCAGTTCGCGCCATCGCTGGAAAGCGCCGAAGCGCTTAGCGAGAGCTACCGTTTCCGCATGACGATTGAATGCGCAGGCCTGCTGGAACCCACGTTCCGCGTAGACAAGGCGGCGCTTGCGCGCATGCGCGCCGCGCACGAAGCCCTGATTCAGCGCGACGATGCCGGCATCTCGGCCACCGAGTTCTTCGGCCTGAATGCGTCGTTCCATGAATTGCTGGCGCGCTTCTCGGGCAACCGCTACATCCTGCAAGCGGTGCAGCAGCAGAACCAATTGCGCCGTCTGGAAGAACACGCGGCGTTCTATCGCGACGCCCGCTTCGTGAACTCCAGCAACGAACACCTGCAAATCATCGAAGCGCTGGAAGCCGGCGACCAGGAATGGGCGGCGCAACTGATGCGGCGCCACCTGAAGACGTCGCTCCAAGCCTCCTGATTCCCCTGCGATTTGACCTGCCCGCCCGCCTGGCCGGGCAGGATGGCGCACGCCTGTATGCAGCGGATGCCTGACTGCCAGTATTGTATTTATAGTTTCTTTAATACAAAATAGCCGAACCTGAACTTACTCCAAAGCAGGATCGTCATGTCTTCAACCCCCACCCTTCCCTCTCATTCCGACGCCTACTGGATGCCGTTCACTGCCAACCGGCGGGTCAAGCGCAATCCGGTTCTGTTTGCCGCCGCCGAAGGCATGCACTACATCCGCCCTGACGGCCGCCGCGTGCTGGATGGCATTGCGGGCCTGTGGTGCGTGAACGCGGGCCATCGGCGCCCGGAGATCGTGGAGGCCATTTCGCGCACGGCGTATGAACTGGATTACGCGCCCTCGTTCCAGATGAGCCACCCGCTGGCCTTCGAACTGGCCGATGCGTTGTGCGAGGAAGCGCCAGCCGGCTTTTCGAACGTCTTCTTTTCCAATTCCGGATCAGAAGCGGTGGACACCGCCCTGAAGATTGCGCTGGGCTATCACCGCGCACGCGGCCAGAGCCAGCGCGTGCGGCTGATCGGGCGCGAACGGTCGTATCACGGCGTGGGCTTCGGCGGCTTGTCGGTGTCGGGTATTGCCGGGCATCGCAAGCCCTTCGGCAATCTGCTGCCTTATGTGGACCACCTGCCGCACACCTATGACCGCCAGCAGATGGCTTACACGCGCGGTCAGCCGGACTGGGGCGCCCACCTGGCCGACACGCTGGAACGCATCGTGGCCCTGCATGACGCATCGACCATCGCCGCCGTCATCGTTGAACCGGTAGCGGGTTCCACGGGCGTCATCGTGCCGCCGCGCGGCTATCTGCAACGGCTGCGCGAAATCTGCGACGCGCACGGCATCCTGCTGATTTTCGATGAAGTGATTTGCGCGTTTGGCCGTATTGACGGCGCCTTCGCGTCGCCGTACTTCGGCGTCACGCCAGACATCATCACCAGCGCCAAGGGTCTGACCAACGGCGCCATTCCGATGGGCGCCACGCTGGTGCGCCAGCACGTGTACGACGCCTTCATGCAAGGGCCGGAAAGCGCCATCGAGCTATCGCACGGCTATACGTATTCGGGCCATCCGGTGGCCTGCGCCGCCGGGCTGGCCACGCTGGAGATCTGCCGCCGCGAAGGCTTGTTCCAACGCAGCCAGGAGTTGTCGCGGTACTGGGAGGACGCGGCGCACAGCCTGAAGGGGCTGCCGCATGTGGTCGACATCCGCAACATCGGCCTGCTGGCCGCCATCGAGCTTGCACCGCTGGAAGGCCAGCCCGGCCAGCGCGCCTATGCCGTGCACAACGCCTGCCTGGAACGCGGCTGCCTGATCCGGTCGGCGGGCGACACCATGCTGCTGTCGCCGCCGCTGATCATCGAGCGCACTCAGATCGACGAGCTGTTCTCGGTGCTGGCGGACGTGTTGCGCGCCAGCGCCTGAAGGGCCGGCCGCCGTTCAGCGAAGGTGCTTCGCCACCGCCTGGATGACCCGCTGCACATCGTCAGCGGACACATCCAGGTGCGTGACCAGGCGCGTCGGGCCGTCATAAACGGCGCGCAACAGGATGTCTTCATTGGCCAGCGCGGCCGTCAAGGCATCACAGCGGGCCGGTTCGAATTGCACGAACAGCATGTTCGTGTCCTGGCTCAGCACCTTGACGCCACGAATGCCGCGCAAGCCCTCGGCCAAGGCACGGGCATTGGCGTGGTCGTCGGCCAGCCGGTCCACGTTGTACTCCAGCGCATACAGGCACGCCGCCGCCAGCACGCCCGACTGGCGCAGGCCACCGCCCAGCATCTTGCGCCAGCGGCGCGCGCGCGAAATCAGCCCCTGGCTGCCCACCAGCACCGAGCCTACCGGGGCGCCCAACCCTTTCGAAAAACAGATGGAGACCGAGTCGAACGGCTCGCACATATCAGCCAAGGGCTTGCCGCTGGCCACGGCCGCGTTGAACACGCGCGCGCCATCCAGGTGCGTGCCCAGGCCCACCGAACGCGCCCAGTCTGTTGCGGCCTGAATGTAGCTGGCCGGAATCAGCTTGCCGTGGAAGGTGTTCTCCAAGGCCAGCAAACGCGTACGGGCGAAGTGCGGGTCACCTTCGGGCTTGACGGCCGCGGCCAACTTTTCCAGCGGCAGCGAGCCGTCTTCCGCGTGTTCGATCGGCTGGGGCTGAATGCTGCCCAACACTGCCGCGCCGCCGCCTTCGTACTTGTAGGTGTGCGCCAGCTGGCCCACCAGGTATTCGTCGCCCCGGTCGCAATGCGCCATCAGCGCCGCCAGATTGCTTTGCGTGCCAGACGGGAAGAACAGGCCGGCCGCCTTGCCGGCACGCTCAGCCACCGCCGACTGCAAGCGGATCACGGTGGGGTCGTCGCCCATCACGTCGTCACCCAACGGGGCGGAAACCATCGCCTGCAACATGGCCGCGGATGGCCGGGTGACAGTGTCGCTACGCAGATCAATCATGGGAAGTCCTTGGGGAAATAGAAGAGGATTCAGAGGCGGAATGCAATGGCGGAATGCAGAGGCGCAATCAGGGTGCAGAATCAGGATGCGAAATCAGGATGAACGCGCGGCAGGCGCGGCACGGCTCACAACAAATATGCCGGCCAGGATCAGCACCATGCCGCCCAGCTCCCCCATCGAGGGGCGTTCGGACAGGACCACCCACGCCAGCAGCATGGCCACAACCGGCACGCCAAGACTCGACAGCCCGGCAATCGACGCGGGCACGCGGCGCACCACCTGCAACCACAGCAGCCAGCCCRCCGCCGTGGCGATCAGCACGATATAGGTCATGCCCGTCCACAGCTGCCAGCCCCACTGCGCCGTTATCTGCGGAACCAGATAGGCCACAGGCACCATGACCAGCCCGCCAAACAACATCTGCCAGGCGGTAAACGTCATCACGTCCGGCGCGTGGCGCTCGAACATGCGCTTGGACAGCACCGTGCCAATACCCCAGCACAAGCCGCTGCCCAGGCCCAAGAGTACGGGCCGGATATCGCCCAGCCCATTCCAGGGTTCCACAAAGCAGACCAGTCCGATGGCGGCCAGGCCGATGCCCAGGCCGTGACGAATCGACGGGCGCTCGCCCAGCAGCCACCATGCAAACAGCACCACCCAGAACGGCATCGTGTACGCCATCAACGACACCTTGCCCACGCCGCCCGACACCAGCGCGGTCTGGACGAAACCCTGAAAGCCCGCTGTCTGCGTCAGGCCGATCAGCAGGGTCAGCTTCCAGGGCGGCATGCCCAGCGGACGCCGGGTGACGATGGCCATCGCGAACAGCACCAGGCTGCCCACCACGTAGCGCAACGCCACGAAGTCGAAGGGGCCGATGTAAGGCACGATCAGTTTCATCGCGATCCAACTGCCCGCCCAGACCACGATGGTGCTGAACATCAGGGCTAGCCCTGCGCGATCGAAACTGCTGCGGCTCACTTCCATGGCTCCGTCTTGTAAGGGGGGAAAAGAAAAGACGCCCGGACCAGCGATTAACCGGTGCGGGCGTCTGACATTATGCTCCTGTCATAAAGAGCGTAACGGGCCATTCATGGCCAGATGCGATTACAAGGGCTTGGCCAACTGCTCCAGAATGGCCGGATTTTCAAGCGTGGACACGTCTTGCGTGACTTCCTCGCCCTTGGCCACGACACGCAGCAGGCGGCGCATGATCTTGCCCGAACGCGTCTTGGGCAGGTTGTCGCCAAAGCGGATGTCCTTGGGCTTGGCGATGGGGCCGATTTCCTTGGCCACCCAGTCGCGCAGCAGTTTGGCGATGGCTTGCGCCTCTTCGCCTTCCGGGCGCGCCTGCTTGAGCACCACAAACGCCACCACGGCTTCGCCGGTCGTGTCGTCGGGGCGGCCGACCACGGCGGCTTCAGCCACCAGCTCGTGCGACACCAGCGCCGATTCCACTTCCATCGTGCCCAGACGGTGGCCCGACACGTTCAGCACGTCGTCGATGCGGCCCATGATCCAGAAATAGCCGTCCGCGTCGCGTTGCGCGCCGTCGCCGGCCAGGTAGTAACCGCGCAGTTCCGACGGGAAATAGCTCTTCTTGAAGCGCTCCGGGTCGCCCCAGATGTTGCGGATCATCGCGGGCCACGGGCGCTTGATGACCAGGAACCCGCCATTGCCCTTTTCGACGTCGCCCCCGGTTTCATCGACGATGGCGGCGGCGATGCCCGGCAGCGGCAGCGTGCACGAGCCCGGCTTGGTCGGCGTGGCGCCCGGCAGCGGCGTGATCATGTGGCCGCCGGTTTCGGTCTGCCACCACGTATCGACGATCGGGCAGCGTTCGCGGCCGACGTTCTTGTGATACCAGATCCAGGCTTCGGGGTTGATCGGTTCGCCCACCGTGCCGATGATGCGCAGGCTGTCCAGATCGTAATTCTTGGGATGCGCGTCGGGCGTGGCTTCGGACGCCTTGATCAGCGAACGAATGGCGGTCGGCGCAGTGTAGAAGGTGGTGACCTTGTGGCGCGCGATCATGTCCCAGAAGCGGCCGGCGTTGGGATACGTGGGCACGCCTTCGAACACCACCTGCGTCAGGCCGGCGGCCAGCGGGCCGTAGGTGATGTAGGTGTGGCCGGTCACCCAGCCCACGTCGGCCGTGCACCAGTAGACGTCGTCCTTGCGGGCGTCGAAGGTCCACTTCACCGTCAGCAGCGCCCACAGCAGATAGCCTGCCGACGAATGCTGCACGCCCTTGGGTTTGCCCGTGGAGCCGGAGGTGTAAAGAATGAAGAGCGGGTGCTCGGCGTTGACCGGCACGGGCTCGCAGGTGTCGGGCTGGTTGGCCTCGACGTCATGCATCCAGAGATCGCGGCCTTCGTTCCATGCCACCTTGCCGCCGGTGCGGCGGTACACGATGACCTTGGAGATGGCCTCGCAACCGCCCATGGCGATGGCGTCTTCCACGGCGGGTTTCAGCGGAATGGTCTTGCCGCCGCGCACCTGTTCATCAGCCGTGATGACCAGCGACGCGCCCACGTCCACGATGCGTTCTTGCAGGCTCTTGGCCGAAAAGCCGCCGAACACCACCGAGTGCGTCACGCCCAAGCGCGCGCAGGCCTGCATGGCCACGACGGCTTCAATCGACATGGGCATGTAGATGATGGCGCGGTCGCCCTTCTTGTAGCCCAATGCCTTCAAGCCATTGGCGAAGCGGCACACGCGCGCCAGCAGTTCGCGGTAGCTGACCTTGTTCACCGTGCCGTCATCGCCTTCGAAGATGATGGCGGTCTTGTCGGCGTTGCCGTTGGTCAGGTGCACGTCCAGGCAGTTGGCGGAGACGTTCAGTTCGCCATCGCCGAACCAGCGGTAGAACGGGGCGTCGGATTCGTCCAGCACCTGCGTGAACGGCTTGGTCCATTGCAGGTTGTCGCGGGCCTGGCCAGCCCAGAAGCCGTCGAAATCGTTCTCGACCTGGGCGCACAGCGCGTTATAGGCGTCCATGCTGGGAATCGCCGCGCCCTGCGCCGCACGCTCGGGCGGCGGGAAGACGCGGGTTTCTACCAGTACGGACTCAATAGCATTCGACATGATTTTGTCTCCAATCGGTGATTTTGTTGTTGATGCCGCTGTTTTGCATTTTTCTTATTCACCCACCACCGTATCGCCACGCTCTTACGGGCACCTTACGCAAAATGCGGGCCGGAGCCCGCAAACCCGCCTGAACGCAGCAACCTGACGATGCGGACTTAAGGCAAACACGCCGAAACGGCGTTGACTCAAGCGGCACAACAAGCAAACAACGCACCTGCATAGCAGTGCAAAGCAAACAGCTTGAGGCATCGCGTGCTGCACGCGATGCCTCGAAGGCAGTTCATAAGGATAGCAGCCCGATCAGGCGCGCGGCACTGGGCGCGCGTGAAGATCAGATGAAGATCACATCAAGATCAAATGACAATCAGATCGCGGCGCGGCGGGCCAAGCCGCGCTTCATGTCTACGCGCGACAAGAGGATGAGTCCGCCCACGAAGAACAGGCCCGTCACCAGGATGGCCAGGCGATGATCGCCGTGCGTCAGCCACGTCACCATGCCGTAGGTCAGCGGACCAATGACAGCGGCCAATTGCACCGCAAAGGTCCACAGCGAGAAGAACTCGGCCAGGCGTCCGGCAGGCGCCAGCGCGCCGGTCATGGCGCGGCCCGCGCTTTGGGTCGTGCCCATGCACAGCCCGGCCAAGGTGGCGGCCACCCAGAACACGGGCGCGGTCGTGGCCGCGTACGCCACCAGCACCATCACGATCCAGCCACACAAGGTAATGGCCAGCGCGGGCTTATGGCCGATGCGGTCTTGCACATAGCCGAATGAAAACGCGCCCACCGCTGCGCCGATGTTCACCGTGAACACCAGCAGCATGATCTGCGGCGTGGTGAACCCCATGACCTCGGACGCGTAGACCGCAGCCAGCGTGATCACCACCGCAATGCCCGCCTGATAGCAGGCGATGCACATCAGCAGCCGGCGGAATTCGGGATAGTGCTGCCCGGTCTCGCGCCACGCATAAGCCAGTCGTTTGAGCATGTGCAGCGCTTCGGGCTTGTCTGCCTGCGGGCGCGTGCGTTCCTTCAGCATGAAGAAAGACGGCAGCGCGGCCAGCGCAAAGACGGTGGCCGTGACGACGATGACCCACGGCACGAAATGTTCCGCCGTCATGCCACGCGCTTCGGCCTGCGTCACCACAACCAGCGACAGCCCCAGCGTGAGCATGCCGCCGAAATAACCGAAGCTCCAGCCCCAGCCCGACACCCGCCCCAGCGCTTGCGGCCGGGCCAGTTCAGGCAGGAAGGCGGCCACCACGGATTCCCCCACGCAGTAGCAATAGTTGGAGACGACGATGGCGGCCAATGCCAGCCAGACATCGCCTGGCCCCGCTTGCGTCAACACCAGCGTGGCCGCCACGCAGCCGATGGTGCTGGTGTAAAGCAGGCGGCGCTTGCTGCCGTTTGCGTCCGCGCGCGCACCCAGCGTGGGCATCGTCAGCATGATGAGCAGATAGGACAGCGACAACGCCGCGGTCCAGGCCAGCGTGGCCCATGGGGCACGCCCACCGACCACGCCAACGAAATAGGTGCTGAACACCGCCGTGAGGATCACGGTGGTGTAGCCGGAATTCGCGAAGTCGTACATGGCCCAGGCCCAGACTTCGCGTTTTTTCACGCCAGGGTTCAACGGGCTTGCGCCCGTGTCCCCGGCGTTCGGCGCGAAACCGTCAGGCGACGGCTCCGGCAGGTTCGTCTGACTCACAGGCCCAGCGCGGCGATGCCAGCTTGCGCGATCWGCRCGTCTTCGGTCGACTTCACGCCCGACACGCCGACTGCGCCCACGACATGGCCGTTGACGGTAACCGGCACGCCGCCTTCCAGCATGCCTTCGATCAGCGGCGCCGACAGGAACGACACGCGGCCGTTGTTGATCATTTCTTCGTAGATGCGCGATTCACGGCGGCCCAGCGCGGCGGTCTTCGCCTTGGCGGGTGCAATGTGCGCCGAGATCGGGGCGGCGTCGTCCAGACGCAGCATGCCGAGCAGGTGGCCACCGTCATCGACCACCGAAATGGTCACGGCCCACTTGTTTTGCACGGCGTGTGCTTCGGCCGCGGCGAGGATCTTCTTGACGTCTTCGGCGCTCAGCACGGGTTTGGTATTCATTGCAGCGACTCCTTGATCTGTTCCAGGGCGGTTGGGTCTTCAATGGTCGTCAGGTCTCCGGGATCGCGGCCTTCGCACACGGCGACGATCGCACGGCGCAAGACTTTGCCGGATCGGGTCTTGGGCAACGCGCCCACAAATCGGATCCGGGCGGGTCTAGCCACCGCTCCCAGCTGATCTTCCACCAGCCGCATGATATCGCCTTCCAGCTGCTTTGCCCCTTCGGCGGTCTCGGCCCCGGCGGGATTCTTCAACACCGCGAAGGCCATGGTCACCTGGCCCTTCAACGCATCGGCCACGCCCACCACCGCGCATTCCGCAATTCCGCTATGGCTGTTGACCGATTCTTCGATCTCGCGGGTGCCCAGCCGGTGGCCCGCCACGTTGATCACATCATCGGTGCGGCCCAGGATGAACCAGTAGCCGTCGGCATCCACCCGCCCCCAATCAAAGGTCGAATACACCTGGCGCCCGGGGATGGACGTGAAATAGGTCTGCACAAACCGTTCGTCATCGCCCCAGATGGTGGACATGGCGCCTGGCGGCAGGGGCGGCACGATGGCCACGACGCCCTTTTCGTCCGGCCCCAGGTCTTCGCCGGTGGACTCGCTGACAATGCGCGCGTCGAATCCATAGACGGGAAACGAGGGGCTGCCAAAGCGGGTGGGCACGTTCTCCACGCCGGGCTGGGCCGACAGAATGGGCCAGCCGGATTCGGTCTGCCAGTAGTTGTCGATGATGGGCTTGCCCAAGCCGTCGGCAATCCAGTGCGCGGTCGGCTCATCCAGCGGCTCGCCCGCCAGGTACACAGCGCGCAGGCTGGAGACGTCGTGGCGCTTGAGCAGCGCCGGGTCCTGACGTTTAAGCACCCGCACGGCCGTTGGCGCCGAAAACAGCGTGTTCACGCCAAACTGTTCCACCAGCTTCCACAGAATGGCGCCGTCGGGGCGCACGGGCGTGCCTTCGTACAGCACGGTCGCCTGCCCGGCGATCAAGGGGCCATACACAATATAAGAGTGGCCAACCACCCAGCCGATATCGCTGGTGCAGAAAAAAGTGTCGCCCGCACGGCCGTTGAACAGGTATTCCATGGACGACGCCAGCGCCACGGCATAACCGCCCGTGTCGCGCTGCACGCCCTTGGGCTTGCCGGTGGTGCCAGACGTATAGAGGATGTAGCTGGGCTCGGACGATTCCAGCCATTGCACCGGCACCCGCGCACCGCGATGGCGCGCACGCAGCGTCGCGTAGTCCAGGTCACGGCCCGCCACGGGTTCAAACGGCGCCAGGCCGCGGTCAAACACGACGACGGCGGCAGGCGGCGACTTTGCCAGCCCCAGCGCCCGGTCAAGCAAGGGCTTGTACGGCACGACCTTGCCCCCGCGCGACCCGCCATCCGTGCACACCACCACCTTGGGCGCCGCGTCGTCGATGCGCTGGGCCAGGTTGACTGACGCAAAGCCGCCGAACACCACCGAGTGCACCGCGCCAATGCGGGCGCAGGCCAGCATCGTGAACACCGCTTCCGGCACCATCGGCATGTACAGCAGCACCCGGTCGCCCCGCCCCACGCCCAGCTCCTTGAGCATGGCGGCTGCGGCGTTGACCTCTTCGTAGATGTCCTGGCGCGTGTAGATCTGTTCGCGATCCACCTCGGTGGACACCCAGATCAAGGCGGGCTTGTCAGCCTGCGTGGGCAGCCAGCGGTCAACGGCGTTGTAGCAAAGATTGGTCTTGCCGCCTACAAACCACTTGGCGAATGGCGGTTTGGAGAAATCCAGGACAGACTGAAACGGCGTCTCCCAATGCACGCGCCCGGCCTCCTCGCGCCAGAACGCATCGCGGTCATGCAATGATCTGTAATGGAAATCCCGGGTTTTTTGCATTTGTGTCTCCTGGTATTGTTCATACGCCTTAAGGCTGATTGATTTCTTCTCGAATCTTTTGGTCATTCTGGTAGGCGAACCTTGCACGAGGCTTGCCACAAGTCAAAAAGTTCCGCCAAATGTCCACGCTGCATGGAATCATTGCCGATCTGTCCAAGAACGGTAGTGAAAGTTTGGTAGAATCCCCGCGAAGTTGTAGATAATTGTTGATTTTGCTGACATTTCGGCCCGATCCACGGCTAATCCCGTGGTTTTTGCTGTCATCCGGCAAGTCATCCCAGGCGAATGCATCGACACTCCATAATCGCGCGACTCAATTCATCCACTGGCCAGGCAAAGCGCGGGCTGCGTACGCTCGCGTTGATGGCATGTGTGGCCGGCCTGGCAGGTTGTGCTGGCACTAACCAGAAGTCAACCGCCCATACGTCCGAGATTGATCCGTACGAAATGGAATGGGTAGCCACCGCCGATGACCCCATCGGCATGCTGGTGGTGCAAAAATTCAAGCGCGAACGTCAACGCCAAGCCCAATCGGGCGTCAACAGCGACAACGCCATGGTCAGCGAAGCCCTGAACTACCTGGGCATCCGCTACCGCTTCGGCGGCAGTACCCCCGACACCGGTTTCGATTGCAGCGGCCTCGTCGCCTACTCGGCCGAACGTTCGCTGGGCCTGAAGCTGCCGCGCAACGCTGCCGAAATCGCCCAGCAAGGCGTGTCGGTCGCCAAGAACGAACTCAAGGCCGGCGACCTCGTCTTCTTCAACACGATGGGCCGCCGCTACTCGCACGTGGGCATCTACCTGGGCGACGACCGCTTCGTGCACTCGCCCAGCGCCGGTGGCGTCGTGCGTGTCGAAAGCATGACCATGGCCTACTGGACCAAGCGCTACAACGGCGCCCGCCGCCTGGACAACAGCCTGATGGCTTCCGCCCGCGCCGCAAACTGATTCGGTTCCTGGCATCGTCGCACAAGCGATGCGCCAGGCGCCATCCCCCAAAAACAAAACGCCGTCAGACATCAGTCTGACGGCGTTTTGCTTTTGCTCTTCGCGGTCCAGGGCCTATCGCCCTTTCAGCCGCAGGCCGTTTCGGCCTCCCCAGTGTTTTTGTGTTCCAGCGGCAAAACAGGCATTCAGTGGACGGTACCAGCGCGCGGGCACAGGCCGCACTGCTGCAACGCTTGCTGCATGCTGCATACCGAACGGCGACAAGCCACGACCCGGATGCCGCCACGCTGCGCGGCGTTGCGGAAGGTCTTCATGACGTTGTGTCCAAGGAAGTCGGTCAGCAAGATGACCAGTTGCGTGCCGGAAGGCAGTTGAAGCGTCTTCTTCTGGTGCGAAGGATCGCGGCCACTGATGTGGTGCGTGATCGAAATATTGTGTCCTTTCAGCAGATCCGGAATATTGCCCAGTCGATCTGCGCCAACTACTACTGCACTGAGTCCTGCCGTCATGATGAACCTCACTGGTCGTTGAGCCTGGATGTAATGATAATGATTCCTATTTTTTAGTCAACTTAAATGAGATCGGTTCTTATTTAATTATATTTATGAGCTTATCAAAAGGGATAGTGAGATTTGCTATCAGCCAGGGAACTCGCGGCTCTCCAGCCGGTCGCCCCCGTTTCAGGGGCAAAAAAAAGCGCGGCATCTCAAGACGCCGCGCTTCTTTTTGCCGGGCAAGCCAGCCGTCCAATTCGCTTACTTCGGCGCGCCCTGCACCGCCTCGGTCACGACGGCGCGAGTCAACGACGGCGCCAGCATTTCCAGGAAGGTGTAGACGTAGTCGCGCAGGAACACGCCCGACTTCACGCCCACGCGGGTGGTGTGCGTGCCGAACAGGTGACCCACGGGCAGGCCAACCAGATTGGAGTCGCGGCGCGGGTCATAGGCCACGCCGGCGATGATGCCAATGCCCAGGCCCACGTCGACATAGGTCTTGATGACGTCGGCATCAATGGCTTCCAGCACGATGTCCGGGTGGATGCCCTGGTTGGCGAACACTTCGTCGATTGTGCTGCGGCCCGTGAAGGCGCGGTCATAGGTCACGATGGGGAATTCGGCAAGTTGCGCCAGCGACAGGCGCTTGGCGGCGCTGGAGGTCAGCTCGGCCAAAGGATGATCCGGGCGCACCACCACGGTGTGCTCCCAGGCGTAGACGGGCAAGGTGGCCAAGCCGGGCGTCAAGGCCAAGGACTCGGTTGCCAGCGCCAGGTCGGCCTGCTCGTGCAGCACCATTTCCGCCAACTGCGCGGGGCTGCCTTCAGCCAACGACAAGTGCACCTTGGGGAATTGCTTGCGGAAGGCAGGAATCACGCGGGGCAGCAGATAGCGCGCCTGCGTGTGCGTGCACGCAATCACCAAACCGCCTTCATCGCGGCGGGCGAATTCGTCGCTGACCTTCTTCAGATTGTCGACTTCACGCATGATGCGGTCGATCACCTGCGACACCGCCAGACCCGGCTTGGTCAGGCCTTTGATGCGCTTGCCATGGCGTTCGAAAATCTTGATGCCGAGCTCATCTTCGAACTCGATGATGGCCTTGGACACTCCGGGCTGCGAGGTATAGAGCATCCGGGCGGCTTCGGTCAGGTTGAAGTCGCGCCGGATGGTTTCGCGCACAAAGCGAAATTGCTGGAGGTTCATAAAATTGGCCCCTGATAGATGGGCCAATTATAAGTAATAAGGACGCCTCGTTATATAACTTATTAATATAAGCTTAGGAGCAAGGCGTCCCCCTTTCAGCGCATCGAGATCGTGGTGTTCACGGTCTTGGCGTGTGCGGACCAGCGCGCCGTCACGGTCTTGGTCTGCGTCCAGAACTGAACCGCCTGCTTGCCGTTGGGGCCCAGGTCGCCCAGCTTGGAACCGCGCGAACCCGTGAAGCTGAACCACGCCACCGGCACGGGAATCGGCACGTTGATGCCTACCTGGCCCACGTCGATGTTGTTCTGGAAGTAGCGCGCCGCGCCGCCGTCCTGGGTGAACAGCGCCACGCCGTTGCCGTTGGGGTTGCGGTTGATGAACGCCACCGCGTCTTCCAGCGTTTCGACGCCGACGCAGCACAGGACCGGTCCGAAGATTTCTTCGGTATAGATGGTCATGTCTTCGTTCACGCCGTCGAAAATCGTCGGGCCCACGAAGTTGCCCTGCTCAAAGCCCGACACCTTCAGGTTGCGGCCATCCAGCAGCAGTTTGGCGCCTTCGTCCACGCCCTTTTGAATCAGGCTTTCGACGCGCTTCTTGGCATTGGGCGACACCAGCGGGCCCAGATCGGCTTCACGATCGGTGCCCGAGTTGACCTTCAGCTTCTTCGAACGCTCAACGAAGTCGGGCAGCCAGTTGCGGGCATCGCCCACCAACACGGCAACCGAGGACGCCATGCAGCGCTGGCCGGCTGCGCCAAATGCCGCGCCCACCAGCTGGTTCAGCGCCACTTCGGGATCGGCGTCCGGCAGAATCACGCAGTGGTTCTTGGCGCCCATCATCGACTGGCAACGCTTGCCGGCCGCCGATGCGCGGTTGTAGATTTCCGTGCCGACACGGGTCGAACCGATGAACGATACGGCCTTGATGTCCGGGTGTTCGCACAGGCCGTTGGCCGTATCCGGGCCGCCATGCACCACGTTCAGCACGCCCGGGGGCAGGCCGGCTTCCAGCGCCAGCTGGGCCAGGAACAGGGACGCGGTCGGGTCCTGTTCAGAGGGTTTCAGCACGAAGCTGTTGCCGCAGGCCACGGCGATGGGGAACATGAAGCACGGCAGCATCACCGGGAAGTTGAACGCGGTGATGCCCGCGCACACGCCCAGCGGCTGGATCAGGGTGTAGACGTCGATGCCGGACGCGGCGTTCTCGGCGTACTCGCCCAATTGCAGGTTGGCGATCGAGCACGCGTGCTCCACCACTTCCAGGCCACGGCCGATCTCGCCCTCGGCGTCCGGCAGCGTCTTGCCGTGTTCGCGCGTGATCATCTCGGCCAGCTTGCCGGTGTTGGCGCGCAGCAGCTCCTGGAACTTCAGCATGACGCGCATGCGCGTGCCCTGCCCGCTGTTGCGCCAGGTCTTGAATGCTTCCTTGGCGTTGGAGACGGCCAGGTCCAGTTCTTCGCGGGTCGCGAAGGGCACCTTGGCAACGACCTCCTGGGTGGCGGGGTTGATCACGTCTCGCCATTCGGTGGTTTGGGACTGCACAAGCTTGCCGCCGATCAATAGCGGAACGCGGGGGACTTCACTCATTTGATGCTCCTCACACTGCGTAGTCGATGCGGATGAATCCGCGTTCATGAATCGTCAAACACGCCGGCCGGACAATGGCCCGGCCAGCGCGCCAGGCTTATTTCTTCACCAGCGGGCAGCTCGAATCGGCCAGGGGCTGGAAGGCTTCGGCCGCCGGAATGGTGGCCACCAGCTTCGAATAGTCCCAGCCGCCCTTGGAGTCCGCGGGCTTCTTCACTTCGTACAGGTACATGTCGTGGATGACGCGGCCATCGGGGCGGATCGATGCGTTGCGCATGATCGGGTCCTTGATGGGCAGTTCACGCATCTTGTCGGCCACGACCTTGCCGTCGGTGCTGCTGGCGGCGGCTGTCGCGCGCAGGTAATGCAACACGCTGGAATACACGCCGGCCTGCGTCATCGTGGGCTTCAGGCCACGGAAGGCTTTTTCGAAGCGCGCGGACCAGGCGCGCGAGGCGTCGTCGTAATCCCAATAAAAGCCGTCCACATATGACAAGCCTTGTGCGCTTTCCAGCCCAAGGGCGCGCAGGTCCGACAGGAAGATCAGCAGCGACACCAGCCGCTGCCCGCCCGCCACGATGCCAAATTCGCGCGCCTGCTTGACGGCGTTGACCGTGTCCTGCCCGCCGTTGGCCAGCGCCACGACCTGTGCCTTGGAGCTTTGCGCCTGCAACAGATAGGACGCGAAGTCAGGCGCGTTCAAGGGATGGCGCACGCTGCCGGCGACGGTGCCGCCCAGCGCCTTCACGGCCTTGACCGTGTCCGCTTCCAGCGAATGGCCAAAGGCGTAATCGACCGTAATGAAGTACCAGGACTTGCCGCCAGCACGCACGGTGGCCTTGGCGCCGCCCGCGGATTGCGAATAGGTGTCGAACATCCAATGGAAGCCAACGGGTGAGCATTCCTTGTTGGTTAGCGCCGTCGTGGCCGGGCCGGAGAACATCACGACCTTGTTCTTTTCGCGCGCGATGCCTTGCACGGCAAGCGCCACGGCAGAGTTCGTCAGGTCGGCAATCGCCGTCACGCCGTCGCGGTCAAACCATTCGCGCGCTTTGGCCGCGCCCACGTCCGCCTTGTTCTGATTGTCGGCGGAGACCAGTTCGATCTTCATTCCCTTGCACTCGGCGGCCAGGCAATCGTCAATGGCCAATTGCGCCGCCGCGACCGAACCCGCCCCGCCCATCCCGGCGTAGGTGCCGGACATGTCCGTCAGAATGCCGATCTTCACTGGCGGCTTGTCGGCCGCCTGCGCCTGGCTCACCAACAATGCGCCCAGACACAAGCCTGCGGCCAGCCCGCGTGCGTGCAATTTCATGGATTTGTCTCCTGAGTGTTATGCGCTGATGTGTAGCGTTATGCGCCGTCTTTGCGGCCTGCGACTCTCAGGGCAATGCCCCGAGGCCTGCCGGCCCAGTGTAGATGTGTGAAAATCAACAAGCAACACTAGAAATGCACATTCCTTGTGCATTCATGCACAAGCAGTATTGGGTTCGGCGCCGCGCGCCATAAGGATGAAATCGTGTTGGATTGGGACAGCCTGCGGTACTTTCTGGAAGTGGCCCGCACCCAGCGGGTGAGCGCCGCCGCACGCAAATTGGGGGTGGAGCACACGACCGTGTCGCGCCGCATCCGGGCCCTGGAAACCGAGCTCGACACCCTGCTGTTCGAAAAATCACGCAGCGCGGGTTTTGTGCTGACGGACGACGGCCAGCGCTTGTTCGTCCACGCCGAACAGATGGAAAGCACGGTGCATACCGCGCGCGAAAACTTGTCGGGAATCGGCCAGGCCTTGTCGGGCCATTTACGCATTGGCGCCACCGAAGGCTTCGGCAGCTATGTGCTGACACCGCTTGCGGCCGACTTCCAGCGCCGCTATCCGCACATCACGCTGGACATCCTGCCGGTGCCGCGCTTTGTCAGCCTGTCAAAGCGCGAAGCAGACCTGGCCATCACCATCGAACGTCCCCAGCGTGGCCCCTATGTGTGCAGCAAGCTATGCGATTACACCCTGCGCCTGTACGGCACGCCCGGTTACCTGGCGCGCCACAAACCGATCGCAACCCGTGCGGATCTGGCCGAGCACACGTTCATCGGCTATGTCGACGAACTGCTGTTCAGCGAGCGCCTGCGCTATCTGGAAGATTTGCTGCCGGCCAGCAAGGTGGTGCTGCGTAGCACCAGCGTGGTGGCGCAGTATCACGCCGCGCTGCAAGGGCAGTCGCTGGCCATCCTGCCGTGTTTCATCGCCGCGCAAGACCCGCGGCTGAAACCGGTGCTGGAAAATGAAGTAGAGATCACGCGATCGTTTTGGATGTACTGCCACGAAGACCTGCGCAAGCTCAAGCGCGTGACAGTCTTGTGGGAGTTCATCCGCAAGTCGGTGCTGAAGAATGCCGACCTGCTGGCCGGCAAGCGCGGCACGATGAAATACCTGCCTTGAGGCAAGAACGGCAGGAAAGGCAGGGGCGGCAGGAACAGCAGAACGGCAAGATAGGCGCGAGGGCCGCAGCCCCCCGCATCAGCCGCTCGCCTGATCGTTACGTGGGGGCCGCGCTGTTGGCGCCGTTCTTGGGCGCCTTCACTCGCAAGCGTCGCATGAGCAGGAACACGGTCAGCAGCGCCACCGCGCCATGGATGGCCCACACGCCCACGCCAAAACTGAGCTTGCCGTTGGAAATCCAGGCGCGCGACAGGTTGATCAGGTTCATATAGAGCAAACCGACCAGACCCGCGATCAGCAAATCGCCCGACCGGCCCAGGCGCGGGTTCACCGCTCCCAGCGGAATGGCCAGCAACGCCAGATTCAGCGCCGCCAGCGGCAACGAGATCCGCCACATCACTTGCGACCAGCTGCTGTCGGTGTTGTCCGCCACCAGCTGCATCGTGGTGCGCGCTTTGGACGAACGCTCGGCCGCAGCCCGCGCTTCGCCGATCGGGTCGCCCCCCGCCTTGCTTTCCAAGCGCAGCCCGTATTTATCGAAGTGCACCAGCCGGATCTCAGGCGTGCCGGGCTTCAGGTCATAGCGGTGGCCCTCGCCCAGCACCAGGAAACGGTCGCCATTGGGCAAGGTTTCGCTGTGGGCGCTGCTTGCGGTCAACACGCTCAACCATTCAGGGCCGGTCTCGCGCGCGAACACGTTACCCAGTTCGTCAGAGGGCGTAATGGGGTCTTCGGAGAAGAACACGCGGTTGCCGCCGGACGATTCCGCGAACTGCCCAGCCGTGACCTTGGACAAGTCGGAACGTTGTTCAAAGCGCTCGTGGTATTCGCCGATCTGGCGGTACGCCCAAGGCGCGGCCACAAGCGTCAGGCCCGCCACCGCCAAGGCAACGGGAACGGCCACGCGCAGCACGGGCTTGAGCCAATCCGCCAGCGACAGGCCGCTGGCGAACCACACCACCATTTCGGATTCACGGTAGTTGCGCGTGACGGTCGTGAGCACCGCGATGAAGATCGAGACGGCCAGGATGGTCGGCAACGCGGTGATGGTCGACAACGCGGCCAGCACGAGAACGACGTCGGCTCCGATGTTGCCGCCCGCGGCTTCACCGAGCAGGCGCACAAGGAGCACGCTGAGCCACACGATGAGCAACGTGGAAAAGACAACGCCAGCGTGACTGGTGATCTCGCTGACGACAGAGCGTTTAAATAGAGACATGGGAGAATATGCGGGATAATCGACCGCATCATACACAGACGCACACGGGAAACCCTCATGGAATTTAGCACACAGACCACTGCTTCCCTGCACCAAGTTAAAACCGCCGCCCTGGCTGTCGGGGTGTTCGCGGATGGCGTGTTGAGCCCCGCCGCCGACATCATCGACCGTGCATCCAACGGCGCCGTGCGCGCCGTGGTCAAGGCCGAGTTCCGCGGACGCGCCGGCTCCACCCTGACGTTGCGCGCATTGCCCGGCGTTACCGCGCAACGCGTGGTGCTGGTGGGCCTGGGCAAGCAAGATGAATACTCCGCCCGCGCGCACGCGTCGGCCGAGCAGGCATTCGCCTCGGTCTGCGTTGCCGCCCAACTGACCGAAGGCGTGTCCACGCTGGTCGCCAATGCGATCGCGGACGTGCCCGTCATTGCTCGCGCCCGCAGCGCCGCCATCGCAGCCGGCAACGCCACCTATCACTACGACGCCAGCTTCGGCAAACCCGACCGCGACGCCCGCCCCAAGCTGAAGAAGATCGTTCAGATCGTCGAGCGCGCCGAGTCAGCCCAAGCCCAGAAGGGCTTGCGTGAAGGCAACGCCATCGCCAACGGCATGGAGCTGACCCGCACCCTGGGCAACCTGCCCGGCAACATCTGCACCCCGACCTACCTGGGCGACACGGCCAAGCGCCTGGCCCGCGAGTTCAAGTCGGTGAAGGTGGAAGTGCTGGACAAGAAACAGGTCGAAGCGCTGGGCATGGGCTCGTTCCTGTCCGTCGCACGCGGTTCCGCTGAACCGCTGCGCTTCATCGTGTTGCGCCACGCGGGCGCCAAGGCGGCTGCCAAGAAGGCCGCCAAGTCGGCGCAAGGCCCGATCGTGCTGGTGGGCAAGGGCATCACGTTCGACGCCGGCGGCATCTCGCTCAAACCCGCCGCCACCATGGACGAAATGAAGTACGACATGTGCGGCGCCGCCAGCGTGCTGGGTTCGTTCCGCGCACTGGCCGAGCTTGAGCTCCCGCTGGACGTCGTCGGCATCATCCCCGCTTGCGAAAACCTGCCGAGCGGCACGGCCAACAAGCCGGGTGATGTCGTCACCAGCATGGCCGGCCTGACCATCGAAATCCTGAACACCGACGCCGAAGGCCGCCTGGTCCTGTGCGACGCCCTGACCTACGCCGAACGCTTCAAGCCGGCCGCCGTCATCGACATCGCCACGCTGACCGGCGCTTGCGTCGTGGCGCTGGGTAACGTCAACACCGGCCTGTTCTCCAAGGACGACGCTCTGGCCGAGGCCCTGGCCTCTGCCGGCCGCCAGTCGCTGGACACCGCCTGGCGCATGCCGATGGACGACGCTTATCAAGAACAGCTGAAGTCCAACTTCGCCGACCTGGCCAACATCGGCGGCCCCCCGGCCGGTGCCGTGACCGCAGCGTGCTTCCTGTCGCGTTTCACCAAGGCCTATCCGTGGGCCCACCTGGACATCGCCGGCACCGCGTGGCGCGGCGGCAAGGACAAGGGCGCCACCGGCCGCCCCGTGCCCCTGCTGATGCAATACCTGCTGGACCAGGTTTGAAGCCCTTGCAACGGAACCGGGCATGACGCGGATCGACTTCGCCTTCGGCGCGCCCGACCGCTTGCGTACCGCCTGCCAGGTGGTGCGCAAGCGCTTCCTGGCTGGGCAGCGGCTGGTGGTGTACTGTAAAGACGGCTCACGCTTGGCCGCGTTTGACCGCATGCTGTGGGCGTTCGACGACACGGCTTTCGTGCCGCACGTGCTGGCCAATGACCCGCTGGCGTCCGAAACGCCCGTGGTGCTGACGGCAGGCGATCCGCAACAAGCGGCGCTGGCCGCCCGGCCCGCAGACCGTGGCGACACGTCCCCGCTCTGGCTGCTGAATCTGGACAACGACTGCCCGCCCGGCTTTGACGCCTTCGAGCGCCTGCTTGAAATCGTGTCGGATGACCCGGACGACAAGCAGGCCGCCCGTCAGCGCTGGCGCGTCTACCAGAACGCCGGCCACACGCCGCAAAGCCACGATCTCAGCCGCCAGCCCCCTGGCGCCTGATTGCCCCATCCGGCACGGCGGGCCATCGCCCCGCCCGCCACGCCATTTGAAAACTTCGGGAGTTCCCATGCCCGCTCGCCCCACTGATCCCGGCATCCCTACCTTGACCCAACGGGCCGAGCCGACGCTGCACGCGCCTCTGGGTCCGGCGGAGCCCGACGCCCCCCTGCTGACGGATCTGGCCGATGACACGGACGCCGACGACGCATTTCCGCTGCTGACCGATGTCGCCGATGGGCAAGGCCATGATTGGGATGTGGACGAGGCGCCGGCCGTCTACGCCGCCGCGCTGCAAACGCCCGCCCCCGCCGCTCTACCCGACGCCTCGGTGCTGTCCGCCCGCCTGCAAGCCGAGGTGGAACAGCTGATGCGCCGCGCCCTGGCCGACGCCATCGACCACATGCAAACGCGCATGGATGCTGAATTACCGGGTATCGTTGCCCGTGTGCTTAGCGAGGTAAAACCCGGCTAACGCCCGGCGCGAAAAGCGCGTCCGACAGCCGGTCTAAATCTTCCAAAAACTGGATTCTTCAGGGAACTGTAAGGTATCCTTCCCATCTAAGCCTTCTAGGCAATCACCATTTTTGCCGTACACAGGAGTTCTCCATGAACGAATATCGTCCGTCCCCTTTTAATCGTTCCGGCTCGGTTGCCGGCGCGCCGGGCGAGGTCGCTCGCAACCAGGTCCTGCGCAACACCTACTGGCTCTTGGCGCTTTCGCTGATCCCCACGGTGCTGGGCGCCGCGGTCGGCCTCTACACCGGCATCAACCGTGTCATGGGCGCAAGCCCCGGTTTGTCCGCCATCGTGTTTCTGGTCGGCGCATTCGGCATGATGTTCGCCATCGAGAAAAACAAGAACAACTCGATGGGCGTTGTCCTGCTGCTGGCCTTCACGTTCTTCATGGGCATCATGCTGTCGCGCTTGCTCGGCTTCGTGATGGGCTTCAGCAACGGCTCGCAGCTGGTCATGACGGCCTTCGGCGGCACGGCAATCGTGTTTGGCACGATGGCCACGCTGGCCACCACCATCAAGCGCGACTTGTCGGGAATGCAGAAATTCCTGTTCATTGGCGCCGTCGTGATTCTGGTCGCAGCCCTGGCCAACATCTTCCTGCAACTGCCGGCCCTGATGCTGACCATCTCGGTGATGGCCATCGTCATCTTCTCGGCCTTCATGCTGGTTGACCTGCAGCGTGTCGTGAACGGTGGCGAAACCAACTACGTGTCCGCCACGCTGGCCATCTACCTGGACGTCTACAACGTCTTCTCGAACCTGCTGATGCTGCTGGGCATCTTCGGCGGCAACCGCGAGTAATCGCCGGTCGCAAGACTCAGCAAAAGGCCTACATTCGCATGTAGGCCTTTTTTTATTTCGGCTTTTCACCAGGAGCGCTTTCCATGCCCGACCGCCGCCGATTCCTTAAGACCGCTACCTGCGCCGCGCTGCTGGGACCCGCCGGCGCCGCGCGTGCGCTTAGCGTCAAACAGGCCATGCTCAGCCGGGCGATACCCGCGTCCGGCGAGCAAATTCCCGTCATCGGTCTAGGCACGGCCGACACCTTCAACGCACCGCCCGACGACGCCGCAGCGATGGCGCCGCTGGCCCAGGTGCTAGACACCTTCCTGAAGGAAGGCGGCTTCCTGATCGACACCGCCCCCAGCTACGGCCAGGCCGAAGCCGTCGTGGGCGCCTTGCTGGCGCGTCACGGCGGCCTGCGCCAACAGGTGTTTCTAGCGACGAAGATCGGCACGACCGGCCGCGAATCCGCCATGGAACAGGTGCGCCAGTCCCAGAAGCGGCTGCGCAGCGATAAGCTTGACCTCATCCAGGTCCACAATCTGATCGACACCCGCAACCAGCTGGCGCTGCTGCGAGAGCTCAAGCAGCAAGGCGTCACCCGCTACGTCGGCATCACGCACTACACCGACTACGCGCATGACGAACTGACCCAACTGGTTGAAAGCGAGAAGCCCGACTTCCTTCAGATCAATCTGTCCGTGGGTGCGCGCAGCGCCGAAAAGCGCCTGCTGCCTGCCTGCCAGGCTAACGGCGTGGCGGTGCTGATCAACCGTCCGTTCCAAGACGGCGCGCTATTTCGCCAGGTAAAGGGCCGCGCCCTGCCTGCCCTGGCCGCGGAAATCGGCTGCACCTCGTGGGCGCAGCTGTTCCTGAAATTCATCATCGGACACCCCGCCGTCACCGCCGTCATTCCCGCCACGTCCAAGCCAGCCAACATGGCCGACAACGTGCTCGCCGGGTTTGGCCGGCAGCCCGACGCCGCCATGCGCGAACGCATCGCCGCCCTGCTGGCTTAAGCGATGGCTGACGCCCTCTACTCCCTGCGCCAACGCGCGGCGCGGGCGCTGGGCATCCATGAAGACGAAATCGCGCCCGCCGCGTGCGGCTTCGCGTTCTTCTTCTTTCTGTTCTGCGGCTATTTCATGCTGCGCCCCATCCGCGAGACGATGGGCATCCAAGCCGGCGTGAATCAATTGCAATGGCTGTTCACGGCAACCTTCGTGGCGACGCTGGCAGTGGTGCCGTTGTTCGGCTGGCTGTCCGCCCGGGTGCCGCGCGCCACGTTGTTGACCTGGGTCTACAGCCTGTTCGCCCTGACCATGGCGGGGTTTGCGGCCTTGCTCTATCTTCGGCCCGACAGCGTGTGGGCTGCGCGTGCGTTCTATGTGTGGCTGTCGGTGTTCAACCTGTTCGTGGTCTCTATCGCGTGGAGCCTGATGGCCGACGTGTTCCGCATGGAATCAGCCAAGCGCCTGTTCGCGCTGATCGCTGCGGGCGCCAGCGCGGGCGGGCTGTGCGGGCCGTTACTTGGCGCGTTGTTGGCGGGCGCGCTGGGACCGGCCGGTCTGCTCTTGTTATCGGCCCTGTTGCTGACGGCCACGTTGCCCCTGAAGCAGTGGCTGCTGCGCTGGCGCACCGAAACGCGCATGGAGATTGGCCCAGAGGATATGCAGCAACCCATCCAGGGCGCCATCCTGGCTGGCATTTCCCGCATTTTCCGGTCGCGCTTCCTGTTGGGCATTTCGCTGTTGGTGATTTTGCTGGCCACGCTGAATACCTTTCTGTACATGGAGCAGGCGCGGCTTGTTGCGGACACGTTCCCCACCACGGCCGAACGCCTGCGCGTGTTCAGCGCGCTGGACTTCACCGTGCAGACGCTGGCACTGCTATCGCAACTCTTTCTGTCTGGCCGGATTGCCGCGCGCCTGGGGCTGCGCTTCCTGTTGACGGCGGTGCCGCTCGCCGTAGGGGTGTCATTTCTGGCGCTTGCCGCCTTTCCTGTCTTTGGCGTTCTGGCTGCCGCGATGATCCTGCGCCGCGCGGGTGAATACGCCCTGATCCGGCCGGGGCGCGAAATGCTGTTCACCGCGGTGCCTGCCGAAGATAAATACAAAACCAAGAGCGTCATCGACACCGTGGTGTACCGGGGCGGGGATGCCGCCAGTGGATGGGTCAAGGCTGGCGTGGACACGCTTGGCTACGGCGCCGCGCTGATTGCGCTGCTGGGCGCAGCCGTTGCCCTGGCCGCCGCGGCAGTGGGCTACGGCTTGGGGGCCAAGGCCGACGCAAAGCAGAAATACAACCGTTAGATTTTTCCAAACATCCATCTTATAAAAACAAACGGCATACACGGATGACGACCGCACAATGGCGCAGCTCTCAACGCCTCGGGAATCGTCATGAAACGCACTGCCTGTCTTGCCGCTGTGTTGCTTTGCCTTGCCGGAACGGCCGCGCACGCCGACTATCCGGCCCGCGCGATCACGCTGATCGTGCCCGCCGCCGCAGGCGGTAATGCGGATATCACCGCCCGGCTGATTGGCCAGGAAATGAGCCGGCAGCTGGGTCAACCCGTCGTTGTGGAAAATCGCGTGGGCGCGGGTGGCCGCATCGGCACGCAGGCCGTCGTGCGAGCCGCCGCCGACGGCTACACCATCGGCTACGCCCACGTTGGCACGCTGGTGCTGCATCGCTTTTTGTTCAAGCAGCAGCTCTATGACCTGGACCGCGACATCACGCCGATCGGCCTGGTGGCTGAAACGCCGAACGTCATCGTGGTGAACGCCGCGTCGCCGTACCGCGACTTGAAAAGCTTCATCGAAGCCAGCCGCGCCCAGCCCGACCGCCTGACCATGACGTCGGCAGACCCGGGCACGACCAGCGAAGTCGGCGTGAAGCTATTCATTGCGCAGACTGGCGCCGCCGTGCGCCAGATTCCCTACAAGGCAACAGCGGCGCAACTGTCCGACCTGCTTGGCGGCCACGTCGATTCCATGATGGAAAACCTGCCTCCCCTGATCGGCAATCTGAAGGACGGCCGACTGCGTGCGCTGGCGGTAACGACCAAGTCGCGCGCCGCGTCCAACCCCGATGTGCCGACGGTGGCCGAACAGGGCTACCCCAACTACGAGCAATCGGCCTGGAGCGCATTGATTGCACCGGCCGGCACGCCGCCCGCCGTCGTCGCCAAATTGAATGCCGCCATGAACCAGGCGTTGCGATCAGAGAGCGTCGAAAAAGAACTGCGCAGCCGTTCGCAAGAACCCCTGGGAGGCACGCCCCAGGATGTACAAACCCAGATTCGCAAGGAGCTGCCCAAATGGGAAAGCATCATCAAGGCCGCTACGCTGGATTGAACCGGATGTGCAGCCCCGCCGGAGGCGCCGCATGGTCCGCGTAAGCCGCGAAGATTTTTCCGTTGCCGCCGCCACCAACGAGTCGGCGTACCGCCGCGTCACCATTCCCATGCTGCGCGTTGAGGCAGGCCCCGGCCCGGCCGTTGCCCTGATTGCCGGCGTGCATGGCGATGAATGGGAAGGCCAGGCGGCCATCCTGGACTTGTGGCACCACCTGCCCACGGTTCTGCAACGCGGCACCGTCTATCTGCTGCCCGCCGTCAATGCCGAAGCCTCGCTGGCTGGCACCCGGCTATCACCCAATGACGGCGGCAATTTGAACCGCGCCTTCCTGGGCGCGCCGGCGCGTGGCTATACCGAAAGCGTGGCCGCCGCCCTGGAAGCGAAGCTGTTGCCGCACATCCAGGCCATGGTCGACGTGCACAGCGGCGGCGCGTCACTGCGCTATGTGCCGTCGTCCGTCATCACGCGATACGGCGACGACGCCTTCGACGAACGCCTGCCGGCGCTGGCGCGCGCCTTCGGCTTGCCGCACTGCATGTTCTTTCGCGGCAATGAAGCCGGCTCGATGCCTGCGGCCGCCAGCCGCCACGGCGTGTTGCGCCTGAGCGCGGAAATTGGAGGCGGCCGGGAAACCCGCAGCAGCCTTGCCGATGGGTGCCGGGATGGGCTGTTGGGTTGCCTGAGCGAACTGGGCCTGTTGCCGAACGCGCCGCGCCCGACGTATCCCGCCGTTCAGACTTACGACCTGGACGTGCCTGCCGCCACCCTGCGGGCAAGCGATGCCGGTGTGTTCGTGCCCAGCGTCGAGCTGGGGCAGATCATCACGGCGGGCCAACGCATTGGCCGTTTGATTGAGCCTGCCCGGCCCGATAAGCCCATGCAGGGCTTGCTTAGCCCGCAGACGGGCACCGTGGTCTGCCTACGCGCCATCGCCCGAAGCGACCCGGGCGATTGCCTGATCCAAGTTGCGCCCGCCCGTCCCCTGGACTCCCTTGCTTCACAATACTGACCCATGCAGATGAACCCTAGATTGTCCGGCCTGCGTTGTATCCGGTGCGCCAGCCTGTGGCCCCCCGGTGACTATCCCGAAGGCTGCCCCACTTGCCTGGCAGCGGGCCACCCCGCCACCTTGGAATGCCGCTACACGTCCACGGACACGGACGATGCGATTCCCTTGCCGGTGCTGGCGCCGGTGACGCTGGGCGAAGGCGCCACGCCCTGCCTGAACGCCGCGGACCTTGCACAAGCCGAAGGCGTTGGCCAGCTTTGGCTCAAGTGCGAAGGCGCCAACCCCACCGGCAGCCACAAGGATCGGATGGCAGCCCAGTTGGTGTCGCGCGCGGCCTTAAGCGGCGTTACCCGCGTGGCGGCCGCGTCCAGCGGGAACGCTGGCGTTTCGATCGCCGCGTATTGCGCCGCTGCCGGTTTGCACGCCGATATCGCCATCACCCGCAACTGCCCGCCCCTGCAACGGGAGGCCATGGAACGCTTCGGCGCCACGCTCAGCGCCTTTGACGACAGCCTGGCGCGCTGGCCCTATGTGGAAGACCTGTGCCGCAACCACGGGGCGTTTGCCGGCACCAACTACCTGAATCCGCCGGTCGGCACGCATCCCTATGGCGTCGAAGGCTATAAGCCCATCGCGCAGGAAATCTTCGATCAGTGCGGCGCGCCCACGGACATCATCGTTCCCACGGCACGCGGGGATCTGCTCTGGGGAATTTTTCTGGGGTGGCAGCACCTGTTCGACACCGGGCGCATCGCTCGCCTGCCCCGCCTGCACGCCGTCGAGCCGTATGCGCGCTTGTCGCAGGCCCTGGCTACGGGCGATGCGCGCGGCCTGTGGGAAGGCGCAACGGAGCAGTATTCGATTGCAGGTGGCACCTGCACGCTGCAATCGCTGGCCGCGTTGGAACGGTCGGGGGGGACGCCGGTAGACGTGTCTGACGCAGCAGCCACCCAGGCGCAGCAGCGTCTGGCACGCAAGGGGATCAGCGCCGAGCTGTCGTCCGCCGCCGCGCTGGCGGCCGTGTCCCAGCTGCGCCGCGCGGGCGTGTTGGATGCCGAGTCTTCGGTCGTACTGATGGTGACTTCCGACGGACGTCGCGGCTGATCGCTTGTCTGCCGCTGGTTCCTGCAACAGCGCAGGAACCGGCGCTAGACACCGAAGCGATCCACCAGCGGAGCCAGCACGCCGCGCAGGCAGGTGGCCCAGAATTTACCCGCCTCGGACAAGGGCCGGCTGCCATGCAGAATCATGTGGCATTCAAAATGCACCAAGGCGGTAAGCGGTCGATAGGAAAGCCCTGCGGCCTCCATGCCCACCGCCGTCGCCGGGTTGGCGATGCCCACACCGTGCCCGGCCAGCGCCAGTTGGCACACGGTGCTGGAATACGGGGTCTCGATCGCCACGCGCAGGCTGTGTCCCGCTTGACGCAACAACGCATCCAATCGTTTGCGCGAGCCATCCTCGGCGTTCAACGCAATCACATCTTCGTCGGCAAGGTGGGCAAAATCGACACGCTCCACGCGCGATAACGCATGCCCCGCCGGAAAGACGGCCACGGCGCGCAAGCTGGCCAGCCGATGCCCCCGCAGCCCTTCCAGCTCGGACTCATCGGCCACCATGGCCAGGTCGAGTTCGCCCGACACCACCATGTCGCGCAGGGTATTGGAGTCGCGAATTTGCAGGTACAGCGGCGTATCGGGATAGCGGTCGCGGAAACGCGAGATGGCGTCGCTGACGATGGCCCCGCTATAGGCGTGGATACAGCCGATGCGCAATCGCGGTTGGGCAGCGCCACGGATCGCGCGGATTTTGCGCCCCAGGCTTTCCAGGCCCACATTCAGGCGGCGGATTTCCTCGTACAGCAGTGTGGCTTCCGGCGTGCGCTGCATGCGCTGGCGCACGCGTTCGAACAGGCGCAATTCAATGCTGGCTTCCAGTGCCGCCAAGGTGGCGCTGACCGTCGCGGGCGACACGTCCAGCCGGCGCGCCGCCGCGGTCACGCTTTCCGTTTCATAGACGGTGCGAAACGTCTCGACCTGTTTTAGCGTGAAGGTCATAGGCGGGGCGACACGCGCTCAGATGCGTTGCAGATCCATCAGCACGCGCCGCGTGGACAGCGGACGGCCGGCAAGAATCTCGGACAATCGCTCACGCAGATCGCGCCGCAATGCGGGCTCGATCGTGGTGTCTTCGAAATCGGGGGCGGCCTCATCGACGCCATAGCCGGTTTCGCGCAGCAGCGTCCATTCAAAGCGGCGCAAGGCCCCAGCGGCGCGCGTGCCATTGGACAACTGCTGCAAGGCCATGTCGTAGGCATCGAACAGCAAGGGGTGGGCGTCTTCGCGTGGCAGCAAACGCAGCAGCAGCTCGTTCATGTACCAGGCGGACATCAGCGCGGTGCCCGTCAGCGGACGGATGCCGGCGATCTCGGCGCGCGTCAGCGTCTTGACGTCGCCATTGCCGGTCCAGGACAGCAGCAAGGGCTGAAAGGCCGACAAGACGGGGCGCAGCACGGAGTACGGGCGCTTGGCGCCCTTGGCGACCATGGCCACACAGCCATGATCGCGGGAGAACGTTTGAACAATAAGGGAAGTTTCACGCCACGCAGTGGCGTGCAACATAAATCCCGGGCGGTCCTGGACGCGAGGCGCCCGTCTACTCATAGCCCAGATCGCGGAGCGCACCCTCGCGGTCGGACCAGCCCTTGCGCACCTTGATATAGACCTCCAGGTGCACGGGCTTGTCCAGCAGCTTGGCGATGTCTTGCCGCGCCTCCGAGGCGATGCGCTTCATGTGCATGCCGCCCGTGCCCAGCAGGATGGGCTTGTGGCTGTCGCGCTCGACCACCACGCAGGCGTTGATGCTGGCGCCCTTGTCGGTTTCTTCCCATTGCTCGATGACGACGGTACAGCCGTACGGCAGTTCGTCGCCGACCAGGCGGAAGATCTTCTCGCGCACCAGTTCGGCGGCGATGAAGCGCATGGGGCGATCGGTCAGCGTGTCTTCTTCGAACATCGCCTCGCCTTCCGGCAGGCGGGTCGCGATTTCTTCCAGCAGCTGATCCAGCTGCTGCTTCTTCGTGGCGCTGACGGGCACCACGGCGCCGAACGGATGCAGCGCCATGATCTTGGACACGAAGGCGAAGAGATCATCGCGATTCTTCATTTGGTCAATCTTCGAGACGACCAGAATCGTGCGCTCGGGGTTGGGCAACAGCGGCAGCAGCTTCGCGTCGCCTTCCGACCACTTGCCGGCTTCGACCACATGCACCACCACGTCAACGTCGGCCAAAGCCTGCGTCACCACGCGGTTCATCATGCGGTTCATGGCGCCGCCATGGCGCGTCTGGAAACCCGGGGTGTCAACGAAAACGAACTGCTCGTGCTCGCGCGTCAGCACGCCATGAATGCGGTGGCGCGTGGTCTGCGCCTTGCGCGACACGATGGAAATCTTGGAACCGATCAGGGCGTTCGTCAGCGTGGACTTGCCCACATTGGGGCGGCCAACGATGGCAATAAAGCCGGTACGAAAAGGGGTATCGCTCATTTAGTCTCTTGAGCCACTGCCACAGGCAGCGACAATTGCGCGGTTTTGCGCGCCTTGCCCGACTTGCGGGCAGCCTTGGTGGCCGGGCTGATGGCCAGCGCGGCCTCCAAAGCCAGCTTGGCCGCCGATTGCTCGGCGGCACGGCGGCTGGCGCCGGGCGCCGTAACCTTGATCTCGAGCGCCGGAATGGCACACTCGACTTCGAACTGCTGGCTGTGAGCCGCGCCATGCGTGGCCACCACCGTGTACAACGGCAGCGCCAGCTTGCGGCCTTGCAAGAATTCTTGCAGCAAGGTCTTGGCGTCCTTGCCCAGCGTTTTGGGGTCGACCGAGGCCAGTACCGGCTGGTACTGGCGCACGATCACGCGACGCGCGGCATCAAAGCCCGCATCCAGGAAGACGGCGCCGAACAGCGCCTCGACGGTATCGGCAAGAATCGACGGACGGCGGAACCCGCCGCTTTTCAATTCGCCTTCGCCCAGGCGCAGATACTGCGACAGCTCCAGGCGTTGGGCGATGTCGGCCAGCGAGGCCTGCTTGACCAGATTGGCCCGCAGCCGCGACAAGTCGCCTTCGTCGATTTTGGAATAGCGTTCAAACAGCATGGCGGCCACAACGAAGTTCAGCACGGAATCCCCAAGGAATTCCAAACGCTCGTTGTGACGCGCACCATGACTGCGATGCGTCAGTGCCTGTTCAAGCAAGGCTGGATCACCGAAGTGGTGATCCAGGCGGTTTTCTAGCGTGGCTAGCGACATAATCAGTTGAACCGGCCAATGCGGCTGAGATCGCTGAAATTCATCCAGATGAAGAAGGCGCGTCCGACGATATTGGATTCCGGAACGAAGCCCCAGTATCGGCTGTCTGCGCTGTTATCCCGATTATCGCCCATGGCGAAATAACTGCCTTCGGGTACTTTGCAGCGTACCCCATTGCGGCTGTATTGGCAGTTCTCGCGGTGAGGAAATTGCCACATCGGCGAATAATCTTGCGGCTTGCCTTCATCTAGCAGGATCTTGTGCTCAACGTCGCCCAACTTCTCTTTATATTGTGCGATATACGACACACGATCCGGCTCGAAGTAGTCGCCGTCGCGCACATGCGGCACCAATTCGCCGTTTACGTACAGTTTTTTGTCCAGATAAGCGATCTCGTCGCCAGGCAGGCCGACCACGCGCTTGATGTAATCCACGTCCGGATCAACCGGATAGCGGAACACAAACACATCGCCGCGCGCGGGCTTGCCGATGTCGACGACCTTCTTGTCGATGACGGGCAAGCGCAAGCCATAGCTGAACTTGTTCACCAGGATCAGATCGCCAGACTGCAAGGTCGGCAACATCGAGCCCGACGGAATCCGGAACGGCTCGACCACGAACGAACGCAGCATGAACACGAACAGGATGACGGGAAAGAAGCTGACGGCATATTCGATCCACCACGGCACGCGGCGGGCGGCGTCACCGGCTTCGCGGCGCAGCCGCTCGGCTTCGTGCGCGTCGCCGATCAGGGCCGCATCGTACTGCGCCATTGCCGCTTGCGCCCGTGCTTCACGGCCACGCCGTAGCACTGCCAGATCAAGCACCCAGATAATGCCGGTCAAGACCAGCAGAACAAACAGGATCAGGGCAAAGTTCCAACTCATCAGCTAACCGCCTTCTTTTGGTTCTACTTGTCTTCCACTTGCAGGATGGCCAGGAACGCCTCCTGCGGAATCTCAACGCTACCCACCTGCTTCATGCGCTTCTTGCCGGCCTTCTGCTTTTCAAGCAGCTTCTTCTTGCGCGAGATGTCGCCGCCATAACACTTGGCCAACACGTTCTTGCGCAGCGCCTTCACGTTTTCACGCGCAATGATTTCAGCGCCGATGGCTGCCTGGATCACCACGTCGAACATCTGGCGCGGGATCAGGCCACGCATGCGGGTCACGACATCACGGGCGCGATGGCGCGCATTGCTGCGGTGGACGATCACGGCCAGCGCATCAACGCGGTCGTTGTTGATCAGCAAGTCCACGCGCACCACATCAGCCGAGCGGTACTCAAGGAACTCGTAGTCCATCGAGGCATAGCCGCGCGACACCGACTTCAGCTTGTCGAAGAAGTCCAGCACGATTTCCGCCAGCGGGATCTCGTACACCAGGTGAACCTGAYGGCCGTGATAGCTCATGTTGACCTGCGAGCCGCGCTTGTTATTGCACAGCGTCATCACGGGGCCGACATAGTCCTGCGGCATGAACAGCGTGACCTTCACGATGGGCTCGCGAATGTCCTGGATCTTGCCCACTTCCGGCATGCGCGACGGGCTTTCCACCGTGATGACGGAGCCATCGCGCTGCTCGACTTCATACACCACCGACGGCGCGGTGGTGATGATGTCCATATCGAATTCGCGCTCCAGGCGCTCTTGCACGATTTCCATGTGCAACAGGCCCAGGAAGCCGCAGCGGAAACCGAAGCCCAGCGCTTGCGAGACTTCCGGCTCGAACATCAGCGCGGCGTCGTTCAGCTTGAGCTTGTCGAGCGAATCGCGCAGTTGGTCGTATTCAGAGCTTTCCACCGGGTACAGGCCGGCGAACACCTGCGGCTTCACTTCCTTGAAGCCCGGCAGCGCAGCGGCGGCCGGCTTGTTGGCCAGGGTGACCGTATCGCCCACCTTGGCGTCTTCCAGCTGCTTGATGCCGGCGATGATGAAGCCAACCTCGCCCGCCGACAGATGCGGGCGCTGCTGCGACTTCGGCGTGAACACACCGGTCTGCTCGCACAGGTGGGTGGCGCCGGAGGCCATCAAGAGGATCTTGTCCTTGGGCTTGAGCACGCCGTTGATGATGCGCACCAGCATGACCACGCCCACGTAGTTGTCGAACCACGAGTCGATGACCAGCGCTTGCAGCGGCGCGTCGGGGTCGCCCTTGGGCGCCGGCACGCGGGCCACAATGGTTTCCAGAATTTCGTCGATGCCCATGCCCGTCTTGGCGCTGGCCAGCACGGCTTCAGAGGCGTCGATGCCGATGACGTCTTCGACTTCCTGGCGGGCGCCTTCGGGATCGGCCTGCGGCAGATCCATCTTGTTCAACACGGGCACCACTTCCACACCCAGCTCGATGGCGGTGTAGCAGTTGGCGACGGTTTGCGCTTCCACGCCTTGCGACGCGTCCACCACCAGCAGCGCGCCTTCGCAGGCCGACAGCGAGCGGCTGACTTCATACGAGAAGTCAACGTGCCCCGGGGTGTCGATCAGGTTCAGGTTGTAGATCTTGCCGTCCTGCGCCTTGTAGTGCAGAGCGGCCGTCTGGGCCTTGATGGTAATGCCGCGCTCGCGCTCGATTTCCATGGAATCGAGCACCTGCGCCGACATTTCGCGATCCGCCAATCCGCCGCAGCGCTGGATCAGGCGATCGGCCAAGGTCGATTTGCCATGATCGATGTGGGCAATGATGGAGAAGTTGCGAATATGCTGCATGCTTGAAATTATAAGGGACGGAACACTCGGCACTAAGCCGGAAGACACCGCCGCCGGAGTACGCACGGCTGACGAGAGGGGCGCTGGCGGGCAAAGCCCGGGCAAAACGAGGGGGCGCCAAGCGCCCCCTCTTGCGGCAACCAGCCATTTTAGCTGGTCTTGGGCAATTTTTTTTGCCTAGGGACCAGCCCCTGGCAAAAAGCCCCTGTCAGGGGCCTGTCGCCCTGTTACTTCGAGGCGGGCACTGCGACCCACTGCGTCTGATCGCCTCGGCGAACCAGCAACCCTGCGGCGCGCGTCTTATCCAGCTTGCCCACGAGCTCGGCGAACTGTTTGGCGCCGGTGACGTCAGTGTCGTTCAGAGCCAACACAATGTCGCCTTCCTGCAAGCCGGCCTTGCCTGCTGCGCCTTCAGCCACCTTGACCTGAACCCCGCCCTTGATGCGCAATTTCTTCTGCACATCGGCCGGCACATCCACCACGCCCAGACCCAGAGCGTTGGTCACTTCCGGCACCGGTGCGGGCTTCTTGCCAGCGGCGGCGGTCTTCTCGGTCGGGATTTCACCGACCTTGACCGACAGCGTCATGCTCTTGCCCTTGCGCCACACTTCCATGTCGGCTTTGGTGCCCGGCTTGGTCTCGCCCACGATACGCGGCAGGTCAGACCAGCGCTTGATCGGTTCATTGTTGAACTTGAGGATGACGTCGCCCGGCTGCACGCCAGCTTGCTCGGCGGGGCCTTCGGCTTCCACGCTGCTGACCAGCGCGCCTTCGGCCTTGGGCAGGCCAATGGCTTCGGCCACATCCTTGCCCACTTCACCGATCTGCACGCCCACACGGCCGCGCGTCACCTTGCCCGTGGCGCGCAATTGGTCCACCACACGCATGGCTTCGTCGATCGGGATTGCCAGCGAAATGCCCATGAAGCCGCCGCTGCGCGAGATGATCTGGGAATTGATGCCCACGACCTCGCCATCCAGGTTGATCAGCGGGCCGCCGGAGTTACCGGGGTTGACCGCTACGTCCGTCTGGATGAACGGCAGGTATTCACCGGTATCGCGGCCGATGGCGCTGACGATGCCCGACGTGACCGTGGAATCCAGGCCAAACGGCGAACCGATGGCCAGCACCCATTGGCCCTTCTTCAGCTTCTTGGGGTCGCCAATGACCAGCGGAATCATGTCCTTGGCTTCGATCTTGATCAGCGCCACATCCGTGCGCTCGTCCGTGCCGATGACCTTGGCCTTGAACTCGCGGCCGTCGGTCAGCGTGACGTAAATATCCGTGGCGTCGACCACCACGTGGTTGTTCGTCAGGATGTAGCCATCGTCGGACACGAAAAAGCCGGAACCCACGCCGCGCGGTACGGTGCGCTCTTCAGGTTGTGAAGGCTGCGGGCGCTGGCGGGGAGTGGGCGACTGGCCCGGGGGCTGCATGTCGGGGCCGAAGAACCAGCGGAACAGTTCATACGGGTCGGTGCCGTTGCCGCCAGGACCAGGGCCGCGCACGGGCACGGTGGCCGTCGTGCGGATGTTCACGACCGCGGGATCGGCCTTTTCAACAATGCCCGTGAAATCGGGCAACGCCACGGTCGGCGTCTGCGCGACCGAAGCGGGCACGTAGGCCGTGGACAGGAAAACCCCTGCCGCCACAGCCGCCAGAAAGCGCCGGAAAAAAGCGTTCGACACCGTCATTGCTTTCATAAGTAACTCCGAAATTGCTGCTTGCTGGCCGAGCCGCAGGTCACTTGGACCCCGCAGCCCCGGCCGCCGGCGCTGCTGCCGCAGGTGCGGCGGGCACATATTCTGTCGCTTCCGCCAACTGTTCCAGCGTCGCCACGGGCACTTCGCCCACGGCCGTCAACCAGAAGTCTGCGATGCGCGTGCCATAGACCGTAATGGAGCCGCGTTGGGCGGCGCCGTGCGGCGGATGATGACCGCGCTGGCTGTCGTAAGGCTCGATGAACACCGAGATTGCCGCCAACCCGTCGGACAAGACCATCTGGCTGACCGTTGCGCCGCGCCCCATCGAACGCGCCACCTGCATGATCACCTTGAAGCCCTTGGGCGCAGGAATGCGCCAGCCCTGGGCCATCAGGTCGACCGGCGTCATCGAAGGCTCAAGCACCTTCCAGTCGCGCGTGCTCCAGCGCGAGGTCAACAACTGCGGATCAACTTCCGAGCCCAGGCGCAACGACGTGAACGACACCTGCTCCACCACGCCACGCGCGGCGTTCAGCGTCTGCGCTTTCAGCAAGAGATTGGTTTCGACGTCGGCACAAAGGCGATAACCGTAGCGCAGCTTATCCAGCGGCTCGATCGTGATCAAGCGGCATTCGCGGCCTGCCACACGATGTAGCGCGGGTTCCGTACGGATCTTGTAGTGCTCGGAAAGATTGGCCGGATCGCCCAACAGCAAGCCGGGAAAGCGATCGCCGCGGCGACGCTCGATCAGCACGGTCTTGCGCTCGGGGATCAGGCACTGAACGTCTTCGTTATGACGCAGGTACTCGCGCGGCTGGCCGTCCAGAATCTCCAGACGCTCGCGCTCGCCGGTACCGTCCAAAACGTGCACCAGGCGCGACGATTGGATCATCTCGCCTTGCTGATACATGAACACGCCCGCGTAGTCCTGCTTGCGGGCGGCCTGTTGAATACGCGACAAGAGCTGAACGACGTCGTCCGTGGCCGGCGCCGGGTCAGCCGCGCGCGCAGGTTCGTGCGCGGCCAGAAAGGCGGTCAGCAGGGTTGCGGCGAACCAGCCAGCGCGGTGTGCGTGCCAGGAGGCGACGCGCGGCCAACGAGTTGGTAACACCACCGCCATCAACGCCCCGCTCCGACGTCGAACGAGACCTGACGCACGGCGCTGGGACCCGCCATCTGACGATGGGCCTCCAGGTAGTCGCGCAGACCCGAATCATCGGCGGAGGCAGAGGCGGGAGTGCCGCTGGCATCGGCCAGCACGCGCACTTCCGTGGCGGGCGTGCCCGTCAGGTAGGGCTGCGCGACCCAGGCGACCGTGGCAACGGCTGCCGCCACCGCCAGGCCGGACAGGCCAACGCGCAATGGCGAACGGCGCCGAGGCGCCGCCACGATAGGCAATTCAGCGTCGAGCGCTCGCGCCAGGCGCGACTGGAAAGCCGCGCTGGGCGTCAATGCCAGATCAGAATTACGTAGGGAATCACCGATCAAATGATAGGCGTCCCAGGTCTGACGTCCTTCCTTGGACAACAGACTGGGAAATATATCGTCGGAATCTTCTCCGTCCATCCAGGCGGAAACCGATTCCTCCCAGGAGGATTCGGTGATTTCAACGGACTTGGCTGCGGTTTGCATGACTGCCACTCCTTACCAGCGACGCTCGGCATCGGTGCCAAGCAATGGACGCAATTTGGTCGCAATGGCTTCTCGCGCACGAAAAATGCGGGAGCGCACCGTACCGATCGGGCAATCCATGCTCTGGGCGATGTCTTCGTAACTCATACCTTCGATTTCACGCAGGACAATTGCGGTGCGCAACTCTTCGGGCAATTCCTCGATCGCCGCGTTCACCGTCTCGGCGATTTCGCGGCTGGCAACCATGGATTCCGGCGTGCTTATATCGGTTAGGTTGTCGGTTTCGTTAAAAGTTTCACCGTCTTCCGTTTCTATCGCGTTGGGCGCGCTGGGACGCCGGCCTTGCGAGGCCAGCCAGTTGCGCGCCGTATTGATGGCGATACGGTACAGCCAGGTGTAGAAGGCGCTATCCCCCCGGAACTGGGGTAAGGCCCGATAGGCCTTGATGAACGCTTCCTGGGCCACGTCCTCGATTTCCGAGGGGTCGCGGATCATTCTGGCCAGCAGTCGGAGAATCTTGCGCTGGTACTTCAGCACCAGCAGATCGAATGCCTTTTTGTCGCCCCGCTGAACGCGCGCGACCAATTCTGCGTCGACTTCGCGTTCGCTCATGACGCCTCCTGCAGGCGTGCCGCCGTGCGCGCGCGCCGCGCCGTGCCCGTCAGCAGGCACAGACGCCGCCAGGACTCAGGTCGCAACGTCCGCTGCCAGACGGTGAGGGTAATGGTGCTATTTGTAAAGGCCGTACTCCCGGTGGGCAAAGGCTGCAAAGTGAGCGTCAGCCAGCGCGAGCCGCGCTGCTGATGCCGCAGCTCGGCATCTTGCCAGCCTTGCGGCAAACATACCTGCCAGCGTCCCGCTCCGGTCGCCGTGCGTAATGCCGATACCGGGGACGGGCCACTTCGTGCCGAGTGTAACAGCCCGGCGGGCATAAGCAGCAGCGCGATTATCGCGCCCGCTGCCCATGCCATGCCGTACCAGGACGCCACGGTCAGCACGGATGCTGCGGTGGCCGCGAGCGCCAGCGCGCAAAGCGTGCTGACGCGGCGCGGGCGCTCCACAGGCACCTGAAACGACCAGCGCCCTGCGTCGGAGCCTGCCAAATCAGACCCGGCGCACGGCCATGGAGCCGTTGGTGCCGCCGAAGCCGAACGAGTTGGACAGGCCGACCTCGATCTTCATCTGCCGCGCTTCATTCGCGCAGTAATCCAGATCGCATTCCGGATCTTGATTGAAGATGTTGATCGTGGGAGGCGAAACCTGGTTGTACACCGCCAACGTGGTGAACACGGCCTCGATGCCGCCGGCCGCGCCGAGCAAGTGCCCGGTCATGGACTTGGTCGAATTGACCACCAGCTTCTTGGCGTGATCGCCGAACGCCAGCTTCAGCGCTTCGGTTTCGTTCTTGTCACCCAGAGGCGTGGACGTGCCGTGTGCGTTGACATACTGAATGTCGTCGGCATTCAGGCCACCGTTGCGCAGCGCGTTGATGACGCCGCGGCGCGGGCCGTCCTTGTCCGGAGCCGTGATGTGGTGCGCGTCGGAGCTCATGCCATAACCGGCGAGCTCACCATAAATGCGCGCGCCACGCTTCTTGGCGTGTTCGTACTCTTCCAGCACCAGTACGCCTGCGCCTTCGCCCAGGACGAAACCGTCGCGGTCGCGATCCCAGGGACGCGAAGCCGTCTGAGGATCATCGTTACGGGTCGACAAGGCGCGCATGGCAGCGAAACCGCCAATGCCCAGCGGCGACACGGTCGACTCAGCGCCGCCTGCCACCATGACGTCCGCATCACCGTACTCAATGAGGCGAGCAGCGTCGCCGATGCAGTGCAGGCCGGTCGTGCAAGCCGACACAACAGCGTAGCTGGGGCCCTTCATGCCGTAGGCAATGGACAAATGACCGGAGATCAGGTTGATCAGCGAACCCGGCACGAAGAACGGAGAGATCCGTCGCGGACCCTTGGCCATATATTCGACCTGGGTTTCTTCGATGCGCGGCAAACCGCCGATACCGGAACCCACGATCACGCCAATGCGCTCGGCATTGGCTTCAGTGACTTCCAGGCCGCAATCGCGCCATGCCTGCATCCCGGCGGCCAGGCCGTAATGGATGAAGGTATCCATCTGGCGGGCTTCTTTGGACGAGATATAGGTGCTGATGTCGAAGTCTTTGACTTCGCCAGCAATATGCGTGGTGATGGCCGAGGGATCGAAACGGGTGATGCGGCTGATGCCAGAACGTCCGTTGACGATATTGTCCCAAGCGGTGGTCAGGTCGCTTCCTACGGGCGAAACGATACCAAGGCCAGTGATGACGACACGTCGCTTCACGGATGACTCCTCAAACAGACAAAAGAAAGGCGGCTTTCGGGATGCGCTGCTCGTGTGATCCACGCGAAAGCGGGTCGGGCTTTACAACGCCCTTCCCGCACGCGGACCACACGGCAAATTCCTGAAACCGCCCCGTTTCCTGATTGGCCCCGAAATTCGGGCAACCAGAAGGATATAGGCTGAGCTTACTGCTTACCGTGCGAATTGATGTAGTCAATCGCTTGTTGCACGGTCGTGATCTTTTCGGCCTCTTCGTCGGGGATCTCGGTCTCGAATTCGTCTTCGAGCGCCATGACCAGTTCGACCATGTCGAGCGAATCGGCACCGAGGTCGTCAAGGAAGGAGGATTCGTTCTTGATCTCGGCTTCGTTCACGCCAAGTTGTTCAGCGACGATCTTCTTGACGCGCTGTTCGATGCTTTCCATGCAGATCTCCAATTGGGAAAAATCCCGCGAATTATAGCCAAGCGTAGAGGAAAGCAACGCCTGGCCGTGACAAAAATAACACCGCGCACTGGATCTGTTGCCCGAGAGGGATCAGAAATACCGGTATGCGGCGCTTCCGGTGAATCACGCACAGCCCCGCCCGGAACCCGGTGGAGGCACGGCAGCCTGGGCCGCCTTGCGCGCAATTCGTGATTTATTGCATGTACATCCCGCCGTTGACGTGCAGGGTGGTGCCGGTAATGTAACCCGCTTGAGGCCCGGACAAAAAGGCCACCGCATGGGCGATGTCTTCGGGCGAACCCAAACGGCCCAGCGGAATCTGCTGCAGCAAGGCGGTGGTCTGGCTCTCAGCCAGCGCACGCGTCATGTCGGTGTCGATGAAACCCGGTGCGACGCAGTTCACGGTGATGTTGCGGCTACCCAACTCACGAGCCAGCGCGCGCGACATTCCTGACACGCCCGCCTTCGCGGCGGCGTAGTTGGCCTGGCCGGCGTTGCCGCTCGAGCCCACCACGGAAGTCACGTTGATGATGCGTCCCCAGCGGGCCTTCATCATGCTGCGCAACACGGCGCGCGACAGGCGGAACACCGACGTCAGGTTGGTATCCAGCACGGCCGACCAATCGTCGTCCTTCATGCGCATGGCGAGCGTGTCGCGAGTGATGCCGGCGTTGTTGACGAGGATGTGCGGACCACCGCCTTCCTTGCCCAGCGCGTCGATCAGGGCGTCGCAGGCTTCGGCGTCGGTCACGTTCAGCACCACGCCCCGGCCGCCAAACGGCGCCAGCGCTTCGGTGATGGCGGCCGCGCCCGATTCGGACGTGGCGGTGCCCACAACGGTTGCGCCGCGCGCAGCCAATTCCTGGGCGATGGCGCGGCCGATGCCGCGCGTGGCGCCGGTCACCAGCGCGATCTTGCCTTGCAGTTCGATCGAGTTATCCATGTCTTTAATTTCCGTTAACGACGGCCAACGCGGCTTCAAGCGAAGCGGGGTCGGTGATGGCCAGGCCGGTAAGTTCGGGGTCGATACGCTTGGTCAAACCGGCCAGCACCTTGCCGGGACCGCATTCGATGACGTGCGTGACGCCTTGCGCCTTCATGGCGCGCAGGGTTTCAACCCAGCGCACAGGATGCCACGCCTGGCGAACCAGCGCATCACGGATGGCGGCGGGGTCGGTGGGGGACGCCACGTCGACGTTATTGATGACTTGAATCTGGGGCGCCGACACCGTCACGCCGGCCAGCGCACCAGCCAGCACATCGGCGGCGGGCTTGAGCAGGCTGGAGTGGAACGGGGCGGACACGGGCAACAGCAGCGCGCGCTTGGCGCCCGCAGCCTTGGCCAGCTCGCAAGCGCGTTCGACGGCGGCCTTGTGGCCCGCGATCACAACCTGGGCGGGCGCATTGAAGTTCACGGCTTCGACCACTTCACCTTGCGCGGCGGCGGCGCACGCGGCACGCACAGCATCGTCGTCCAGACCCAGAATGGCGGCCATGGCGCCCGTGCCGACCGGCACTGCGGCTTGCATGGCGTCAGCGCGCACGCGCACGAGGCGCACGGCGTCTTCCAGCGCAAGCGCGCCGGCGGCCGTCAGCGCGGCGTATTCGCCCAGGCTGTGGCCGGCGACGACATCAGGCTTGCGGCCGCCCGCTGCGGACCAGGCGGCGTAGAACGCAGCACCTGCGGTCAGCATGGCGGGCTGAGTGTTCGTGGTCAGGTTGAGCTGTTCCACCGGCCCTTGGGCGATCAGCGCGCCCAAATCCTGCCCCAGCGCTTGCGAGGCACGGGCGACGGTATCGGTAACGGCGGAAACGTCCGACCAGGCATCCAGCATGCCGACAGCTTGCGAACCTTGGCCGGGAAAGACAAAAGCGATTTTCATGAGTGACCGGTTTGATTGATTCAGTATCTGTGAGGAATGTCAGGCGCGCTCTCCAGGCGGCGGCGCATTGCGCCGCGCAGCCCGGACGCGCCCTTACATGCGGGCGAGCACCGAGCCCCAGGTGAATCCGCCGCCCACGCCTTGCATCAGAATGAGCTGACCGGGTTTGACGCGGCCATCCCGGCGCGCGGCATCCAGGGCCAGCGGCACGCTGGCCGCAGAGGTGTTGGCGTGGCTATCAACGGTAATGACGACTTTTTCAACGGGCACGGCAAGCTTGCGCGCCAGGAAATTGAGGATGCGAACGTTGGCCTGATGCGGGATCAGCCAATCGACCTCGGCAAGCTCGACACCGGCTTCGGCGCAGGTATCGCGCGCCGAGCGGTCCAGCACCGTGACCGCCTGCTTGAACACCGCCTGGCCGTCCATGCGCAGGAACGGGTCGCCCGTGACGTCGCCATAGGCCACGTTGCCCGCGGCGCTCAGAATCTTCATCTGGCTGCCGTCGGCGTGCAATTGCGCGGCCATGATGCCGGGCGTGTCGGAGGCTTTCAGCACCACCGCGCCCGCACCGTCACCGAACAGCACGCAGGTGCTGCGATCGTTCCAGTCCAGGATGCGCGAAAACACTTCCGCGCCGATCACCAGCGCACAACGGGCACGGCCCGCGCGGATGAAGCTGTCAGCGGTAGTCAGCGCATAGACGAAGCCGCTGCACACGGCTTGCACGTCGAACGCGGCGGAACCCTTGGCGCCCAGGTTGGCCTGCACCAGGCAAGCCGTGCTGGGAAAGACGAAATCGGGGGTAGACGTGGCGACGATGATCAGGTCGATGTCGGACGCTTCAACGCCCGCATCGGCCAGCGCGCGGCGCGAGGCTTCGGTGGCGAGCTGGCTGGTCGTGACGCCACGCTCGGCAAGGTGGCGCTGACGGATGCCCGTGCGCTCGACGATCCATTCATCGGACGTGGCGATATCGCGCGTCGCCAGTTCCGCTGCCAGTTCGTCATTCGAAACCACGCGTTCCGGCAGGAAGCTGCCGGTGCCCGCGATCACGGAATATTTCATTGCGGTATCCATCAAGCGGTGTCCCCAGCCACGTTCTGCGAGGGCGTTGCGACGCCCTCTTCTGATTGAACGCGCTTGGTAATCTGAGCGACCGTCTGAGCGGTGCGCTCCAGCAGTTTACTCACTACAGCTTCGCGAGCTCGTTGCAACGCAAAACCGTAGGCGTAGACATCCGCGGAACCGTGGCTCTTGATGACCACGCCGCGCAAACCCAACAACGCGGCGCCATTGTAGCGACGGTTGTCGACGCGATTGCGCAGACGGTTGAGCACCGGCTTGGCGATGGCGCCGGCCAGCAGGGTAAAGATGTTGCGTTTGAACTCTTCGCGAATGATGCTGGACAGCATCTTCGCCAGCCCTTCAACGGACTTGAGCACAACGTTGCCGACGAAACCGTCGCAAACGACGACGTCGACCGTGCCCTTGAAGATGTCATTGCCTTCCACGTTGCCGTAGAAATTCAAGGGGCTGCCGCGCAGAAGCTCTGCCGCTTCTTTGACGACTTCATTGCCCTTGATGACTTCTTCGCCGATGTTGAGCAAGCCCACAGTGGGGTTCTCACGATGGTCCACCGCCTGCGAGAGTGCGGCGCCCATGATGGCGAATTGCAGTAGGTGCTCGGCCGAACAGTCCACATTCGCGCCCAGGTCCAGCACCGTGGTGGCGCGGCCCGTCTGGTTCGGAATGGACGTGGCGATCGCGGGGCGGTCAATGCCGTCCAGCGTCTTGAGCACGTAGCGTGAAATGGCCATCCACGCACCGGTATTGCCCGCGGAAACGCAGGCGTCGGCGCGCCCGTCCTTGACGGACTGGGCGGCCAGGCGCATGGAGGAGTCTTTTTTGCGGCGCAGGGCGACCTCAACCGGGTCGTCCATGGTGACGACTTCAGAAGCCGCCACGATTTCCATACGATCGCGCGCCACGTCGCGGTGCTCAGAGAGCGCCGCTTCGATAGCGTCGGGAAGCCCGACCAGCAACAGCCGGGTATCCGGAAATTGCCGGGCGAACTCGATCGCAGCCGGAATCGTGACGGGCAGACCGAAGTCTCCGCCCATACAGTCTATGGCGATGCGTATCACGGGTGCCAGGTATCAGCGCGTAGCCGAATTGGTCCGAGTACGAGTTCGGCCCGGGGGCCTTATTCGTCGGCCTTGGTCTTCAGGACCTTGCGGCCACGGTAAAAGCCATTGGGGCTGATGTGGTGACGCAGGTGCGTTTCACCGGTGTTCGGCTCGATGGCGGTCGACGGAGCAACCAGAAAATCGTGCGAACGGTGCATACCGCGCTTGGAGGGGGACTTCTTGTTTTGTTGAACGGCCATGATGACTCCTAGAAACGGGGCGCATTGTACGCGATGCGGCCCGATGTTGATCTCAATCTTTGTGCTTCAGTTGTTCCAGCACCGCAAACGGCGACGGACGCTTGACAGCGGGCTCTTCAGGAGCTTCGCTGACTTTGGCCTGCGCGCCCGGGCATACATCATGCTTGGGCACATACGGAACGCTCAGAATGAGCTCATCTTCAATCTGGGCCAGCAGATCAAAATGATGTGAACCCACCACCTTTTCAGGTTGGCTGGACACAAAACCATTTCCTTCTTCGTCTTCATCGTCCTCGCGGGAATAACCATCGGTTTGATCACCGTTGGTGAAACCATCATCGAGATCAGCTTCAGACTTAACCAGCTGCAACAGGACATCGCTATCGACCGGATACACGAACGGCACATTGCACCGCTGGCACACCAGCACCGGGTTCGCTTGCACGTGAACGTGCAGCAAGGGCCGGCCAAGCATCAAACCAGATTTGCCCACCTCACCCCGCACGGACCAAGTCACAAGCCCGGCGTCGCCCAGCGGTTGTTCGGGTAACCCTTCAACCGCGCGCGAAAACCGCACAAGAGGTATGGTGCCATGCGCTTCCTTGCCACTATGGGCAAATGCGAATGCATCGATGCGCTTAATGATCAGTCCTTTGCAGATGTCCTCTGCATTCACGGGTTGCGCCACGTGCCCAGAGGCTCTTTGGTGCAAAAATCCCGCAAAACGTTAGATAATACTGCGACTTACGCTTAACCGTCAAATACCGCATGCCTTCCAAGCCTAGCCTGATCCTCGCGTCCAGCTCGCGTTACCGCAAAGAATTGCTGTCGCGCCTGCGACTGCCCTTTTCGACCATTTCACCCGATGTAGACGAAACGCCACACCCGGGGGAAACGCCCGCGGCGCTGGCATTGCGCCTGTCGGTTGCGAAGGCCATGGCGGTTGCCGCCAAGCACCCGGGCAGCCTTGTGATCGGGTCGGATCAGGTCGCCACCGTGGACGGCGCACCGATCGGCAAACCGGGGGATTTCCTTCGCGCCCACGCGCAATTGCGCGCCCTGTCGGGTCAAACCGTGGAATTTCACAGCGCACTGGCCGTGACGGATGGCCAGCGCGTTGAAAAAGCAGACATCATCACGCGCTGCCGCTTCCGCCAACTGTCGGATCACGCTATCGACGCCTACCTGCGGGCCGAAGAACCTTACGATACTGCAGGCAGCGCCAAGGCGGAAAGCCTAGGCATCGCGCTGATGGAGAGCATCCAGAGCGACGATCCGACCGCCATTATCGGCCTGCCGCTGATCGAACTCACCCGCATGCTGGGCTTGTTCGGGCTGGACCCGCTGGACGCACCGGGCGCGCCGGCATGAGCGGCACGCTGCACCTGATTCCCGTCAGCCTGGGTGACGCGCCGGCCGAACGCTGGCTGCCCGCTGAAGTTCGCGCATTGGCCGGACGGCTGGACACCTACATCGCCGAAAACGCCAAGACGGCTCGCGCCTTCCTGAAGCTGATCGGCACCACCCGGCCGCTGCAGGAAATCACCATCCACACGCTGACCGACAAGGTGGACGCCGCCCAGATCAAGACCTGGCTTACCCCCATCAAGCAAGGCGCGGAAATCGGACTGGTTTCCGAAGCCGGCTGCCCGGCCGTGGCGGACCCCGGCGCCAAGGTCGTGGACGCTGCCCATCGGCTGGGCATCACCGTCAAGCCCTGGGTTGGCCCCTCTTCCATTCTGTTGGGCCTGATGGCCAGCGGCCTGGACGGCCAGCGCTTCGCCTTCCACGGCTACGCGCCCGTCGATCCGGGCGAGCGCGCCAAGCAGCTGAAAGCCTGGGAACAGCACTCTGCCAAGCACAACCAGACCCAACTGCTGATCGAAACGCCGTATCGCAACGCCGCCATGTTCGCGACGCTCCTGGCCAGCCTGAAGGGCGACACCAAGCTGTGCGTGGCGCGCTCGGTTACGACAGCCGATGAATGGGTCGTGACGCACACGGTGGCCGACTGGAAGAAGCTGCCCGCCCCGCAACTGGACAAGCTGCCCACGCTGTTCCTCTACCTGGCCCGCTGACCATGTTCCGCCTTATCACCACCCTGCTGGCGACAGCAGTGCTGGCCGGCTGCGCCACACGCGGCCCGGCCGGACTGGACCTGGACACCTCGGTCACCGCCGTCAGCCAGGCCAGCCGCGTGCGCAGCGTCGTTGTGCACTACACCACGGTCGACGACGCGACCTCGATGAAACTGCTGTCGCGCGGCAAGGTCAGCGCGCACTATCTCATCAACGATGCCGGGCGCGCCTATCGGCTGGTCGATGAAAACCGGGCTGCCTGGCATGCCGGCGCCAGCTCCTGGTACGGCAACATTGCGATGAACAGCACGTCCATCGGCATCGAAATCGTGAACCCCGGCTGGACGGAAGGCCCGGACGGCAAACCCGTCTGGCACGCCTACAACGACCGTCAGGTGYGGGCGCTGACGATACTGCTGCGCGACATCATCCAACGCCACGGCATCGCCCCCGAGAACGTTGTGGGCCATAGCGATATCGCGCCGCAGCGCAAGGTTGATCCTGGCCCGCTGTTCCCGTGGAAAACGCTGGCCGCAGCCGGCATTGGACGCTGGTACGACGAAACCGGCGCAGCCGAGCATCTGACGCGCCTGCAAGCGCAAGGCGTGCCGGAAGTGGCCTGGTTCCAAGCGCAATTGCAGCGCCTGGGTTACACCAGCCCGCAAAATGGCGTGCTGGACCCGGCCACCATCAACACGCTGGCGGCATTCCAGATGCACTACCGCCCGGCGCGATACGATGGCCAGCCCGACGCGGAAACCGCTGCGATCATGTTGGCGATTCCGTAGGGAACGGCGAAGCAGGCTGGCGAACGTCAGCTCCTGCGCCGCCACCACGCCACGATCCGCCAGCCCAGCAGCAAGGCCAGCACCGCCGCATACAGGGCGGGCTGCGCCAGATCGTTCTTGCCTGCCTTGTGCCACCAGTAATGCAGCACCGCCAACAGGCCGATGGCGTAAATGGCACGGTGCAGCTGCTGCCAGCGTTTGCCCAGCTTGCGCATGGCCCACTGCGTGGAGGTCGCGGCCAGGGCAGTCATCAACACGAACGCCGCAAATCCCACCGTGATGAAGGGGCGTTCGCCGATGTCTTGCAGCATGGCGGCCGGGTCCAACCCGCGATCCCACCAGACCCAGGCCGTGAAATGCATGGCGCCGTAGAAGAACGCAAACAAGCCGCACATGCGGCGCAGGCGCACCAAGGCGGGCTGTCCGGTCAGGCGGCGCAACGGGGTGATCGCCAGGGTGACCAGCAGGCAGACTAGCGTCCACGTGCCGGACGACCGGGTCAGAAACTCAACCGGGTTCGCAGTCAGGCCGTTATTCACGCCCAACCAGATCCAGCGCGCGAACGGCGCCAGGCCCAAGAGAAACAAGACAGGCTTGAACCGCCCCACCGTCTTGGCGGACAACTGTGTCTTGCGCGGCGGCGCCACCGAAGACTGCGTTGAAACGTCAGGCATGAGCGCGCTCAGTAGTTCGCTTTCAGGTCCATGCCCTGATAGAGCGACGCCACTTGCTCGCCATAGCCGTTGAACATCAAGGTCTTGCGCTTGGGGCTGAACAAGCCGTCTTCGCCGATGCGGCGTTCCGTGGCCTGGCTCCAGCGCGGGTGCGGGACGTTGGGGTTCACGTTGGCGTAGAAACCATATTCCTGCGGCGCGGCCTTGATCCAGGACGACACCGGGAGCTTTTCCACCAGGCGGATCTTCACCAAGGACTTGGCCGACTTGAAGCCGTATTTCCACGGCACGGCCAAGCGCAGCGGCGCCCCGTTCTGATTGGGCAGCACCTTGCCATAAAGGCCGAACACCAGCATGGCCAGCGGATTCATGGCTTCGTCGATGCGCAGGCCTTCCACGTAGGGCCATTCCAGGATGGCGGCGCGCACGCCCGGCATGTTCTCGCGCTGCACGGCCGTGACGAATTCAACATACTTGGCGTTGCCGGTGGGTTCGACCTGTTTGAGCAGTTCCGATACCGAATAGCCCACCCACGGAATCACCATGGACCAGCCTTCCACGCAGCGCAGGCGATAGACCCGCTCTTCCATGGGCGCCAGTTTCAGCAGTTCTTCGATGGTAAAGGTGCGCGGCTTGGCGACCTCGCCCTCGACGGTGACCGTCCAAGGGCGCGTCTGCAACTTGCCGGCATTGGCGGCAGGGTCGCCCTTGTCGACGCCAAATTCGTAGTAGTTGTTGTAGGACGTGACGTCGGCAAGCGACGTCTGTTTGTCCATGACGCTGAGCGAGCCGTTCGGCTTGGCTGGCAGCGCACCGGCCTCTTGTGCGAACGCACTCCGGGTTGCCCAACCCGGCAAACCGACGGCGGCGGCGGTCAGCCCGGCGCGCAGCATCAGGTCGCGGCGCGAGCGCCAGACGGCCTCGTCAGTAATTTCGGACGGAAGAATATCGTCGGGCTTGCGTATCAACATCATGGTCTCCGGTTCGGCGCCAGCCAGCCATGGCCGCACCCAGCGCATGTCATAGACGTTGCGCGGTCCCATGATATTCCGCGGCGGCACGCCTGCGGATAGGAACTTTCAGATTGACCTTTGGCGTTGCCGGACGTTCCCGTCCGGCAACGCAACGATCAGTATGGCCGGTCAGACGCTGGCGGTTACGCGCGGCAGCAACCAATCGCGCACGAGCGGCACGCTATCCAGCACCGCCTGCGGCGCACAACCTTGAAGTTCCTTCAGGGTGTGAGCACCGTACGTCACGCCCAACCCATGCACCCCCGCATTGACCGCCATCTGCAAGTCATGCGAGGTATCGCCCACCATCACGACGCGATCGGGGTCCACATCCAATTCCTGCATCAGTTCATGCAGCATCGCGGGGTGCGGCTTGCTGAAGGTTTCATCAGCGGTACGGGTCGCATCAAACAAGGGGCCCAGGCCGGTCGCTGCCAGCGCACGCGTCAAGCCAACGCGGCTCTTGCCCGTGGCAACAGCCAGCCGGACGTTCTGGCCGGCCAATTCGGCCAGCAATTCGGGAATGCCGTCAAACAGCCGCAGTTCCGGATCGCGCAGCAGGTAGTGAGTGCGATAGCGCTCCAGGAAGCGCGGCATCATGGCCTGCGTCAATTCCGGCACGGCACGGCGCAAGGCGCTTTCCAGGGACAGACCAATGACCCAACTGGCCTCGGACGCCGACGGCACCGCCAACTCCAGATCGCGGCACGCGCCCTGAATGGCGGCCACGATGCTGTGCGTGGAATCCATCAAGGTGCCATCCCAGTCAAAAACGACCAGCGAATACGACGACATAATCAGACCGACTCCAGTTTTTTCAGTATTTGCCGGCACGCGGGGGGCAATTCGGCGGTAAGGGTCAGGGGCTCGCCCGTCACCGGGTGGGCCAGCGTCAATTGATGGGCGTGCAGGAACATCCGGCCGAATCCCATGCGGGAGAACTCCGCGCGCACGTCATCATGACCGTACTTGTCATCGCCCACGATGGGAAAGCCGCTGGCCGCCAGGTGAACGCGGATCTGGTGGGTACGGCCCGTACGCAGCTCGGCGTCAACCAGGCTGTAACCGCCGAAGCGCTGCTTCAGCGTGATGATGGTGTGCGCCGTCTGGCCGTCCGGGTCCACCTTGACGCGGCGCTCGCCGGATTGGGTGGTCCACTTGGACAGGCTTAGCTTGATGTGCTGGCGGTCATTGACCCAGTCGCCCTCAACCAGGGCCAGATAGTGCTTGTCGCCCTTGCCTTCGCGCAGCATGGCGTGCAGGGCCAGCAGCGCGCTGCGCTTCTTGGCCACCATGAGCAGACCCGAGGTCTCGCGATCCAGCCGGTGCACCAGTTCCAGGAACTTGGCGTCGGGCCGGGCCGCGCGCAATTGCTCGATGACGCCGAAGGACACGCCGCTGCCGCCGTGCACCGCCACGCCCGCCGGCTTATCCACAACCAGCAGCGCATCGTCTTCAAATACCACCGGGAATTCCGCGCCAGGCACGGGCCGGGGCTTGCCGGGGTCGGGCAGCCGCAAGGGCGGAATACGCACGATATCGCCCGCGGCGATGCGGTAGTCGACCGAGATGCGTCCCTTGTTTACACGCACTTCGCCGCCACGGATGGCTTTGTAGATATGTGTTTTGGGGACGCCCTTGCACAGGCGCATCAGGAAGTTATCCAGACGCTGGCCAGCTTGCTCGGCATCGACCTCCACCATGCGGACGGCGGGGGGGGCTTTAGAGGGGGATATGGGGGAGGAAGTTTCTTTGCGCATTGCGGAAAGCGACATATAATCGGGACAGCCTTAAGGGGCTGAACTAGCCGCCTGGCGTAGAGATGCAAACAAGTACGCAACTCCGTCGAGCGCGCGGGCCGCTATTGTACTGCCTGCTGATTCAACCCCTGGGTCTCTTGGTCGCCGGCGCAACCGCGCCCTGCCGGATAGTGGTGTGGCATTCACTTTGCCCGCTGTCCCAGCAGGTCCGTTGCATGCCGCAAGCGGCTCTGAAGCACTGCAAGAATCGTCGCATATTTAAAGCACCAGCTGCGTGTAGGCAACCAATCCGACCGCAACTGCCGTTCACAGCAATTTTTCCGTCAAACCACATTCAGTGAAGCTGACCCTCCTGCTGACAGAACCCCGTGCCCCACGGCACGACGTGCCCGCCTGACCCGCGGCGGATACGCCTGGGCGCCGCCCAGGTACGGTCCGCATTTCTTGCCCGCTTCAGCCGCAGCCCGAGTGACCCGAGGTCACGCGCCGATATCGGCGCGTCATGACAACGGAGAAACCCTCTCATGAAGCRCATGCTGTTCAATGCGACGCATCAGGAAGAATTACGCGTCGCTATCGTTGATGGGCAAAAACTCATCGACCTCGACATCGAGACTGCCGGCCGCGAACAACGCAAAGGCAACATCTACAAAGGTGTCATTACCCGGATCGAACCCGGCCTCGAGGCTTGCTTCGTCAACTACGGTGAAGACCGTCACGGCTTTCTGCCCTTCAAGGAAGTTGCCCGCAGCTTCTTCAAGGAAGGCGTGGACGTTCGTAGCGCCCGCATCCAGGATGCGCTGCGCGAAGGCCAGGAACTGATCGTTCAGGTCGAAAAGGAAGAGCGCGGCAACAAGGGCGCAGCCCTGACCACGTTCATCTCGCTGGCTGGCCGCTACTTGGTCCTGATGCCCAACAACCCCCGTGGCGGTGGCGTTTCGCGCCGTGTCGAGGGTGAAGACCGCCAGGAACTGCGCGACACCATGGAGCAGCTTGAGCTGCCCCAGGGCATGAGCATCATTGCTCGCACCGCAGGCATTGGCCGCAACGTCGAAGAGCTCCAGTGGGACTTGTCCTACCTGTTGCAGCTGTGGACCGCCATTGACGGCGCCGCCCGCGACAACTCCGCGCCCATCCTGATCTATCTGGAATCCAGCCTGGTCATCCGGGCCATCCGCGATTACTTCTCGCCCGAAATCGGCGAGATCCTGATCGATACCGACGAGATCGCCGACCAGGCCACCGCGTTCATGAGCGTGGTGATGCCGGACAACGTCCAGCGCGTCAAACGCTACCGCGACGATATCCCGCTGTTCTCGCGTTTCCAGATCGAACACCAGATTGAAACGGCGTACTCGCGCACGGTGCAACTGCCCTCCGGCGGCGCCATCGTGATCGACCACACCGAAGCGCTGGTTTCCGTCGACGTGAACTCGGCCCGCTCCACGCGCGGTGCCGACATCGAAGAAACCGCGTTGCGCACCAACTCGGAAGCCGCCGACGAAGTGGCCCGCCAGTTGCGCCTGCGCGACTTGGGCGGCCTGATCGTCATCGACTTCATCGACATGGAAGACAGCAAGAACCAGCGCGCTGTGGAACAGCGCCTGCGTGATGCGCTCCATTTCGACCGTGCCCGCGTGCAAATGGGCAAGATTTCGCGCTTCGGCCTGATGGAACTGTCGCGTCAGCGCCTGCGTCCGGCCCTGAACGAAGGCTCGCACATCACCTGCCCGCGTTGCAACGGCACCGGCGTGATCCGCGATGCCGAGTCCAGCGCCCTGCACGTGCTGCGCCTGCTGCAAGAAGAAGCGATGAAGGAAAACACCGCGGCGGTCCACGCCCAGGTGCCGGTCGATGTGGCCACTTACCTTCTGAACGAAAAGCGCGCCGACATCACCAAGATGGAAGCCCGCCTGAAGGTCAACCTGATGCTGATTCCGAACAAGCATCTGGAAACGCCGCATCACCACATCGAACGCCTGCGCCATGATGACCCGCGCCTGGAAGAGCTGAAGACCAGTTTCGAGCTGGTTGAAGCCCCGGCCACGAACGCGCCCTGGCAGCCCCGCGAAAGCGAAATCAAGGCTCGTCCGGAAGCGCTGGTCAAGGGCATCACGCCCTCGCAGCCGGCTCCCGTGTCGACGCCGGCAGCTCCTGTTGCCGCACCGGCAGCGCCGGCCGCCGCCGGTGGCTTTGGTGGGTTGTTCAAGCGCCTGGTTGGCTGGCTGACCGGCAATGCCGATACCGCCAAGCCCGCAACGCCCGCCGCTCAGGAAGACAGCGCCAAGCGCGCCGCTTCCGGCCGTGGCAAGGGCCGTGCCGGCCATGACGGCCAGGAACGCCGTGGCGAACGCCATGGTTCGGACCGCAACCGTGGCAACCGCCGTGGCGAAGCGCGCGGTGAAGGCGCCGAGGGCAGCGAAGGAGGCCGTCATCACGTCCGTGGCAACCGCCGTCCCGAAGGCGAGCGCCAGGAACGCGGCGACCGCAACAACCGCAACGAGGCTCGTGGCGACCGCGACAACCAGACCGCCCAAACGGCTCTGGCGTCGAACCGCCCCGACCAGGCTGATCTGGCCAATGGCGAGGACACCGGCGCTGGCCGTAACCGCCGTCGTGGCCGTGGCCGCAACCGCCGTGAAGAAGGCCAGTCCGATGCGCCGATGAGCGAACAGGAAAGCATGGTCGCCGCGCTGGCGCAGTCCGTTGCGACCGCCCTGCCCGACACCAAGCCCGCCACTGAAGCCGCAGCCGACGCCGATGCCGCCGACCAAACCGATGGCTTCCCGACCGCTGAAGGCGCAGAAGGTGCTGCCGATCCCGAACGCAAGCGCCGCCGCCGCCGCAGCCGTCGTGGCCGCCGCAGCCAGGATGAAGCAGGTCTGGCAGGCAGCGACGAGCAACTGGAAGACGGTTCGGATGACGACGCTGGCGAACAGGCTGAAGGCGTAGCCGCCGAAGCCGCGCCCGCCGAAGCTGCCGCTCCCGCTCCGGTGCAAGCCGCCCAGATCGACGCCGCTCCGGCACAGGCTGAAGCCGCCCCGGCCGCTCCGGTCCAGGTTGTTGAAACCAAGGTAACGGAAGCGCAGGTCATTGAAGCCCAACCGGCCGCCGAACAAGYCGCCGTCGAAGCGCCCAAGGCCGAGCCCGTGCAAGTTGCCGCTGAAGCCCCCAAGGCCGAACCCGTGCAAACCGCCGCTCGCGACGTCACGCAACCTGTGGCCGTTGAACCCGCCAGCCAGGTGTCCGTGCCTGCCGCGCCGGTTGAAGCACCGGCTAACGCCGCTGCGGAACCCGTCGTGACGGCGCCGGCCGCTCCGGTCGCTGAAGCTCCGGCTCCGGCTCCGGCTCCTGCTCCGGCTGCCGCAGCATCGGCTGCCGTAGCTCCTGCTGCCCCGGCCCCTGCCGCACCGACGCAAGCGCAACAGCCGATCGTGGTGCCGGCCGCTACGCCGTCCGCCAAGGCTCAGGCGCTGCATGACGTCGTCAACGCTGCCGGCCTGAAGTGGGTTGAAACCGACCCCGACCGTCACGCTCAGACGCAACTGCGCATCGCCGCCGCGCACTCGCCGACCCGCCTGGGCCGCGAGCGCAAGCCGGTCGCGCAAGTGTCGAACGAACCGCTGGTTCAAGTCGAAACGCGCCACTAAGCCGCTCGGCACGAAAAAGCCCCCGTCCACACGACGGGGGCTTTTTTTTGGACGCGACGGGCGATGCTGTCAGCGCGCAATAAAAAAAGCCCTCGCAGTTGCGAGGGCTTTCAGCATTGAACCGCCTGCGATCAGAACTGGTACGTATAAGTCAGCTGCACCAGATCCAAACCCGGGTTCGGACGCTTGATGCTGGCGTTGGAGAAGTGCGAATAGCGCACGCCAATGCGGTTGTTCGGGGTCAGCAGAAAGCCCAAGCCAACGTGGTCACCAAACTGGAAGGCGGTGCTGATGTTTTCGTCAGCAAAACGCGTGCTGGAGAACAACGTGGCGCCGATACCGGCCTCGAGGTAGAAACGTTCACCCGTCCACCAACGGAACATCGGAATGGCGTTGAGCTGCCAGACATGGCCCGGCGAACGCGAGCCATCGGCCTGCCAGTAGGACGCACCCAGTTCGGGCGTGAGGTCCAGGCGGCCCCAGTTGCCACCGAATTGATACGTCCACACGGACGGGGTCTCGTAGTTCAGCGTCAGGCGCTTGTAGTGGTCGCCAATGCCGTAGTGCAGACTGACGCCGCCTTGCGTGCCGGTTGAGGATTGGGCGCTTGCAAGCGTTGCAGCGCCGGCCAAAGCCAAACCGACAAGGCGCGTGAGCATTTTCTTTTTGGTCGACAGCATCAGGTAACTCCGTGGATTTCTGGACTAGTTGGCAACATATCAAAATCCGGGTCGGATAGCTCGACGATTGTCGCAATATGGCAACAAATATCTGTGGAAAACACTGTTCCGAAAAGCATGGTCACACTCGAAACACCCTCTGGCCGTCCCGGGTAACACGCACTAGCAGCGCCAAAGCAAATGCCGCCGTCAGACAATGGCCTGACGGCGGCATATTTTTACAGCAGACGCGAAAGGCCTCAGGCCGTCACGACATCCGCCGGCTGGTTGGTCAGCAACGCGAGCAGACGCGCGATTTCCTCGCGCAGCTGGCGACGGTCAATAACCATGTCGATCGCGCCCTTCTGCAGCAGGAATTCAGCGCGCTGGAAGCCTTCAGGCAGCTTCTCGCGCACGGTCTGTTCGATCACGCGCGGGCCGGCGAAGCCGATCAGCGCTTTAGGTTCAGCGATGACCACGTCGCCCATGAAGGCGAAGCTGGCCGACACGCCGCCCATGGTGGGGTCGGTCAGCACGCTGATGAACGGCAGGCCGGCCGCCGACAAGCGGGTCAGCATGGCGTTCGTCTTGGCCATCTGCATCAGCGACAGCAGGCTTTCCTGCATGCGCGCGCCACCCGAGGCAGCCACGCAGATGAACGGCGTCTTGTTGTCCAGGGCAGCCTGGGCGCCGCGCGCAAAGCGCTCACCCACCACCGAGCCCATGGAACCGCCCATGAATTCGAATTCGAAGCAGGCCAAGGTGGCCGGCACGCCGCGAATGGAACCGCTCATGACCACCAGCGCATCGGTTTCACCGGTTTGCTTGACGGCCTCTTGCAGGCGTTCGGGATACTTGCGGGTGTCCTTGAACTTCAGCGTGTCGACCGAGCGCGTGGTCTGGCCGATTTCAACGCGGCCTTCCATGTCGAGCAGCGAATCAATGCGGGCGCGCGCGCCGATGCGCATGTGATGGTCGCACTTGGGGCACACGTGCAGATTGGCCGCCAAGTCTTCGCTGTACAGCACCGATTCGCACGACGGGCATTTCACCCAAAGGCCTTCGGGAACGCGGCGGGCGCCGCTGTCGCTGGTTTTATTGATGCGAGGAGGCAGGAGTTTTTCGATCCAGCTCATTGTTATTTCATCCCGTTAGAGGTCGCGCCGGGCCGCTCAGGCCGACGCGTCGTCTCGTTTGACTTGATCCAGCGCTTGCCGGATGGTGCGCAGCCAGCCGCCGGCGGCGGTGACTGCTGCGTCGGTTTTCTGGTCAGCCGGGGCATTCGCCGCCGCCTGCTCCATGGTTTCAATCAATTTGCTGCCGATGACGACCGCGTCCGCCACGCGCGCCACGCGTTGGGCGCTTTCGGCGTCGCGGATGCCAAAGCCCACGCCAACCGGGATGTCGCGGATATGGCGGCGGATGACGGCAACGCGTTCAGCCACATCGTCGGTGTTCAGCGAGCCCGCGCCCGTGACGCCCTTGAGCGACACGTAATACACATAGCCGCGCGCCACGTCCGCCACGGCCTTGATGCGGTCTTCGGTGGAGGTGGGAGCCAGCAGGAAAATCGGGGCAATGCCGTGTTCGCCCAGCGTGCCGGCGAACTCGATGACTTCTTCGGGCGGGTAATCGACGACCAGCACGCCATCCACCCCGGCACGTTCGGCGTTGACGGCGAATGCCGTCTGGCCCATGCGTTCGATCGGGTTGGCGTAGCCCATCAACACCACCGGCGTGGCGGTGTCCTGCTGGCGGAATTCTGCCACCAGCTCCAGCACCCGGGCCAGGCCCACGCCCTGCGCGATGGCGCGATCGGCGGCGCGTTGGATCACAGGGCCGTCGGCCATGGGATCGGAAAACGGCACGCCAAGCTCGATGACATCGGCGCCGGCGTCGACCAGCGCGTGCATCAGGGGTACGGTGGCCGCGGGCGAAGGATCGCCCGCCGCGATATAGGGAATCAGCGCTGCGGCGCGACCGGATTCGGCGGCGCGCGCGAAAGCGGCAGCAATACGATCAATGCGAGTTGTCATGGTGTTAGAGCTCGATACCGGCACGTTCGGCGACGGTATGCATGTCTTTGTCGCCACGGCCCGACAAGTTGACCAGGATGATCGCGTCGCGCGGCAGCGTGGCGGCCATCTTCACCGCTTGCGCGATGGCGTGCGAGGACTCAAGCGCCGGCATGATGCCTTCGATGCGGCAGCAGTCGTGAAACGCCTTCAGGGCCTCATCGTCGGTGATCCCCACGTATTCCGCGCGGCCCGAGTCTTTCAGCCAGGCATGTTCGGGACCCACGCCGGGGTAATCCAGGCCAGCGGAAACGGAATGCGTTTCCTGGACCTGGCCGTCCGCGTCCTGCATGACATAGGTACGGTTGCCGTGCAGCACGCCCACCTGGCCCGCGGCCAGCGATGCGGCGTGCTTGCCGCTGTCCATGCCCTCGCCCGCCGCTTCGACGCCAATCAGGCGCACGTCTTCGTAGGGGATGTAGGGATGGAAGATGCCCATGGCGTTGGAGCCGCCGCCCACTGCCGCCACGACGTAGTCGGGCTGGCGGCCGATGGCTTCCGGCATCTGCGTCAGGCATTCATTGCCGATGACGGTCTGGAAATCTCGCACCATGCGGGGATAGGGGTCGGGACCCGCCACCGTGCCAATGATGTAGAACGTGTTTTCGATGTTGGTGACCCAGTCGCGCATGGCTTCGTTCAGCGCATCTTTCAGGGTGCGCGAACCGGAAGTGACCGGCACCACCGTGGCGCCCAGCAGCTTCATGCGGTAAACGTTCGACGCTTGGCGGCGGATATCTTCGCTGCCCATGTAGACGACGCATTCCATGCCGTAGCGGGCCGCCACCGTGGCCGTAGCCACGCCGTGCTGGCCAGCGCCGGTTTCCGCGATGACGCGCGGCTTGCCCATGCGCTTGGCGAGCAGCGCTTGGCCAATGCAGTTGTTGACCTTGTGCGCGCCGGTGTGGTTCAGGTCTTCGCGCTTGAACCAGATCTGGGCGCCGCCCAGCATCTCGGACCATCGGCGGGCATGGTAGACCGGGCTGGGCCGGCCGACGAAATGCTTGAGTTCGTAGTTGAACTCTTCCAGGAAGGCGGGATCGACACGGTAATGGTCATAGGCTGCGCGCAGCTCGTCGAGCGCGTGCATCAGCGTTTCCGCCACGAAAACACCGCCATAGGGACCAAAATGGCCCTTGGCATCCGGAAAGTCGTAAGGTTTCACCAAGCATCTCCCCCGGTATCGCGACAGACCACTGCCGGCCGCAAATCCGGTTTGCAACCCGACATTTTACCTGACCCGGGCGCGGCCGGGGCGGGAAGCCCCCAGCCCCGGCTAGGCCACCTTGCGGGTGGTGCGGTCTTCGGTCAGCGCGCGCACCAGCTGGGTGATGGCGGCTTCTTCCGACGCTTCCAGCGCGGGGGCCGCGGCGCCCGTTTCGATTTCGATGGACGCGCCGTCGAACTCGGACTTCATGCGCGGCAAGAGCTCATCGCGCACGTATTTTTCAACTTCTGCCTGGATCTCATCGGGCTGCATGCCCGGCAGGTTGCGGAATTCGTAGGTGAATTCGCACAGCTCAGGGATGGTGTTGACCGCGATGCCGCCACGGATCTGGTTGGTGGTCATCGTGGAGAACGGCACGTCGTAGAACTGGTCGTACGGGCCGTTGGCCTTGAAGCTGTCGGCCAGGTCGCGAATGCGGCAGATCAGGCGGGCGGCGTACTCGATGGCGTTGCAGCCGCGCGGGGTCAAGGACGAATGCGCCGCCTTGCCATGCACCTTGCAGCGGAACAGGTTGATGCCCTTGTGGGCCACCACCACCTGCATGCCCGTGGGTTCACCCACGACGCAGCCTTCGGGGCGGATGCCGCGTTCCAGCAGATCGGCCAGCATGTAGGGCGCGCCCGCGCAGCCCACTTCTTCGTCATACGAGAAGGCCAGGTGGATTGGCTTCTTGCGCGGCATGGCCAGAAATTCCGGCACCAACGCCAGCGAGCCGGCGATGAAACCCTTCATGTCGCACGCGCCGCGGCCATACAGCAGGCCATCTTTTTCGATGAGCTTGAACGGGTCCGAGGCCCAATCCTGGCCATCCACGGGCACCACGTCAGTGTGGCCCGACAGGACGATACCGCCCTGCTGGTTGCCGTCTTGCGCCGGCAACGTGGCGAACAGGTTGGCCTTGGTGCGCTCGGGATTGTGCGCCAGCCACGCATCGACGCCCTGGCCCTTGAGCCAATCGCGGACGGTTTCGATCAGGGCAAGATTGGAATTGCGGCTGGTGGTGTCGAAACCCACCAGCGTTTCCAGCCAGGTGCGCGCGTTCATGTGACTTCTCTGCTTTTGGGAAAAACAGAAGTGTAAAGCCAGGAAGCGCCCACGTCTCGGACGGCGCCCGGCACTGTTCACGGGTTAAGCGCCTAGAATGTCGCCCGGATTGGAATAACACCCCCAAGGAGAAACCGTGCAGCACAAAGCAGTTCCCACACGCAACATCGTGGCCGCAGTGATAGGCAACGCCCTCGAATGGTATGACTTCCTGGTGTTCGCGTTCATGACGCCGATCATCGCGAAGCTCTTCTTTCCCACCGACCCCAACCTGCCGGGCAGCGAACTCAACGCCATCCTGATGACGACCGCCATCTTCGGCGTCGGTTTCTTCATGCGCCCCGTGGGCGGCATCATCCTGGGCATGTACGGCGACAAAAAAGGCCGCAAGGCCGCGATGGTGATGGTGACCTCGCTGATGGCGGTGTCCATCGCGCTGATCACGGTTGCCCCGACGTACCACGCCGCCGGCATCCTGGCCCCGATCTTCATCCTGATCGCGCGCCTGTTGCAGGGTTTCTCGGCGGGCGGTGAATTCGGCACGTCGACGGCGCTGCTAATTGAAATGGCCCCCAACGGCAAACGCGGCTTCTACGGCTCGTGGCAGATGGCCGGCCAGATGCTGGCGCTGCTGATCGGCGCGGCTTGCGGCACGCTGATCACCGAGTTCTTCACGCAAGAACAGATCGCCGCCTGGGCCTGGCGCATTCCGTTCGCCTTCGGCCTGGTCATTGTTCCCATCGCCATCTATATCCGCAAGAACGTCGACGAAACCGACGTCTTCAAGAAGATGCAGGAAGAAGACCGCCAAGCCGCCGCGCGCGGTGAAGTGCAGCGCCTGAGCCTGGTTCAGATGGTCAAGACCCACACGCGTGAAACGATGATCGGCGTGGGCCTGGTCGTGACCGCCACGGTGTCCATCTACATCACCTTCACGTATCTGGTGACGTACTCCACGCAAATCCTGAAGCTGCCGATGAAGGAAACCTTCATGGTGCAGATGGCGGGCGCGGCGCTGATGGTGCTGATGACGCCGTTCATGGGCGCATGGTCCGACCGCATCGGCCGCCGTCCGCTGGTGATCAGTTCGCTGATCGGCTACCTGATCGTGCTGTATCCGCTGTACTACTGGCTGTCGGACGCCCCGTCGATCGGCCGCCTGCTGACGGTGCAGATCGTCGTGTGCTTCTTCGTGTCGGCCTTCTTCGGCGTGTTCAGCACGGTGATGGCGGAATTGTTCCCGGCGCGCGTGCGTTCCGTGGGCTTGTCGCTTGCCTATAACGTGGCCGTGATGATCTTCGGCGGTTTCGCGCAGTTCATCGTGACGTGGCTGATCAAGACCACCGGTTCGCCGATGGCGCCGGCCTACTACGTGATGTTCGGCGTGGCGCTGGGCCTGATTGCCGCGTTCTTCATGCGCGAACGCGCGCACGAGCAACTGGACCACTAAAGCTTGAACCCCCACGGCCGCCTGGCCCTGGGGGTTTTCGTCCTACCGGCGCGTTGCCGAGGACACGCCCGCCACTTCGGCCAAGGCGTCCAGCGCACGGGCGAGCGATTCGCCCCCGCGCACCTCCACCGTGAACACCATATGAGCCAGCGACTGCTTGCTCTGCGTATTCACCCCCACCACGTTCAGGCGCAGCCGCGCAAAAACTTCGGACAGGTCGCGCAACAGACCGGGACGGTCGTGCGCGCGCACGCTGACGTCCACCGGATAGAACGTGTCTGAGGTTTCGCCCCAGGCCACTTCAATGACGCGCTCGGGTTCGCGCGCGGCTAAGGCCAGATAGCTGTGGCAGTCGCTGCGATGAATCGACACGCCGCGCCCCCGCGTGACGAAGCCCGCAATGGCGTCGGGTGGCGCGGGGCGGCAGCAGCGCGCCAACTGCGTCAGCAGCGAACCCACSCCCACCACCAGCACGCCGCTCTTGCCGCTTTTCTCGGCGCTGCCCGCGCTGGCGTTGCGCAACGCGGCAGGCTGGGGTTCCACCGCGGGACCGGGCTGCTGGAAAACACTGTCGATCTGGCGCAGGCTGAACTCTTCCTTGGCCGCCGCAACGTACAGGTCGTCGGCGCGCGCAAAGCCCAGGTTTTGCGCCAGCTGTTCCAGATTGACGGCCGTCTTGCCCAGCCGCTGCAATTCTTTTTCAACCAAGGCCTGGCCTTGGGTGATGCGTTGCTGCAATTCAATGGCGTTGAACCACATGCGCACCTTGGCGCGCGCCCGCGGGCTAGCCAGGAACCCCAACTGGGGATTGAGCCAGTCGCGCGAAGGCCCGCCCGACTTGGCGGAGATGATCTCCACGGTCTGCCCGGTCGACAAGTGCGTTTGCAGCGGCACCATCTGCCCGTCGACACGCGCGCCGCGGCAGCGGTGGCCCAGGTCCGTGTGCAGGTGATAGGCGAAGTCCACCGGCGTGGCGCCTGCGGGCAGCTCGATCACGCGCGCTTGCGGCGTCAGCACGTAGATGCGTTCGTCCGTGTGCGCGGGCGCCTTCACCGCATTGCGATTCTTGCTGGACCCCGGCTTGCCCGAGGCGCTTTTGCCGGATTCCGCTTTGCCCCCGGGCTTGCCAGCCTCTTGGCCCGACGCGTTTCCGGACTCGAGTCCCGACGCCTGCCCCGGCTCTGCGCCGCCTTCGACGTCGCTGTTCCAGGCCAGCAGCTGGCGCATCCACGCCAGTTGGCGGTCGTATTCACTAGAGGCCGCAACCTGGCCGCCCTTCGCGCCGGCTTCCTTGTAGCGCCAGTGCGCGGCCATACCGTATTCGGCGAACTGATGCATCTCGCGCGTGCGAATCTGCACTTCGAATGGGCGGCCGTCATCGTCAGTCACCACGGTATGCAGAGAGCGATAGCCGTTGGGCTTGGGCCGCGAGATGTAGTCATCGAACTCGTCGGACAGCGGCGTCCACATTTCGTGCACCAGCCCCAACGCCGTATAACAGGCACGCACGTCTTCGACGATGACGCGCAGCGCGCGCAGGTCATACATCTGCGAGAAGTCCAGGCGCTTGACACGCATCTTGTTCCAGATGCTGTAGATGTGCTTGGGCCGGCCGCTGACTTCGGCGTCGATGCCGCTCTTGGCCAACGCCGTTTGCATGCGCTCGATGGCGCCCGCAATGAAGGCTTCGCGCTCAACCCGCTTTTCTTCCAGCAAACGGGCAATTTGCTTGTAGCGGTCGGGCTCCAGGAAGCGAAACGCCAGGTCTTCCATTTCCCATTTGATCTGCCAGATGCCCAGCCGGTTTGCCAGCGGCGCATACAGATCCAGGGTTTCCTGCGCGAACCCGGTCGAGCACGGCGCCTTGCTTTCCGCATGCCAGCGCAAGGTGCGCAGCCGCGAGGCCAGCCGCATCAGCACGATGCGCAAATCGGCCGCCATGGCCAGCAGCATCTTGCGCTGCATTTCCTTTTGCGAACCGCTTTCGGCTTCGGCGTCGCTGGCTTGGCGGGCCACCACGCCCAGGCGCAACAGGGCGCGCGTGCCTTGCACCAGCCGCGCCACTTCGGCGCCGAAGGCGGTGGCGACGGGGTCGTTGCGCAAGGCGGGCGCGGGCGCCATCAAGTCGGTGGGCAAGGCGGCCAGCAGCGCGGCGGCGCGCGTGGCGGCGTCGGTATGCAGGGCCGCCAGGATGCGGACGACGCCTGCGCCGTGGCTGGCCAACGGCTCGCCAGTCAGCGCGTGCTGGCCTTCAAAGCGCGGGATGGCCCAGGCGACGGCCCGGTCAATCAGCGCCAGGCCATCGGCGTCCAGGCCCGCCCCGACCTCCTGCCGCCAGGAAGCGTCAAAAGGCGAAGGCGCATCGATAACAGGCGGGGCGGACATGAAGGGCGTCGTGCTGGGGTTGGTTGATATCCCGACACTCTACACTAGGGTTTGATCACTCAGAATCCCCTGCCATATCCCGATATATAGAAGGAACCCAAGCTTATGTTGCGCTGGCTCAAGGGCCGGGGCGCCCGCGCGTCCGAAGTGGCCGAGATGCAAGCCCGCATCTCGCCCGAACTGTGGCGGCAGGTGCTGGATGCCCACCCTTTCCTGGCGGCGTTGAACGCCGATGAAACCGCTCAGCTGCTCGCGCGGTCGGCCTGGCTGCTGGCCAGCAAGACCATCAACGGCGCGCAGGGCCTGGACGTCTCGGACTTCATGCGGCTGTCGATTGCCGCGCAGGCCAGCCTGCCCATCCTGAATCTTGCGCCTGAGCTCTATGAGGGCTGGGACGAAATCATCGTGTATCCGGCCAGCTTCCGTATTCCGCGTTCGCGCCAGGACGATGACGGCGTGGTTCACGAGTACATCGAAGATGCGGCGGGCGAAGCATGGGAAGGCGGCCCGCTGGTGCTCTCCTGGGAGGACACGCAGTTGTCTGACGGTGGCTTCAATGTCGTCATCCATGAGTTCGCCCACAAGCTGGACCTGCGTTCCGGTTTTGCAGATGGCATGCCGTCGCTGGCCGCGCATCCGGATCTGAAACCGCAGGTATGGCGCCGCGTGTTGGACGACAGCCTTGACCGCTTCATCGCCGCGCTCGATGCCGTGGAAGCCGCCATTCCGCGCGACGTGGACCCCGAAAGCGAAGAAGCTGACGCCTGGTACGGCCAATTGCCGATGGACCCGTACGCAGCCACGGACGAGGCGGAATTCTTCGCGGTCAGCTCCGAACACTTCTTCGTGGACCCGTTCCCGATGCAGCAGGCGCTGCCCGAATGGTATGACCTGCTGCGGGCCTATTACCGGCAGGACACCTTGGCGCGCTACGCATGAAGCAGCTGCTGATCGTCTGGCATTCGCGCACCGGCGCGGCAAGGCAAATGGCCGAGGCCGCAGCGCGTGGCGCGCAAGCCGCCGCGGCCGAACTCGACCTGGCGGACGCCTTGTGCGTGAAGTTGCTGCGGGCCTCCGACGTTGAAGCCGACGCCTTGCTGGCAAGCCACGGCTATCTGTTCTGCGCGCCCGAAAACCTGGCAAGCCTGAGCGGCGAGATGAAGGAGTTTTTTGATCGCAACTACTACGCCGTGCTCGACCGCATTCAGGGCTTGCCCTACGCCTGCGCGATCAGCGCCGGCAGCGATGGCACGGGCGCCGCGCGGCAAGTGGAACGGATTTGCACCGGATGGCGACTGAGCGCGGTGGCGCCTGCATTGATCGTGAATCTGGGTGCGCAGACGCCCGAACAGATCGTGGCGGAAAAGACGGTGCCGGCGGCGGAACTCTCGCGCTGCGACGCCTTGGGCGGCCTGCTGGCGGCAACGTTGTTGATGGGGGAATAACGCCCCTTCGCGTTGGCACAGGCGCGTGCAAGGCCCAAAGAAAAAGCCCTTCGGCATGCCGAAGGGCTTTTCACTTGCGGGCGGCAGTCGCTTAGATAGCGGCCGTCACAATGATCTCGACCTTGAAATCCGGGTTGGCCAGGCGGGCTTCAACCGTGGCGCGCGGAGGCGAATTGCCGTCAGCGACCCAGGCGTCCCATGCCTTGTTCATGCCGTCGAATTCCTTGATGTTGGCCACGTAGATCTGGGCCATCAGGATCTTGGTCTTGTCGGTGCCGGCTTCGGCCAGCAGGCGATCGATCGTCGCCAGCACTTGCTCGGTCTGGCCGGTGATGTCCAGCTTGGCGTCGTCCGGCACCTGGCCTGCCAGGTACGCGACACCGTTGTACACGGCCATGTCCGACAGGCGCTTGGCGACGTGGAAGCGCTTGATGCTGCTCATGAATATTCCCCTAGAGTCGAGTTGGGTTGATGAAACTGGAAACCAGCAATTTACCCCGAGCCGCCCTCAGGCGGGAGGCAACTGAAACACCTGGCGCAGATACGCCAGATAGGCGGGGTCGTCGCACATGGTTTTTTCTGGCGCATCAGACACCTTGGCCACGGGCTGGCCATTGCAGCGGACCATCTTCATAACGATCTGCAATGGTTCGTGGCCCAGGTCGTTGGTCAGGTTCGTGCCGATGCCGAAAGACACCTTGCAGCGGCCCGAGAACTGGCGGGCCAGCTCGATTGCGCGCGGGAAGGTCAGCGAATCCGAGAACACCAGCGTCTTCGCGCGCGGGTCCACGCGGTTCTTGCGGTAGTGCTCAAGCAAGCGTTCGCCCCAGACGAAGGGGTCGCCGGAATCGTGGCGGGCGCCGTCAAAGAGCTTGCAGAAATACATGTCGAAGTCGCGCAGGAACGCGTCCATGCCGTAGACGTCCGACAGCGCAATGCCGAGGTCGCCCCGGTATTCCTTGGCCCAGACTTCCAGCGCAAACACCTGCGAGTCGCGCAGCCGCGGCCCCAGCGCCTGGCACGCCTGCAAGTATTCGTGGCCCATCGTGCCCAGCGGCAGCACTTCATGCTGCTTGGCCAGCAACACGTTGCTGGTGCCTGCAAAATGCTCGCCCATCTGGGCCTTCATGGTGGACACCACTTCCTGGTGCCAGACCTTGGAGAAGCGGCGGCGCGTGCCGTATTCAGCCACGCGGAAATCGGCCAGCGCCGGGTCGTCCAGCACCAGGTGCATCTTGGATTGCAGACGCTGGCGGCCTTCTTCCCAATCGGGGTTCTTGCGTGTGTTGCGGAAGTAGACCTCGTTGACGATGGCCAGCACCGGGATCTCGAAGAGAATTGTGTGCAGCCACGGGCCTTTCACTTCAATGGCGATCTCGCCCGGCGCATCGCCTTCAGTGATGTGGATGCAGCGCTCGGGCAGATGGAACAGGCCAAGAAAGTCGACGAAGTCGCTCTTGATGAAGCGCAAGCCGCCCAGATAATCCAGCTCATCCTGGGTGAAGCGCAGCTGGCACAGCTGGTGCACTTCTTCGCGGATTTCATCCAAGTAGGGGCGCAGATCGGCCCCAACGGTGCGGCACTTGTAACGGTACTCGACCTGTGCAGCGGGGAACTGATGCAGTACCACCTGCATCATGCTGAATTTATACAGATCGGTGTCGAGCAGCGAAGTGATTATCATGATTGCGCGTATCGGTTTCGCGACACCATAGCATAGAGAACCGGGGGTTCAGGGCCATGGGCCACGAAGTCAATACGGGTATTACCGGCACATCGGGCGCGCATTGGGTAAAATCCGCCCAACAAGACACAAATGCCGCCGATCCCGGAGTTCCTGAATGACCCACGTTGTCACCGAAAACTGTATTAAGTGCAAGTACACCGATTGCGTTGATGTGTGCCCGGTGGACTGTTTTCGTGAGGGTCCGAACTTCCTCGTGATCGATCCCGACGAATGCATCGACTGCGCCGTCTGCATCCCGGAATGCCCGGCCAATGCGATCTACGCCGAAGAAGACGTGCCGCAAGACCAACTGAATTTCATCGCGCTGAACGCTGAGCTCTCGCCCGAGTTCGCCAGCATCAGCCGCGCCAAGAAGCCCCTGCCGGACGCCGACGACTGGAACGGCAAGCAGGACAAGCTGCAATTCCTGGAAAAATAATCCGCGATAGCCGGCTGCCGCCTGGCAGCCGGTTTCGTGCGATGCCCCGATGACCGACGACTCCAAATACACGCGCCAAACCGTCACTCAGATCCACACCTGGGTGCCCGACAAGCTGTTCTCATTGCGCGTAACGCGCGACGACGCGTATACGTTCCTGCCGGGCCAGTTCGCCCGGGTCGGTTTACCCGGGGCTGATGATCCCAACGGCCCGCCCACACTGTGGCGCGCCTACTCGATGGTGTCCGCCCCGCACGAGTCCGGGCTGGAGTTCTATTCCATCGTGGTTCCCGACGGCCTGTTCAGCCCGCGCATGGCGCAATTGCGCCCGGGCGATGCCTTGTACGTCGAAAAAACGCCCTATGGTTTCCTGACGCTGGAACGCTTCGCGCCAGGCGGCGACCTGTGGCTTTTGGCTTCCGGCACCGGCCTGTCGGCCTACCTGTCGCTACTGCGCGACCCCGCTACATGGCGCGCCTATCGCCGCATCATTCTGGTGCACGGCGTGCGCACCGTGGCGGAGCTGGCCTATCGCGAAGAAATCGAATCCTGGGGCGCGCGGCCGGAACTGGCCGAGGTGTTTGCGGCAGATCCGCAAAAGCTCATCTACCTGCCCATCGCCACCCGCGAAGCGCTGCCCGGCATGCCGCAAGAGCGCCTGACCACGCTGATCGCCGATGGCCGGCTAGAGCAGCTGGCCGGGCTGCCGCTGGACCCGGAGCAGGCGAAGATCATGCTTTGCGGCAACCCCGACATGCTGGCAGACGCTCGCAAGCTGCTGGGCGAACGCGGTTTCAAGCCGGGCCGCCGGGGCATTCCCGGCAACCTGGCAGTAGAAAATTACTGGTGATCCCGCACTGGCCGGCCTAGTGCATAAATCCTCCCTTTGGTCTCTATGCTGGGCAAAAAAACGCCCTAAACTGGTGCCTAAGGGGATGACGGGTCTCTTTTTAGCAACAGAATCCCGGTGTTTGCCGCAGTTTCTTTAGGCTGATTGGATATATCTTTAGTCCTCGGCGCAATAATCGGGGCACACGCTCGACCCAGAAGGACATCCTCCAAATGCTGTACCAATTGCACGAAATGCAGCGCGCCTTCCTGACTCCGTTCGCTGCATTCACGGATGCCGGTTCTCAGCTGTTCTCCAGTCCCTACAGTCCCCTCGCTTACACCCCGATTTCCCGCCAGATGGCCGCGGGGTACGAGCTGATGACGCGTATCGGCAAGGAATACCAGAAACCCGCCTGGAATCTTCCCACCACCGAGATCAACGGCAAGTCCGTTCGCGTGACCGAAGCGCTGGCTTTGGACAAGCCCTTCTGCCGCCTGGTGCACTTTCACCGCGACGTGCGCCTCGCCGGCCGCGATGACCCCAAGGTGCTGCTGGTTGCCCCGCTGTCGGGCCACCATGCGACCTTGCTGCGCGACACCGTGCGCGCCCTGCTGCCCAACCATGACGTTTATGTCACTGATTGGGTCGACGCCCGCATGGTGCCGCTAGCCGCCGGCCCGTTCCATCTGAACGACTACGTGCGCTACGTGCAGGATTTCATCCGCCACCTGGGCCCGGACGTGCACGTGATTTCGGTCTGCCAGCCCACCGTGCCGGTGCTGGCCGCCGTGTCGCTGATGGCCACCGCCAATGACCCCTGCCAGCCGCGCAGCATGGTCATGATGGGCGGCCCCATCGACCCGCGCCAGTCGCCCACCCAGGTGAACCGCCTGGCCACCACCAAGCCCTATTCGTGGTTTGAAAGCCAGGTGATCCACCCGGTGCCGCCGCGCTATCCGGGCGCGGGCCGCAAGGTCTACCCCGGCTTCCTGCAGCACGCCGGGTTCATGGCCATGAACCCCGACCGCCACATGAAGTCGCACTACGAGTTCTACCTGGACTTGCTGCGCGGCGACGACAGCGACGCCGAAGCGCACCGCCGCTTCTACGACGAATACAACGCAGTGCTGGACATGCCGGCCGAGTTCTATCTGGACACGATCCGCATGGTGTTCCAGGACTTCGCGCTGCCCAGCGGCACGTGGGAAGTCGACGGCCAGACCGTGCGCCCCGCCGACATCAAGAAGGTTGCGCTCTTCACCATTGAAGGCGAGCTGGACGATATCTCGGGCCAGGGCCAGACGCGTGCGGCCATCAAGCTGTGCAAGAACATTCCGGCCGAGCGCAAGTCGCACTACACGGCGCCGAACTGCGGCCACTACGGCATTTTCTCGGGCCGCCGCTGGCGCGAAATGATCTGTCCTAAAATTGCCGAATTCATCCGGCAATCGGCTTGACGACGGCACAGCGCCGTCCGGCAGGTGACGCGCGGGCCTGGCCCGCGCCTCCTCAAGCCTGATCCGTATTTCACGGGGCCCGCGTGGCCCCTTTTCTTTTATTGGCCTTACATGTCCTGTCGCTCACTTGCCGACCGCATCGACGCCTTGCTGCCCCAGACGCAATGCACCAAGTGCGGCTATGACGGCTGCCGGCCTTATGCCGACGCCATCGCGGACGGCTCAGCGCCGATCAACCGCTGCCCGCCCGGTGGCGACGACGGCATCGCCGCGCTGTCCGCCCTGCTGCAAACCCCCGCCCTGCCGCTGGACCTTGAGCGCGGCGAACCCGGCCCGCTGCTGGTTGCCCGCATCGATGAATCGCACTGCATCGGCTGTACGCTGTGCATCCAGGCCTGTCCGGTCGACGCGATCGTGGGCGCCAACAAACACATGCATACCGTGCTGGCCGATTGGTGCACGGGCTGTGATCTGTGCGTGGCGCCCTGTCCGGTGGACTGTATTCAAATGGTGCCTGCCGGCCGCGCATGGACCGCAGAAGACGCCACCATCAGCCGCCAGCGGCATCGCAGCCACCAGGCGCGAGCCGAACGCCTGGCCGCCGACAACGCCCGCCTGATGGCGCCAGAGACACCCGCCGCCGCAAGTGCGCCCCCGCCCGCCGCCGACGACGCGCAAAGCGAAGACCGCAAGCGCTCCGCCATTGAATCCGCGCTGGCCCGCGCCCGGGCCCGCCGTAATCCGACGCAGTCATGAACGCAGCCAAACGCCGTGAGATCTTCGCCCGCCTGCAAGCGGCCAACCCGAACCCCACGACCGAACTGGAATACGACACGCCGTTCCAGCTGCTGATCGCGGTGCTGTTGTCGGCGCAGGCCACCGACAAGTCAGTCAACATCGCCACGCGTAAATTCTTCCCGCAATACGGCACGCCCGAAGCGTTGCTGGCGCTGGGCGAAGAAGGCTTGTCCGATTACATCAAGACCATCGGGCTGTACCGCACCAAAGCCAAGAACACGATCGCCACCTGTCGGATATTGCTTGAGCATCACGGCGGCGAAGTGCCGCAAACGCGCGAGGCATTGGAATCGCTGCCGGGCGTGGGCCGCAAGACGGCCAACGTCGTGCTCAACACCGCATTCGGCCAGCCCACGATGGCGGTGGATACGCATATCTTTCGCGTGTCGAACCGCACCGGTATCGCGCCGGGCAAGAACGTGCTTGAAGTGGAAGACAAGCTCGTGAAATTCATCCCGCGCGAATATATCCAGGACGCTCATCACTGGCTGATCCTGCATGGCCGCTACATCTGCGTGGCGCGCAAACCGAAGTGCCCCCAATGCGGCATTTCCGATCTGTGTGAATTCAAACAAAAAACACCCGCGTAAACCCTGCGGTCCAAATATGGCATTTTGATTTCAGCGAGCGGAAAACCGGGGTTTTCCCTCGCTGAATTTGTTTGATCAATTGATAAGAATCAACGCGTATTTGCTGCAATGCATTGCGCATGGAAAAGGGTTTTCCCGCCTTGCGCGGCGTGTATTGTCGGCCTGCCGACAATTGACCTTTCCGCACTGCAAAACCTATGTAAAACCCTCATGGAATTTTGATAAAGAGGTCCGCATACTCGCCGGCAACTCATCAGAAAACTACGAGACATCTCTGGTTTTCCGACCCCGCGGGGGTCTGTCGCAACGACGGCAGGCAGAGACCATATAAATACAACGCTGGTGCAGCGGACATGGATGACACAATCCTGGAGACAAAAGGCCTCACCAAGGAGTTCCGCGGATTCGTCGCGGTCAATGGGGTCGATTTGCGTATCAAGCGAGGCGAGATTCATGCCTTGATCGGGCCTAACGGCGCGGGCAAGACCACATGCTTCAACCTGCTTACCAAGTTCTTATCTCCCACGTCGGGAACCATCAAGTTCAACGGTATCGACATTACCGGCGAGCGCCCCGCGCAGATTGCGCGGCGTGGCGTGATTCGCTCGTTCCAGATTTCGGCGGTGTTCCCACACCTGACCGTGCTTGAGAACGTGCGCATCGGCTTGCAGCGCAAGACGGGGCTGTCGTTTCACTTCTGGCAAAGCGACAAGCGGCTGGCGTCCTTGAACGAGCCGGCACGCGCGCTGCTTGAACAGGTGGACCTGGGCGCCTTTGCGAACGAGACCACGGTGAATCTGCCGTATGGCCGCAAGCGCGCGCTGGAAATCGCCACCACGCTGGCGATGGAACCCGAACTGATGCTGCTGGACGAGCCCACGCAGGGCATGGGCCACGAAGACGTGGACCGCGTCACGCAGCTGATCAAGCGCGTCAGCGCCGGGCGCACGATCCTGATGGTGGAACACAACATGAACGTCGTGTCCTCCATCGCCAACACCATCACCGTGCTCGCGCGCGGCTCGGTGCTGGCCGAAGGCACGTACGCCGAAGTCTCCCGCCATCCGGCCGTGATGCAGGCGTACATGGGCACCACCGACGGCGAACTTCAAGGAGCGCACGCATGAGCACCCCGGCACTGGAAATTTCAGGCTTGCAAGCCTGGTACGGGGAATCGCACATCCTGCACGGCGTGGATATGCGCGTGGGGCAAGGTGAAGTCGTCACGCTGCTGGGCCGCAATGGCGCCGGCCGCACCACGACGTTGCGCGCGATTCTCGGGCTGACGGGTTCCCGCAAGGGCTCGGTGCGCATTCACGGCACCGAAGCCATCGACCTGCCCACCTACAAAATCGCCCACCTGGGCGTGGGCTATTGCCCCGAAGAACGCGGCATCTTCGCCAGCCTGTCTTGCGAAGAAAACCTGCTGCTGCCGCCGGTCGTGGGTTCGCTGGGCGGCGGCATGTCGCTGGCCGAAATCTACGACATGTTCCCCAACCTGCAAGAGCGCCGGAATTCGCCGGGCACGCGCTTGTCGGGCGGCGAACAACAGATGCTGGCCGTGGCGCGCATTCTGCGCACCGGCGCCAATTTGCTGCTGCTGGACGAAATCTCCGAAGGCCTGGCGCCCGTCATCGTGCAGGCGCTTGCCCGCATGATCAAGACGCTGAAGCAGCGCGGCTACACGATCGTCATGGTCGAGCAGAACTTCCGCTTCGCGGCTCCGCTGGCTGACCGCTTCTATGTCATGGAGCACGGTCAGATCGTCGAGCATTTCGAAGCCGCAGAACTTTCAGAAAAACAGGACACGCTCAACGAATTGTTGGGCGTCTAAAACAACCTGTCATCCGCCGGACCCCCGGCAACACTACACCGTAGGGAAGAGGAGTCATCCCATGAAGCTGCACACCATCACTGCTGCACTGGCCATGGCGGGCCTGGGATTTGCAGGGGCAACCGCCCACGCGCAAGGTATCTCCGACGATGTCATCCGCATCGGCTTCATCACCGACATGTCGGGCGTGTATTCCGACATCGACGGCAAGGCTGGTCTGGACGCGATCCGCATGGCGATCGAAGACGCCGGCGGCACCATCAACGGCAAGAAGATCGAAGTTGTCTCGGCCGACCACCAGAACAAGGCCGACGTGGCGTCGGCGCGCGCACGCGAATGGTTCGACCAGCAGAAGGTCGACGTCATTGTTGCGGGCACGAACTCGGCCACCAGCCTGGCCATGGCGGCCGTGGCGGCTGAAAAGAAAAAGCCGTTCATCGCCGTGGGCGCGGGCGCATCCGACCTGACCAACGCGCAATGTTCGCCCTACACCGTCCACTACGCCTACGACACCGTGGCGCTGGCGCGCGGCACCGGTTCGGCGGTGGTGAAGGACGGCGGCAAGAGCTGGTTCTTCCTGACGGCCGACTACGCCTTCGGCCACGCGCTGGAACGCGACACCGTGGCGGTTGTGAAGGCTGCCGGCGGCGAGATCAAGGGCCAGGTGCGCGCACCGCTGGGCGCATCGGACTTCTCGTCCTTCCTGTTGCAAGCGCAAGCGTCCAAGGCGCAGATTCTGGGCATGGCCAACGCGGGTGGCGACACCATCAACACCATCAAGGCCGCCAATGAATTCGGCGTGACCAAGACGATGAAGATGGCCGGCCTGCTCGTGTTCATCAACGACGTGCACTCGCTGGGCCTGCAAGCCACGCAAGGCATGTACCTGACCGACGGCTGGTACTGGGATCAATCCGACGCCTCGCGCGCCTGGGCCAAGAAGTTTGAAGCCAAGGTCGGCCGCAAGCCGTCGATGCTGCAAGCGGGCGACTACTCGTCGACGATGTTCTACCTGAACGCCGTGAAGGCAACGGGCACGGACGACGCCGACACCGTCATCAAGTGGATGAAGTCGAACAAGATCAACGACTTCTTCACCCAAGGCGGCTATGTGCGCGAAGACGGCCGCATGGTCCATGACATGTACCTGATGCAAGTGAAGACCCCGGCCGAATCCAAGGGCCCGTGGGACTACTACAAGGTCGTGGCCACGCTGCCTGGCGACGAGGTCTACACCAAGCTGTCCGAGTCCACCTGCAAGCTGGTCAAGAAATAATTCCCGGCTCATGTGACCCCAAGGTGCGGCCCGGCGCGGGCCGCGGCCGCACCTTGAATTTGCTCGCTTCCATCCGTACGCGCAGGATTTTCACAAGATGACTGACCTTTTCGGCATCCCTATACAGGCCTTGTTCGGCCAGCTATTACTGGGCCTGGTCAACGGTTCCTTCTATGCCATGTTGTCGCTCGGGCTTGCCGTGATCTTCGGGCTGCTGAACGTCATCAACTTCGCGCACGGCGCGCTCTACATGCTGGGCGCGTTCATCGCCTGGATGGGGCTGTCGTACCTGGGGTTGAACTACTGGATCATGCTGATCCTGGCGCCGCTGGTCGTGGGGCTGTTCGGCATACTGATCGAAAAACTATTGCTCAAGCATCTGTACAAGCTTGATCACCTTTATGGGCTGCTGCTGACCTTCGGCCTGACCTTGCTGATCGAAGGCCTGTTCCGCAGCTTCTACGGCGTATCGGGGCAACCTTACCCGACCCCCGAAGCGCTGCGTGGCGCGACCAACCTGGGCTTCATGATTCTGCCGAACTATCGCGGCTGGGTCGTGGCGGCGTCGGTGGTGGTCTGCCTGGCGACCTGGTTCGTCATTGAACGCACTCGCCTGGGCGCCCTGCTGCGCGCCGGCACCGAGAACCCGCGCCTGGTTGAAGCCTTTGGCGTGAACGTGCCGCGCATGATCACGCTGACCTACGGTTTCGGCGTGGCGCTGGCCGGCTTTGCGGGTGTGCTGGCTGCGCCCGTCTTGCAGATTTCGCCGCTGATGGGGTCCAACCTCATCATCGTCGTGTTCGCCGTGGTCGTGATCGGGGGCATGGGGTCCATCMTKGGCGCSATCGTSRCCGGGYTGGGSCTGGGCGTGRTYGAAGGACTGACCAAGGTGTTCTGGCCCGAAGCGTCCAGCACCGTGGTGTTCATCATCATGGCCATCGTTCTGTTGATCCGCCCGGCCGGGCTGTTCGGAAAAGAAAAATGAATCGTCAATTCCTGGGCTATGCGGTACTGGCCGTCGTGGTGGCCGCTCTCCCCTTCCTGGGGGTGTACCCGATCTTCGCCATGAAGATCATGTGCTACGCGCTCTTTGCCTGCGCATTCAACCTGCTCTTGGGCTTTACCGGGCTCTTGTCGTTCGGGCACGCCGCCTTCCTGGGCAGCGCGGCCTACGCGGCCGGGCACGCGATGAAGGTGTGGGGCTTTCCCACCGAGATCGGCCTGCTGTTCGGCGTGGGCGTGGCGGCGTTGCTGGGGCTGGCGATGGGCGCCATCGCCATTCGCCGCAGCGGCATCTACTTCGCGATGATCACGCTGGCGCTGGCGCAGATGGTGTTCTTCTTCTTCCTGCAAGCCAAGTTCACCGGCGGCGAAGACGGCCTGCAAAGCGTGCCGCGCGGCACCTTGCTGGGCATGCTGGATTTGTCCAAGGACATCAACCTGTACTACGTGGTGATGGGCATTTTCGTGCTGGGCTACTTCATCATCTGGCGCACGGTGAATTCGCCGTTCGGACAAGTGCTGCAAGCGCTGCGCGAGAACGAGCCGCGTGCGATCTCGCTGGGTTATGACGTCGACCGCTTCAAGCTGCTGGCCTTCGTGCTGTCAGCCGCGCTGGCCGGGCTTGCCGGCGCCACCAAGACGCTGGTGTTCGTGTCGGCCACCTTGTCGGACGCCACCTGGCAGATGTCCGGGCTAGTCATCCTGATGACGCTGATTGGCGGGCTGGGCACCTTGACCGGCCCCATCCTCGGCGCCTTCATCGTGGTGCTGCTTGAGAACAAGGTGGGCGACTTCGGCCAGATGATGGCCAACCTGACCGGCGTGGAATGGTTCCTGCGCCTGGGCGAATCGGTCACCATCGTGATCGGCCTGATCTTCGTCATCTGCGTGCTGGCCTTCCGGCGCGGCATCGTGGGCGAAGTCGGCGCCTTCATCGACCGCCGGCGCGCCGCCCGCGCCTGACCACATTCCGCCTGACCCTGCTTGTCACCCGGACGGGGCCGCATCATGCGGCCCCGTTTGCATTAGGGCCGCCACAAGCGCCCGTACAATAAAACGCACCCAACCCAACAGGTGCCTGACCATGCGCAACCCGCATCCGCTCGCCCCCGTCTCTGCCGCTTTGGCCTTGGCCGCGGCGCTGCTTGCTGCTCCCGCCGCGAATGCCGCCAGCCCGGCAGCAAGCCCTTCGGCAACCCCCACTTGTGAAGTCAACCGCCCCGTCCGCTTCAGCGGGCTGAACTGGGAGTCCAACCTGGTGTTGGCGGGCATCGAACGCTATGTGCTGGAACACGGCTACGGCTGCAAGACCACCGTCGAAATCGGCGAAACGCTGCCGATGCTGGCCGCGCTGCAACGCGGCGATGTGGATGTCACGCCCGAAGTCTGGCCGGGCCAGATCGAAGGCGCCTGGAAAAAGGCCCTGGCCAGCGGCAAGGTGCTGGGCGTGGGCCATGTGTATGACGCGGGCGAAGGCTGGTACGTGCCGCGCTATACCGTCGAACGCCATCCTGAATTGAAGTCTGCCGCCGATCTGGCGCGCATGAAAGACGTGTTCGCCGACCCCGAGGAACCAGGGCGCGGCCGCATCTACGGCTGCCCTGCGGGCTGGGCCTGCGGCACCTTGAACGACAACCTGCTGCGTGCGTTGAAGCTGGACAAGGACTATTCGCTTTTCGCCCCCGGTTCCGGCGCGGCGCAAAAGGCGGCCATCGTGTCGGCGTACAAGCGCAAGCGCGACATCGTTTTCTATTACTGGACGCCCACGTCGCTGGTGGGTGCGCTGGACCTGGTGAAACTGGAACTGCCCGCCTTCGACCAGACGGCCTACACCTGCATGACCGATCCCAAATGCGCCAACCCCGTCGCCACGGAGTTCAAGCCCAATCCGGTCGTGACCGGCGTGAACGCGGCGTTTGCGAAGGACGCGCCCAAGATCGCGGAATTCCTCAGCAAGCTGACCGTGCCGGATGACGCTATCAACGCCACCTTGGGCTGGCTGGAAACAGAAGGCAAAGAACCCGAAGACGCCGCACGCTACTTCCTGAAGCAGTACGGCCCCGTCTGGCGGCAATGGATGCCAGCAGATGCCGCTGATCGTGTGCAGGCCGCATTGGCCCGTGAATGACGCACGAATGACGTGCGAATGACGTGCGATGGCGCGCCAACCTTGCCCGCCGCCTCATGTATCCTGACGTTTCGGCGCCGCCCCGGTAATGCCTCGGTATTGCCCCGGCTGCGTCACCCTACACAAGTGAAGGAAGATAAGCATGGACGCCCTGTATTGGCACAACGGTCACTGGACCACCGAAAACCCCAAACTGCTCGGCCCCGCCGACCACGCCTTCTGGATGGCCAGCATGGTCTTCGACGGCGCGCGCGCTTTCCGCGGCCTGACGCCTGACCTGGACCTGCACTGCCAGCGCGTTGTGCGCTCGGCCGAAAAGATGCTGATGAAGCCGCAGATCGATTGGGAAACGATCCAGAAGCTGTGCCTGGAAGCCGTGGCCAAATTCCCTGAAGGCACCGAGCTCTACATCAAGCCGATGTTCTATTGCGCCGACGGCTTCCTGTTGCCGGATGCCGATAAGACGCAGTTCGTGCTGCACGTGTTCAAGGTGCCGATGCCGGGCGAACAAGGTTTCTCGGCCTGCTTCTCGAGCTTTGCGCGGTCGTGGCCGAACATGGCGCCCACCGACGCCAAGGCCTCCTGCCTGTACCCCAATGGCCAGCGCGCCATCCGCGAAGCCGCCGAAAAGGGTTTCGACAACGCCATCATGCTGGACGGCGCGGGCAACATCGCGGAATTCGCCACCAGCAATTTGTGGCTCGCCAAGAACGGCGTGGTGTCCACGCCGGTTGATAACGGCACGTTCCTGAACGGCATCACGCGCCGCCGCGTGCTGGCGCTGCTGAAGGCCGATGGCGTTGAAGTGCAAGAGCGCAGCCTGACCCGCGCCGATGTCGAAGAAGCCGACGAAGTGTTCTCGTCCGGCAACTACGGCAAGGTGGTCCATGTGAACCGCGTGGAAGACCGCGTGCTGGAATACGGCCCGATGGCGCGCCGCGCTCACAAGCTGTACATGGACTACGCGGAAAGCACGGGCCGCAAGTAAAACCAGCCCGGCGCTGTCAGCGAAAAAAAAGGGAAACCCGCGTACGCTATCGGCTTCGCACCGCAAGGTAGAGCCATGCACAGCAGACGCGATTTCCTGCGCACGAGCGCATCCCTGGCAGGCGCCGGCAGCGCGCTGGCGTTCTTGCCCGCCTCGATTCGGCGGGCGCTTGCCATCCCCGCCAACCACCGCACCGGCACGATCCGCGATGTTGAACACATCGTGATCTTCATGCAGGAAAACCGGTCGTTCGATCATTACTTCGGCGGGCTCGCCGGGGTACGAGGCTTCGGCGACCGCTTTCCGATTCCGGTGCCGGACAGCCCCGACTATCGGCATCGCACCGTCTGGGCGCAATACAACGACAAGCCTGACGAAGGCGCTCCGCGCAGCGTGCTGCCCTATCACCTGGACACGCGCGAAGCCTTCGAGACCTTGCGCATCGCCAGCACGCCGCATACCTGGTCCAACGCGCAAGACGCCTGGGACGCAGGCCGCATGGGCCAGTGGCCTGCCGCCAAGAAAAATCATTCGATGGCGTACTACACCGACGCCGACATGCCCTTCCAGTACGCAATGGCACGCGCCTTCACGGTGTGTGACGCCTATCACTGTTCGTTCACTGGCGGCACCAACACGAACCGGCTGTTCGTGTGGAGCGGCACCAACGATGGCGAGGGGCGAGGCAACGGCCCGGCGCTGGGCAACGTCTACAACAAGCTCAAGGGCGGTGACCCCGCCCGCGCCTACACGTGGACGACCTATCCCGAACGGCTGGAAGCCGCTGGCGTCAGCTGGCGCATCTACCAAAACATGGCGGACAACTATTCGCTGAATCCCACGGCCGGGTTCAAAGCGTATCGCGATGCTTACCAAGGCGCACCGGGGTCGCTCGCGGCGCTGAAAGACAAGGCGCTGACGACGCGCGATCTGGACATGCTGCGGCAAGACGTGCTGGATGGCACGCTGCCGCAAGTGACATGGATCTGCGCCACCAAGGCGGGCTCGGAACATCCCAGCCCGTCCAGCCCAGCGCAAGGCGCCGACTACACCGCGCGCGTGCTGGATGCATTGACGGCCAACCCCGAGGTCTGGAGCAAGACCGTCCTGCTGCTGATGTTCGACGAGAACGACGGCTTCTTCGACCACATACCGCCGCCTGCGCCGCCATCGCGCGACGCCTCGGGTGCAATGGCGGGCGCGTCCACCGTGGACTCGCGGGGCGAATATCACGAGATCATCACCGGCGTGGAAAAAGACGACACGCCGGCGCATCTGCATGGGGTTTATGGGCTGGGGCCACGCGTGCCGATGTACGTGCTGTCGCCGTGGACCAAAGGCGGCTGGGTCAACTCGCAGGTGTTCGATCACACCTCGGTGTTGCGCTTTGTTGAGCAGCGCTTTGGCGTGGCGGAGACGAACATTTCGCCGTGGCGGCGCGCGGTATGTGGTGACCTGACGTCGATCTTCGATTTCGCGAACCCCGACGGCGCCGATTTGCTGCGCGCGTTTCCCGCCACGTCCGAACGTGCGGCGCAAGCGTCGGCGTTACCCGGCACCGTCATTCCGCCCGCGCCCGCCGAGCCTGGCCTTGCGCGCCAAGCGCCCGGCACCCGGCCATCGCGCGCGCTGCCGTATGCGCTGCACGTGCATGCGCGCGTTGACGGTGAACAAGTCACGCTGCAATGTGAGAATGCTGGCGCGGCAGGCGCGGTGCTGCACGTCTATGACCGCCTGCATCTGGAACGCGGCCCGCGCCGTTATACGGTCGAGGCCGGAAAACAGCTAGAAGGCCAATGGCTGACCTCGGAGGACGACGGCCGCTACGACCTTTGGGTGCTGGGGCCGAATGGCTTTCACCGGCATTACACGGGTGCTGCGGTTACCACCCCTGTCAGCCACGCTACGGATGCCACGGCCATCAGCCCCCCCGCCGCCTCGCAGCTTGAGGTCATTGCGGCCTATGACAAACCGGGTGCATCCTTGCGGCTGTCGGTACACAACCCGGGAACGCAATCGCGCACATTCCGCGTGGCCGCCAATGCGTATGAGCACCCGCAGCAAGCCGACACGGCGTTGGCGCCCGGCGCGTCCGTTGACCTGTCCTGGGACATGACACGCACCGGCGGCTGGTACGACGTTACGGTGCGCGATAATGACGCTCCCGCGTGGTCGCGCCGGTTCGCCGGGCGCATCGAAACCGGCGCCCCATCCACCTCCGACCCCGCGATGGGTCAGGAACTGATCTTGCAATGGACACCGTTGGCATGAAACCGCCCGCCCCCTATGAAGATGCCGTGACCTTCCAGTTTGGCGACTCACCCGCGCTGGCCGACGAATTGCTGGCGCTGGTACTGGCCGGCACCAAAACGGCCACCTGCGGCGCGCTCGCCCATTTCGACGACAACGAACCCGTGCCCCAGGCCGGCCGGCGCGATGTGGTGCTGGACGGCCAGGGCCGCCCGGCCTGCGTCATCGAAACCACCAGCGTGTTGATCCAGCGCTTTGACCAGGTGGACGAGGCGTTTGCGCTGGCAGAAGGCGAAGGCCCTTTTGATGTCTGGCGCGATGCGCACATTGCCTACTTCGACCGCAACGGCGGCTATGCGCCAGACATGATGCTGGTGTGTGAACGCTTTCGCGTGGTGGAAGTCTTCAAGCGATAGTCTTCAAGCGATGGTCTTCAAGCGATGGTCTTCAAGCGATAAAAAAAACCGGGCGGCGCCCGGTTTTTATTTGGAAAGGACGGATGCGCGTCGCGTCAGTCCTTGTCCGCGCCCTTGCCCAGGCCGAGATAGCTTTCGATGACTTTCGGGTCACCCGCCAGCTCACGTGCCGGGCCATGGAGAATGACCTCGCCGGTTTCCAGCACGTAGCCGTAGTCGGCCACTTGCAATGCCGCGCGGGCGTTTTGTTCGACCAGCAGAATCGCCACACCCGTCTCGCGCAGGCGCGCGATGATGTGGAAGATCTCGCGCACGATACGCGGCGCCAAGCCAAGGCTGGGTTCATCCAGCATCAGCAAGGTGGGCTTGGCCATCAGCGCGCGGCCCACCGCCAGCATCTGGCGTTCACCGCCCGACAACGTGCCGGCCTGTTGCGCACGGCGTTCGCGCAAGCGCGGGAACAGGTCGAACACTTCGTTCAACGTGTCGCGCCAGCCGGCCTCGCGGGCACGGTAGCGGCGAAAGCCGCCCAGCAGCAGGTTGTCTTCCACGGACATGGTGCCGAACAGTTCGCGGCGTTCCGGCACCAGCGACATGCCGGCCGCCACACGGCGCTCGACCTGCCAGCTGGACACATCCGTGCCCGCGTACTGCACAGTGCCAGCCGCATGGCCGGTCTGGGGCAAGGACCCCATCATGGCGTTCAGCATGGTGGATTTGCCGGCGCCGTTGGCGCCGATCACCGTCACGATGCTGCCGGCAGGCACGGTCAGCGTGGCGCCGACCAGCGCGCCAACCTTGCCGTAGCGGGCCGACAGATTGCTGACTTCAAGAACGGGCGTTTGCGTCGCGCTCATTGCACACCTCCTGCCGACACGGGCTTGGCCTGATCCGCTTCGGGCAGGTCGTCGTCGATGCCGCCCAGATAGGCTTCCAGCACCGCCGGGTTCTTTTGCACGTCGGCTGGCACGCCTTCGGCCAGCTTGGTGCCGAAATCCATCACCACAAGGTGGTTGGTCAGGCGCATCACAAAATCCATATCGTGTTCGACCAGCAGAATGCTCATGCCTTCCGCGCGCAGCTGCTCCAGCACCCGCGCCAGGTCTTGCTTTTCTTTGTAGCGCAGGCCGGCGGCAGGTTCGTCCAGCAACAGCAGCACCGGGTCGGACGCCAAAGCGCGCGCGATTTCCAGAATGCGTTGCTGGCCCAGCGCCAGGTTGCCCGCCTGTTCGTACAGGTATTCACCCAGGCCCACGCGCTTGATCTGCTCGGCGGCTTCGTGCAGCAATTGTGCTTCGCGGGCGCGGTCCGAGTGCAAGGCGCCAGCCAGCACGCCGACGTCCGAGCGCAAGTGCGCGCCCAACGCCACGTTCTCCAGCACGGTCATGCCCGGCAGCAGCTGCACGTGTTGGAACGTGCGGCCCACGCCTAGCTTGGCGATCTCGCGCGCCGAACGGTTGTCGATGCGCTGGCCCATGAACGTGACTTGGCCGCGCGTCACCGGCAACACGCCGCTGATCAGGTTGAAGGTCGTGCTCTTGCCGGCGCCGTTGGGGCCGATCAAGCCCATGATTTCGCCGGAGCTGACCTTGAAGGTGATGTCGTTGACGGCAACCAGACCGCCGAACTCCTTGCGGATGGCGTCCACTTCCAGCACCACCTGACCCGCTTGCGGACGTGCGCGCGTCGGCAACGCCGGTGCGGGCGCGGGCGGCGCCAGATTACGGCGCGAACCATCAGCGCCCGTGATGCTGCCCCACCAGCCCGCCAGAATCGGCCACAGGCCGTTGCGGGCGTATTGCAGCATCAGGATCAGCAGCACGCCGAAGACGATCATCTCGAAGTTGGCGTTGGTGTCCAGCAGCTTGGGCAGCCAGTTCTGCAACTGGTCTTTCAGCACCAGGATGACGCTGGAACCGAGCAACGCGCCCCAGACATAGCCCGCACCGCCCACTACCGCCATGAACAGGTATTCAATACCGTAGTTCACGCCGAAGGGGCTGGGGCTGACGGCGCGCTGCATGTGCGCGTAGAGCCAGCCCGAAATGCACGCCAGCAACGCCGCCCACACGAAGATCACGACCTTGTACGCCGCCGTGTTCACGCCCATCGATTCGGCCATGCCCGCGCCGCTTTTCAGCGCACGGATGGCGCGCCCCGGACGCGAGTTCAGCAGATTGCGGGTTGCCCACAGCGCCAGCAGCACAAACACCCAGATCAGGTAATAAATGTGGCGGCCGTTGGCCAGCGACATCCCGAAGATGCTGATGGGTTCAATGCCGGCGATGCCGTCGTGCTTGCCCAGCCAGTCGATATTGCCAAACAGGAAGTACAGCGACAGGCCCCAGGCGATGGTGCCCAGCGGCAGGTAGTGGCCCGACAGGCGCAAGGTGATCGCGCCCAGCAGATAGGCCACGACGGCGGTCAGGATCAGGCCGGCCGGCAAGGCCAGCCACGGCGACACGTCGTACTGCGTGGTCAGGAATGCGGTGGTGTAGGCGCCCAGACCCACAAACGCGGCCTGGCCGAACGACGTCAGGCCACCCACGCCGGTCAGCAGCACCAGACCCAGCACAACCAGGCTGGCCAGACCGATGTAATTCAGTTGCGTCACCCAGAACTCGGGCGTGACCGGCACCAATGGCAGGCCCGCCAGGACGACAAGAAATACGACAAGCAGAATGCGGTTCATGACGTTTATTCCTCTTCGTCCACGTGATGGGTGCTGAACGAACGCCAGACCAGAACCGGGATAATCAAGGTAAAGACGATCACTTCCTTATAGGCGCTGGCCCAGAAGGACGAGAAGGATTCCAGCACGCCCACCAGCAGCGAGCCGGCGGCCGCCACGGGGTAGCTGGCCAGGCCGCCGATGATGGCGCCCACAAAGCCCTTCAGGCCAATCAGGAAGCCGGTGTCGTAATACACGGTGGTGATCGGTGCGATCAGCATGCCGGACATGGCGCCGATGGCGGTGGCCAGCGTGAACGTCAGGCTGCCCGACATCGTGGTGCTGATGCCCACCAGACGCGCACCGCGGCGGTTGACGGCGGTGGCGCGCAGCGCGCGGCCATACAGCGTCTTGCCGAAGAACAGCCACAGCGCAATGATGAGCAGCGCGCAGGTTGCCACCACGAACAGGCTTTGCGCGGACCAGACCATGAAGCCCAGATCCACCTGCCCGCTGACGAATGCCGGCGTGCGCCAGCCTTCCGCGCCAAAGAACACCAGCGCCAGACCCGTCAGCGCGAAGTGCACGGCAACCGAGACGATCAGCAGCACCAGCACGGTGGCTTCGGCCAAAGGCTGATAGACGATGCGATAGACCATCGGGCCCATCGGGATCACGAGCAACAGCGTCAGCAGCATGTTCAGCCACAGCGAGTTGTCGGGACCGGTGTAGCTCTTCGTCAGCCACAGCAGGGCCAGCGGCAGAACGATACAGGTGATCAGTGATTTGGGTACGCCCGCAAAGCTGCGGGTGCGCACGGCGCGCAGCAGCTCAAGCGCGAGGCAGACCACGCCCAGCAGCGGCAGCAGATAGGCGGTGCCGGGCACCTTGCCATCCACGAGCATGGCGAGCGTCAGGGCGCCAAACGCCACGAACTCGCCCTGGGGAATGAAAATGACGCGCGTAACGGCGAAAACCAGCACCAGAGCCATGCCCAGGAGGGCATAGATGGCGCCGTTGACGACACCGTCTTGCAGCAGGATCAGCGCAATAGAGGAATCCATCTAACAACCTTATTGATTCTTGGTGTTCCGACCCCACCCGGAACACTGATACGACACACCGGCCGGATAGGCCGGTGCGAAGCATTGCTCAGGTGCCGCAAGACAGGCGCTATGGAATGGCGCCGCCTTGCGTTCTGCACCCGTGGATCGGGCAATCCTGGGGAATTACAGGCCGGGCTGGTAGACCCACTTGCCGCCTTCAACCTTGACGATGACGCGCGAACGCTCGTCAAAGCCAGCGTGGTCGGTGGGCGACATGTTGAACACGCCTTGCGAGGCGGCCAGATCTTTCACGCCTTCCAGCGCGTCGCGCATGGCGGCGCGGAATTCCGGCGTGCCCGGCTTGGCGCCGGTCTTCAGCGCAACCGGCAATGCTGCCACAACCAGTTGACCGGCGTCCCACATGTGGCCGCCGAACGTGTTGGTGGAGCCGGCGCCGTTGGCCTTCTCGTAGGTTTCAACGTAGGCCAGGGCCGACTTCTTCACCGGGTTGCTATCCGGCAATTGGGCGGCGACCAGCAGCGGACCGGCCGGCAGGTACATGCCGTCGCAATCCTTGCCGCACACGCGCAGCACGTCGTTGTTGGCGGCGCCGTGGGTTTGATAGATGGTGCCGCCGAAGTTGCGAGCCTTCAGTTCCTTTTGCGGCAAGGCGGACGGGGTGCCCGCGCCGGCGATCAGGATGGCGTCCGGCTTTGCGCCGACCAGCTTGAGCACCTGGCCCGTCACGCTGGTGTCGGTGCGGCTGTATTTTTCGATGGCGACGATTTCAATGCCCTTGGCCTTGGCGGCCTTTTGCATCACGTCGAGCCAGCCGTCGCCGTAAGCGTCGGCAAAGCCGATGAAGCCCAGCGTCTTGACCTTGGACTTGGCCATGGCGTCAGCCAGGGCGCCGGCCATCAGGGCGTCGTTCTGCGGGGTCTTGAAGACCCAGCGGCGCTTGTCATCAACGGGTTCGACGATCTTGGCGCTGGCGGCCACGCTGATCATCGGCACTTTGGCTTCGGCGGCCACGTCGACCATGGCCAGCGAGCCCGGCGTGACGGACGTGCCGATCAGCACATCGACCTTGTCGTCGGAGGCCAGCTTGCGCGAGTTCTTGACGGCTTGCGTGGTGTCGGTGGCGTCGTCCAGGACGATCCATTCGATCTTCTGGCCGGCCACTTCCTTGGGCAGCAGCGCCACGGTATTGCGCTCGGGAATACCCAGCGATGCAGCGGGGCCGGTGCTGGACACCGTCACGCCGACTTTGACCTGAGCGCTCGCCAGGAGCGGCAGAGCCAGGGCGAAGGCGGCAGCCGCCGCGGACAAGCCGAAGTGCTTGCGCATATTTTTTGTCTCCTGTGGTGGCTCTTATGTGCCTCGATTGAGGCGAAGCGAGCCTAGTTAAAGTTATACAGAAAAAAATATTATAGGGTTAAAACAGTATCAAATGACGACGCGCAACTCCGGTAAATCCCTGATGTGCTACAGAAACCTTGTCTCAGCAAACGCATTCGTTAATGGCGAACTTGTACTAGAAAAACTTTTGGCGCGTCAGTTGGGGGATTCCCTTGGACGTGCGCAGCATGCCCTAAACAGGTTGGGCCGCCGGTTACGGTCCTGTCACCGCACGAATGACACCGGCGGTTAGCCGTTAGCCGTTAGCCGTTAGCCGTTAGCCGTTAGCCGTTAGCCGTTAGCCGTTAGCCGTTAGCCGTTAGGCGTCAGCGGCTAGGCGCCAAGTCCTAGCGGCCCAGCATCGGCCAGACGCGCTCCACCCGGGACGCCACCCACGCGGCCACCACGGCTTTCACCAGATCGCCCGGCAAGAACACCGCCACCGCCGTGGCCGCCTTGGGCAAGCCCATCTTGGTGACCGAGGCCAGCCACGGCACGCCAAAGGCGTAGACCACGACGATGCCGCCCACGATGCAGGCCACCACGTAGCCCACGAGCTTTGCCCACGTGCCCGTTGCGCGGCCCGCCAGCACACGCGCCAGCCAGCCCGTGACAAAAGCGCCCACCACCATGCCAATCAAAAAGCCGCCCGTCGGTCCGAGAAACGCGCCCAAGCCGCCGCGGCCGCCAGGCAATACCGGCAGGCCGATAGCCGCCAGCACCAGATAAAGCAGGCAAGCCAGCGCGCCGCGCACAGGCCCCAGCATCGCGCCAGCTAGCATGGCGCCCAGCGTCTGCAGCGTGATCGGCACCGGGATGCCGGGCAGCGGAATCGGTGGCATCAGGCTCAAGACGACGATCAACGCCGCGAACAGCGCGATCAGCACGGTGTTATTGGATTTCATGGTCTTACCTTCCAGAGGGTCAAAACGAGCACGCCGCCGTCAGGGGCTGCGCGCATCGATGGCTTCGGCCACTTCCTGAGCGCGCTTCAGGGTCAGCACGATCAGGGGCACGATCAGGGCGACGGGGTGCGCGCCCAGGCCGCGAGCGGCTTGGGCTTCGCGGATTTCCTGAAAATTTCGCCAGATTTCTGGCACGAAGCGCAAGGCCAGGGCTAGCGCCAGCGCTACCTTGCCGGCATCCACTAGGCCAATGCGTTCCAACGGTTTCAGCACACGTTCGCAGACGTCGATCAGGTCGGACGTCCGAGTCGCCAGCGTGACGGCCAGCGCCAGGCCCACCATAGCGCCCACGCGCAACAGGACGGCCAGCGCGTCAATCCAGCCCTGAAACCATCCCGTAAACAGACCCACCGCCAGCAGCACCCAGAGCAGCCCGCGCACCTGGCGCCAGACGGCACGCGCCGTGACGCCCGTGGACCAGACGAGGATCGCCGCCAGCGCAAACGCCAGGGCCAGCCAGCGCGGGTCGCGCAGCACGAACAGGCCCGCCCCGGCCGCGACCAGCGCGGCCAGCTTCAGCCACGCCGGCAGCCGGTGCAGCGGCGACCGGCCGGCGACGTATAGCGGCTCCATCATGCGCAGTGCTCCCGGTACCAGCGCAGGGCGGCAGCCGGCGCATCGTCAGCGGCGATGCCGCCGTCACGCACGACCAGCACACGGTCGAAATCTTCCAGCAGTTCCAGATCATGGCTGACGACGATGGCATCGTGCGGCAGCTCGGCAATGGCGCGGCGCACGCGATTTCGGTTGCGCAAGTCCAGTTGCGTGGTGGGCTCGTCAAAGACAATCAACGCCGGTTCCATGACCAACACGGCCGCCAGCGCCACCAGTTGGCGTTCACCGCCCGACAGCGTGTGGCTGGTGCGATCGGCCAGATGCCCCACGCCCAACGCGCCCAGTTGGGCATCGATGCGCGTTTCTCGCAGCGCCTTGTCCCGTTCCAGATTTTTCAGGCCAAACGCCAGGTCTTCCCGCACGATGGGAAAGACAATCTGATTTTCGGGATTTTGAAAAACGAATCCAACCTGGCGGCGCACGGCTTTCAAATCGTGCCGGGTATCCAGCCCATTTACCCGGACGCTTCCCGCTGAGGGCAGCACCAGACCATTGATCAGCCGCGCCAGCGTGCTCTTTCCAGCACCATTGGGGCCGACGATGCCGATGCGGCGTTCGGCCAGGGTTACGCTCACCCCGCGCAACACTTCCGCCTGGGGCGTAGCCACTACCGCCTGGTCAAACTCGATTAACATGGGGCGGAATTATGCCCGAACCATTTCGGGCATCGGGACTCCAAGAGCTGATATGGAAAAAGTACGCAAAACCGACGCCGAATGGCGTGCACAACTTTCCCCCGAAGAATACGTGGTCACCCGCCAAAAGGGTACCGAACGCGCGTTCACCGGGCGTTACTGGAATACGACCACGCCGGGCATCTACCGGTGCGTAGGCTGTGGCACGGCGCTCTTCGCATCCGACACCAAATTCGACGCCGGCTGTGGCTGGCCCAGCTACTTCCAGGCGCTGGACCCGGAACTGGTTCGCGAAGAACGCGACGTCAGCCACGGCATGGTGCGCACCGAAGTGCTGTGCAACGTCTGCGACTCGCATCTGGGACACGTCTTCCCCGACGGCCCGGAGCCCACCGGGCTGCGCTATTGCATCAATTCCCTGTCGATGACGTTTGAACCCATAGAAGACTGAATGAAGAAGTTTCTGTTCGACCTGTTCCCGCTGTTCCTGTTCTTCATTGCCTATCGGTACACGGACATCTTCATCGCCACGGGCGTCGCCATGGCGGCGGCCGTGCTGCAGATTATCTGGCTGAAGGCAACAGGCCGCGCCACCGAAGCCATGCACTGGATCAACCTCACGGTGATCCTGGTCTTTGGCGGCGCCACGATCTGGCTGCACAGCGACGTCTTCATCAAGTGGAAGCCCACCGTGCTGTATTGGATGTTTGGCGGCGCGCTGCTGTTTGCCCGCCTGCTGTTTGGCCGCAACCTGATCCGCCGCCTGATGGAAAAGCAGATCCAGTTGCCTGATGCCGCCTGGGACAAGCTGAACCTGGTGTGGGCAGCCTTCTTCCTCGTCGCCGGCGCGCTGAATCTGTATGTGGCGTTTTCCGGCCACTTCACCGAATCGCAATGGGTGAGCTTCAAGGCATTTGGCCTGATGGGCCTGATGGTCGTCTTCGTGATTGGCCAGTCAGTGTGGCTGGGCAAGCACATCCAGACGGACGAAAACGCCGGCTCCGGCACCCCGCCGACCAAGCCCTGATCCGCCAGACGGCCTAATAAACCCTCGGCGCGCGCGCTAAACCGGCTGCGCGCGCCGGAACTTTCATATTGCCGCCATGTCAGACACCACCGATCGCATCGCCCTGATCCGGGAGCGCCTAGCCGCCCTGGAACCCCTCACTTTGGACATTCTGGACGACTCGCATTTGCATGCCGGCCACGAAGGCAGTAAAAACGGCGCCGGCCATTATCGCGTGCACATCGTGGCGCCTTGCTTTGCAGGGCTCTCCGCCGTGGCGCGCCATAGGCTGGTGTATCATCATTTGCAAGATTTGATCCCCTATCCGATTCATGCGCTTGCGCTAGATGCCCAGGCTCCCAAATAGAAAGTAAAAGGATATTCATGAAACGCATCGTCATGCTGGCTGCGGCCTGCGTCATCGCCGTGCCTGCTTTCGCGCAGAACGTGGCCACCGTTAACGGCAAGGCCATTCCGCAAAAGAATTTGGATCAATTCGTCAAGCTGCTGGTCAGCCAAGGCGCGACCGATTCGCCGCAACTGCGCGAACAGGTCAAGCAGGAAATGATCAACCGCCAAATCTTCGTGCAAGCTGCTGAATCCAGCGGCATCGCCAAGCAGGCCGACGTTCAGACCGAGATCGAACTGGCCCGCCAAGGCATCCTGGTCCGCGCCCTGATGGCCGACTACCTGGCCAAGAACCCGGTGTCGGACGCCAAGGTCACGGCGGAATACGAGAAGATCAAGAAGGAACAAGCCGGCAAGATGGAATACAAGGTCCGTCATATCCTCGTCGAAGACGAGAAGACGGCCAATGACCTGCTGGCTCAGATCAAGAGCAACAAGAACAAGTTCGACGATCTGGCCAAGAAGAACTCGAAGGACCCCGGCAGCGCCGAAAAGGGTGGCGATCTGGGTTGGGCTCCCCCGACCAACTACGTCCAGCCGTTCGCGCAAGCCGTGACTCAGCTGAAGAAGGGCGAACTGGTCGACAAGCCGGTCCAAACCCAATTCGGCTGGCACATCATCAAGGTTGAGGACACCCGCCCGGTGGAATTCCCGCCGCTGGATCAAGTCCGTCCGCAACTGGAAGAAATGCTGCGCCAGCAAACCCTGGCCGACTACCAGAAGCAACTGCGCGACAAGGCCAAGATTCAGTAAGCCTGCGCCAGACCCAAAACTGCCCGCCGATGCGGGCAGTTTTTTTTCGCCCGTGCAGATCGTACGTTCAGGGACAAAAAAAAGCTGCGCGCCCTGGGGCGTGCAGCTTTTTGTTTTGCGGGCTGATCAACTGGCGGGTTGATCTACTGGCGGGTTGATCTACTGGCGGGCGAATCTACTGGCGGGCAGATCTACCGGCGGGTGATCTTTTGCCGGGCGATCAACTTCCGTTGACCCACCCCGGCTACGACATGCCCAGCAGTTCTTTCAATGCATCTTCGTCCAACACGGTCACGCCCAGTTCCTGCGCCTTGGTAAGCTTGCTGCCCGCCTCAGCGCCTGCCACCAGATAGGCTGTCTTCTTGGACACCGAACCGCTGACTTTGCCGCCCGCCGCCTGGATGTGCATGGACGCTTCTTCGCGCGTCCAGTTGGGCAGCGTGCCAGTCAGCACAAAGGTCTTGCCCGCCAGCGTCGTGTCTTGCGGCGCAGCGTCGGCAACCGGATTCACGCCTTGCGCCTTCAACTGCTCGATCACGTCGCGGTTGTGCTGTTCGGCAAAGAAGCGGCGGATGGATGCGGCCACAACCGGCCCCACGTCTGGCACCGACGACAAGGCCTCTTCGTCGGCATCCATGATGGCGTCAATGCTGCCGAAATGCCGCGCCACGTCGCGCGCTGTGGTTTCGCCCACATGACGAATGCCCAGCGCGAACAGCAGGCGGTTCAGACCGGGTTCGCGCGCCTTGTCGATGGCGGCCACCAGGTTGTCGGCAGATTTCTGGCCCATGCGGTCCAGCCCCACCAGCTCCAGCGGACGCAGGCTGTACAGGTCAGCCAGCGTCTTGACGCGGCCGCTATCGACCAGTTGGTCCACCAGCTTTTCGCCCAGCCCTTCGATGTCCAGCGCCTTGCGGCTGGCGGCGTGCCACAGCGTCTGCTTGCGCTGCGCGCCGCAGAACAGGCCGCCGGTGCAACGGGCGATGGTTTCGTCTTCCAGCCGTTCGATGGCCGAGCCGCAGACCGGGCAGGCCGTGGGCATGACGAATTCCTGCGCGTCGTCGGGCCGCTTTTCCAGCACCGGCCCCAGCACTTCGGGAATCACGTCGCCCGCACGCCGCACGATGACCGTATCGCCCTTGCGTACATCCTTGCGGCGGATCTCGTCTTCGTTGTGTAGCGTAGCGTTGGTGACGGTGACGCCGCCCACGAACACGGGCTTCAGCCGCGCGACCGGGGTGATGGCGCCCGTGCGGCCCACCTGCACTTCAATATCCAACAGGGTCGTGGTGGCTTCTTCGGCGGCGAACTTGTGCGCCAGCGCGAAGCGCGGAGCGCGCGCCACAAAGCCCAACACCTTCTGGGCGGGCAGTGAATCCACTTTGTAGACCACGCCGTCGATGTCGTAGGGCAAGGAGGCACGCAGCGCGCCGACCTTGGCGTAGAAGGCCATCAGGCCTTCAGCGCCCGTCGCGCGATGGTTATGCATCAGGTTGACCGGCAAGCCCAGCTCATGCAGCCAGGCCAGCATCGCGCCGTGCGACTTCTCGGGCAACTGCGACGCCTGCCCCGCGCCTGCCGAGGCTTCGTCGAAGAGACCGTTCTGCGTGCCAGGCAGGCTCTGCACCTCGCCCCAACCGTAGGCGAAGAATCGCAACGGCCGCTTGGCGGTGATGCGGGGATCAAGCTGGCGCAAGCTGCCGGCCGCGGCGTTGCGCGGATTGACGAAGACTTTCTCGTCGCGCTTGGCCTGGGCCACGTTCAGCTTTTCGAAGTCGGCGCGGTTCATCAGCACTTCGCCGCGCACTTCCAGCACCTTGGGGGCTGCGCCCTTCAGCTGCAGCGGAATCGCCTTGATCGTGCGGATGTTGGACGTAACGTCTTCGCCCGTCTGGCCGTCGCCGCGGGTGGCGGCCTGCACCAGACGGCCATCCTCATAGCGCAGGCTGATCGCCAGCCCGTCCAGCTTCAGCTCACAGAAGTAATCGGCTTGCTGCGCCGGACCCAACATGCCTGCGCCGCGCAGCGTATCCGTCACGCGGCGGTCGAAGGCCGCAACTTCTTCTTCGTCGAACGCGTTATTCAGCGACAGCATCGGCACGGCGTGACGCACGCTGCCGAAGGCGGACACAGGCGCCGCGCCCACGCGTTGCGTGGGCGATTCGGGCGTAACCAGTTCAGGGTGCTCGGCCTCAAGGGCTTCAAGCTGGCGCATCAGGCCGTCGTACTCGGCATCCGAGACCGACGGCTCGTCGTAGACGTAATAGCGAACGTTGTGCTGCTCAAGTTCGGCCCGCAGGCGCGCTGCGGTTTGGGCCGGACTTTCCGCTTCGGACTTGCTGCTCATTAAGCAAACACCCGTTGAGCACGCTCGCTTCCGGCGGGCAGGCCCGCTTGCTCGAGCTGTTCGAACAGCACTTGCAGCCGTTCGTCGATAACCGTTTCCGACCCATCGGCCAGCGGCTTGCCCTGGTCATCGACCAGTTCAGCGCGCAAGCGCGAGGCCAGGTCGCGGCCCACATCGACCATGCGGCCAAAGGCGCGGGTGTCGGCGGGTGCGCACGGCACATCCAGCAGCAGGTACAGGCGCTCAACGCCGCCCATGCCCGCGTCGAACGCGGCGCCGTCGGCGCGCGACAAGGTGAAGCGGGTGACGCCGTTTTCAGCAGGCCAGGCCAGGCGGTTGCCATCCGACACGAAGCCGGAATCGCGGGCAACGGCCAGCACTTCGGCGGCGGGTTGGGCCGCGCCCAGCATCAAGGTCAGGCCAACCTGGGTGTCCAGCGCGGCGCAGGTGTCGTCCAGGCGGGCGCCCTGCTCCAGCACAGCTTGCTGGTCCGGGCCTTCGATGGTGGCGTCGAAGCGTTCGGCCATGTCCTGGGCGCGCGCCCAGGCCTGCGACCATTCGATGGCGGTCAGCGGGCCGCTGCGGTTGGCCAGCAACACGGCCAATTGCATGGACGCATACGACTCGCCGGCATGCACGCGCGCACGATGGCGGCGCTGGTCCGTTTCGGCGAAGACGCGCATGGGCTTGCGGCCCACGTGGCGCAGGCTTTGCATGTAGGGCAGCAGATCCGCGCCCCGCACGGGTTCCGCGAAATTGATTTCGATGACCACTTCGCAAGCGGGATCGGGTTCTTCGGCGTCGTCGGCGTCGCTGCCCGGATCAACCGGGGCGGGCTGGCCGGGCGCGCGCGGCGCGTCGCCACCCATGCCGGGTTCGCGACGGGTCGTGGCCGTGGCGGCCGCTGCTGCCGTACCGGCCGCAGCGCCTGCGCCAGCACCCAGCAACGGATCTTGTTCAGAGGTGGGGAAATGGCTCTGCATCTTGCGCCGGACGCGCCGATCCTGCCACCAGTTGAATCCCAGCACCAGCAGTATCAGCAAGACGCCCAGGGCGATCAGCCCAATCTGCAAATCACTCATGTGTAAATCCCGCGCCGGGGGGCGGCGCCATTCTAAATATTGGGGGTTATGCCGCTTCGGAGGCCATCATTTGCACGGCCGAATCTATGTCTACCGCAACGATACGCGAAACCCCTTGCTCTTGCATGGTTACACCAATCAGTTGCTTGGCCATCTGCATGGCGATCTTGTTATGCGAAATGAACAAGAATTGGGTTTGCTCGCTCATGTTGGCGACCAGGTTGGCGTAGCGTTCGGTGTTGGCGTCGTCCAGCGGCGCGTCCACTTCGTCCAGCAAGCAGAACGGCGCCGGATTCAGTTTGAACAGCGCGAACACCAGCGCAGTCGCGGTCAGCGCTTTTTCGCCGCCGGACAAAAGGTGAATCGTGCTGTTGCGCTTGCCGGGTGGCTGGGCCATCACCTGCACGCCCGCGTCGAGAATTTCTTCGCCGGTCATGCTGAGCTTGGCCTCGCCCCCGCCAAAGAGCTTGGGGAAGAGTTCGCCGAAGTGACCGTTCACGACGTTGAACGTCTCTTGCAGCAGCTCGCGGGTTTCGCGGTCGATCTTGCGGATGGCGTCTTCCAGGGTCTCGATGGCGGTCATCAAGTCTTGGTTTTGCGAATCCAGGAAGCCCTTGCGTTCGCGCGACGTGTTCAATTCGTCCAGCGCCGCCAGGTTGACCGAACCCAGCGATTCGATCTGGCGTGAGATACGCCCCACTTCCTGCTGCAACCAGCTGGCGCGGCGCCATTCGTCGGGCTGATTGGCCAAGTATTGAGCCAGCGCTTCGCGGTCGACTTCACGCGCGTTCAGCTGTTCGGTGAACTGCTCTTCGGCCAGCCGGGCCGCCTGTTCCTGCAACTGCAATTCCATGATGCGCGCACGGCGTGGTTCCAGCGTCTGCTCTTGCTGCTGCCGGTCTTCGTCGGCGCCGCGCAGCAAGGCGGCCAGATTTTCCATTTCCTGGCGCGCGCGCGACAACGCTTCCTCGCGCTCGGCGCGCGCTTCCAGCGCATCTTGCAGGCCGGCCTGGGAAGCGGACGCATCCAGTTCAACCAGGTCGCCCATCAGTTGTTCGAGTTCGACCGAGCCGCGCTGGCTCTGGTCGGCGGCCAATTGCTGATTACGCTGCAAGTCGGTGATGCGGACCTGGATGCCGCGCTCGGCAAATTCTGCTTCCTGCGCGGCGCGCTCCAGTTCACGCAGACGCGTGCGGGCGGCTTCGGCCTGGGCGGCCAGCGTTTCGCCGTCGATTTCGGCGTCGGCAAAACGGGATTGATGTTCGGCCAGTTCTTCGTCCAGCGTCTCGAAGCGGGCTTCGGCCTCTTCGCGTGTGGCGCGCAGGTCTTCTTCCTGAACCTTGATTTCTTCCAAGTCCTGGCGCAAGCGCGACGCGCGTTCGCCGGATTGCTCGGCTTGCTGTTGCAGCCGCGAGTGCTCCAGCTGGATGTCGTGCACCCGGCGCGTGACTTCGGCCACGCGCGTGCGCGCCGGGGCGATGGCCTGGGACACTTGCTGCCAGGCGGCTTCGGCACGGGCAACGGCGGCGCGCGCCTGATCGGCGATCAGTTGCTGCGCCTTGATCTCGCGTTGCAGGTTTTCGATTTCCTGCTGGCGCGCCAGCAGGCCGGCTTGTTCGGAATCAGGCGCGTAGAAACGCACGCTGTGCGCGTCGATCAGGTGGCCGGCCTTGACCACGCAGGCGCTGCCGGCGGGCAAGGTTGCGCGCATGGCCAGGGCCTGCGTCACATCGGTGGCGGTGTAAATACCCGCCAGCCAGTCGTTCAGCAACGTGCGCAGGTCAGGGTCGGTGATGCGCAGCAAGCTGGCCAGCGGCGTCAGGCCGGCCGGCGCGGGCGGCGTCGGGGCCGCCACGGGCAATTGGTAGAACGCCAGCCGGGCGGGCGGCGCGTCTTCAGCGAAGGCGCGGGCCCAGTCCAGGTTGCGCACTTCCATCGACGCCATGCGTTCGCGCAGCGCGGATTCCAGGGCGGTTTCCCAGCCCGGCTCAACATGCAGCTTCTGCCACAGGCGCGACAGCCCGGCGAGCTCGTGCTTGGCCAGCCAGGGTTCCAGCGCCCCCTGCTTCTGCACGTCTTCCTGCAACTTCACCAGCGCGGACAGACGGGCTTCCAGACGCGCCAGATTCTGGGCGTCGGTCTGGGCGGCGGCCTGGGCGCGGCTGCGCTCGGCATCCGCTTCCGGCACACGGCCTTCCAGCGTGGCCAGTTCTTCCTGGGCTTCTTCCAACTGGTCTTCGCCGGCCAGGCGGTCGCCGGCCAGTTGCTCCAGGCGGACGGGGTCCGGGGCGTGCAATTCGCGCAGTTCCTGCTGCAAGCGCTCGCGGCGCTGCTCCAGGACCTGCATTTGGCGATCGGCGTCGCGCTGGGTCTGTGCAACCAGCGCCAGGTTCTGTTCGACGCGGGCCAGGGCGGCGCGCATCTCGTCGCGGCCTGACGCGGCTTCGCGCACGCGCTGCTCGACCGAGGGCAAGCCCGCCTGCGCGTCTTCCGCCGTGGCGCGCGCTTCTTCCGTGCGGGCGGCGGCGGCGGCCAGGTCGTCTTCGGCCTGGGCGATCTGTTCGGTGCAGTGCTCGCGCTGGCTGGTCCACTCCGCGATCTGCTGCTGAAGCTGGTCGCGGCGGGACTGCAAGCGGTTGCGCGAATCCACCACATGGCGGATTTCGGCTTCCAGGCGGCTGACCTGGGCGTTGGCTTCGTACAGCGCGCCTTGCGCAGTGTGGACGGCGTCGCTGGCCGCATAGTGAGCCTGGCGCCGGGATTCCAGCGCGGCCTCGCCTGCCCGCAGGCCGGCAATGGCGGATTCGAGCTCGTTTTGGGCCTGGGCCATTTCCTGGGCTTTCTTGGCGCGCTCTTCGCGCGCCCCGGTTTCCTTCAGGAACCACAGGGAATGCTGCTTCTTTTCGCCGTCGGCTTGCAATTCGCGATAGCGCGTGGCCACTTCGGCCTGCGCCTCAAGCTTTTCCAGCTGGCTGTTCAGCTCGCGCAGAATGTCTTCCACGCGGGTCAGGTTTTCGCGCGTGTCGGACAGGCGGTTTTCGGTCTCGCGGCGGCGTTCTTTGTAGCGCGACACCCCAGCCGCTTCTTCCAAAAACACCCGCAGTTCTTCAGGGCGCGCCTCGATCAGGCGGTTGATCATGCCCTGCCCGATGATGGCGTACCCGCGTGCGCCCAGGCCAGTGCCCAGGAAGATGTCGTGGATGTCGCGGCGGCGGACTTGCTGGTTGTTGACGAAGTAGCTGCTGGTGCCGTCGCGGGTCAACACGCGGCGCACGGCGATTTCGGCGTAGGTGCTCCATTGGCCGGCAGCGCGCCCTTCGCTGTTGTCGAACACCATTTCCACCGAGGCCCGCGCCGCAGGCTTGCGGTTGCCGGAGCCGTTGAAAATGACGTCCTGCATGGACTCGCCGCGCAGTTCCGAGGCCTTGGCCTCGCCAAGCACCCAGCGCACGGCGTCAATGATGTTCGATTTCCCGCAGCCATTGGGACCCACCACGCCCACCAATTGGCTGGGCACGGGGATCACGGTGGGATCAACGAAGGACTTGAAGCCGGCGAGTTTTAGCTGAGTGAGACGCACAGTACGATGACGACGGGGTGGGTTGAACGAAAGGCGTTAACGGACCTGCCGCATAGATTGCAAACCGGCCCATCAAGGGCCGGCTCACATATGGGTCGTATGATACCGCAGGCAGTCTGTCCCTAAACGTCAGCAACGGTCAACCTGCGGGCAAACGCGCAATGGTGCCGTTCCAGCCACCGGCTATACTCCCTGACACTTTTTGGCACGACACATAATTTTCACGCGGACTGGCCGGGCTCAGGCCAAAGAACGGGGACATTCTTGAAACGTGGTTTCTATCTGGTCATGGCCGCGCAGGCCTTCTCGTCATTGGCGGACAATGCGCTGTTCATCGCAGCCATCGCCTTGATACAGGAGCTGCACGGCCCTGACTGGCTGGCGCCCATGATGAAATGGTCGTTCGCACTGGCCTACGTGGTCCTGGCGGCCTTTGTTGGCGCCCTGGCCGACTCCTTCCCCAAGGGCCGCGTGATGTTCTCCACCAACGCCCTGAAAGTCGCCGGCTGCCTGCTGATGTTCTCGTACGCCAGCATCGGCGTCGCCCCCGAATATCAAACCTACCTGGTGTGCGCGGCCTACGCGGTCGTCGGCATCGGCGCGGCCGCCTATTCGCCCGCCAAGTACGGCATCGTCACCGAGATGCTGCCCCCGCACATGCTGGTCAAGGGCAATAGCTGGATCGAAGGCCTGACGGTTTTCTCCATCATTCTGGGCACGGTGCTGGGCGGGCTGCTTATTTCGTCGTCGGTGTCCACCGCGCTGCTCAGCCATTCGTTCATCGGCAACCTGGTGCACACGCCCGCCGAAGCGGCCATTCTGGTGATCGCCTTCGTCTACCTGCTGGCGGCCCTGTGCAATCTGATGATTCCGCGCACGCACGTGCGCTATCCGCCGCAGCAAAAGAACCCGGTGCGCCTGATCCGCACGTTCTGGGGCTACGTTCGCGTGCTGTGGAAAGACAAGCTGGGCCAGATATCGCTGGCCGTCACCACGCTCTTCTGGGGCGCGGGCGCCACGCTGCAACTGATCGTGATCGAATGGGGCCGCAGCCACCTGGGCTATCAGCTGGACAAGGCGTCGATGCTGATGGGCGTGGCGGCCTTGGGCACGGTCGTGGGGTCGATCCTGGCGGGCCGGATTCCGCTGCGCCGCGCCCTGGCCGTGCTGCCGGTGGGCGCCGCCATGGGGCTGGTCGTACTGCTGATGCCCTTGGTGTACTCGCCGTGGAGCGTCTACCTGCTGCTGCTGCTCACCGGCGGTCTGGCGGGCTTCTTCGTGGTGCCCATGAACGCGCTGCTGCAGCATCGCGGCCACGTGCTGCTGTCGGCGGGCCATTCGATTGCCGTCCAGAACTTCAACGAACAGTTGAACATCCTGCTGATGGTGGCGATGTACACGCTACTGCTCTGGCTGCAACTGCCCATCAACATCATCATCGTGATCTTCGGCACCGTTGTCGCCGTGCTGATGGTGGTGTTCATGCGCTGGAGCAAGCGCAACTTGGAGGCCAACCCCGACCTGCACGACCAGATCGGCCAGGAAGGCCACGGCCGAGCGCTCGATTCATCACACTAAGCGCTTGATCTGCCAATAAAAAACCGGGCTCAGGGCCCGGTTTTTTATTGGCAGCTTTTTGGCGGTTCATGGGCGCCCACAGCGCCGCCCATGACGGCCGCGACGGCGGTCAGACCATGCGCGAGGCCAGCTTCAGGTCTTGCCAGGCCCGCGCCTTCTCGGACGGGCTGCGCAGCAGATACGCGGGGTGGTAGCTGACGATGACCGGGATTTCCCCGCCCTCGTCCGTCTTCAACGCGTGCACGCGGCCGCGCAGGCTGCCGATTGTGGCGTCCGTGCCCAGCAGCGTCTGCGCGGCGAACCGCCCCAGCACCAGGATGCGTTCAGGCTTGAGCAGCGCAATCTGCCGCATCAGGTACGGGCTGCATGAGGCGATTTCCTCGGGCTTGGGATTGCGGTTGCCCGGCGGACGGCATTTGATGACGTTGGTGATGAAAACGTCCGTATCGCGGCTCATCCCAACAGCAGCCAGCATCGCGTCCAGCAATTGACCGGAACGGCCCACGAACGGATGCCCCTGACGGTCTTCTTGCTCGCCAGGCGCTTCGCCCACGACCAGCCAACGGGTAGGGGTCGCCCCATGACCAAACACCGCGTGGCGGCGCCCCTGGCACAGCCCACAGGCCGTGCAGGCCACCACCTGCTCACGCAGTTCGTCCAGATTGGCGTTCTTGACCGCTTCGGCAACCGGAATACGCGGCGCTTCGACGGCTTCTTCTTCGGCCGTCTTGGGCACGGGACGCGGCGGCGGCCCAGTGCGGTTCAGGATGGACGCGGGAATACCCGGCCGCCCATTGGCGCGTTCGCTGGTTCGTTCGCTGGTTCGTTCGGCGGGACGGACAGCGGGGGGGTGTGCCTGGGCCGCCTGGGCCACGATGGGCTCGGCTGCAACGCTATGGGAGGGCACAGCCTCCATTTCCGGCGCTGCGGAAGCGGGGGCAAAACCGGGGGTGGAACCGGACGTGGAACCGTGCGTAGAAGTGGGAATAGAACCCGGAGTAGAACCGGGAGCCGAACCGGGAGTAGAACCCGGCGTAAAACCCGGCGTGGAACCCAGCCCTGTAGCCGGCAAAACCGGTTTGGAAACAAGCGCTTGCGGCGTACCGGCAGGCCGCGGCGCGGCTGGCGCCGGGCGCAGCCACAGGCGTTCCATGCCGATCTCGCGCAGCCAGATGCGCTGCAGGGGATTGACGCGGGGCGCTGCGGCGTTCGGCAACGTCATGCCGCCACCTCTGTCACGGCGGCGAACCGCTTCTGCATCACCAACGCGTCTTCACGCGTGCCCTTCTCCGCCGGGTAATAGCCCCGGCGCACGCCAATCTGCAAATAGCCGTGCCGCTTGTAGAAGGCGACGGCCGATGTATTCGACGGCCGCACTTCCAGCAGCACGCCCTCAAGACCACGCTCACGCGCCAGCTGCTCGCACCAGTCAAGCAGCACGCCGCCCAAGCCCTGGCGATGCAGCTCCTTGGCAACCGCGATCACCAACAGATGCGCGACGTCCGGGGCAAACATCAGGATGCAGAACCCCGCGACCTTGCCTTCGCGGCGCAGCACCCACGCCCCATAGCCGGTGGCCAGCGCATCCGCGAAATTGCCGCGTGTCCAGGGAAAGGCCTGCACATGAGCTTCCAGCGCCACGACCTCGTCCAGGTCCGACTCGGTGAGCACTTGCGGCACCAGATTCAAGCCCGGCGCCAGCGACGGCTGGGCCTTCGGATTGCCCCCTTCTCCACGCATGCGTTCGGCGGTGGTGAAGGCGACTTTGTCTCGCACGTAGAGCGGCGCGGCCTGCTCCGGCGGCAGGGCTTCGCCTCGCAGCCAACCTTGGCGCGCCAGACGGGCCACGCTTGCGGCTTCGGGGCGCAGCACATCCGAGGCGCGCCGCCACAAATCGGGAAATTCCATCTCGGCAGCGTAGGCGTCCCAGGCGTCTCCCGCCAGCACCGGCTGCAATGGCCGGCCGGTTTGCGCCGACCAGTTCGCCAGGTGATGCGCGGTCCAGGGCACGACTTCTGCTGCGGCAATCAGCAAGGGCGGCTGCAAGACCTCCCAGGCGGGCTCGCCTTCGGTGGCGGCCGTTTGCCGATAAACGGCCAGATAGACCTCGTTCATGCGGGCGTCCAACGCCACGACAATCGCCTCATCGGGGCTGGCCTCGGCCACCTGCGCGGCCACTGCCTGATGCGACACCACGGGCAAAACGGGTATACCTAAACCTAGCCCCATGCCCTGGGCAACGCCGCAGGCCACGCGCAGGCCCGTAAAGCCGCCCGGCCCCTGGCCAAACGCCACGGCATGCAGGGCGGCCGGAGCCAATCCAGACTCCGCCAACAACTCATTTGCCATCGGCAAGAGGCGTTCCGCATGCTCCTGAGACCCCTCGTGTTCGCGGGTACTGACCACCAGACGGCCATCGACCGCCCGCAAAAGGGCCACCCCACAACGGGACGAAGACGTTTCCAAAGCCAGCAGGTTTAGTTCCATAGATGCAGATTGTACGAAATACGGCGGCTCTGCCCCCGGTTGTAAGGGGGATTTCAACCATGGTTCGCAATGTGTAATATCTTGTGAACGCCCACTAGCCGCTGGTTCTTGTCACTGTTACATTTCCGGCCATGAATACGCAAAACACCACCCCCACCCGAAAAATCCTCGTCGTCGACGATGATCCGCGCTTGCGCGATTTGCTGCGCCGGTATTTGTCCGAGCAGGGATTCAACGTTTTCGTTGCCGAAGACGCCAAAGAGATGGGCAAACTCTGGCAACGCGAGCATTTTGATCTGCTTGTGCTGGATCTGATGCTGCCCGGCGAAGATGGCTTGTCCATCTGCCGCCGGCTGCGCGGTGGCCACGACAATACCCCCATCATCATGCTCACGGCCAAGGCGGAAGAAATCGACCGCATCGTGGGCCTGGAGATGGGCGCGGACGATTACCTGTCCAAACCCTTCAACCCCCGGGAACTGCTGGCACGGATCAACGCGATCCTGCGCCGCCGCGGTACCGAGGAACATCCCGGCGCTCCCAGCCAGGAAAACGAGTCCATCGCCTTCGGCCCGTACGTGCTGAACTTGTCCACCCGCACGCTCACGCGCAACGGTGAACAAGTGCCGATCACGACCGGTGAATTCTCGGTGCTCAAGGTATTTGCGCGCCATCCGAAGATTCCCCTGTCCCGCGACAAGCTCATGGAGCTGGCGCGTGGCCGCGAATACGAAGCTTTCGATCGCAGCCTCGACGTTCAGATCTCGCGCCTGCGCAAATTGATCGAACCCAATCCGTCCAAGCCCGTGTTCATCCAGACCGTTTGGGGTCTCGGATACGTGTTTGTGCCGGACGGTGGTAGCTGATCGGCTCGCCCGCCCCGGGCAGGAGCGCAGCCTCGTGCCCCGCTTGCGCAGAACCTTCAGGAACTTGACTTCACGTTTGCGGCTCGGCTTGTTCGGCCGCACGTTCCTGTTGCTCGCCGCGCTGATGCTGGTGAGCCTGGGGGCGTGGCTACAAGTCTTCTTCAGCATGGAGCTGGGGCCGCGCGCCAATCAAATGGCGCAGCGGGTGATCACGGCCGTCAATATCACACGCACGGCGCTGATCTACTCGCATAACGGCGAACGCAGCAAGCTCCTGCTGGACCTGGCCACCAACGAAGGCATCCAGGTCTACCCGCGCGAAGTCACCGACTTTGCCGAAGCCCTCCCCGACGACGACTACTGGCAACGCGTTGCCCAGCACATCCGCACGCGCTTCGGCCCGGAAACGCAGATTGCCTGGGGCGTGAATCAGGTGCCTGGGTTCTGGGTCAGCTTCCAGATTGAAAAAGATCTGTATTGGCTGGTGTTCGAGCGCGAGCAGATCGGGTTGACGGGCGGGATCGAATGGCTGGGATGGGGCGCGACCGCGTTGCTGCTTTCCCTTGTCGGTGCGGCGGTCAGCGTGGGCTTCGTGAACCGGCCCTTGTCGCGGCTGGCGCGAGCGGCGCAAGTGCTTTCGCGCGGCGAAACGCCGGCGGCGCTGCCCGAACAAGGCCCGCTTGAAATCCGCGACCTGAACGCCTCCTTCAACCGGATGGCCAAAGATCTGCGGCAAGCCGAGGCCGACCGGGAGCTCATGCTGGCGGGGATCTCACACGACTTGCGAACTCCGCTTGCACGGATGCGGCTGGAAATCGAACTCAGCGGCGTGTCGGAAGACGCACGCCAGGCCATCGACGAAGACCTTGGCCAGATCGACCACAGCATCGGGCAACTGATGGAGTACGCGCGCCCGGCGGGCACGTTGCCGCAGTTGGCAACCGATATTTCCGCCGTTCTGGCCGAGCTCTACGAACGCGAACGCAGCCACACGGCGTCGCTGGGCGGCGAGCTCGACGCGTCTCTGGAACCGGGCCTGCGCGCGCGCATCACGGCGTTGGACTTGAAGCGCGTGGTCAGCAACCTGATCGAGAACGCCCGCCGTTATGGCCGTTCCAGCGATGGCATGGCGCATTTGGTCATGACACTGCAAGCTGAAGGCGCGATGATCGTGATCGAGGTTTCCGACCGCGGCCCCGGCATCGCCCCCGAAGACGTGGATCGCCTGCTGCGGCCCTTCTCGCGTGGCGAGGCGGCTCGCACTGGCGTCAGCGGCGCGGGCCTGGGTCTGGCCATCGTGGAACGCCTGCTCAAGCACGTGGGCGGCGCGCTGCGGATGCTGCCTCGGGAAGGCGGCGGACTGACCGCGCGGATAGAGTTACCCAAAGCCAAGTTTAGGAATTATCAATTAGACAACGATAATCCATAGCGTAGAATTTATGGTTTAAGGCACTGCCTTATCTCCACCAACAACTACTGGGAGTAAACATGAAAACTGTTGGCGACAAACTCGAGCCTTTCAAGGTCACCGGCGTAAAGCCCGGCTTCAACCAGCACGAAGAAAATGGCGTGTCGGCGTTTGAAGACATCACCGAAAGCTCGTTCCCCGGCAAGTGGAAGGTGATCTACTTCTACCCGAAAGACTTCACGTTTGTGTGCCCGACCGAAATCGTCGGCTTCAACAAGCTGGCCAAGGATTTCGAAGACCGCGACGCTGTCCTGCTGGGCGGCTCCACCGACAACGAATTCGTCAAGCTGGCATGGCGCCGTGAGCACCCGGACCTGAACAAGCTGGGTCACTACCAATTCGGCGACACCACCGGTGCCCTGATCGACCAACTGGGCGTCCGTGAAAAGGGTGCTGGCGTTGCGCTGCGCGCCACGTTCATCGTTGATCCGGACAACACGATCCAGCACGTTTCGGTGAACAACCTGAACGTCGGCCGTAACCCGGAAGAAGTTCTGCGTCTGCTCGACGGTCTGCAAACCGATGAGCTGTGCCCGTGCAACCGTACGGTTGGCGGCGCTACGCTGTAATTTCCAGCCCGGCCAAGGGTCTGCTTGCAGGCCCGGCGCTGGGCTTTAATTGCTCTAGATTATAGGTAAAAACTATGGAATTTCTTACGACCATTAAGGAACAGCTACCGGATTGGGCCAAGGACATCCGCCTGAATCTGGACGCCGTCATTGCCCGTTCGACGCTTGCGCCTGAAGACGCCGTCGGCGCCGCCCTGTCCGCCGCTTACGCCGCGCGCAGCCCGGTGCTGGTTGAAGCCTTCAAGAGTGGCCTGTCGGAAGACGACGCGAATGCCGCGCTGACCGCCTCGGCGCTGATGGGCATGAACAACACCTGGTATCCCTACGTCGAAATGACGGGCGACGCCAACCTGAAAAGCCTGCCGGCCCAGCTGCGCATGAACGCCTACGCCACGCATGGCGGCGTAGAGAAAAAGCGCTTCGAACTGTTTGCGCTGGTGGCGTCCATCATCGGCAAGTGCCATTTCTGCGTGGCCTCGCACTATGAAAACCTGAAGAACGACGGCCTGTCGACCGAACAGCTGCGCGACGCCGGCCGTATCGCCGCCGTGGTCAACGCCGCCGCGCTGGCGCTGGCTGCCCAAGGCAAGTAAGCCGCCCAAGCTGCCTGCGAATAAAAAACCCGCCTGTGCAAACAGGCGGGTTTTTGTTTGGAAAGCGTTGGAACAAGCGTTTGGCAAAACCGCCTGGAACCCGAGCTTAGTTCTTCTTCGCCATATCCGAGGTGGTCGGCAATCCGTTCGAGACCCAGGCTTGAACACCGCCGCGATACCAATAGGCGGACCAGCCGAGCGAACCGGCGCGCAATGCCGCGTTGTAGGACGAACGGTCGTTCATGCCGGCGCCCACGAACACCACTGACGCACCGCGATTGTTGTTCGCTTTTTTCAACAGCCAGGAATCCAGCGCACTTTGCAGCTGATCCGTGACGCTGCCATCCGAGCCCGCATCCGGCAGCGGATAGGAAATAGGCAGCGTGTCAGCGAGTCCGCTGGTGTCCACGATCACCAGATTCTTGTCATTCTTGATCATGCCAACCAGGTCGCCCGTGGTAACCAGCTTGGCGCGGAAAATCTGGTTCGGCGTCGGGCCCTTATACGGCGCGGCGAACAGCAGCGACGTAGGCGGCACGCCCATGTCTGCCAGCTCATCAATGGGGCTAGGCGGCATGCCCTGACCCGGCGACGACTGCCGGGGCTGCTGCTGGGGTTGCTGCTGGGGTTGCTGCTGCGGCGCGCGCCCGCCATCCTTGGCCGCCACTTCACCGCCCACCGTGCCCATTTCGATGTCGGAAATCATCACCGCAATGTTTTCGATCAGCTCATAGCACATGGTGATCGAGCCTTCGCGCGGGTTGTACCAGGCATTGAGCTTGCCGCAGTCCTTGAACACCACGTTCACCGGCCGGGGCAGCACATAGGTTTGCCCAAGCAACTTGATGTTGTTGCTGATGGCTTCGGAAAGATTGTTCGCAAACAGATTGCCGATCTTGCGCGACGACCGCTCGAAGGTGACGTTGACCGGCGCACCGGGCGCATTGGCCGGCTGCTGCCCGTCGGGCGACCAGGTGCCGACACGGGTGTGCGGCGCCAGGATTCTGCGCCACGCACGGTTCTGCTTGTTGAATTCATCAGCGCAACGCGCCTTGGTGCGGTCTTCCAGCCCCACGTGCTTGGCCACCGATTCGAACACCGACGGGTTGCCGCCGTACATGATGCACAGCATGTTGCGAAAGCGCTTCAGGTCGCCCGTGTGCTCGTCCTGCCAGGCCGACGTTTCGGACGCACCCCGGCTTTCCGCCACCTTGCCGCTGTAATACCACTGCAAGGCGGCGTAGGTCGCGGCGTCACGCGCCATGGTGTTCACGTCTTTGTCGTTCGACGGGTACATCGTCGGCTCAACAATTTGAAGCGCCGCGTAGATATCGACCGCATCTTCTTCGGCGCCGGTCGACGGCAGTTCCAGTTCGCCGATCAGCGCATGGCCGAATTCGTGCATGAAAATGCTGCGCATGATGCCGATGTACACCGACACGATACGCAGCGTATCGCCGCCAAACCGGGGGTATGGACCTGCACCCGGCAAGCCCGAGTTGTCGGAGCTGGCGGGTGCAGGCGCCGGCTTGGTCTGCGGCGCGCTGGCGCCACCACCACTGCCTCCACCGCTGCCTCCACGTGGAGGCAAGCCGGCAGGCGCCGGCGCCGTGGCGCCACTGCGTGGGGGCAAGCCGCTGCCTTGTTGCGCGGGCGCGCCTTGGCGGGGAGCCAGGTCGGTATTGATCGAAAAATCCGCAATGCCGAACGTGCCGACGTCGTAGGCCATGATGCCGATGTCGCCGCCCACCGCGGACGAATCCGTGACGTCGCCAATGATCTTGCCGTTCACGATGAAGCGGGCCGCGCCCGGCAATTCGACCACCTTGATGCGGTCCGAGCCATCCAGCTTCGCCAGATTGGGAACCGTTGCGATATCGCGACGGTTCTGGCCTTCAAGACAGAACAGGATCGTGCTCTTGTCCGCCGTAATTTCGATCAGGCACAGGCTTTTCTTCGCGCGATTATTCAGCGCCACGCCAATCGACGCCTTCGGGTTCTGCGAATTGACGACCACATTCACGTCGGTCACGCGGCCCTGTTCAGGCGCGGGTCCCACGGAAAGATAAAGCGTTTGTTCACTCCCGGCAGTGGCCGGATTGCGCAACGTGAACCAGCCATCCTGCACGGCGGCGGTCCAGCCTTGCAGCATCTGCTGTCTGACGGCGCCTGCCAGGGGTCCCAGCTGTTGTTCAAACTCAGCGTGCGCGGGCGACGCCGCAGCAACAAGGACCGAAAACAGGGCGACGCCACGTAAACGCATCTGAATTTCTCTATGTAGGCAGATTGAGGTGCGCAGAATATTCCAGATCAATCCGACCCGCTTATTTATTTGTTAAAGATGTATAGCAAAGTAAATGCAATGGAATTTCATTGCATTAGCGTCGGAACGTGGTCAAGTTTACGTGCGAGCCAGTAGCGCTACGACCGTGGCCGCAATGCCTTCCTTGCGGCCCAGATACCCCAAGCCTTCGTTCGTCTTGGCCTTGATGTTGATCTCGGTCTCTGCCAAGCCGAGGTCAGCGGCGATGTTCGCCACCATGGCCGGCGCATGCGGGCCGATCTTGGGCGCTTGCGCGTGAATCGTGGCGTCGATGTTCACCGGCGTCCAACCTGCCTTGCGCACGCGCGCCATGGCTTCGCGCAGCAGCACGCGGCTGTCAGCGCCCTTGAAGGCCGGGTCCGTATCCGGGAAATGGCGGCCGATATCGCCCAGGCCTGCCGCGCCCAACAGGGCGTCGGTGATCGCATGCAGCAGCACGTCCGCGTCGGAATGCCCCAGCAAGCCATGCGTGTGGGGAATCGTGACGCCGCCGATGATCAGCGGGCGGCCTTCGACCAAGGCGTGTACGTCAAAGCCCTGCCCGACGCGAAAAGGAATGCTCATAACCATTTTTCCATCAGTTCGAAATCATCCGGCCACGTCACCTTGAAATTGCGCAAGGCGCCGGGAACCAGCAATGGCGCATACCCGGCCGCTTCCAGGGCCGAGGCCTCGTCGGTGACGGTCACGCCATTTACGGAGGCCGCCGTCAGCGCATCGCGCAGCACGCCGGCCCGAAACATCTGCGGCGTTTGCGCCAGCCACAAGCCATTGCGATCCAGCGTGCGCTCGACCCGGTCGTGGCCGCCTTTGACGGTGTCGGCAACCGGCAGCGCCAGCAAGCCGCCCACGGGGTCCGCCAGGCAGGCGTCGATCAGGCGGCGCAGCGCGGCCGCGGGCAAACCGGGGCGCGCGGCATCATGGACCAGCACCCAAACGTCATCCGCCACGCCGCTGTCGGCCAAGGCGCCTTCGACGGTATCCGCGCGAGTCGCCCCGCCGCAGGCCCGCCACACCGTGCGCGGCAGGCCGGCCAGCGCCGCATCCACCCAGCCGTCGCCCGGCGTCACGGCCACGCGCACCTGGGAAACACGGTCGTCGGCCAGCAACGCCTGTACCGCGTGGCGCAACATGGGCTGTCCGGCCAATGGACGATATTGTTTCGGCACGGGCTCCGCGCCGGGGTGGCTGGCGCGGGCGCCGACGCCCGCCGCGGGAACGATTGCAATGATTGAGTCAGACATGGTGCGGTGATTTTATAATCTTCCGCTTGATGCCTGCTTCCACCCTGATGCCCACCCCCACTTCTCCTATCACCGCCGCGCCGCCGGTCCCCGCGACCGCCCCGACTCTGTCCGCGCTGAAACCCGGCGCGCGCTATGCGCAACCCCGTCCGCCGGGCTCGGGAGACGCTTGGCTGCTGGCGGATCTGGCCAGGCAGGCGTCCGCGCCGCTGGTCATCCTCACGGCCGAACCGCTCGAGGCCCAGCGCCTGGCAGAAGAAATTCAGCTATTCGCCCCGGACCTGCGTGTGCGCCAGCTGCCTGACTGGGAAACGCTGCCCTACGACGCGTTCTCGCCGCACCAGGACTTGATCTCGGAGCGTCTGCACACGCTGCATTCGCTGATGATGAAGACGGTGGACGTGCTGACGGTGCCGATCACCACCGCGCTCTACCGGCTGGCGCCGCCCTCGTTCCTGGCGGCCTACACGTTTTCGTTCAAGCAGAAGGACAAGCTGAATGAAGCCGCCCTGCGCGCGCAGCTGACGCTGGCCAACTACAACCACGTCACGCAGGTGACCGCGCCCGGCGAATTCTGCCTGCGCGGCGGGCTGATCGACCTGTTCCCGATGGGCTCGGTCGTGCCCTACCGGCTGGACCTGTTCGACGACGAGATCGAAACCATCCGCAGCTTTGACGTGGACACGCAGCGCAGCCTGTACCCGGTGCGCGAAGTCCAGTTGCTGCCGGGCCGCGAATTCCCGATGGACGAGGACTCGCGCACGCGCTTTCGCGCGCGTTTCCGTGAAATCTTCGAAGGCGACCCCTCGCGCGCCCTGCCCTATAAAGACATCGGCAACGGCATCCCGTTTGCTGGCGTCGAGTACTACCTGCCGCTCTTCTTTGAAGAGACGGCAACCTTGTTTGACTATCTGACGGCAGGCACGGTCACCGTCACGGTCGGCGACATCGACGACGCCATCCAGCGCTTCAATCAGGACACGACCAGCCGCTACAGCTTCCTGAAGAGCGACCGCGAACGCCCCGTGCTGCCCCCGTCCGCCCTGTTCCTGGACAGCGAAACGCTCTACACCCGGCTCAAGGAATTCCGCCGCCTGTCGCTGTCGGCAGGCGAGCCGCATCCTGATTTCCGCGCCGTGCCGGACGTCAGCATCGCGCGCCGTTCCGACGACCCGATCGCCAAGCTGCGCGCGCTGGTGCAAACGCGCCAGACCCGCGTGCTGCTTTGCGCGGACTCCGCCGGCCGCCGCGAAACCCTGGTGCAGATGCTGAATGAATATGGCGTCACGCCGGATGCGCAGCCGGACACCATCGAAGCGTTCCTCGCGTCGGATGCCAATTTCGGCATCGTCGCCGCGCCGCTGACGACCGGCTTCGGGCTGCCCCAGGCCAACCTGGCCTTCCTGACCGAAAACGACTTGTACCCGGGCCTGGCCACCACCGGCCGGCGCGGCAAGCGCGACCAGGAACGCGCGAGCAACGTCGAAGCCATGGTGCGCGACCTGTCCGAACTGCGCGCGGGCGACCCCGTCGTCCATGCGCAGCACGGCATCGGCCGCTATCACGGCCTGGTCAACATGGACATGGGCGAAGGCGAGATGGAGTTCCTTCATCTTGAATACGCCAACGGCAGCACGCTGTATGTGCCGGTGTCGCAGTTGCACGTGATCGCCCGCTACAGCGGCGCCGATCCGGAAGCCGCGCCGCTGCACCAGCTGGGGTCCGGCCAATGGGACAAGGCCCGCCGCAAGGCCGCCAAACAGGTGCGTGACACGGCCGCCGAACTGCTGGCCTTGTATGCGCAACGCGCCGCGCGCGAAGGCTTTGCCTTCAATCTGCCGCTGAACGACTACCAGGCGTTTGCCGAAGGCTTCGGCTTTGAAGAAACGGCCGACCAGGCCGCCGCCATTGAAGCCGTGCTTGCTGACATGACCTCCGGCCGTCCGATGGACCGCCTGGTCTGCGGCGACGTGGGTTTCGGCAAAACCGAAGTCGCGCTGCGCGCCGCCTTCCTGGCGGTGGCCAACGGCAAACAGGTCGCCCTGCTCTGCCCCACTACGCTGCTGGCCGAACAACACGCCCAGACCTTCTCCGACCGCTTCGCCGACTGGCCCGTGCGCGTCGTGGAGCTGTCGCGCTTCCGTTCGGCCAAGGAAGTCGCCGCCGCCATCGAAGGCATCAACGACGGCCGCGTGGATATCGTCATCGGCACGCACAAGATTCTGTCCAAAGATGTGAAATTCAAACGTCTGGGACTGGTCATCATCGACGAAGAACACCGCTTCGGCGTGCGCCAGAAGGAAGCGCTGAAGTCGCTGCGCGCCGAGGTCGACGTGCTGACGCTGACCGCCACACCTATTCCACGCACGCTGGGCATGTCGCTGGAAGGCATACGCGACTTCTCCGTGATCGCCACCGCGCCGCAGAAGCGCCTGGCCATCAAAACCTTCGTGCGCCGCGAAGACGGCAGCACGCTACGCGAAGCCCTGCTGCGCGAACTCAAGCGCGGCGGGCAGTGCTACTTCCTGCACAACGAAGTCGAGACCATCCATAACCGGCGCGCGCGGCTGGAAGAGCTGGTGCCCGAAGCCCGCATCGCGGTCGCTCACGGCCAGATGCCCGAGCGCGAGCTGGAACAGGTGATGAAGGGCTTTTATCAACAGCGCTATAACGTGCTGCTGTGCACCACCATCATCGAGACGGGCATTGACGTGCCCAGCGCCAACACGATCGTGATCCACCGCGCCGACCGCTTCGGGCTGGCGCAGCTGCACCAGCTGCGCGGCCGCGTCGGGCGTTCGCACCACCAGGCCTACGCCTACCTGCTGACGCCGGGCGAAGACGCCATCACCACCAACGCGAAGAAGCGCCTGGAAGCGATTCAGGCCATGGAGGAACTGGGTTCCGGTTTCTACCTGGCCATGCACGACCTGGAAATTCGCGGCACGGGTGAAGTGCTGGGCGATTCGCAGTCGGGCAACATCCAGGAAGTGGGCTTCTCGATGTACAACGAGATGCTCAACGAAGCGGTGCGCGCGCTGCGCGCCGGCGAAGAACCCGACCTGGACGCGCCTTTCAACCTGGCCTGCGAAGTCAATCTGCACGCGCCCGCGCTGCTGCCGTCGGACTATTGCGCCGACGTGCATGCGCGCCTGGGTATCTACAAACGCCTGGCCCACGCCGCCGACGAAGATGATCTGATCCACATCCAGGAAGAACTGATCGACCGCTTCGGCAAGCTGCCCGAAGCCGCGCAGACACTGCTGACCACGCACCGCCTGCGCCTGGCCGCCCAGCCGCTGGGCATCGTGAAGATCGACGCCAGCGAAACGCAGGCCTTGATGCAGTTCGGGGCAAAGACCTCGGTCGACCCGGCCAAGATCATCGAACTCGTGCAGCGCCAGCGCAACATCAAACTGGCCGGACAGGATAAATTGCGGGTTGAGATCAAGGCGGCGCAAATTCCCGCCCGCGCTGACGCCGTGCGCGCCGTGCTGCGCGCTCTGAAGTAATCCAAGCCACTCTTCTACTGCTTATGAATACCCATCACCTTGTCGTTCAATCTCCCGGCCTGCGCATCGAACAGGCCGAGCAGCTGGCCGCGCTGGCTCAGGCCCAGGGCGTGGCGCGCATCAGCAACACCGCCGCGCGCCTGCTCGACGTGCAGCACGACGCCTTGACGCAAGCCGAAGTCGTGGCCTGGGCCAACAACAATGGCGTCGACGTGGCCTTCGTGCCCGCCGGCCTGAAGCTGTCTGACTGCAAGGTCCTGGCGATGGACATGGATTCCACGCTGATCAACATCGAGTGCATCGATGAAATCGCGGGCGTGGTGGGCGTCAAAGACAAAGTGTCCGAGATCACCGAAGCCGCCATGCGCGGCGAAATCAAAGACTTCGCCGAAAGCCTGCGCCGCCGCGTGGCCCTGCTCAAGGGCGTGCCGGCCGAAGCGCTGGAACAGGTCTACGTGGAAAAACTGCGTCTGAACCCCGGCGCAGAACGTTTGATCAGCACGGCCCAGGCCGCCGGCATCAAGGTGCTGCTGGTCTCCGGCGGCTTCACCTTCTTCACGGACCGTCTGCGCGAACGCCTGAATCTGGACAGCGCGCACGCCAACACGCTGGAAATCGACAACGGCCTGTTGACCGGCAACGTCGTCGGCGACATTCTCGACGCGCAAGCCAAGGCGGTCTACCTGCGCGAATTCGCCCGCACGCACGGCGCCACGAAGGAACAGATCATCGCCATGGGCGACGGCGCAAACGACTTGCTGATGCTGGGCGCCGCGGGCTTCCCGGTGGCGTATCACGCCAAGCCGCTGGTCCGCGAACAGACACGTTTCGCGCTGAACGTGACGGGCTTGGACGGCGTGCTGAACTGGTTCGAAAGCTGATCTGCCGATCGCGTTTCCCGCGAGCAAAAAAAAGCCACCTTGCTCAGGTGGCTTTTTCATTCCCGCTTCAGATCAATACCGGACCTTCAGCGACAGCAATGCCGCGCGTCCGGTGCCAAGCGCCGCGTAGTGCGCGGCGTAGGCCTTCGTGTAGTACGTTTCGTCGAACAGGTTCAGCACGTTCAACTGTGCCGAGAAGTGGTCGTTGAATTCGTAGGCCGCCATGGCGTCAAAGCGCCAGTACGACGGCACCCAGCGCGCCTTGGGCGTACCGTCGGCGTTTTTCGTAGCGTCTGAATTGCCGTACACCTTGTCGACGTAGTAAGCGCCGCCGCCCACCGTCAGCTTGGGCAGCACCTTGTAGGTAGTCCACAGGCTGAAGGCGTTACGCGGGGTGTTGGGCAGGTCCTGGCCGACGGCGCCGCTGTTGTAGGCGCCCTTGGTCATTTCGCTGTCCATGAAGGTGTAGCCGCCGAACACGTTCCACTTGGGCGTGATGCTGCCCGAGAAGCCCAGTTCGATGCCGCGCACCTTGGCCTCGCCCACTTGCGCCACTTCGGTGGCGGACACGGCCACGCTGGTGTTCTTGCGCGTGTCGTGGAACGCTGCGGCGGACAGCGTCAGCCGGTCTTCGAAGACCTGCCACTTGGTGCCCACTTCCACCGTGCGGCTCTTTTCAGGCGCAAGCGACGAGGTGGACAGCGATGTCGCGTCGCTGATCGCGCCTGCGGCGATGGCCGACGGCGTGGACGACGTGCCGTAGGTAGCGTAGATCGTGCCATTGGGCAGCGGCTTGTAGGCCAGGCCCAACTGGTAGTTGAACAGGCTGTCTTCGCGGCTGGTGCTGTAGAACGAGGGCGTGCCTGCCGGATCGCTGCGGCCAGCGGCGATGTTACTGCCGCTGGTGCGATAGTTGTCCCAACGGGCGCCAACGCTGGCTTGCCATTGTTCGTTGAACTTGATGGTGTCAAAGCCGTAGACCGCCACCGTGTCGGTGTTGTAGCGCGCCGGGTTGTTATTGCGTTGCAGGGTGCCGGGGTAGTCGGTGCCGGGGTCCGGGTTCCACAACGAGGCGCACAACGCCGGGTTGGCGTAGGTGTTGCGGCCATTCGTCGTGGCGGTCACGCAATTGCTGCCGCCCGAGGGCACGCCGGTTTCGGTGTAGCCGTCTTTGTTCTGCTTGATGTTGCTGTATTCGAAGCCCAGATCGAACGTGTGCTTCAGGCTGCCGGTGTCGAACTCGCCCGTCAGATCGGTCTGATTCGCGAAGCTCTTGGTCACGTAGTAGCCCGACTTCAACGCGCGGTACACCAGGCCGTTGGCCACGTTGCCCTTGCTATCGTCCGGGTTGGTCGCGGCGAAGTCCGTCGTGCCACGGCCGTAGCGGGTCACGTTGCGCAGTTGCAGCTTGTCGGAGAAGTCGTGCTGGAAGTCGACGGTGGCAACATCATCACGCGTCTTCATGAAGTCACGGCCCGTCAGGCCATAGAACGTCTTGCGGCTGACGCCCATCGTTTCCGTCACCGGCTGGCCCGTCTTCGGGTCATACGGGATGGAGTAATCCGGCATGCTGTCGTCTTGGTAGTGGTAGTAGCTGAGCGTGATGCGGGTCGGCGTACCCACGCCCAGCATCAACGACGGCGCCACGCCCCAACGTTCAAAATCCACCGCATTGTCGCGGCCAGCCACATCACCCTTGTTGCCCATGACGTTCAAGCGGAATGCCGCCTTTTCGTCCAGGCGCCAGTTGCTGTCGATCGTGGCACGGTAGTTGTTGTCCGTACCGATCTGCGCGGTGGCTTCGGTGAAGTCCGTCGCCTTGGGCGTCTTGCTGATCATGTTGATGCTGCCGCCCGCGCCGCCGCGGCCGGCATAGACCGAATCCGGCCCCTTGATCACTTCCACCTGCTCAAGGTTGAAGGTGTCGCGCACTTGCGTGCTGGAGTCGCGAATGCCGTCCAGGAACAAGCTGCCCGCCGAGTTCTGGCCACGGATGATCGGCAAGTCGCCGCCCGGTCGGCCGCCTTCGCCCGCACCGAACGTAATGCCCGGCGAGTTACGCAGCACGTCCTGCAAAGTCGATGCCGCCTGATCCTGGATCACCTGCTTGGGCACCACCTGCACGGTGCGGGGCGTATCCAACAGCGGCGCCGTCATCTTCGGCGACGGAACGGTCGTGGTCTGGTACGCCGAGCCTTCGCCTTCCACGCGAACCGGCGACAGTTGCGTCACGCCGGCGTCAGCGGTTTGGGCGGCAGCGTAGGGGCTGATGAACAGAGCGGGCGCGGCGATGGCAGCGGCCAGCGAGGTAGTGAGCGTATTCAGGGAATACGAATCTTGGGGCTTCAAACCAGCTTCTCCAGAACGTAAATAGCAACGATTCTTGTTTTTTTACCGGTTGCGATTTTGATCCTGGCCGCTGAATGAAACCTGAATGAAAGCAATCAACGCGTTGAAAAGATGAAAAAACAACACTTGATCGGCGACGATCGTTATATATAGCGGCTTATATCGAAATTTAATGGTGCCGGATACATTGCCACCCGGGGTCGAGCCTTCGTTAATGCAGCCAATCAGGGACACCTCGGAAAGCCACTTGAATCCCCCGCTACGCAGGGCGAGGTCCGGCGCATCACTTTCCACGGCCCAAAAAGAAAAACGCCCCAGACGGGGCGTTTGACGCATTGGCGGGCCTTCAGGCGCGCAAGCGTGGGTGGCGTTTGAACAGATAGCGGTACACAAAGCCGGGATACGCCAACACCAGGAACAAGCTCAAGGTGATGGCGTAGAACTCCCAGGTCTGAGAAAAGCGATTTCCCAGCGTGGATTCAAACGCAAAGCCCAGCGCGCCAACGATGGCGTAGAACACCAGCACTTCAACCAGACGCATCCAGAACGGTTTGACCGCTTCCGCCCCGCCCTGCTTCCAGGGCAATACGGCGAACACCCGCTCCGTCAGGAACGGGAGGTTTGCGCTGACCAAAGCCAGCGCAATCAACAGCCATACCGCCAGCGTCTGGTTCATGGCTGTGTTCCGCTTACAGGCTCAGCGACGAACGAATCGCCTGTACGCACAGCGCCATCAAGCCACCTGGCAACAGGCCCAGCACCAGCATCATGGCGCCGTTGATCGACAGCAGGCCGCGTTGACCGCAGGTGGCGACGATCGGGGCGGCATTGGCAGCCGGCTCGTCAAAGTACACGACCTTGACGACACGCAGGTAGTAGAACGCGCCGATCAGCGAGAACAGCACTGCCACCACGGCCAGCGTCACGTGGCCCGCGCTGATCAGCGCTTGCAACACGGCCAGCTTGGCGTAGAAGCCCACCAGCGGCGGAATGCCGGCCAGCGAGAACATCAGCAGCAGCACGATGGCGGCATGCCACGGGCTGCGGCGGTTCAGGCCCTTCAGGTCGTCGATGTGCTCGCACTCGAAACCTTGGCGCGACAGCAGCAGGATGATGCCGAAGCTTGCCAGCGTGGTCAGCACGTAGGTCAGCATGTAGAACAGCGACGCCCCATAGGCGGCAGACGACAGTTCCGGCTTGCCCGCGACCGAACCCGACATCAGGCCCAAGAGCACGAAGCCCATGTGCGAGATGGTSGAGTAAGCCAGCATSCGCTTSARGTTGGTYTGCRCGATGGCRGTCAGGTTACCGATGGCCAGCGAGAGCACGGCCAGGATCATCAGCATCGGCTGCCAGTCGGCGGCCAGACCATGCAGGCCGTCCACCAGCAGACGCAGCGTGATGGCGAAGGCCGCCAGCTTGGGCGCACCGCCCAGGATCAGCGTGACCGCAGTCGGCGAACCCTGGTAGACGTCCGGCACCCACATGTGGAACGGCACGGCGCCCAGCTTGAACGCCAGGCCCGACACCAGGAACACGATGCCGAACACCAGCGCCATCTTCTCGGCCTTGCCAGCGGCGATGACCTTGGACACTTCAGCCAGGTCCAGGTGACCCGTAGCGCCGTAAACCATCGACATGCCGTACAGCAGGAAGCCCGACGCCAACGCGCCCAGCACGAAGTACTTCATGGCGGCTTCGGTGGCGACGACGTCATCACGGCGCAATGCGATCAGCGCGTACAGCGCCAGCGACATCAGTTCCAGGCCCAGGTAGATGGAGATCAGGTTCCCGGAGGAAATCATGACCATCTGGCCCAGCAGCGCGAACAGCGTCAGGACGTAGAGTTCGCCGCCCTTGAGCATGTCACGGACTTGCGCATAAACGCGGCCGTAAACGAGCGTGGCGCCCACCGCGATGTAGGAGGCGATCTTCAGCAGGTGCGACAGTTCGTCGGTGACGTACAGGCCGTTGAAGGTCGCGCCCGCAACGCCGTTCTTCCATTGCACGGCCGACACGACGGTCAGCACGCCCAACACCAGCATGGTCAGCAGGAACGTCGGCTTGCGCTCGGGGTGATTGCTGACCGCGTCGACGAGCAGGATAGCCAGGCCGGAAACCAGCAGAAGGATTTCCGGTGTCGCCAGGGCGAAATCGATTTGGGATTGCATCATTGTCTTGTCTTACAGTTTCGAGACGGCAACGTGTTGCAGCAGGGCCTCTACCGACACGTGCATCACGTCGGTGAAGGGCTTGGGATAGATCCCCATGTACAACACGGCGATCGCCATCACGCCAAGAATCACAAATTCGCGGCGGTTGATATCGGTCAGCTCGCGGACGTGGTCATTGGCGATGTCGCCCAGGACCACACGCTTGACCATCCACAGCGAATACGAAGCACCCAGGATCAGGGCGGTAGCCGCCAACAGGCCGATCCAGAAGTTGTGCTCGACGGCGCCCATGATCACCATGAACTCGCCGACGAAACCGCTGGTGGCCGGCAGGCCGCTGTTGGCCATCGAGAACAGGATGAAGAAGGTCGCAAAGCGCGGCATCACGTTGACCACACCACCGTAATCGGCGATGCGGCGCGAGTGCATGCGGTCATAGAGCACGCCGATACACATGAACATGGCGCCCGASACRAAGCCGTGGGAGATCATCTGCACGATGGCGCCTTCGACGCCGGCCGTGTTGAAGATGAAGAAGCCCAGCGTCACGAAACCCATGTGGGCCAYGGACGAATAAGCCACCAGCTTCTTCATGTCTTCCTGGATGATCGCCACCAGGCCGATGTAGATCACCGCGATGAGCGACAGCGTGATCATCAGGCCAGCCAGGCTGTGCGAAGCGTCCGGCGTGATCGGCAGCGAGAAGCGCAGGAAACCATAGGCGCCCAGCTTCAGCATGATCGCAGCCAGCACGATGGAGCCGCCCGTGGGCGCTTCAACGTGAACGTCCGGCAACCACGTGTGAACCGGCCACATCGGCACCTTCACCGCAAAAGCCGCCAGCAGCGCCACAAAGATCAGGATCTGCTCGGTCTGGCCCAGCTTGACCTTGTGCCAGGTCAGGATGTCGAACGAACCACCCGATGCGTGCCACAGGTAGATGAACGCGACCAGGGTCAGCAAAGAACCCATCAGCGTGTACAGGAAGAACTTGAATGCCGCGTAGATACGGTTATCGCCGCCCCACGCCCCGATGATGATGTACATCGGGATCAGCGTGGCTTCGAAGAACACGTAGAACAGCATGCCGTCCAGCGCGGCGAACACGCCCACCATCAGACCCGACAGGATCAGGAAGGCGGCCATGTATTGCGCCACGCGGCTGGTGATGACTTCCCAGCCGGCCAGCACCACGATGATCGTGATGAACGCGGTCAGGAGGACGAACCACAGCGAAATGCCGTCGATGCCCAGGTGGTAATTGACGTTGAAGGCTTCAATCCAGGAAGTCTTCTCCACGAACTGCATGGCGGCCGTGGTGTTGTCAAAACCGGTGTACAGCGGGATCGTGACGAGGAAACCGGCGACGGCGCCGACGAGCGACAGGCCGCGCGTCAGGCCGCGACGATCGTCACGGCCCACCGCCAGCACCAGCAGGCCGAATACGATCGGGACAAAGATCGCAAGCGTGAGCCAGGGGAAAGTGTTGGATGCCATCTCGCTTGCCATCATTGGGGAATCAGCACAAAGAAAGTCACCAGCGCCATGATGCCGATGATCATCGCGAACGCGTAGTGATAGATGAAGCCGGACTGCAGGTGGCGGCTGACCGCAGCCACCCAGCCCACCACGCGGGCGCTACCGTTGACCAGCAGGCCATCGATGATGCCGCGGTCGCCGGTATTCCACAGGCCACGGCCCAGGGCGCGCAGGCCGCGAGCGATGATCTGCTCGTTGACCCAATCCACGTAGTACTTGTTCTCAAGCACCTTGTTCACGCCAGACAGGCTGGACTTGATCGCGGCCGGAACCTTGGGATTGATCAGGTAGCAGTACCAGGCGATGACGAAACCCGCCACAACCAGCCAGAACGGCAGGGTCTGGAAGGCATGCAGGCCATAGGCGACCCAGCCGTGCCACTCTTCTTGCAGCTCGTGCATGGCCGGATGCTGCGGCAGCACCGTGATCACGCCGTTGAAGAACTTGCCGAACAGCATCGGGTCAACCGCCCAGGCGCCAACCAGCACCGACGGAATCGCCAGCAGGATCAGCGGCAGCGTCACCACCCAGGGCGACTCATGCGGCTTGCCGCCATGATGGCCGTGGCCGTGGTCATCGTGACCGTGACCGTGGTCGTCATGGGCATGATCGTCGTGACCATGGTCGCTGGTGTCAAAGCGTTCCTTGCCGTGGAAGACCAGGAAGTACACGCGGAACGAGTACAGCGACGTCACGAACACACCGATCAGCACGGCGTAGTACGCGAAGCTTGCGCCCCAGACGTTAGCGTGGCCGGCGGCTTCGATGATGTTTTCCTTCGAGTAGAAACCCGAGAAGAACGGCGTGCCAACCAGCGCCAGCGTGCCCAACAGGAAGGTGATCCAGGTGATGGGCATGTACTTGCGCAGGCCGCCCATGTTGCGGATGTCCTGGTCGTGGTGCATGCCGATGATGACCGAACCCGCGCCCAGGAACAGCAGCGCCTTGAAGAACGCGTGGGTCATCAGGTGGAAAATGGCCACCGAGTAGGCGGAAGCGCCCAGCGCGACGGTCATGTAGCCCAGCTGCGACAGCGTGGAGTACGCGACAACGCGCTTGATGTCCGTCTGGATGATGCCCAGGATGCCCAGGAACAGCGCGCCGATGGCACCGATCACGATGATGAACGACAGCGCCACGTCCGACAGTTCGAACAGCGGCGAGAAGCGGGCAACCATGAAGATACCGGCCGTCACCATGGTGGCGGCGTGGATCAGCGCAGAGATCGGGGTCGGGCCTTCCATCGAGTCAGGCAGCCAGGCGTGCAGCGGAACCTGGGCCGATTTGCCCATGGCGCCGATGAACAGGCAGATACACGCCACCGTCAGCAGCATCCAGTCAGAGCCCGGCAGGGTCATCGCGGCCAGCTTGTCGGCTTGGGCGAAGACTTCGCCGTAGTGCATCGTGCCGGCGTACGCGAACAACAGGCCGATACCCAGCACGAAGCCGAAGTCACCGACGCGGTTGATCAGGAATGCCTTCATGTTGGCGAAGATCGCCGTCGGGCGGGTGTACCAGAAACCGATCAGCAGGTACGACACCAGACCCACCGCTTCCCAGCCGAAGAACAGCTGCACCATGTTGTTCGACATCACCAGCATCAGCATGGAGAACGTGAACAGCGAGATGTACGAGAAGAACCGCTGGTAGCCGGGGTCATCCGCCATGTAGCCGATGGTGTAGATGTGCACCATCAGCGACACGGACGTCACCACGACCATCATCATGGCCGACAGCGGATCGATCAGGAAGCCGATTTCCAGCTTGGTCTGGCCGATGAGGCTCCAGGTGTAGACCGCGCCGTCAAAGCGCAGGCCGTTCAGCACGTCGCCCAGCACCACCACCGAACCGATGGCGGAGATGAGCACGCCCAGGATCGTGATGACGTGGGACGCGCGGCGGCCGATAGGACGGCCCAGGAACCCGGTGCCGAAAAGGCCCGCGAGAATTGCTCCGGCCAGCGGTGCCAGCGCGATGAGCAAGTAGAGATTGGGTGAGCTAGACATTTTCTTCCAATACCCCGTCAGCCCTTCAGGCGATCGAGTTCGTCAACGTTGATCGTGTTCAGGTTGCGGAACAGCAGCACCAGGATGGCCAGGCCGATCGCCGCTTCAGCGGCGGCCACGGTCAGGATGAAGAACACGAACACCTGGCCGGCGGTATCGCCGAACCAGCTGGAGAACGCCACGAAGTTCATGTTGACGGCCAGGAGCACGAGCTCGATGGACATCAAGAGAATGATCAGGTTGCGGCGGTTCAGGAAGATGCCGAAGATCCCGATGGCGAACAGGATCGCTCCCAGGATCAGATAGTGAGCCAGCGTCAGCGTCATTGTTTTTCTCCTTGGGGCGCGGCGGCGGCGCCGGACGAAGCGTCACGCTTGGCTTGGGCGCGCTCGCTCTGGGCGGGCATGTTCACCATGCGGAAGCGGTCCTTCGAACGGACGCGAACGGCGGCAACCGGGTCGTTGTACTTCACGTCGCGGCGGCGGCGCAGCGTCAGCGCAATCGCGGCGACCATGCCCACCAGCAGCAGCGCAGCGCCCACTTCAATGGCGTAGACGTACTGCGTGTACATGACTTCGCCGAGTGCGCGGGCGTTGTTGTAGTCGCCAGCAACCGGGGCTTGCGGACCCGAGCCGTACCAGGTGGAACCCAGCACGAACGACATTTCCAGCACCAGCACCAGACCGATCACCAGGCCGAGCGGCAGGTAGGTCTTCATGCCCTGGCGCATGGTGTCCATGCGGATGTCCAGCATCATCACGACGAAAAGGAAGAGCACCATCACGGCGCCCACGTACACCAGCACCAGCAGCAACGCCAGGAACTCAGCGCCGAGCAGCATCCACAGCATGGCTGCGTTGGAGAATGCCAGGATCAAGTGCAGAACAGCGGTGACCGGACTGCGCGCGGTGATCACGCGGAACGCCGCGATCACCAGCACGGCGGCCAGTATGTAGAAAAGGACAGTGGTAAAAGTCATGGATCAGACCCTGGGCTTCAACGGTAAGGAGCGTCGTCGGCCCGGCGGCGGGCGATGTCGGCTTCGTAGCGGTCGCCCACGGCGAGCAGCATGTCTTTGGTGAAATACAGGTCGCCGCGCTTTTCACCGTGGTATTCGTGGATATGGGTTTCCACGATCGAGTCCACGGGGCAGCTTTCCTCACAGAAGCCGCAGAAAATGCACTTGGTCAGATCGATGTCGTAACGCGTGGTGCGGCGGGTGCCGTCCTCACGCTGGTCCGATTCGATGGTGATCGCCAAGGCCGGGCACACGGCTTCACACAGCTTGCACGCGATGCAGCGCTCTTCCCCGTTGGGGTAGCGGCGCAATGCGTGCAGGCCACGGAATCGCGCCGACGTGGGCGTCTTTTCCTGCGGATAGCGCAAGGTAACCTTGCGCTTGAAAAAGTACTTGCCCGTCAGGCGCATGCCCTTGAGCAACTCGGTCAGCATCAGGCTGCCGAAGAAATCTTTGATCGCTTCCATATCCTGCCTCTGCCTGGCGGCTTAGCGCCAAATGTTCCAGGGCGTCTGCATCCAGATCGCCACCACGACCAGCCAAACGCCGGTCAGCGGGATGAAGATTTTCCAACCCAAACGCATGATCTGGTCATAGCGGTAGCGCGGGAACGATGCGCGGAACCACACAAACAACGAGACCACAACGAACGTCTTCAGACCGAGCCAGATCCAACCCGGAATCCAGGTCAGCGGCGCGATGTCGATCGGGGAAGCCCAGCCGCCCAGGAACATGATCGACGCCATGCAGGACAGCAAGATCATGTTGGCGTATTCACCCAGGAAGAACAGGGCGAAAGCCATACCCGAGTACTCGACCATGTGGCCGGCCACGATTTCCGATTCGCCTTCGACGACGTCGAACGGGTGGCGGTTGGTTTCCGCCACGATCGCCACGACGTAGATCACGAACAGCGGCAACAGCGGCAGCCAGTTCCAGGACATGAACGTCAGGCCCTTGTCGGCAAACCAGCCGCGGTTCTGGACGTTGACGATCTCGGACATGTTCAGGCTGCCCGACACCAGCAGCACCGTGACGAGCACGAAGCCGATGGCCAGTTCGTAGGACAGCATCTGTGCCGAAGCGCGCAGCGCGCCCAGGAACGCGTACTTGGAGTTCGACGCCCAGCCCGCCACGATCACGCCATACACGCCGATCGACGTGATGGCCATGATGTACAGCAGGCCGGCGTTGACGTTGGCCAGCACGACATCAGGACCGAAGGGAACCACGGCCCAGGCGGCCAGCGCGGGCATCAGCGTGACCACGGGGGCCACGACGAACAGCACCTTGTTGGCTTCGCTGGGAACGATGACTTCCTTCGTCAGCAGCTTGAACACGTCGGCAAACGGCTGCAACAGCCCCTTGAAACCGACACGGTTCGGACCCACGCGCACGTGCATGGCGCCAATCATCTTGCGTTCCCAGTACGTCAGGTACGCAACGCACAGAATGATCGGCACGGCGATGATCACAATCTTGATGAGGGTCCAGAGGACCATCCAGACCGTCGGGCCCAGCAATGCCTGCCCGTGGCTCTCAAGAACATTAAGCCATTCCATCAGGCACGCTCCACGCTGAGTTGACCGAATGCGCCACCCAGGGCTGCGGTGTTTTCAAAGGCTGCGGAAATGCGCACGGCGCGATCGGCCACGGCATCATCCTGCACGGTTTCGAGCTCGACGGCGCCTTCAGCACCCGTCACGCGCACCTTGACGCCGGCCGTCAGGCCAAGGCTGGTGAGCGTACGGCCGTTCATGGCGGCGGCGGGCTTCTTCGAGGCCGGGGAGGCTTGCAGCGGCTCGGAACGGCGGACCATGGCGTCGGTGCGGTAGATCGGCACGTCAGCCACGCGTTCCAGGCCCGTTGCGGCTTGACCCAGACCCAACGGCGCCTTGACGTCGTTGGACAGGCGGCCTTCGATGCCACCCGCCAGCGCGGCGTCGCGGACGGATTCCGACGTTTCATCGTCAAAGCCGGCCAAATGCAGGACGTTGCCCAGCACGCGCAGGACCTTCCAGCCCGGACGCGTCTGACCCAACGGCGTGACCGTACCCTTGAAGCTCTGGGCCAGGCCTTGCGCGTTGACGAAGGTGCCCGAGGTTTCAGTGAACGGCGACACCGGCAGCATGACGTCGGCCCATTCGGCGGCGGCCGAACGGTAAGGCGTCAGGGCGACGGCGAATTGCGCGCCACGCAGCGCGGCGATGGCTTGCTGGCCGTTGTCGGCATCCAGCAGCGGCTCGGCGTGCAGCACGATGTAGGCCTTCAGCGGCTCGGCCAGCATGGCCGCGGCGGTCTTGCCGCCCTTGCCCGGAACGGCGCCAGCCAGATAACCGCCGACCGTGTTGCCGCCGGAAGTCAGGAAGCCGAACTTGCCACCGGCCAGGTTCGCCACGGCGCGGCCGTTGGCGGCCAGCGTCGAGGCTTGGGCGCTGGCCACGGCCAGGTTACCCAGCAGCACGGCGGTGTTGGCGCCGGAAGCCAGGCTGGCTGCGATGATCTTGGCGTTTTCGCCCGGGGTGACCGAGGCGAATTCGGCCGGCACGGCCTGTTCCTTGGCTTGCGCCAGGGCGACGGCCACTTCGGCCAGCGCGCGCGGCAGCTCAGACGGCGCCACGGTGATGCGGGCGGCGATGGGCATCAGAGGATCGTCAGCGGCGCTGTCGACCATCAGGATCTGCGTGCCGCGCTTGGCGGCTTGACGCAGACGTTGCGCCATCAGCGGGTGATCCTTGCGCAGGAACGAGCCGACGACCAGGACGCGGTCCAGGTTGTCGAGTTCAGCGATGGGCATGCCCAGCCACGGCGCACCGGTCAACGCGGCATCGAAAGCCGGGTCGGTCTGGCGCAGGCGGAAGTCGATGTTCTCGGAACCCAGTGCACGGACCAGGCGGCCCAGCAGCGCATATTCTTCGGTGGTGGCGTATTCCGACGCCAGCGCGCCGATCTGGCCAGCGCCGAAGCTGTCGCGAACGCGCGACAGGCCTTGGGCCACGGCTTGCAGCGCGTCAGCCCACGAGGCTTCCTGCCACTTGCCGTCGGTGCCCTTGATCATCGGGGCGGTCAGGCGGTCGTCGCTGTTCAGGCCTTCGTACGAGAAGCGGTCGCGGTCGCTGATCCAGCATTCGTTGACGGCTTCGTCTTCGAACGGCACCACGCGCATGACGCGGTCGCCCTTGACCTGGACCACCAGGTTGGCGCCCAGGCTGTCGTGCGGGCTGACCGAACGGCGGCGGGCCAGTTCCCAGGTGCGGGCGCTGTAGCGGAAGGGCTTGGAGGTCAGCGCGCCCACCGGACAGATGTCGATCATGTTGCCCGACAGTTCGGACTCGATCGAGCGGCCGACAAACGTCGTGATCTCGGAGTGTTCGCCACGGCCCAGCATGCCGAGCTCCATGACGCCGGCAATTTCCTGGCCGAAGCGCACGCAGCGGGTGCAGTGGATGCAGCGGCTCATTTCCTCGGCGGAAACCAGCGGGCCCAGATCCTTGTGGAAGACGACGCGCTTTTCCTCTTGGTAACGCGAGGAAGAGCCACCGTAACCCACGGCCAGATCCTGCAGCTGGCATTCGCCGCCCTGATCGCAGATCGGGCAGTCGAGGGGGTGATTGATGAGCAAGAATTCCATCACCGACTTCTGAGCGGCGCGAGCCTTCTCAGAGCAGGTGTGGACGACCATGCCGTTGGTCACGGGCGTGGCGCAGGCGGGCAGCGCCTTGGGCGCTTTTTCCACTTCAACCAGGCACATCCGGCAGTTGGCCGCGATGGACAGTTTCTTGTGGTAGCAGAAATGCGGCACGTAAAGCCCGACTTTCTGAGCGGCATGCATGACCATGCTGCCTTCGGGCACTTCGACCTGATTGCCGTCGACGGTTAGTTCAACCATTGCTGTTCCTGAGACCTACAGATATTGCGGGACCACACAAGACTTATGCTCGATGTGGTGCGCGAATTCGTCGCGAAAATGCTTGAGGAAGCCACGGACGGGCATGGCGGCGGCGTCACCCAGGGCGCAAATGGTGCGGCCCATGATGTTGCCTGCCACGTTGTCCAGCAAGTCCAGATCTTCCGGACGGCCGTGACCGTTTTCGATGCGATGCACCATGCGGTAGAGCCAGCCGGTGCCTTCGCGGCACGGCGTGCACTGGCCGCAGCTTTCCTCGAAATAGAAGTACGACAGGCGCAAGAGCGACTTCACCATGCAGCGCGTTTCGTCCATGACGATCACAGCGCCAGAACCGAGCATCGAGCCGGCCTTGGCGATGGAGTCATAGTCCATCGTGCATTCCATGATGATGTCGGCCGGCAGCACCGGAGCGCTGGACCCGCCAGGGATCACGGCCTTCAGTTTCTTGCCGCCGCGCATGCCGCCCGCCAGTTCCAGCAGGGTCGAGAACGGGGTGCCCAGCGGGATCTCGTAATTGCCGGGGCGTTCGACGTCGCCGGTGATCGAGAACAGCTTGGTGCCGCCGTTGTTCGGCTTGCCGACTTCCAGGTAAGCCTGGCCGCCGTTGCGGATGATCCACGGCACGGCCGCGAACGTTTCCGTGTTGTTGATCGTGGTGGGCTTGCCGTACAGGCCAAAGCTGGCGGGGAACGGCGGCTTGAAGCGCGGTTGGCCCTTCTTGCCTTCCAGCGATTCCAGCAGCGCAGTTTCTTCGCCACAGATGTAGGCGCCGTAGCCGTGGAAGGCGTGCAGCTGGAAGCTGTAGTCCGAACCCAGGATCTTGTCGCCCAGGAAGCCGGCGGCGCGCGCTTCTTCCAACGCTTCTTCGAAGCGTTCATACACTTCGAAGATTTCGCCGTGGATGTAGTTGTAGCCGACGCTGATGCCCATGGCGTAGGCCGCGATCGCCATGCCTTCAATCACGATGTGCGGATTGAAGCGCAGGATGTCGCGGTCTTTGAACGTGCCGGGCTCGCCTTCGTCCGAGTTGCAGACCAGGTACTTCTGGCCCGGGAACGCGCGCGGCATGAAGCTCCACTTCAGGCCGGTCGGGAAGCCCGCGCCGCCACGGCCGCGCAGACCCGACGCCTTGACTTCGGCGATCACGTCTTCCGGCTTCATGCCGGTGGTCAGGATCTTCTTCAGGGCTTCGTAGCCGCCGCGCTTGACGTACTCTTCGAGGCGCCAGTTGGCGCCGTCGACATCAGCCATGATCTGCGGCGTGATGTGGCGGCCGTGCAGGCACATCGAATTGGACACGTCGTTCAGCGGGTTGGGGTCGAGCCCCTGCGCGAACTGCTTGTACAGGTCGGGCGCGTTCATGCCGACTCTCCTTGCACCTTGAGGGCCGCGACCAGCGCGTCCAGCTTCTCGTCGGTCATGCGCACGCACATATGCTTGTTGTTCACGATCAGCACGGGGGAATCGCCGCAAGCGCCCATGCATTCGCCTTCCACCAGCGTGAACTGGCCGTCGGCGGTGGTTTGACGATAGTCGACACCCAGCTTGCGCTTGAGGTATTCGCCGGCACGATCGCCATCGCGCAAGGCACAGGGCAAGTTCGTGCAGACGGCGATTTTGTTCTTGCCGACGGGCTTGACGTCGAACATGTTGTAGAACGTGGCGACTTCCTGCACCGCAATGGGCGGGACGCCAATGTAATTGGCCACATCTTCAATGGTTTCGGTAGCCAACCAGCCCTTCTCTTCTTGCGCGATGGCAAGCGAGGCCATGATGGCGGACTGCCGCTGGTCGGCCGGGAACTTCGCGAGTTCTCGGTCGATTTTCTGGTAGGCCTGTTCGGAAAGCAGCATAGTTTGAATCCGGGTTATGCGGGCGTGCTCGTGACTGTCTGGGCGGATCAGCGATCGATCTCGCCGAAAACGATGTCCTGCGTACCAATGATGGTGACGGCGTCGGCGATCATGTGACCGCGCGACATTTCATCCAGCGATTGCAGGTGGACAAAGCCGGGGGCCCGAATCTTCAGGCGGTAAGGCTTGTTGGCGCCGTCCGACACCAGATAGATGCCGAACTCGCCCTTGGGGTGCTCCACCGAGGCATACGCCTCGCCCGGGGGCACGTGGAAACCTTCGGTGAAGAGCTTGAAGTGATGAATCAGCTCTTCCATGTTGGTCTTCATGGCGGTGCGCTTGGGCGGGGCGATCTTGTGATTCTCGATCATGACCGGACCCGGGTTGTTGCGCAGCCATTCCACGCACTGGCGGATGATGCGATTACTTTCACGCATTTCGGCGATGCGGACCAGGTAGCGGTCGTAGCAGTCGCCGTTGACACCCACGGGGATGTCGAAATCGAGCAGGTCGTAGACTTCGTAGGGCTGCGTCTTGCGCAAGTCCCAGGCCACGCCCGAGCCACGCAGCATCGGGCCGGTGAAACCCAGCGCCTTGGCGCGGTCAGGATCAACCACGCCGATGCCCACCAGACGCTGCTTCCAGATGCGGTTGTCGGTGAGCAGCGTTTCGTACTCGTCGACGCAGGCCGGGAAGCGGTTGGTGAAGTCTTCGATGAAATCCAGCAGCGAGCCCGAACGCGCGTCATTCATGATGCGCATTTCTTTGTCGCCGCGGTACTTGCTGGTGTCGCCGTACTGCGGCATYGTGTCCGGCAGGTCRCGRTASACGCCGCCCGGACGGTAGTAGGCCGCGTGCATGCGCGCGCCCGAKACCGCYTCGTAGCAGTCCATCAGGTCTTCGCGTTCACGGAAGGCGTACAGGAACACCGCCATGGCGCCCACGTCGAGTGCGTGCGAACCCAGCGACATCAGGTGGTTCAGCAAGCGCGTGATCTCGTCGAACATCACGCGGATGTACTGAGCGCGCAGCGGGGCTTCAACGCCCAGCAGCTTTTCGATGGCCATGACGTAGGCGTGCTCGTTGCACATCATGGACACGTAGTCCAGGCGGTCCATGTAGGGCAGCGCCTGGATGTAGGTCTTGTGCTCGGCCAGCTTTTCGGTGGCGCGGTGCAACAGGCCGATGTGCGGGTCGGCGCGTTGGATGACTTCGCCGTCCAGCTCCAGCACCAGGCGCAACACACCGTGCGCGGCCGGATGCTGAGGACCGAAGTTAAGCGTGTAGTTCTTGATTTCTGCCATGATTTAACGCCCCAAGCCGTAGGAGTCTTCGCGGACCACGCGCGGAGTGATCTCGCGCGGATCGATCGTGACCGGCTGGTAAATGACGCGCCGTTGTTCGGGGTCGTAACGCATTTCGACGGTGCCCGACAGCGGGAAGTCCTTGCGGAACGGATGGCCGATGAAACCGTAGTCGGTCAGGATGCGGCGCAGGTCGGGGTGGCCTTCAAAGACGATGCCGTACAGGTCGAACGCTTCGCGCTCGAACCAGCCCACAGCCGGCCAGCATTCCATCAGCGACGCAACGATCGGGAATTCGTCGTCGGCGGCCCAGGTGCGGACACGCAGGCGCCAGTTGTTCTCGATCGACAGCAGGTGGATCACGACGGCGAAGCGCGCGCGGTGCACCTTGACGTTGGACTCTTCGGGCAGTTGGCGCGTGCCGTTGCCCCAGGTCAGGTAGTCGACGCCACAGAGGTCGATACAGGTTTCAAAGCGCAGACCGGCTTCGGTGCGCAGCTTGTTGCAGACGGAGAACCACTGCTGCGCGGGCACTTCGAGCGTCAGCTCGCCCAACGCCTCGGTCAGCGCGATATCCGCGCCGAGGGTGGTCTGCAAATTGTTTTTCAGGGTTTCGAGCCTGGTCATCATCTTGTACGCTTAGGTGAACCGATACGCTGGTTTCGAGAGCGCCGGCGGCAAGGACTGCCGCAGACGGGCGAACGCTCAGCGCGCAATCGTGTTGGTCAGACGGATCTTGTTCTGCATTTGCAGCAAGCCGTAGACCAGCGCCTCGGCCGTGGGCGGGCAGCCCGGCACGTAGACGTCTACCGGTACGATGCGGTCGCAGCCACGAACCACCGAATACGAGTAGTGGTAGTAGCCGCCGCCATTGGCACAGGAGCCCATGGAAACGACCCAACGCGGCTCGGGCATCTGGTCATAGACCTTGCGCAGCGCCGGCGCCATCTTGTTGCACAGCGTGCCAGCGACGATCATCAGATCGGACTGACGCGGACTGGGTCGGAAGATGATGCCGAACTGGTCCAGGTCATAACGGGCCGCGCCCGCGTGCATCATCTCAACCGCGCAACAGGCCAGACCGAAGGTCATGGGCCACATGGAGCCGGTCTTCGCCCAATTAAGGAACTTGTCGGCGCTGGTTGTGATGAACCCTTGCTTGAGAATGCCGTCTATAGCCATATTCGTCTCTGATAGCGAGCTGTGAAAAAAACCCGATGGGGCTTATTCCCAGTCCAGCGCGCCCTTTTTCCATTCGTAGATGAAGCCGACGGTCAACACGGCTAGGAAAACCATGACCGTCCAGAAACCGACGAGCCCGACTGTGCCTTGGGCGATGGCCCACGGGAACAGGAACGCGATTTCCAGGTCGAAAAGAATGAACAGAATCGCCACCAGGTAGTAGCGCACGTCAAACTTCATGCGAGCGTCTTCAAACGCTTCGAAGCCGCACTCATAGGGCGACAGCTTCTCAGCGTAGGGACGCCGCGGGCCAAGGAGGGAGCCGGCCGTTAGAAGCGCGAACCCGATAAGGGTGGCCACTACGATAAACAGCAGGACGGGAAAATACTGTTGCAGGTTCATTCAGGCGTCCGTCAAATGCGCAAACCTTAGGATTGTAGCATTCGCGCGGTTACTTCCGGCTGAACTCTGTAGCTTGAATAGCGGGTGAAAGACTGCATTCCTCAAATGGAACAATCGCAGTTTTCGGAGACAGAACCCGAAGCATACAGGACTTGGCCAACAAGCCGCAGCGCGACGATAAAAAACACAGAAAAGCACGAAAAAAAGCCACCCCGAAGGGTGGCTTTATACGAACGAGCCGCAGCCCGTTCGTTCGCTTGCGCTTTGAATCCAGACAGGGCTTGCGCCCTGCGTTGGATTAGAAGCGGTGGCGGATACCGACGCCGACGGCGGTCGACTTCAGGTCGTCCACGAAGGCGTAGTTCTTGGCGTACGAACCGTAGGCGTACAGGTTGGTGCGCTTGGACAGGTCGTAGGTGTAGCCCAGCGAGTAGACTTGGGTCGACTCATCGCCGCCGGTCAACTTGTTGTTGCTGGGGTCAACCATTTGCCACGAACCGAACAGGCTGCTTGCGCCGCCGATCGGGGCGGACAGGCCGACCATGTACGAGTTGGCCTTGAAGCCATCAGCAAAGGCGTTGGCGCCGAAGTTGATGCTGCCCAGGTTGGTGTCGACGCCTTGGCCAGCGAACCAGCCGTCGGTCGTGCGAGCGTAGGCCAAAGCCAGCTTCACGACTTCGAAGTCGTACGAACCGCCGATGGCGTACTGACGCGGGGTGGCGTCAACCGAAGCCGACGACAGCTTGTTCGAGGCGTTCAGTTGGTCGTACGTCAGGGCGACGTTCAGGGGGCCGTTGACGTAGCGCAGACCGGTCGTGATGGCGCGGGTGTTGTCGGCGGTCTTGAAGCCGGTTTGAGCAGCGTTGGTGTCGTTCACGTTGAACGAGTAGCCGACGCCGAACTGGAAGCCGCTGAACGACGGGGTCTGATACATGACCATGTTGTCGTAGCGGTTCGTGTTGGCGGCGCTCAGAGCCACGCCGATGTTAGCTTGACCGAAGCCAGCGCCGAACGGATCGATCGAGCCGAAGTACTTCGACGCGATGTTGGTTTGGCGACCGAAGTCCAGTTGGCCCCAGCTGTCGCTGGCCAGACCGACGGTGGCTTGACGACCGAACAGGCGGCCGCCTTGAGCGGAGTTGCCGTTACCGGAGTTGAAACCCGATTCCAGTTGGAAAACAGCGCGCAGGCCGTCACCCAGGTCTTCCGAGCCACGCAGACCCCAGCGCGAACCGTTCTGGACGCCGTTGATCATGCCGAAACGGCTGCCGTTCACGGCATCGTTCGCAGCACCGCTGATCTTGTTGTAGCCGAGGCCCGTGTCGATGATGCCGTACAGGGTGACAGACGTTTCTGCCTGGGCGACACCGGCAAAACCGGCGAGCAGGGCGGCAGCGAGCAGAGTCTTTTTCATTTAAGAAATCTCCGTTGATTTGAGTGACAAGAGCAGCAATCCAGCAAACCAGCCTGCCGCCCCCCTAACTCCGCGAAGGGAAGTTGACGCTATTGCATCAAAAATCGCGGGGACTGGCTATGGTCGGCATCAGAAAAGTGCTGGTTTAAGGCACCCCTGTTGGGATCTTGCAACATCGCAGGGATGCGGCGCCAAAGCTGCTAGGGCTAACCCTAAGCAAAACAGGCAAGCACGTATCCATGCGACTTTCAGCCCTGCCCCCAATTATCGACGGGGGTTTGGACGCGATCTTTCAGGTGCCTTTCGTGCCGGCTTCGCCCCGTCTTTCACCCTGAAACCCGTGGGACTTACGTTGTTGGCAGACTGCAAACGACCCGGCTTCGCGGGCAGTCAATAACATTGTTATTTAGAAAAATCGTCGATATGATCTGACTCAATTCAGACGACTTCGTCCCATCCATGCCCTCCTCCCCCGCCGACCGCAACGCGCGCAACGAAAGACTGAATGCCTTGCGCCGCCAGATGGTGTTGGACGCCGCGGTTCGGGTTTTCGAACGCGATGGGCTGGAAAAGACCACGATCCGGGCCATCGCCAAGGAAGCCGGCTGCACCACAGGCGCAATCTACCCTTGGTTTGCGGGCAAGGAAACGATTTACGGCGCGCTGCTGGACGAATCACTGCAACGGCTGCACGCCCATTTGGGCGAAGCGGCCACTGCGGGCGATGCGCCCACCGCCGCGCGCCGCGCCATCCACGCCTTCTTTGGTTACTACGCCCAGCGCCGGACCGACTTCTCGCTGGGTATGTATCTGTTCCAGGGCCTGGGCCCGCGAGGCCTGGGCCGGGACATGGACGAAAAGCTCAATGCCCGCCTGCAGCAATGCGTTGACCTGATGGGCGTGGCGCTGGCRCGCACCAAGGGCTGGGACGCCGCCACCGCGGCCGTCGAGCAGATGAACCTGTTCACCTACCTGATGGGCTTGCTGCTGCTGTTGCATACCCATCGGCTGAAGTCGCTCGGCCAGCAGGCCGACACCTTGCTCGACCACTACTGCCTTGCCCTGGAGCAACGATGACTGCCACCGCTTTAGCCACCGACGCTGATGCACCGCTGATCAGCCTGGCCGACTTCCACATCCTGCTGGCTGACCAACACCCCTTCTCGCTGCTGCTGGGCATCGACGTCGTGCGCATCGGCCGCGGCACGGCACGCGCCGTGTTGCCCGCCCGAGATGCGCATCAACGCCTGGGAGGCATCGTCGCGGGGCCCATGCTGATGGGCCTGGCGGACCTGACGATGTATGCCGCCGTGGTGGGCGCTACGGGCCAGGCCCATGCCGTCACGGCCAGCCTGACCATCAACTTTCTGCGCAAGAGCCCGGCCGGCGCCATCTACGCCGACGCCCGGCTGCTGAAGGTAGGCCGCTTGTCCGCCGGTGAAGTCATCCTGACTGGCGAAGGCTCCGACGAGCCGCTGGCCCATATCGTGAGCACGTGGTCCGTGCCAAAGCTATGAGCCCGCGCATCAGCATCGTGGGAATGGGTGAGACCGGCACGCTGGCCGCCCGCCGTCTGCTTGAGGCCGAGCCGGACATCGCGTTGACCCTGTACGACATCGACCCCGAACGCTGCGAAGATTTTCGCGGCTCGGCCACCTTGGCCACATCAGCGCGTGAAGCCCTGGCGGAATCGGACACCATCGTGCTGGCCTTGCCGCGTGAACGCGAGATCGACCGCACACTTGAGCGCTTCAGCGACGGCGAGGTAACGGCGCCCGTGTCCGGCAAGCTGATCGTGGACCTGGCCCCGCCGCCGCCCGAGCGGGCGCACCGGCTGGATCAGGCGATTACCGGCGCGGGCGGGCGCTACACCAGCATCCCTGGCTTGACCGATGAAGACGCCAGCGGCGGCCAACGGCGGCTATTGCGGCTCTTGCTCTGCCCGGCCTGACGGCCACCAGCGCTCGGCCACCGCCACGCAGATCGCCAGCCAGGCAAGGCTGACGGCGAAGCCCGCAACCACATCGCTGGCGAAATGCACTTGCAGCAGGATGCGGCTCAGGCCCACCGCCATGATCAACGCGGCGAAGACCGCCACACATGGCGTGCGCCACGGCGCCGGCGCCAGCCGCCACACCAGATAGCAGGCCGTGCCGTACACGGCCATCGCAGCCGAGGCGTGACCGCTGGGAAAGCTCCAGCCCGCCACGGCGGCATAACCGTGATCATGCTCTGGCCGAACGCGCTCGAAGGTGTGCTTGAGCACCCAGTTCAGCGCGCCCCCAACACCCGTGGCAATGGCGCAGAACGCCGCCAGCCGCCACCATCCCGTCCACAGCAGGTACAGCGTCATCCCTACGCTCAGCACCGTCAGAAAATTGCGGTCGCCCAGATAGGTGAACCAGGACAGCGCCCACAGCAACGATGAACTCATCGACATGCTCAGCGCGTCGGCCAGCGCGCCATCAAACGCCACGATGCCGCCCTGGCTGCGCACAGCGGCAGCCAATGCCAGAAACACCAGCAACAACACACCCACCCCGGCGATGCTGATCAACGCGCGCCCTCGCCGCGAGCTGCCGACATACGCGCGCATGACAAACACGGCCGCCGCGCCCGTGACCAGGGGCAGTCCGATGAACAATTCCAAGGCATGGGCCGACGCCCACGCCGCATACACATCGTTCATGAACCCGCCACCAGCGTCTTGTCGACCGGCGCAAACGCGTGCGTGCCCTCGGCGTAATCCCACCGCTCGACGTGGCATACCTGCTGGCCGCCCTCTTCTTCGCAGCGGATCACGTTGACCGAATTGGGCACACTGCCCCGCACACGGCGCGAGCAGGTCGTGCCCGCCTGCACGATCCAGCCCGCAGGCTTGCCCGCCGCGCTCAGCGGCAGCACATACGGCAGATGAATATGGCCACCCAGAATCAAGTCGACACCTGCCTGCGCCCAAGCCGCCAGCGCGCGCTCGCGGCCGATCAGCAGATTGGACAGGTCGGATTCGACTTTGGCGCGCACGGGGTGATGCGCGACCACGATGCGCAACTGGCCCGGCCGCGCCTGACGCAAACGCTGCGCGACGCGAGCGATCTGCGTATCGGAAATCTCGCCGTCCTTGCGGCGGCGGGGCCGCGTGGTGTTCACGCCGATCGCCAGCAGGCCCGGGGTTTCAAACACCGGCTCCAGCACCGCACCCAACGCCCGCTTGTAATTGCCATAGGGGTTGAGCGCGCGCGCAAACACATTGAACAGCGGGATGTCGTGGTTGCCGGGCACGGCCAGCACCGGCAGCGACAGGCGTTCGATGAACTTGCGGGCCGCGGCAAATTGCGCGCGCCGCGCGCGCTGCGTGATGTCGCCGCTAAGGACGACCAGATCAGGGTTCAATGAGCGCGCCAAGTCCAGCGCGGCTTCGACGACAGGTTTGCGTTCCGTGCCGAAATGCGTGTCGGAAAATTGCAGGATGCGCGTCATGAGCGGTCCAGGTATTGCGAGTCCGCCGGCACCACCAGCGGCAACGGCTCGGGAGACACCTTGAATTCCAGCGGGGTGTTCATCCACGAAATTTCGCCGTCCATCGCGACCTTGACGCGCTTTCGCCCGCGTATACCCACCGTCAGGCGATCAAACCCAAAGCTGATGACGTGTTCGGCTTCACCCAGCCGGCTGAACAGGCCGCGCACCAGCAGGCCATACAGCGCCAGCGTGCCTACCGGTTTGACGGTCATGGCGACCAGGCGGTTGCGGTCCAGCTCATCGGATTCGATGCCCACATGCTCAAGCTGAAGCTTGTTGTTGCCCACCACCAGCGTGGGTGTGCGCAGCTCGCGCGAACGCCCCTCGGTTTCCAGTTGCAGCCGCAGTTGGCGCGGCGCGCGCAGCAAGGTCACCACACCCGACCACAGCGCCACCAAACGGCTGCGGCCGAAGCGCTGCTTGTAGGCCTCGCGGTCTTCAAGCAGCGTGGGATACAGGCCTAGGCTGGCGTTGACCAGGAACAGCCGTCCGTTGAGTTGGCCCACCTGCACCGGCCGCAAATGGCCTTGAAGGAAACCCCGCAACGCCACCTCGGTATCTTGCGAGATGCCGTAGCTGCGTCCGAAATAATTGAATGTGCCTTGGGGCAGGATGCCGAACGGCACGCCCTTGCCCAGCACGGCGCCCGCCACTGCATTGAGCGTGCCGTCACCGCCTGCGGCAATCACCACGCCCTGCTCGTCCTGCGCGCGCTTGACCGCAGCCTGCGCGGTTTCGGTGAGTTTGGACGGGTCGTCCACCGGCATCAGCGTGTATCGCCGGCCCGCCTCGTCGAGGATACGGCGGATGGTGTCCTGCAGGACCTGCGCGTCGCCGCGCCCCGATCCGGTGTTGAGGACGATGAAAAGTGGCTCTTGTCCCGTGAGGGATTGCGCTCCGTTTGCCGGGCGCTGCTGGGATGACGTCATGGAAGAAAGATAGCCCATGCCGGCAAAACGCCGCAAGGCGGCATCGTCCGCCCGGGCGCCGCCGATGCCTGCAGCCCCACGGCCGCGCACACCGGCGAGTCCCGCCAAGCCTTAGCGGCCGATCGCGTACGCCTGCATCAGACGCGGCGTGGCCGCGGCATGCAACAGCCCGTCTTCATCCCGCGAGGCGGCCGTCAGACGGCCCACCGACCATTCCGGCACCTCTTCGATTTGATGGCCGCGCTGGCGCAAGCCCTCGATCACATCGGCGCCAAAGCTGGCCTCTACCGCCAGATGACCCGGCTTGCGGTCACGCGGATAGAACGACGTGGGGAAATGCATGGTGTGCGACATCGGCAGGTCGATGGCTTCCTGCAAGTTCAAGCCATGGTGCACATGGCGCAGGAAGAACAGCAATTGCCATTGCTCTTGCTGGTCGCCGCCCGGCGTGCCGAACGCCAGGTAGGGCTTGCCATCGCGCAGCGCCAGCGACGGCGTGAGCGTGGTGCGCGGACGCTTGCCGGGGGCCAGCGTGCCGGGCAGCCCCTCTTCCAGCCAGAACATCTGGGCGCGGGTATTCAAGCCAAAACCCAATTCCGGAATCACCGGCGACGACTGGAACCAGCCGCCCGACGGCGTCGCTGAAATCATGTTGCCCCAGCGGTCGATAACGTCCACGTGCGTGGTGTCGCCGCGCTTGGCAGACGCGCGCATGTCCGCCAGCGTGGGCTCGTTCGTCGCGCTGCCCGGCGCCGACACCTTGGACAAGCGCTCCAGCGTGTCCATCACACGCGCCACCTGCGCCTCGAAGCCCGGCACCTGGCCCGGCAACAAATCGTGCGACGCGGTCTCGCCAATCAGGGCGCGGCGTTCCGCGTTGTACGCGTCAGACAGCAGATGCGCCAGCGGCACGTCGATGAACGCCGGATCGCCGTAATACGCCTCGCGGTCGGCAAACGCCAGCTTCATGGCCTCGGTGACACGGTGGATGAACTCCACGCTGTTCGGGCCGACGCCCGCCAGGTCCATGCCCTTGAGCAACGCCAGCGTTTGCAAAAAGACCGGCCCCTGGCTCCAGGCGCCCGCCTTGGCCACGGTGTAGCCGTGATAGTCGTAGGTCAGCGGCGTGTCGTAGCTGGCCGACCAGCCCGCCAGATCGTCCGCCGTGATGACGCCACGATGGGTGGTGCCGCTTTCGTCCATGACGTCGGTGTTGCGCGCGAACTTGTCGATCTCGTCGGCGATGAAGCCCCGGTAGAACGCGTCGCGCGCCGCTTCAATCTGGCGTTCGCGGTCAGCGCCCACGCTCTCGGCTTCCTTCAACACGCGGGTCCAGGTGCGGGCCAGCGCCGGGTTGCGGAACAGCTTGCGCGCTTCTGGCACCTTGCCGCCCGGCACGTAGACCTGCGCCGTTGTCGGCCAATGCGTTTCGAAAAAGTCCTTCAACCCGGCGATGGTGTTGGAGATGCGCGGCATCAGCGCGTGGCCATGCTCGGCGTAATAGATGGCCGGTTCCAGAACATCGCGCACGCGCATCGTGCCGTGGTCGCGCAGCAGCAGCATCCATGCATCAAATGCGCCCGGAATCACCGTGGCCAACAACCCGTTGCCAGGGATCAGCTTCAGCCCTTCGGCGCGATAGCGCTCCAGCGTGGCGGCGGCCGGGGTCGTGCCCTGGCCGCACAGCACTTCCACCTTGCCCGTACGCGCCGAATAGAACACGGCCGGCACTTCGCCAGCCGGGCCGACCAGGTGCGGTTCCACCACTTGCAGCACGAAGGCCGACGCCGCGCACGCGTCAAACGCATTGCCGCCGCGTTCGAGCAGCGACATGCCGGCCGCGCTGGCCAGCCAATGGGTGGAGGTCACGACACCAAAGGTGCCAAGGATTTCCGGGCGAGTCGTAAACATGAATCATCCAATAGGGTTGTCTAAGCGAAGCCCCCAGAATCCGCCCATCCCGTGCGAGCGCCCCTCCCTAAGTGGGGGCACCGCGGAGCCGGCTCCGCCGGTCCGGGTGTGCCGCCCCCCCTCAAGGGGGCCCGCGTAAGCGGGTAGGGGGTGGTCCTTCCTCTATTTCTTGGCGACCGTCACGCCCTTCAGGCGGATCAGGCCGTCGGGGTACGGCACGAAGCCTTCCACCTTCTTCTGCACGCCAAAGGTCCACGGCAGATAGAACAGGTAGACGATCGGGCGCTGGTCCTGCATTGCCGTCAGCACCTGGTCATACATGGCGCGCCGCTTGGCGTTATCGGCTTCGGCGCGGGCGTCGTTCAACAGCTTGTCGACACCGGCGTCGCAGAACTTGCCATCGTTCAGGTTGCCCTTGCAGCTGACGTACTGGTGGATGTTGCCACTGGGGTCGACACGGCCCGACCAGCCGCTCTGGCCCACTTCGAAGTCACCGCGCGCCAGCGACGATTGCAGCGACGCGAACTCGACCGGACGCAGGGTGATATCGAATCCGGCTTCGGCGCCCATGGCCTGCACCAGCTCAAACACTTGCTGCATGGTGGTGTTGTTGCCGAACGTGATCTCGAACTTCACGCGGTCGTAACCGGCTTCCTTCAACAGCGCCTGCGCCTTCTTCGGGTCACGGCCCTTGTGCTCGAAAGCGGTGTTGTAGGCGAAGCTGGCGGGCGGGAACGGTTGGTAGGCCGGCTGGAACATGCCTTCGCCGATCACTTGGTTCAGCACGTCGCGGTCAATCGCCAGATCCAGCGCCTGACGCACGCGCTTGTCTTTGGCCAGCGGGTTGTTGGCGCGTGCGCCATTGCCCAGATTGACCGAGATCGATTGGAAGCCCAGGCCCGTCACCGGCGCCAGACGCAGGTTGCGATCGTCCTTCACCGCCTTGGCGTCGCTGGGGGCCACGCGTTCGATGATGTCCAGGTCGCCCGCGCGCAGGTTGTTCAGGCGCACGGTGTTGTCGGGAATCGGCGTGAAGACCAGGCGGTCAAAGTGATAGTTGCCGGCGTCCCAGTATTTAGGAAACTTCTCGAGCACGATGCGATCGTTCTGCACGCGCTCCTTGAATTGGTACGGGCCCGAGCACACGGGTTTGCCGCCCGGGTCCTTGTCGAAGGCAGCGGGCGACATCATCATGCCGGCGCGGTCCGACAGCTGCGACAGCAGCGAGGCGTCTGGCTCGGCCAAGTTCAGCACAACGGTGTGCTCGTCCGGCGCGTCCACGCTGGCGACGGTGGCCAGTTCACTCTTGCGGTTGCTGTCCGGCAGCGTGCGGGCGCGGTCCAGGTTGGCTTTGACGGCGGCGGCGTTGACCGGCGTGCCGTCATGGAAGACGGCATCGGTGCGCAGCTTGAACGTCAGCGATTTGTTGTCCGGGCTGATCGTCCAGGACTGCGCCAGCTGCGGCACGATCTTCAGGTCAGGCGTAATGTCGACCAGCTTGTCGCACAAGGAAGCGAAGACGATGCGGCCCACGAAGGTGCGCGCACGCACGGGGTCCAGCACGTCCGGGTCGTCCTGCAAACCGATTTTCAGGGTCGACTGGGCTTGCGCCAGGCCGCTAGCCAGCATTCCCGCCATAGCCATGGCGAGGCAAAGTTTACGCATGAATGATCTCCGTCTATGCATCTTGTTGGATTCTGCGCCAGGCGCGCGGCGATTGTATAGAGCGCAAGCTGTCGCGGCGCTAAATTCCGGCGAGCATTGGCCGCCTTGCGGACGCGGGCGGGCCTGAAGCTGGGGTTGGGGTTCCCGGGGCCGGGGACGGGCCGGGCCGAGGCGGGGTTCGGGTTCGGGCCTGAGGTCGAGAACCTTAGGGCAGCCGGCAAGGCGCCGAGAAGTCCACCGCCGAGGCCACCGCGTCACGCAACAAGGCGACAAGCGCGCGGTGGTCGTCGCGGCGGTACTGGAAGGAATACGGCAAGGCGGCCAGTTCGGGTTCGCCCTGCAATACCCGCAAACTGCCCTCGGCCGCCAGCGCGTCGGCCCAATGGCTGGGCAGCAGCCCAACGCCCGTGCCTTCAATCAGCATGCCAACGATGGCGCCCCAGTTGTTGCAGCACAAGCGCTCGCCAGCAGCGTCGCGCCCGGCCAGCCAGTCGTCGATGATGCGCGTCGTGCCTGCGCCGGCCGGCAGCGTCACCAGCGGCAGGCGGGCCAGCAACGACGGTGTCATGCGGGTTTCCCCGTCCAGCACGGACGGCGACGCCGCCCAGGCAAAGCGGGCTTCGCCGATCGGCGTCGAGGCAATGTTCGCGCGCGACGAACGCCCCGCGATCACCGCAAAATCCAGTTCGCCGTCCGCCACGCGCTGCTCCAGCACCTGGCCGATATCCACATACGGCTCCAGCACCAGGTCGGGATACGCCGCGCGCACGGCGCCGATCAGGCGCGGCAGCCACGTCAGCGCAGTGAGTTCGCCCACACCAAAGCGGCAGCGGCCGCGCAAGCCCGGCGTTTGGGTCATGGACGCGCGCACCTGATCGGCCGCGGCCAGCAGTTCACGCGCCTGCGGCACCAGCCGCTGGCCGGCGTCCGTCAGCGCAGCCTTGTGGCCGCTGCGGTCAAACAGCGGCTGGCCCAACGCGTCTTCAAGCTCGGTGATGCGCTTGGACAAGGACGACACCGACAGGTGCAGCCGCTCGGCCGCCACGGCAAAGCTGGCGCAGGTGGCGGCCCAGTAGAAGGCTTCGAGTTGCTTGAGCGTCATGCGCGCGGCTGCTCACGCACGCGATACGCGCAGCGCCGCGCGCCCGCCAGAATGTGTTCTTCGCGAGCCACTTGCACGTCTTCGCCCAGCACCTGGCGAAACAGTTCCAGCTCACTGCGGCAAAAGCCCATACAGGCCTTGGCCGCCGAACAGATCGGGCAGTGGTTTTCAATGAAGACGAATTCATCGCCGTCCTGGCGCAGTTCGGCCATATAGCCTTCGGACGAACGCACCTGCACCAGACGTTCCAGGCGCGCCTTCAGATCGCTCGCGCCCAGCATCGCCTGGTGGTAGCTATTCAGCATGGCGGTTTCGCGCACCTGGATCAGCTTTTCCACGCCCTCGTCGCCAAACACCTGACGCACCGCACCGATCATCTGCACGGTCATTTCGGCGTGGGTGTCCGGAAAACGGCCGTGGCCCGCTTCCGTCAGAAACCAGATCTGAGTGGGCCGGCCACGGCCCGCGCTGTGGCTTTCGGAGTCGACCAGCCCATCCGCATGCAGCCGCGTCATCTGCTGGCGGACGGCCTCGGCCGTCACGTCCATGGCCTTGGCGATGACGGCGATGGACTGCGGGCCGCGAGTCTTCAAGGTCATGAGCACGCGGTCGGCCGGCTGATGCGGCATCCAGGTGACGGGTTGGGACAGGCTGTCGGACATGGCGATAACGAAACTCCTGGGCAATGTTGGCTATGGTGCCACGAACCGGGGCCGGCGGTCAGCCTGCGGCGGCGGGCTCCGGGTTGGCACCTGGATTGGCATCTGGGTTGACGCTGGGGTTGGTATTGGGATCGGCTTCCCATCCGCCGCCCAGCGCCTTATAGAGCGCTATCAGACGCGTATAGGAATCCGTTTCCGCCACCGCCACGGCGTCCTGGGCGCGCAAAAGCGTACGCTGCGCGTCCAGCACCGTCAAATACGGGGCGCTGCCTTCGCGATAGCGCAACTGCGCCAGTTCCGCCGCGCGCCCGCTGTACGCGGCGGCCTGCGCCAGGTTGCCCAAGCGCAGCTGCGTCTGGCCGAACTCGGTCAGCGCCGACTCCAGTTCTTCCACCGCGCGCAGCACGGTCTGCTCGTAGCGCGCCACTTCGCCGTCGGAACGCGCAACCGCCCCCCGCTTTCTGGCCAGCGCCGTCGGCAAATGAAACGCCGGCCAGTTCACGCCAGAGGCAACGCTGAAGGCCCGGCTCGAACTTGAACCGAAATCCGCCCCACGCAGCGCAACGAAGCCCAAGAAACCGCCCAGATCGATACGCGGATAAAGCTCGGCCGTGGCCACGCCCACGTCCGCATTGGCTGCGGCCATCGACCGTTCGGCGGCCAGGATGTCCGGGCGGCGAGACAGCAGCGCGCCCACATCGCCGATAGGTAACTTGGCGGTCAACGGCGCCAGCGGCTTGCCGGCGTCCAGCTCGCCAAGCTCCACCGGCCGCATCCCGGCCAGCACCGCGATGCGGTACAGCGCCAGCCGCCTGGCCGCGACTTGCACCGGCACGCTGGCCTGCACGGTTTCCAGTTCGGCCCGCGCGCTGGCCAGGTCGCCTTCGTCGCCCCGGCCCGCCGTCACCATGGCCTGCGTGACGCGCAGGCTGTCGCGCTGACTGTCCAGATTGGCGCGCGCGACGGCCAGGCGCTGTTCAGCGCCGCGCAGTTCGAAGTAATTGCGGGCGACTTCGGCCGCCACCACGATGCGGGCCTGAGCCAAGTCCGCCGCTTGCGCTTCACTGCGCGCCGCGGCGCCTTCGGCTGCCCGGCGCAGACGGCCGAACAGGTCCAGTTCCCAGGTAGCGTCAAAACCCGCCCGATAACTCTGCGCCAGATTGCGCTGCCCTGCCGTACCGGCATTGGCCTGCGACAAGCTGCGCTCGTAGCGGCCATCCAGCGTCACGGCCGGCAACTGGTCGAGTTCTTTTTCGTCCAGCACCGCGCGCGACTCGGCTAAGCGAGCTTGCGCGATGCGGATGTCGTGGTTGCGGGACAGCGCCAGATCAATCAGCCGGTCCAGCTGCGGGTCTTGCAACTGCCGCCACCAGTCGCGCTGCAACTGGTCGGCAGAGAACAGGGCCTGTTCGGGGCTGGCCAGCGCAACGGGCGCAGACTGTGGCGGCTGATAGTCAGGGCCGACGGCGCACCCAGCCAGGGCCAGCGCGGCCAGCAGCACGGTGGCCCCGCGGAACCACGAGTGTTGACCCGAGAATTGACGGCCCAAGACGTGGCGGCCCAAGACATGGTGACCCAAGAAGTGGCGACCCAAGAAGTAGTGACCCGAGACGTGGTGACCCGAGACGTGATGACCCAAGAAGTGGCGACCCAAGACGTGTTGGTCCAAGACGTATTGACGTTGATTCATGATCGGTTCCTTAATGCGACGCGGCCGCGCGGGCGTCTTCGGCCTGCGCCGCCGCCAGCTCGCGAGCACGCGGCGTGTCGTTGGCCGCGCGGTGGTCGCGCGCGAAAACGGTATAGACGGTGGGCAGCACGAACAGCGTGAACAAGGTGCCCACCAGCAGGCCCACCACGATGACCAAGCCCAAGCTATAGCGGCTATGCGCGCCCGCGCCGGTGGCGAACAGCAAGGGGATCAGCCCCATCACCATGGCCGCCGTCGTCATCAGAATGGGGCGCAGGCGGATGCGGGCGGCCTGCTCCATGGCGGCGCGGCGGTCCAGCCCGTGGCTGACCTGCATCTCGTTGGCGAACTCCACCATCAAAATGCCGTGCTTGCTGATCAGGCCAATCAAGGTCACCAGACCGATCTGCGTGTAGATGTTGACGGTGGCCATGCCCAGCGCCAGCGGAATCAGCGCGCCGCAGATCGACATGGGCACGCTGACCAGGATGATGAACGGGTCGCGCAGGCTTTCGTACTGCGCGGCCAGCACCAGATAGATCACGATGATGGCGAAGATGAAGGTGATCATCAGCGCCGAGCCTTCCTGGCTGAACTGGCGCGCATCCGATTGCCAGTCGTAGCTGAAGCCGGCGGGCAACTGCTGGGCCTGACGCGTCAGGAACTGCACCGCGTCGCCCATGGTGACGCCGGGCATCGGAATAGCCTGGAAGGTGGCCGCATTCAGCTGATTGAACTGCGTCAGAGAATTAGGCTCCACGCCCATCGACACCGTCACCAGGTTGGACAGCGGCACCTGCGCCCCCGTCGCGCTCTTGACGTGGAACTGCGCCAGCGATGCCGGCGAGATGCGCTGCTCGCGCAGGCTTTGTGGAATCACGTCGTACGAACGGCCATCGATGCCGAAGCGGTTGATGTAGTTCTCGCCCACCAGCACGGCCAGTGTGTCGCCAATGTCTTTCATGGTGACGCCCAGGCTGTTGGCCTTGGCGCGGTCCACCTTCAGCTGCACGACCGGGTTGTTGTAGTCCAGATCGCTGTCCACCACCATGAACAGGCCGCTTTCACGCGCCGCCTTCTTCAGGTTTTCCATGGCCTCGTAGACGACGGGGTAATCCGCCGCGCTCATCAGCACCATCTGCACGGGCAGGCCGCCCGTGGAACCCGGCAACGACGGCAATTGGAAGGCGAAGATGTTGCTGCCTTCGACCTGGTTGGCCATGGCCTGCATGTCGGCCTGGATCTCGTCGGCGTTGCGTTTGCGCTCGTGCCAGTCCACGAAGTCCACCCCGCCGATGCTGTTGGACACGCCATCTGATCCGTTGATCAGCCAGCGCCCCTTTTGCTCGGGCAAGGTCTTCATCACGTCGTCCCACTTCTTGCCGAACTTCTCGACATAGTCGATGTTGGCGTGCTGCGGCGACTTGATCGCGGTGAGCACCGTGGACTGGTCTTCAACCGGCGCCAACTCGCGCTGCGCCGCGTTGTACAGGAACGGCAGGCTCACCAGCACCGCCACCGCAATCAGCCCGGTCACCCAACGATGATGCAGGGACACGTCCAGCACCCGGCCATAGGCCTCGCCCAGACGCCCGAAGAAGTGTTCAGCGCGACGCGCCATCCAGCCGTCTGACACGCGATGGTTCAGCAGGAACGAGCTCATCACGGGCGACAGGGTCAAGGCGATCACGCCCGACACCACCACGGCGCCTGCCAGCGTGAACGCGAATTCCTTGAACAGCGACCCGGTCAACCCACCCATCAGCCCGATGGGCGCATAGACGGCGGCCAGCGTGATCGTCATGGCGATCACCGGCCCTGCCACTTCGCGCGCACCGATCAGCGCGGCGCGCACCGGCGACTTGCCCTCTTCAATATGCCGGTGCACGTTTTCCACCACCACGATGGCGTCATCCACCACCAAGCCAATGGCCAGCACCATCGCCAGCAAGGTCAACAGATTCACGCTGAAGCCAAACAGCGCCATGATGGCCGCCCCGCCCAGCATCGACAGCGGAATGGTGACCACCGGAATCAGCACGGCGCGCAACGACCCCAGGCACAGGAAGATCACCACCACCACGATGGCAATGGCTTCCAGCAGGGTTTGCATCACGCCGTCGATGGACGCGCTGATGAAGCGGGCCAGCTCGAACGGCACTTGCACGCTGGTGCCGGGCGGCAGGTTCTGCTTGATGTTGGGCACCAGCTCTTGCAGGCGTTTGACGATGACCAGCGGGTTGCCCACAGGCGTCGCGTTCAGGCCGAAATAAACGGCGGGGTCGCCATCCATCAGGCCGCTGGAATCGGTGGATGCCGCGCCCAGTTCAACAGTGGCCACATCGCCCAGCCGCACGATGGCGTCGCCATCACGCTTGACCACCAGGTCGCGGAATTCCGCCACGTTCACCAGGTCGGTGTTGACCTGGATGTTGGACACCACGTACAGGCCCTTGGCCTGGCCCGGTGCGGCTTGCACGTTGTTGTCGCGCAGCGCCTGGGCCAGTTCGCCCGCGGAGATACCGCGCGCGGCCATGCGGTTGGGGTCCAGCCATACGCGCATGGCCAGCTTCTGGCCGCCATAGAGTTCCACGCTGGCCACGCCATCAATGGACGACAACTGCGGCTGCACCACGCGCGACAGGTAATCGGTCAGCGCCGCCAGCGACAACGTCGTGCTGGAAAAGCCCACATAGGCCACGGCGGTTGCTTCGCCGGCGGACTTGACCAGCACCGGGTCGTACACATCCTGCGGCAAGCGGTACTTGACCTCGTTGACCTTGGCCATGACCTCGGTCATGGCCTTGTTGGAATCGGCGTTCAGCTTCATGCGCACCGTGATCACGCTGCGCCCCTGCGTGGACGACGACGACAGGTAGTCGATGCCCTCCACCGTGGCCACCGATTGCGCGATGGGTTGCGTGACGAAGCCTTGCATCAGGTCAGGCGATGCGCCCGGGTATTGGGTGGTGATGGTGATGGTGGTGCTTTCGGTCAGCGGGTACTGCCGCACGGGCAGACCGCTCAGCGCCTTGATGCCCAGCAGCAGAATCAGCGTGCTAACCACCAGCGCCAGCACCGGACGGCGTACGAAAAGATCGGTGAATCTCATGCTTGTCTCCGCCTTATTACTGGGCTTGCGCCACGGCTTGTTGCGGGGCGCCCAGCGCAACCGTGTCAGCGGCAATGACCTCGACGGCGGCGCCGTTATGCAGGCGCAGCTGGCCGGACGTCACGACCTGGTCGTCCGCGTTCAGCCCTTCGGCCACAACGACCCGGCCGCGCACGCGCTCGGCGGTCTTCACATAGGCCTGGCGCACGGTGGACGCGGCCTTGTCCTCGCCCGGCTTGGGCGGCGTCAGCACGTAGACGGAATCGCCATAGGCGCTATAACTGACGGCGGTTTCCGGCACGGTGATCACGTTGGGGCGGTCGGGCAAGCCGATGCGGCCCTGGGCGTACATGCCGGCGGCGAGCGCCCCGTCGGCGTTCGGCAAGGTGGCCTGCACGCGCACCGTGCGCGAACCCGGGTCCACCTGCGGCTCGACCGTGGATACCGTGCCGGTGAATTCGCGTCCGGCATGGGCGTCCACCGTCACCGTGACGGGCTGGCCGGCGCGCAGCGCGCCCAGCGCCTGCTCGGGTAGCGTGATGTTGGCGTACAAGGTCGACGCGTCGGTCAAGGACACCAACGCGTCGCCCGCCTTGGCGAACTGGCCCAGATTGACCCGGCGCACACCCAGCACACCATCGAACGGGGCCTTCACCCGCTTTTGCTCGATAAGCGCCTGCACCCGCTTGATGTCGGCGGCGGCCTGGTCGTAATCGGCCTGCGCCTGGTCCAGCTGTTCACGCGTGGCCGCCTGTTGCGGCAGCAGCCGGCGCGTGCGTTCCAGCAGAGTGCGGGCGTTGCGCGCCTGCGCCTGAAGCCGGGCCAGCTCGCCCTGTTCGGGCGCGTCATTCATCTGCACCAGCAACTGGCCAGCCTGCACCCGCTCTCCTGCGGTGAACAGAATCTGCGTGACGCGGCCATCCACTTCGGCCGGCACCAGCACCTGGCGCGTGGCTTCCAGCGAACCGATACCCGCCAGCGCCATGGGAAAGTCCGCCCGTACGGCCGGCGCCACGGCAACTTTTGCCGGCGGCATCGCCCAGCCGCCCGCTTGTGATGCGCCGCCGAACTTCCAGACCAGCCCGCCCCCCACTGCCAGCACCAGCACGACAGCGCCCGCCGCCCATGCCCCAGATTTCGCCTTCATGATTCGCTCTCTTATTTATCCAAGAATAGTCTTGGATAATCCTTGATTCCGGCAATTCCGTCAAAGCGGCTTAATCAATGCAGGAAATAGAGCGGGGCTATCGGGCAAAAAAAAACCGCCCGGGCAAGCGGGCGGTTTCGGGGGAAGGGATGCGGATTCAGGTGCGGACCATGTGCAGGTAATGGCGATGGCGTTCGTACTGGTCCAGGATGTCGCCAATGACCGCGTCGCGGCTCCAGCCCATGATGTCGTAATCCTGCCCGCCTTCGCGCAGATGGACTTCGGCGCGGAAGTACTTGCGCTCTTCTTCGTCGGCCGCCTCTTCGGGCGTCAGGCTGGGACGCACGAAGGCTTCAGGCTGCACGGCGTACGAAAAGTCCAGATGCTCGCCGTGCGAGACCTCGAGGATGGCGCTGCCGTCGTCTTCATTTTCACGGACCACAACGGCGTAGCCTTGCTTGCGCAATTCGTCAGCCACGTCTTCCAGCGCCGGCCGCACCACATCGCTGATGAAGCGCAGCACATGGGAGCGGCGCGGCATCATGACCATGTTGCGCAGGCGGCGCTCCCAAGACTGGCCGCCGCGCGCCGGGCGCGACAAGGTCAGGGATTGATACCGGATGCCGCGCTTGGTCGCGTCCAGCTTCAACGCCTTGAACAGCCCCCATAAAGACAGCAGCAGGATGATGGAGAACGGCAGCGCACTGGCGATGGTGGCTGTCTGCAAGGCGGTCAAGCCATCGGCCAGCAACAGTGCGATGGCCACCGCCCCCATCAGCACCGACCAGAAAATGCGCTGCCACACGGGCGTGCGGTCCGATCCGCCAGAGGCCAGCAGGTCTACCACCAGCGCGCCTGAGTCGGCCGACGTGACAAAGAACACCGCCACCATCRCAATCGCAACCATCGACAACACGCCGCTCCATGGCAGCTGCTCAAGAAAGGCGAACAGCGCTAGCGATGAGTCGGCTTCGACGACCTCGGCAAACCCTTGCACCTTGTCCACCAGGATCATGTGAATCGCCGTGTCGCCAAACACCGTCATCCAGAACAGGGTGAAGCCGGCCGGCACCAGCAGCACGCCGGTGACGAATTCGCGGATGGTGCGCCCACGCGAAATGCGCGCGATGAACAGGCCCACAAAGGGCGACCACGCAATCCACCAGCCCCAATAAAAGAGCGTCCAGCCGCCGATCCAGTCGGTGGGCTCGTAGGCATACAGGTTGAAGGTCTTGTTGACGATGTCAGACAGGTACGCGCCGGTGTTCTGCACAAAGGTCTGGAACAGGAACACGGTGGGGCCCACGACCAGCACAAACAGCAGCAGCACGGCCGCCAGCACCAGATTGGTTTCGGACAGGATGCGGATGCCCTTGTCCAGGCCGCTGGCGACCGACAGCGTGGCCAGCCCGCAGGTGACGATGACCAGGATGATCTGCGTCGTCACCCCAACCGGAATGCCGAACAGATGATTCAAGCCGCTGTTGATCTGCGCCACGCCCAGGCCCAGCGACGTCGCCACGCCCAGCACGGTGCCGATGATGGCGAAGATGTCGACGGCGTGTCCGATCGGCCCATGGATGCGGTTGCCAATCAGCGGATACAACGCGGAACGCAGCGTCAGCGGCAGCCCGTGGCGATAGCTGAAGAACGCCAGGATCAGCGCGACCACCGCGTAGATCGCCCACGCGTGCAGGCCCCAATGGAAGAACGTGATCTTCATGGCTTCGCGCGCGGCGATGGCGGTGCCGCCCTCGCCTACCGGCGGCGACATGAAGTGCATAACGGGTTCAGCCACGCCGAAGAACATCAGGCCAATGCCCATGCCGGCGGAAAACAGCATCGCGAACCACGTGAAATTGCGATAGTCGGGTTCGCTGTGATCCGGCCCGAGCTTGATGTCGCCGTACCGGCTGACCGCCAGGAACACCACGGCCAACAAGATGATCGCCACGACCAGAATGTAGAACCAGCTGGCGTTGCCTAGAATCCAGCCTTGCATGGATTCGAACAGGCTCTGCGCCGACTTGGGCGCAAGAATTGCAAACCCCACGAGCAGCAGCGTGAAGATGGCGGCCGGAAAAAATACAGGCCGATTGATGGTCGATGGCCGGGTTTCTGAAGACATGCAGCCTCTCCTTTCGCCCAAGGGTTGAGAATTGCGGCGCAGGCCCCCCTTAGTCTGGCTGCACGCCGCAGGTATTACTATCACGGCCACCGCACAGCTGACAATCTGATTACGTGGAGATGCGCATGATCGATCACCTGGACCATCTGGTTTTGACCTGCACCGACCCCGAAGCCACGGTGGATTTCTATACCCGCATCCTGGGCATGCGGCTGGAAACCTTCGGCGCAGGCCGCCAGGCGCTGCGCTTTGGCAATCAGAAGATCAACCTGCACGTGCGCGGGCACGAGTTCGAGCCCAAGGCSCACCTGCCGGTSCCKGGCGCGCTGGACTTGTGCTTTATCGCTGACCGGCCGCTGGATGACGTGATTACGCAGTTGAATCAGGCGGGCGCGACGATCATCGAAGGCCCGGTTGCGCGCACGGGCGCCACGGGGAAGATCCGCTCGGTGTATTTGCGGGACCCGGACCTGAACCTGATTGAGATTTCGGAATTGCTGGGCTAGACGCCTAGGCCGGCATTATTGGCGGCGCGCTGTTGGCGGGCGCTGTCGGCCGGCGTTATTGGCCGGCGCTTTTGGCGGCGCGCTGTCGGCCGGCGTTATTGGCCAGCGCCATTAGCGGGTTTGGGCAATGCCGGCGGCGCGTCAGGCGCCGGGTCGCCGAACACGACGCGGCGGAAGAATCCCGCCAGCACCGCCTCGGTCATTTCCAGGCTGACGCCTTGCGGATCAAAGGCATAGCTGAACTGCATGCCGTCCGATAGCGCCAGCAGACCCACTGCCAATTGCTCAGCGGGCAGCGGCAGCGGCGTGCCCACATGGGCGGAAAACTGACGCACGTACTCGGTGGTGGCGGCGCGAAGTTCGCGCAGGCAGTCGGTAAAGCCCACGCGGAATTCCGGGTCGCGCGCCGCTTGCAGCTTGCCTTCCATCCAGAGCAAAAAACAGTCGTTTTCGCGATGGTGCGTGCTGTAGTACGCCAGCACGCGCGCTTCCATCTCGGGCCGCGATTCGCCGTCTTCGAAGATGGCGCGCATATCGCCCATCACTTTTTCGTGATCGCGCCGGAGCAATTGCAGGAACAGTTCGGACTTGCTGCCGAAGTTGGAATAGAAGGCCCCGCGTGTATAGCCCGCCAGTTCGGCGATGTCTTCGACGCTGGCGGCCACAAAGCCCTTGCTGAGAAAAACCGATTGCGCAGCGTCGAGCAGGCGCTGGCGCGTCTGGTCTCGGCTTTGCTCGCGGGTAAGGCGGATTTTCGACATGGCGCGAGTTTAGCACTGGCTCACATTTCAAATACATGGTTGTATCCGAATACATAACCGCATTAGAATCCAGGCCGTATTGAGTCTGACTTGCGTTGGCTCTTCCTTCTATTGCCTTCCCGCGCCGCGAGGTGTTTCGTGAATTGTTCTACTTCCAAGCCCGGCTGGACGCGCCGTCTGGCGCTGCCCGCCGCGTTGGCTTTGGCATTGGCCGTTTCCGCCTGCGGCCGCAACGAAGCGCCCCCGCCCGCGCCCCGGCCCGTCGTCGCCATGCCCGCCAAAGCCGATGAACGCCTGCCGGCCTGGACCTTGCCCGGCGAAGTGCAGGCGCGCTACAGCACGCCCCTGTCGTTCCGCGTGGGCGGCAAGATCACCGAACGGCTCGTCCGGCTGGGCGACACCGTCACGCCGGGGCAAGTCGTGGCCAAGCTGGACCCGGCCGACGCCACCAAGAACGCCGCCGCCGCGAAGGCGCAATTAAGCGCTGCGCAGCATCAGCTGGAATACGCCCGCCAACAACTGGACCGCGACCGCGCCCAGGCGCGCGAAAACCTGATCGCGGCAAACCAGCTGGAGCAGACCCGCAACGCCTACGCCTCGGCGCTGGCGCAGCGCGACCAGGCGGCGCAAGAGGCCGCGCTATCCGCCGACCAGCTGAAATACACCACGCTGCATGCCGACCACGCCGGCCTGATCACGGCCGAACAAGCCGACACGGGCCAGAACGTGGCCGCCGGCACGCCCGTCTATCAATTGGCCTGGTCGGGTGACATTGACGCTATTTGCGACGTGCCCGAAAGCGTGCTGGCGGGGCTTGCCGTTGGCCAACGCGCCAGCGTCACGCTGGGCCCGCTGCGTGGCAAGACCTTCACCGCCGTGCTGCGGGAAATCGCCCCCGCAGCGGACCCGCAAAGCCGCACCTACCGCGTCAAGCTCACGCTGGAATCGCCGTCGCCGGACGTGCGGCTGGGCATGACGGCCAACATCAGTTTCGACAACCGCAGCGCCGCCGACGTTGAGACCTATACCGTGCCGGCCACCGCCTTGTTCCATGACGCCAAGGACCCGGCCGTCTGGGTCGTCAAGCCCGAGGCCAACACGCTGGAACTGCGCCGCGTAGAAGTCCTGCGCTATGACGCGCGCACCGTCACGCTGTCCGGTGGCGTCAAGGCCGGCGAACGCGTGGTCTGGCAAGGCGTGCACACCGTGTCGGCGGGCGAAAAGGTTCGGCCCGTGGCGCCGCTGCACCCCGAGGACTTCGCGTCATGAGCGCCGCGGATCAAGGTCCGGGCCAGCACCACGACGAAGGCAAGTTCAACCTGTCGGCGTGGGCGCTGCGGCACCAGCCGCTGGTGATCTTCATCATCACGTTGGTGACGCTGTTCGGCGTGCTGTCGTATTCCAAGCTGGCGCAATCGGAAGACCCGCCCTTCACCTTCCGCGTCATGGTGGTGAAGACGCTGTGGCCCGGCGCCACCGCGCAACAGGTGCAAGAGCAGGTCACCGACCGCATCGGCAAGAAGCTGCAGGAAACCGCCAACACGGATTTCCTGCGCAGCTATTCGCGGCCGGGCGAGTCGCTGATCTTCTACACCATGAAAGATTCGGCGCCGGCCAGCACCGTGGCCGAGCAGTGGTATCAAATCCGCAAAAAGGTGGGCGACATCCAGGCCACCTTGCCGCAAGGCGTGCAAGGCCCGTTCTTCAATGACGAATTCGGCGACGTCTACACCAACATCTACACCTTGCACGGCGACGGTTTTTCGCCAGCGCAGCTGCATGACTACGCGGACAAGCTGCGCACCGTGCTGCTGCGCGTGCCGGGCGTGGCCAAGGTTGATTACTTCGCCGATCAGGCCGAGCACCTCTACATTGAAATTTCCAATACGCAGCTGACCGGGCTGGACGTGACGCCGCAGCAGATTGCGCAGGCGATCAACACGCAGAACGCCGTGTCCGCCGCTGGCACGCTGACCACCGCCGACGACCGCATCTTCGTGCGTCCCACCGGGCAATATGAAAACAGCCGCGCGCTGGCGGATACCTTGATCCGCGTGAACGGCAAGTCGATCCGGCTGGGCGATATTGCAACGATCCACCGTGGCTATGAAGACCCGCCCGTGGACCAGATGCGCGTCGGCGGCAAGCCCGTGCTGGGCATCGGCATCACCATGCAGCCGGGCCAGGACGTGGTGCGGCTGGGCAAGTCATTGGGCACGACCTTCGGAAAACTGAAGGCGCAATTGCCGGCAGGGCTCACGCTGACGGAAGTGTCCAGCATGCCGCAGGCGGTATCGCATTCGGTGGATGACTTCCTGCGTTCCGTGGCCGAAGCGGTTGCCATCGTGCTGATCGTGAGCTTGGTGTCGTTGGGCTTGCGCACCGGCATGGTGGTGGTGATTTCCATTCCCGTGGTGCTGGCCGTCACGGCGCTGTTCATGGATATGTTCGGCATCGGCTTGCACAAGGTGTCGCTGGGCACCTTGGTGCTGGCGCTGGGCCTGCTGGTGGACGACGCCATCATCGCCGTGGAAATGATGTCGGTGAAGCTGGAACAAGGATGGAGCCGCGCCCGCGCGGCGGCCTACGCCTACACCAGCACCGCCTTCCCCATGCTGACCGGCACGCTCGTCACCGTGGCGGGTTTCCTGCCGATTGCGCTGGCCAAGTCCAGCACCGGGGAATACACGCGTTCCATTTTCCAGGTGTCGGCCATTGCGCTGATCACGTCCTGGTTTGCCGCCGTGGTGTTGATCCCGCTGCTGGGTTACCGCCTGCTGCCCGAACGCAAGCGCGAAGCGCATCTGCCCGACGACCACGAACACGATATCTACAACACCCGGTTCTATCAGCGCCTGCGCGGCTGGGTGTCGTGGTGCGTGGACCGCCGGTACTGGGTGCTGGCGGGCACGGTGCTGATCTTTGTCGTGTCGATGGCTGGATTCAAGCTGGTGCCGCAACAATTCTTCCCCAGCTCGGACCGCACCGAGCTGCTGGTGGATGTGCGCTTGCAGGAAGGCGCGTCGTTTGCCGCCACGCTGCGTCAGGTGGAACGCCTGGAGAAGGCGCTGGAAGGCCGGCCCGAGATCGATCATTCGGTCAGCTTCGTTGGCACCGGTGCACCGCGCTTTTATCTGCCGCTGGACCAGCAACTGGCCACGCCGAACTTTGCACAACTGGTCATCACCGCCCATTCGGTGGAAGACCGCGAAAAGCTTGCGCAGTGGCTCACGCCGATGCTGCGCGAGCAGTTCCCGGCCGTGCGCACCCGCTTGTCGCGCCTGGAAAACGGGCCGCCCGTTGGCTATCAGGTGCAGTTCCGCGTCAGCGGCGACAAGATCTCGGACGTGCGCGCGGTGGCGGAGAAAGTGGCCGCCGAAGTCCGCGCCGATACCCGCTCGGTGAACGTGCAGTTCGACTGGGATGAACCTTCTGAGCGCTCGGTGCGCTTTGAGATCGACCAGCAGAAGGCGCGCGAGCAAGGCATCAGCACCCGCGACATCTCGGATTTCCTGGCGATGACGCTGTCGGGCTACACCGTGACGCAGTACCGCGAGCGCGACAAGCTGATCAACGTCAGCCTGCGCGCGCCGCAAAACGAACGCATCGACCCCGCACGCGTGGCGACGCTGTCCATGCCCACGGCCAACGGCCCGGTGCCGCTGGGCAGCCTGGGGCACGTGCGCTATGGCCTGGAGTACGGCGTCATCTGGGAACGCGACCGCCAGCCGACCATCACGGTGCAGGCGGACGTGACCAGCGGCGCGCAAGGCATCGACGTCACGCACGCCATCGACAAGAAGTTGAACGCCCTTCGCGCCGAATTGCCGGTGGGGTACCGCATTGAAGTCGGCGGCCCGGTGGAAGAAAGCGCCAAGGGCCAGGCGTCGATCAACGCGCAGATGCCGTTGATGGCCGTGGCGGTGCTGACCTTGCTGATGGTGCAGCTGCAAAGCTTCGCCCGCGTGATGATGGTGGTGCTGACCGCACCGCTGGGCCTGATCGGGGTGGTGGCTGCGCTGCTGCTGTTTGGCAAACCGTTCGGCTTTGTCGCCATGCTGGGGGTGATTGCGATGTTCGGCATCATCATGCGCAACTCGGTGATTCTGGTGGACCAGATCGAGCAAGACATCCTGAACGGCCACAAGCGCGTGGACGCGATTGTGGGCGCCACGGCGCGGCGGTTCCGCCCCATCGTGCTGACGGCTGCCGCCGCCGTGCTGGCGCTGATTCCGCTGTTGCGCAGCAACTTCTTTGGCCCCATGGCCACCGCACTGATGGGCGGCATCACCAGCGCCACGGTGCTGACGCTGTTCTTCCTGCCCGCGCTGTATGCCGCCTGGTTCCGCGTGCGCCATGACGAGCGCGACGAACCCGAAGGCGTGCCGCCCGGCGCCAACGCTGGCGACACGCTGGAACGAGGAGCCTGATGATGAAGACCCCTCCAATTCGCGCAGCAAAGCTGCCGCTGGTATTGCCCCTGCTGCTGGCGCTAAGCGCTTGCGCGTTCGCCCCCGACAGCAAACCGCCTGCGGTAGCGTCCCCCGCCCAGTACGGCGCGCAAGCCACGCCCGAGGCCAGCGCGTCGGCAGGCGGCGTGGCGCAACGCTTTGAGCGCGGCGCGCGGCCCGTGCCCGAATGGTGGAAGCGCTATGGCTCTGATGCGCTGAATGCGCTGGTGGAGGAAGGCCTGGCCAACAGCCCCAACCTGGCGGCGGCCGAACACAATCTGGCGGGCGCGCGCGAACAGTTGCGCGGGCAGGTGAATTCGTCGCTGCTGCCGTCGGTGGATGCGGGCGCGAACGCCACGCGCAATCGCGCGCTGACCATGCCCAACCTGCCGCAGCCCACCGCGCTTTACAACGTGTTCACCGGCCAGATCCAGGCCAGCTATGACCTGGACTTGTTCGGCGCGGCGCGCTTTGCCAATGCGTCGCTGGCGGCGCAGGTGGAGCAGCAGGCATTCCAGCTGGAGTCCGCACGGCGCTCGCTGGCCGGCAACATCGTCACAGGCGCCATCACCTCGGCGTCGCTTGCCGAACGCGTGGCGCTGACGGAAAAGCAGGTGGTGCTGTTGCGGCAGGTGGCGCGTGATACCCAACGGCGGTACGAATTGGGGTCCGCCTCGCAAAACGATGCGCTGAGCGCCGACCAGGATGCCGCCACGCTTGAGGCATCGCTGCCCGGCTTGCGTGCGCAATGGCAAGCCACACGCCATGCGCTGGCCGTGCTGCTGGGCCGCAGCCCCGATCAGGCGCCGGACGATCTGCCCTTCAGCATGCTGGCCGTGCCGGCGCAGGTGCCGGTAGTCGTGCCGTCTGAATTGCTGGCCTCGCGCCCGGACGTGCTGGTCGCCGACGCCGTGGTGCAGGCGGCCGCGGCCGATGTGGGCGTGGCCACCGCGCAGCTGTTTCCCAGCCTGTCGCTGTCAGCCTCGATGGGCAAAGGGGGCTTCAGCTGGCCCGCTGCGCTATCGGGCGCGGGCTCGATCTGGGCGATCGGCGCATCGCTCACCCAGCCCATCTTCCATGGCGGCGCGTTGCTGGCGGAACGGCGCGCGGCGAAGGAACGCTACGAGGCCTCGGTGCTGCAATACAAGCAGACCGTGCTGACCGCGTTCAAGGATGTGGCCGACACCCTGGCCCGGCTGGATGCCGACGGGCAAGCGCTGGCGTCAGCCGAATCGTCGCGGCGCGCGGCCGAGCAGACGTATCGCAACACGGCCAGCCGCGTGCGCCTGGGCGCGCTGGCGCCCTACACCGAGTACGCGGCGGAACAGCATTACGTGGCGGCGCGCTTGCGCGAACTGCAATACGCCAATGCGCGCCTGACCGAAACGGCGGCGCTGTTCCAGGCCATGGGGTCGCCCACCCGTGCGCCGGAGGTGGCCGCGCAGCAGCCCTGACGCGCCCTTATCGATCCATCGGCTGGAACACAGGCCCCCGCGCTTACGGTGCGGGGGCCTGTTCTTTGATGCCTGTTCTTTGATGCCTGTTCTTTGATGCCTGCGCTTTGATGCCTGCGCTTTGATGCGTGAGGCCAGGCCCAGAGATTCGATGCGGCGGGCGGCCGACTGCAATAGCGCCGTGGTCTAGTCTTGCGCGGTGGTATTGAGGCCCATTGCCAGGGGCTGAAGTGGGGAGCGGCAGTCGCATCTGGGTAAACCCTGAGCAATATTGGCGCCAAAATAAGCTAACATTTTTGAAAGTTTGACTCCTCTTCCGACTACACGGCGCGCGGCGCCGCTTTCCCGTCCATGACCCAGATCACGCAATTCCCCTTCGTATCGGTTTCCGGCACGCCCGAAGCCCGCGGCCGTTCCTATGGCCAGCAAGCCGCCGACCGCGTGCGCAAGAGCGCAGCGATGTATGGCCAGACGCTRGTCGACCTGGGTTACGACGCCATGGCGCGCACCCAGCTGATCGCCCACTTCGCCCGCGAGATCGAAAACTTCGCGCCGCACTATCTGGAAGAAATGCGCGGCATCGCGGCCGGCGCCGACGTGCCGTTTGAAGACATCGTGATGGTGAACGCCCGCACCGAAGTCGTCGCCAAGGCCCGCGCCGAAAAGAAAAAGGCCGCCGAGCTGGAACCTGGCGACGGCTGCACCGGCGCCCTGATCCTGCCCACGCGTTCGGCCAACGGCAACCTGATCCATGGCCAGAACTGGGACTGGCGCGCCGAGTGCGCCGAGACTGCCATCGTGCTGCGCGTGCGCAACGACAACGGCCCGGACATCCTGACGTTTGTGGAAGCCGGCGGCTTGGCCCGCAGCGGCTTGAACAGCGCGGGCGTGTCCATCACCGCCAACTACCTGGAGTCTGACCGCGACTTCCGCCAACTGGGCGTGCCGCTGTCGCTGATCCGCCGCAAGGTACTTGAGCAGCAGCATTTCGCGCTGGCCATCAAGGCGGTCGCCACGACGCCCAAGTCCTGCTCGAACAACATCATGCTGGGCATGGCCGCGGGCTTTGGCGTGGACTACGAGTGCACCACCGACGAAGCCTTCCCGATCTACCCGGGCAACGACGACCTGATCGTGCACGCGAACCACTGGGTCAGTGACGTGGCGTTGAGCAAGCTGCGCGATACTGGGCGGGCCAGCACGCCGGAAAGCGCCTACCGCGACTGGCGCGTGCGCCGCCTGCTGAACGAGAAAACGCAGCTGACGCGCGAGGACTTGAAACATGCGCTGTTCGACGACTTCGGTGCCCCCTATTCCGTCTGCCGCCCGCCGCGTCCCGGCAGCCACGACAATCTGTCGGCCACGGTTGCCATGGTCGTGATGGAACCCGCCGCCGGTTTGATGGAAGTGGCGCCGCTGCCCGCACTGAACCGCACGTTCACGCGCTACAGCCTGACCGCCGAACCTGAACTGCTGACCGCCGCCTGATCGGCACCGCGTCCGCGCAACCCAAGGAAGTATCAATGAAAGTCCATCAATTGAGCGCCGCGGTTGCGCTGGCGCTTGCCGGCATGGCCGGCGCGGCTATTGCACAATCGGCCCCGCCGCTGCGCATTTCGCTTACTGCCGACATCCGCTCGACCGAGCCCGGAGTCAACCGCGACAGCAACAGCGACGCGGTGGTGCTGCACATTGTGGAAGGGCTGGTTGCCTATGGCGAAGACGCCGAAGTGCGCCCGCTGCTGGCGAAGTCCATCGACATCAGCGCAGACGGCAAGACCTACACGTTCACGCTGCGCGACGGCATCAAGTTCCACAACGGCAAGCCCATGACCTCCGCCGACGTCCTGTGGACGTGGCAACACTACACCGGCGCCAACTCCGGCTGGCGTTGCGCCAGTGAGTTCGATGGCCGCGGCACGGTCAAGGTCACCGGCGTGGAAGCGCCTGATGCGCACACGGTCGTGTATCACCTGGAAAAACCCAGCAGCCTGTTCCTGGCGTCGTTGGCACGCACGGATTGCGGCGGCACGGGCATTCTGTCCAAGGATTCCGTGGGCGCGGACGGTGCGTGGATCAAACCCATCGGCACCGGCCCGTTTGAACTGGCCGAGTGGAAACGCGGCGAATACATCCGCCTGACGAAGTTCGCGGGTTACTCCAACCTGGACGGCAAGCGCGACGGCTACACCGGGTCCAAGCGCCCGTTGGTGGATGAAGTGCGCTTCATGATCGTGCCGGACGACTCCACCGCAAAGGCGGCGTTGCAGCGCGGAAACATCGACATCATCGAAGACGTCTCGAACAACGACGTGCCGGTGTTGCAAGGCACGCCGAACGTGAAGGTGGCGTATGCGCCGGTGATGAGCATGACGGCGCTGTTGCTGCAAACGAAAGACCCGGTGCTGTCGAGTCCGAAGATGCGCCAGGCCCTGGCCCACGCGATCGACTACAAGCAGCTGGCTGCGGCCGTCACCGAAGGCCTGGCGCAACCCAACAATTCCATCGTGCCGCTGGTGTCGCCCTACCATGACGCGGCGCAGAAGCAGGGCTGGGAGTACGACCCTGCCCGCACGCAGGCGTTGCTGAAGGAAGCGGGCTACAAGGGCCAGGCGCTGACGATCCTGACAACGAAGCGCTACCCGCAGTCGTATAACTCGGCGGTGATTGTGCAGGCGATGCTGCAATCGGTGGGGATCAATGCGCAGTTGTCGGTGGTGGAATGGGCGACGCAGCTGGACCGCTATAACGCGGGCACTTACCAGATGATGACGTTCCCCTATTCCGCCCGCCTGGACGCGGCGCTGAATTACGAGATGGTGACGGGCGACAAGACCAAGCAGCCGCGCAAGATCTGGGATAGCGCGGAAGCGTTGAAGCTGTTGGAAGCGGCGTCCGTCGATACGGATCATGCGAAGCGGCAGGCGTCGTTTGATCAGCTGCATAAGCTGTTCCTGGCGGACGTGCCGAGTATTCCGCTTTATAACGGGCTGGATATCGGGGCTTATCGAAGCGACGTGAAGGGATATCAGCCGTGGGCGGTGAAGAAGCCGCGGGCGTGGGAGGTGGAACGGGTCGGGGGGTGAGGTTTTGCTGGGGTGGCAGTTTGCTGGGATGTTGCTTTGGGGAATGTTGCTTTGGGGAATGTTGCTTTGGGAAGGCGATGCAGTTCTGGCGGCTAGGCCGTTGATCTTTGTAGGTCGCCCATCGTCGCAGTGGCCCTGACTGCGCGCGCCCACGATTGCGGTCCGGAGCCTTCGCTCCGGACTTCCCCTTCGTCATCTTCGTCACCCGCCTTCGGCGGGTTCCTTCAGATTCCCTCGGGCGCATCGAGGTTGCACGCAGTCAGGGCCACCGCGCCGACGGGCTGCCGTTGTCTTGGGTCGTTGCGCTGCTAGGGTGTGCCTTAGTCACGAGTGCTGCGGGGCCCGCCGAGTGGCGGCCGCGCGGGCGGCCTTACTCGGCTTACGCGTTTGTGGGCGTTTGGGCGGTGGCCGCTTTCGCGAATTTGTAGAGCTGGTTGCTAAGGGGCCCCCCGCCGCTTTTGGGGGGGAGAAAGGTGGCGCGCAGCGCGCACTGTCTTGCGCATGCCGACCCATTGCGCGCCACGCACCGGGGTTCAAGTGCCGGCCGTCATTCGTAGGATGGGAAATGACACCGCACTTGGGTTCAAGTGCGGTCATCATGCGTGGGGGAATGATGAATTTTGTGCTGCCAATCATCCCAAGACGCGCGCAAAAAAAACTGAACAACGCAGCCACACGCGAAGCGCACACCGCGACGGCGCTCCGCCGCGCGTAAGCTCCACAAAGCCGCCCGCGCGGCCGGCATGGAGCGGGCCCCGCAAGATCATTCCCACCACTCCGCCGGCGAGTAGAACCCTAAGAACACCACTCGCCCCCGCTGACGTCGCATTCAACTGACGCAGCCTGTGGGGTCGGTGGCCTGGGGTGGGCGGGGCGTCGATAAGCCCAACGGAATCCGTAGGGAGCCGAAGGCGTACGAGGATGAGGCAGGGGCAGTCCGGAGCGAAGGCTCCGGACCGCAATCGTTGCCCCGCGCACCCCAGGCCACCGACCCCACAGGCGTCAACAGAACCCACTCAAACAAAAGCAAAAAACCTACCGAACCTCAGTCTCCCAAACTCTCGGCTTCCCCTCCCACACCGAAAAGCCCTTCACTCGCTTATTACTCGCCCACGCATCTGCGCCGTTGTACAGCATCAGCATCGGCGCCTGTTCCAGCATCAACGCGTGCAGTTGATCAAACAGCGCCTGACGCTTCACCGGGTCTGACTCCAGGAAGCTTTCATCGATCAGCTTCTGCGCGGCGGGATCATCCCAGACCTTGCGCGGCTGCTTTTCCTTGTCGCCAGAAAACTGTTCAAAGCTCAGCGACGGGTCCAGGCGGGACGAGAAGGAGAACGAGCTGATCTGGTACTTGCCAGTGTTGTAGCGGTCCAGCTGGGTCGCCCATTCCAGCACTTCGATCTTCGCGTTGATGCCCACCGACTGCATCATCGCCTGCGCAATCACGGCGACCTGGTAGCTCGGCACATGCGCGCGCTTGTTTGCGTAGATGACGATGGGTTCGCCCTTGTAGCCCGCTTCCTTCAGCAACTGCTGCGCGCGCGCCGGATCGTACTTGTAGCCGCGCTTTTCGGCGTCTTTGTAATAGGCCGATCCCGCGTGGACGGCGGAGTTGTTCAGCTGACCCAGGCCCTCGGACGCAGCGGCCACGACTTGCGGGATGTCCAATGCCGCCGCGATGGCCTGGCGCACCTTCACGTTCTTCAGCACCGGGTCTTGCGTCTGGAACAGCAACACGTGCTTGACGGCGTCATGCGGGCTGAAGACGGTCAGGTTCTTGGCGCTTTTCAGTTCGCCCACATCCGTGTTGGTGATCTGGCTGGCGTCGATTGCGCCCGACATCAGGCCGGCCTTGGACGTTGACGGGTCCGGCACCACCAGGAACTTCACCTCGTCCACCAGCGGGCGCTTCGAGCCCACGTAACCGTCCGGCTTGTCGCCTTCGGGTGACACGTAATCCTTGAACGCCGACAGCAGCGTGTACTCGCCACGCTTCCAGTCCTTGAACTGGAACGGGCCGGTGCCGATCGGCTTGATCCACGAACCGTCTGCCGCCACCGACTCCTTGGCGATGATGGCGGTCATTCCGCAGTCGGTGCGCGCCAGCGAATCCAGGAACACCGCCGACTTGCGGTCCACCTTCATCACCACGGTCTTGGCATCCGGCGCCGACACGTCGGTCACCTTCAGGCCATTGCGCCCGTCGAAGTCGCTGCGGCAACGCCAATCGGTTTTTGGGTCCATGTAGCGCTGCCAGTTCCACAGCACATCGGCGGACGTCAGCGTGGCGCCGTTGTGGAACTTCACGCCGTCGCGCAGTGTGAAGGTGTAGGTCAGGCCGTCGTCCGACAAGGCAACCGACTTGGCCAGCAAGGGGCCAACCGTGCCGTTCTCACGGTAGCCGACCAGGCCTTCGACGATATTGAGCACCACGCCGTCGGTTGTGTTGTCGCGGTTGACGCCGGGGTTGGTCGAGCGGATGTCGGCCGGTTGGGCCACCGTCAACACCGCGGCATGAACCGGCGCAGCGACGGCGGCAAGCGCCAGGGAGAGCGCAAGCGCTCTGGGAACAAAGTGGTGGTGCATGTAAAGACTCCCCGGCGTGCGGCGCAGATTCCACGCGTATATTGGCGCCAAAATAAGCTGCTAATTATGGCGGCTCCACCGGCAGCCGCCATACGGGGTATCCCTGAAACCCACGCACAAATGCATCGCGGCGGCCTCTTTGCAGAAGGCCGCCGCGCAGGCGATGTGAATCGCGAGATCAGAACATCAGCGTCAATGTCAGGAAATGTCTTGCCCAACGTGTTGCGCGATGATTTTTTGCAGCTGCTTCACATCGCGCGCTTCCAGCGCATCGACCATGTCGAAGTGTTCGCGCGCCGAAATCTCGATGCGGGACCGAGTCACCCATTCCTTGGCCGGGGCCGCCGGGCCGCGCGCACGCATTTCCTGGATCAGCGCCGCCAGCTCGCGGTTGCCGCACAGGTCGTACATGCTTGCGTGAAAGGCCAGATTGACCTCGTATTGCTCCAGCAAGGTGCCGTCTTGCAGCAGCTTGACGAAACGTTCCGCCAACGTGCGTAGCGCACGGACCTTGGCCGCCGTAACGTTGGGCATCAGGTCAGCCGCCGCGCCCGTTTCAAGCAGGATGCGGATATCCCGGATCTGCAAATGCTGATCCGGGTCCATCGCGTACACGTGATAGCCCCGGTTCGGAATGTGCGCAATCAGCCGCTTGGCGGCCAACTGGTCTAGCGCCCGCCTGACGTCCAGACGCTTGGCGTCGTAGCGCTCTTGCAGGTCGATCTGTTTCAACCAGGCGCCGGGACCATACACGCCCGACTGAATATCATGGGCAATGCGGTCAACCAGGCCAGGTTGCGTCGCTGCCGGTTTCGGCATGGACCACTCCCATCAATCAATTCCAAAGCGCGTATTTTAGGCATAACTTCCTGCGCCGAATGCAGGGGGTTCCCCCCCTGCCCTCATGCCGTGGCCCGCAGAGGTTCCATGCCATCCAAACGCCAACGCAAGCGCACGCCTCCGGTTTCTGTGGATTCCAAGGCCGGAATCGCCGACAACAGGCTGCGCGTGTAGTCCTCTTGCGGGCGGTCGAACACCGCGTCACGCGACCCTTGCTCGACGATGCCGCCGTCACGCATCACCACCACCCGGTCAGCCACCTGCTCCACCACGCCCAGGTCGTGGCTGATGAACAGGCACGAAAAGCCGTGCCGTTCCTGCAAGTCAGCGAACAGGTCCAGCACCTGCGCCCGCACGGTAACGTCCAGGGCGGACACCGGCTCATCGGCAATCACGAACGCCGGCCGGCGCACGATAGCGCGCGCAATCGCCACGCGCTGACGCTGCCCGCCAGACATCTCATGCGGAAAACGCTTGGCGTATTCAGAGCCCAGGCCCACTTCCGCCAGCACCTCGTCCACGCGGCGGCGCTTGTCGGCCGATGGCATGTCTTGCATCATCCGCAGGCCTTCGCCCACAAGCTGGCCAATGGTCATGCGCGGGTCCAGCGACGAATACGGGTCCTGGAACACCATCTGGCAGTTCAGGCGGTAGTCGCGCCACGCGGCCGATTTGCGGCTGACAGGCTGGCCACGGAACAGAATCTGGCCGGACGTGGGCGCCAGCAGGCCGGCAATGGCGCGGCCGAGTGTGGTCTTGCCCGAACCCGAGCCGCCCACCACCGCCACCACCTCGCGCGGTTTGACGTGCAGGTCGATACCGTTCAAAGCGCGCTTGGCGCCCGTGCGAGAAAACAGGCGCTGGTGGCCGGCGTAGTCCACCACCAGGTTCTTGACCTCGACAATGGGCGCGTCCTGCGTCAGCTTGCGGGCGGGCAAGCGGCGCGGCATCGCGTCCAGCAGCTTGCGCGTGTAGGGATGCTGCGGCCGGTCCAGAATGCCGGCGGTGGTGCCGGTTTCCAGCACCTTGCCGTGCTGCATCACCACCATGCGCTCCGTGTATCGCGCCACCATCGGCAAATCGTGGCTGATCATCAGCACGGCCGTGTGGTGTTCGCGCGTCAGGTCCACCATCAGTTCCAGCACGTCGCGCTGCACCACGGCGTCGAGCGCGGTGGTGGGTTCATCGGCAATCAACAGCGCCGGCTCCAGCAACATCACCGAGGCCAGCATCATGCGCTGGCGCATGCCGCCCGAGAACTCGTGCGGCCAGGCGTCCATCGCCCCCTTCGGATCGCGAATGCCCACGCGGCGCAGCATCTCAAGAATGCGTTCTCGGCGCTGGGCCGTGGACAAGTCCCTGCGGTGCAGCTTCAGGCCTTCGTCCAGCTGGCGGCCGATCGGCATGGACGGGTTCAACGACGTCATGGGTTCCTGGAACACCATGCCGATGCGCGCACCGCGCAGCTTGCGCAGCACGGCCGGCTCGGCCTTCGTCACGTCGACGCCTTCGAACCGGATGGCCCCGCCCGCCACCACCAGCGGCGCTGGGGTCAGGCCCATGATGGCGCGGGCGGCCTGCGTCTTGCCGCTGCCGGATTCGCCCACGATGCCGACCATTTCGCCCGGCGCCACGTCAAACGACACGCCGCTGACGATCTCGCGGCCGCCCGCGCCCACGGTCAGGCTCAGGTTCGATACGGATACCAGTGCGCTCATTGCACGCCCCTCATGCGGGGATCGAGACGGTCTCGGACCGCATCGCCCAGCAGGTTGATCCCCAGCAGCGCGAGCGCAATGGCCAGGCCGGGAAGAATGGATAGGTACGACGCCTGCGCCATGAACGGACGCGCGGCGGCCAGCATGTTGCCCCACGTCGGTGCGGGTGGCGGCACGCCCAGGCCCAGGAACGACAGCGCGCTTTCCGCCAGGATCACCCAGCCGAACATGGACGTGGCCAGCACCGTCAGCGGCGCCACGCAGTTGGGCAGCACATGCCGGAACATGGTGTAGAGCTCGGAATTGCCCAGCACACGAGACGATTCGATGAACTCTTTTTCACGCAAGGACAGCACCGTGCCCCGCACGATACGCGTCACCGACGGCGTGTAGGCCAGGCCCAGCGCCAGGATGATGCCGTACTTGTTGGCGCCCACCACCGCCAGCAGACCCAACGCCAGCAGCAGGCCGGGAAACGCCAGCAGCGCATTGTTGAAGGCCATGATGATGCGGTCGGTCCAGCCGCGCACGAAACCGGTGAGCGTGCCGATGGCGGTGCCGGCGACGATGGCGAACGTCACCGTCAGCAGGCTGATCCAGACGCTGCTGGATGCCCCGGCCAACAGCCGCGACAACTCGTCGCGGCCAAACTCGTCGGTGCCCAGCAGGAAGTCTCCGCCGGGCGGTTTCAAGCGCGCGATGAAGTTGATTTTGAGCGGGTCATGCGGCGTCCAGAAGGCGCCCATGATCGCCGCGATGAGCATCGCCCCCACGATCAGGCCGCCCAGGAGCGCGTTAGCTGCGATTCGCTTTTTCATTCGGCGGTCACTCTCGGGTCGAAGATGGGATAGCACAGGTCGATCAGCAGGTTCACGATCACGTAGACCACGCCCACGAACAGCAGGCAGCCCTGGATGACGGGGTAGTCGCGGGCGAAGATCGAATCCACCAGCAGGCGTCCCAGCCCAGGAATCGTGAAAACGGTTTCCACCACCGCGATGCCGCCCAGCAGGTTGCCCAGCACCAGACCGATCAGCGTCCAGGTCGGGCCGAACGCGTTGCGAAATGCGTGGCGCATCAGCACGGCGGATTCGGACAGGCCCTTGGCGCGCGCATGGGTGATGTAGTCCAGCCGCAGCACTTCCAGCGTGCTTGCACGCGCCATGCGCATCAGCACGCCGATTTCGTGCAGGAACAGCGTCAGGATCGGCATGGCCAGATACAGCAGGCCCGCCTTCCAGTCTTCACCGATCGACACATAACCCACGACCGGCAGCCATTGCAGCTTCAGGCCGAAGAAGATCAGCAGCAGCAGACCCAGCCAGAAGGTCGGGATGGACACCAGCAGCGTGGCCGAGCCGACCAGGAACAGGTCGGGCCATTTGTTCTGCTTCCAGGCGGCGATCATGCCAGCCGGCACGGCGACCAGCGCGGCGAACAGCACCGCCACCAGCACCACGCGCCCGCTGATCAGGAAGCGGTCCCACACCAGCGGCAGCACGGGCTGGCCGGTGTTGATGGACGACCCCAGATCGCCGTGCAGCATGTTGCCGAACCAGATGCCGAACTGGGTCAGCCAGGTCTGGTCGAGCCCCAGGCGCGCACGCAGGTCGGCCAGTGCGGCCGGCGTGGCCAGGTCGCCCAGCAGCAGTTGGGCGGGATCGCCGGGAATCAGCCGGATCATCACGAACACCGCCACCGCCACAATCAGCAGCGTCGGCACGGCCATGACAATTCGGGATAGCGCAAAACGCAGCATGGCCCTCTCCTATTCCTGAACGCGGACGCACGGCAACGCGTGGCGTCCGCCTTCAGCGATATCAATTTTTCGCATGTCGCAACTTGCGCAGCGCGTCCGCCAGGAAGTCCTGCACCTGGCCCACGCATTTCAGACCATCGTGCGGCACGTTATCCACAACATCCAGCACCGCCTTCACGCCTGCCGCTTCGAACGAACGGCGCAGCGACTCCAGGCGTTCGGGGCGCGTCTTGCCGGCGTCATTGGCGCCCGGCATGAAGAACTTGCCGCCTTCGCGGTGGGTGATTTCCCAGGTTTCCAGGTCGGCTTTGCCCACAATCATGTGCACGGCCACTTGCTTGAGGGCTTCAATGTCCACGCCCTTGCCGAAGCGGGTTTCGGCATCGCGCACGCCCACCCACCAATCCTGGCTTGGGTCCAGCAAGGTCACCGAACCCGGCGCGCCGATCGACACGGCCCACAGGCTTTCCGGGTGCAGGTAGGCAAAGCGGTTCACGAACTGGCCGCCGCCGGAATAGCCGAACAGGCCGAACTTCTTGAATTGCAGGCCGAACTTCTCGCCCACTTCCGCGACCATGTCCAGCAGGATGTGGTCATAGCGGATGTTGCCTTCGAGCAGCTGCTTGAAGCCGTCGCGGTTGCCGTCGCCCAGCGGGCCCACGGGGAACAGCGGGCACAGCACGATGCAATCGTTCCAGCGCGCGAATTCAGCGAACGCGTCGCGGTATTCCACAAAGGCACGGCCGGTGCCGTGCATGATGACGACCAGCTCCATCGGATGCCTGGCGGTGTCGATGTGCGGCGGCACGTACATGCAATACGAAAAGCGCGGGTCGGTGCGGGCTGCGAAGACCGTGCTGTGGCCCAGGTCGTACATGGCGCGCGCGAGCGCGGCGTCGGGTTGAAGAGCGATAGCTGCGTTGGACTGCATGATTTCCTCTTTGCCATGGCCGCGTGGGCGGACGCATGGCGGATGCCGGTGGTCGAAACAATAATCACATAAATTGGCGCCAATTTTAGGCGCAGCGGTTTCGACGCAACAAGGCAGGGGATTCCCTAGGCTGGCGGGATGCGCCAACCGGATGCAGACAAATGTATTGATGGCAGGGCCACCCGGAAAGGGTGGCCGCCCGAAACGTCAGCCTTTCTTGAACAGCCGTTTGGCCACGCTGACCACACCCAGCACCACGGCGCCCGCCACGATGCCAAACAAGGCGTTGAGCACAGTGGACGTCAACGCTTGCACCACGCTGCCCCCGCCCACCGCGGCGGCGGCGTGTTCGATGGCGGCATGCACCGGCGCGATGCCGTGGGTCAGGATGGCGCCGCCCACCATGAACATGGCGGCAGTGCCAACGACCGACAGGGTCTTCATCAAATAAGGCGCCGCCCCCACGATGCGCTTGCCCAGCCAGGCCACGCCCTGCGACCGCTTCTGGCTCAGGTAGAGCCCCAGGTCGTCCAGCTTGACGATGCCGGCCACYAGCCCATACACGCCCACCGTCATCGCAATCGCAATGATCGACAGCACGGCGACTTGGCGCGTGAAGTCCGTGCCCGCCACAGCGCCCAGGCTGATGACGATGATTTCTGCCGACAGGATGAAGTCCGTCCGCACCGCGCCTTTGATTTTGCTGCGCTCAAACGCCACCATGTCCACCGACGCATCCTGCAAGGCCTCGGCGCGCGCGGCGTGATTGCCCTCGGCCGATTCGCCATGCGGCAGGAATTTGTGCGCCAGTTTTTCCACGCCTTCAAAGCACAGGAACGCGCCGCCCAGCATCAGCAAAGGGGTGATCGCCCAGGGCGCAAAAGCACTGATCAAGAGCGCCGCCGGCACCAGGATCAGCTTGTTGATGAACGATCCCTTGGCCACCGCCCACACCACGGGCAGCTCGCGGTTGACGGGCACGCCGGTCACCTGCTGCGCATTCAGCGCCAGGTCGTCGCCCAACACGCCGGCCGTCTTCTTGGCGGCCACTTTGGTCATGACAGAGACGTCGTCCAGAATGGTGGCGATGTCGTCGAACAATGCGAAGAAACTACTGCCGGCCATCAAGCATCCCCTGTGCCCGTAAAGGTGATCCGAGTGTACAAGCGGCGGCCGCGTCCAGATGCAACTCGGCTGACCGTTTTCATTCCTTTTTGTGTCTGGATCGGGCGTGGCTAAAATCCGCCGCAGGCTCTACGCTGCGGGTTGCCCAATCGACGTGAAGGATGCCCCATGCTCGCCCTGCGCCCCACCTGCGAACACTGCGACACCGCCCTGCCCCCGGACGCCACCCATGCGCGCATCTGTAGTTTTGAATGCACATTCTGCGCGAGCTGCGTGGACGAGGTGCTGGGCAACGTCTGCCCGAACTGCGGCGGCGGCTTCACGCCACGCCCGATCCGCCCGTCGCAAGACCGCAAGGGCGGAAACTGCCTGGAGAAGTATCCCGCCAGCACCGAACGCAAACACCGGCCGGTGGACCAGGCCGCGCATGCAGCGCTGCGGCACAGCCTGGAAGGCGTGGCGCCGCAGGACCGCTGATTGAGCGCCTCGTCCCCCGGGGTCAAACCCTGGGTCAGGCCTGGATGTAGACCCACGCGTGTACGCCGGACTTCAACAACACCGACACACGCTTGTAGTCCGACACCTCGTAGGTGTCGGCGGCGTGCAGCTCCTGTTGGGTGACCTCGAAGACCGTGCCTCGCACTTCGTCCTTGGGGTCGTAGCTGGCGTAGACAATCGGGTGCTGAGCCTTCCCGCTGGTCTTCAAGACCTCGGGGTCAGTGATGTCGACCCAATGCTGCACATAGCCCGTCATGGCATCGGGCCGGCCGGTCAGTTCACGGCCGAAGTTAGCCAGCTGCACGGCCTTGTCTTGCAAGGTTCCGTAGGAAAACAACAGGATCGACGTCTCAGGGATTTCAGGCACCATCTTGTCCTTAAGGAAAATGATTGGCTTCCAAAGACTTTACATCGGCGTCCAGGCGTTCAAACACGACGCCACATGCACACTTCTTTTCACACCCATGACACCGGCCAATGCGCCAGCCGCGTCGCCAGACCTCCAACATCTTCATACACCGCCAGCACGCCGCGCTTGTTGCGCAAGACCACAACGCGCTTGCCTTCGAATTCGTTGATGTGACTGTAGTGCGCGGGCTCGGAGGCACCGCCGTCCAGCTTGTAGGCCAACTTGGCGCGGTCGACGAAGTCTTCGTCATCACGCCCGGCGCGGGACACGCCTGGCCGCAGCGGCGTTGCCAGTCTGACGCGCAATGCCGTGGCATCCGCCACGAAGCGCGTAATGCGGGCCTGAAGCGCAGGCACATCCGGATCAGCCGGCATCGCCAGCCGGCTCACGAATCGCTGACGCGTGTCGGACGGCAAATCGCTCCATAGGTTCAGCACTGCCACCCCCAGCTCAGCGAGCGTGCGCTGCTGGGCGGCATCCAGTTGTTCAAACGGAAACGGCGGCGCCCACGCGTCGATCGTTGCATTCGCGTCGCCGTTGCCGGGCGAAGATGTGGCCCTGTCGTCTGAATTCATCATGAAACTCTCCTCGACACTCGCCAACAAGAAGGCCGCCCAAGCGGGCGGCCCTGTCTGGCAGGCATGCAGCGTCAAGCTGCGGCATTTCAAGAAGGCCTGGCATGCGCGTCGACGACAAGGCGACCATGATTGATCGCGGCGTCTACCGCCATGCCGGGACTGGAAACAAAGCCGCCCGATTCGAACAACGGCACGGCGTGATGTTCATTGAGCTTGTCCTGATCTGCTGCCAACTCCACCGCGACGGTTGCGGTGAAGGCGGGCCGGCTGCTGCCCCCGACTGTAATCCGGGAAACACTGGCGGTAAGCCGATAGCCCTTGTAGACCATATTGTTGTGAAACATGAAACCCCCTATTTGTTAAAAAGGCCCAACGGGCCTTCATTCACAAAGCGCGGATTTGCGTGGCGTGAGGGCCTTTGGCACCTTGCGCAGTCACGTAACTGACGCGTTGGTTTTCCATCAGGACCTTATGGCCATCGCTGACAATTTCCGAGAAGTGCGCAAATAAATCCTTGCCGCCGTTCTCGGGCATGATGAAGCCAAATCCTTTCGCATCGTTAAACCACTTTACGATTCCGGTTTCCATAATCTCATTCCTTTTAATAGCGGGCACCGCCCGCGAAGGTGAGCCTGTCAAGGAAAGGACTGCGAACAATGTAGCGCCCCTAGGGGAGCAAGACCGGACGAAAATCACGATGCTCGAAAAGCTTCTAATCCACTATGGGTGCAGAGGTTCTTAAAGTCAATCAGCGTTTCCATTTACCACGCATGTATTATTTTCGCGGCTGATTGGGCTTAATTAATGGCAAAACCAAGTAATTCGGGGCGTGCAGCGGGGTTTTCTAAAGTTTGCTTCGCGGTTACTTATTACGTAACCAACGCTGCGTAAGCGTATACCCGAACAATATAAGGCGTATGCTCGGCCAATGGTGCTTGAACGTGCGTCACCTCGCCGTATCGCCATACAGGAGTATGGCTATGCATCATCGCAACACTCGCTTTCCCCGAACCCTCTGCCCCGCGCACGTCCTTTTTATCGCAGATCGAGCGTGAGCGCGATCAGAAGGTCGATCGCCAAATTCGCCAACGCCTGCGTCAAACTGCTTCCGTCAGCCTCTCCGCCGCCCGCCAGCGGCGAGCCGCGTCGCGACCCGCAACGCAGCCATGCCGCCATCTCATCTCCGTGGCGCATCTACCGCATCTACGCGCGGCCTGGCCACTTGCTGATGCGCAATGAACAAGGCCGCATCCTGGACCTTGGCGTCATGAAAGGCGTGGAGCCCAACCTTACCTACCGCCTCTTTGCCCGCGACCTCCAAGGCAAGGGTTTCGCCACGCGCTCGCTGCTGCTGGACGATATCGCCCGCCGTATCGAGGCTGGCGAAGTCAGCAAAGAACTGCTCAGCCTGCCCGATTGGGATCAGCCGCTGGGCGCAGATCTGGACCGTGGGACACATACAGATGTGTCGATGAAGCTGGGGCGTTAGGCAAGCCCCGCCCGGGTCGAGGGAGTCGGGGCGTCAAGCACGCCCCGCCCGGATCGATGAAGCCGGGGATTCAAGCACGCCTCGCCCGGATCGACGGAGTCGGGGCGTCAAGCAAGCCCAGCTAGGGTCGACGAAGTTTGGCGTCCGGCAAGCCGGACTCCCGCAGCACTTCGCGCGGGCGCTCGCGCCTGCAATCAACGATCAAACACTGATTCCAACACGATGCCTGTGGCCACGCCGATCAGGAAGTAGTCGGCGCCCACGCTGATCCACTGATAGCCGCGCGGCGGCTGCTTCAGGTGGTAACCGCGCCAATCATTGATGACGTACTGCGGACCACGATAAGGCTGCGGCACGCGTTCGCCTTTGGACCAGCGCGACGGTGCGGGATCGGGGCGGTCGTAGCCATGGCCGTGCTTCGGACCTGGGCCACGGCCGGCGTCATGGCCCGGCCCTTGGCCAGGACCATAATTCGGCCCCTTGCCCGGCCCCTTGTTCTGGCCGTGGTTCGGCCCCTTGCCCGGTGCGTCGTCGTGGCCATTTCCATGGCTGTTGCCAGGGCCATTGCCGGGACTGCCGGGGCCACCAGGGCCGCCGGGGCCACGATCGGGTTGCGCATAGGCCAAACCGCTGCTTGCTGCCATCACGGCAACCAAAAGAGTAGAGACGATTTGCTTTTTCACGTTAGACCTTCTCAATGCACGGCACATGCCTACGCCACGCATTCTAGGGATCAGATTTAACGCAATCAGGACGAAGCGTTACCGCGTGTTAAGGCCATGCCGGTTTCGAAATCCACTGTGACAGGTATCGTCGCGATGCCCGTTTTCGCCGGCGCTAGACACGATCGGATATTCTCTCGCCTGAAAATATTCAGGGCCCGTTCATGCAAAGCCCAAGCATCGAACGCCCGCTCGTGCAAACCCCGTTCATGCAGACCCCGCTCATGCAAACCGCCACCGAGATTCTGGACACCTTCGAACGCCTGGGTTGGAAAGGCAACGACCCCATGGCGCAAATGCTGCAGCTGCGCGCGCACGATCCGAAGGCGTTGGGCGACCTGGTAGTGCAAGCCTTGGACCGCAACCTGAAGCACGCAACGTTCATTGACGCCGCGCTCGACCTGATGGACGACGACAGCTACATCGCAACCGTCAACGCCGCGTGGCAACGCGCCCGGCAAGGCGCCCGTTCAGACATGCTGAGCGAAGTGCTGGATGCCGCCGCCTTGCAATACCCCGATGTCTTCGCCAGCAATTGGAACGCGTATCTGAGCGCCGTGCACGCCGGCGAAGGCGGCCCCGAGTATTTGGCAGATCAGGCTTGGCGCGCGCTCGACGCCACGACGTCGGCGGAGTGGTGCGCCACCTTGGAAGACGATGTCAGCGACGGCACGCTGGGCCGCTCACGCGCGATTGCGTTGCTGCGGTCGCGCCAGCCCAAAGCTGTGCAGCAAGCATGGTTACGCCTGTTCCCCAACCCCGACGCGCTGGCCCAATCATGGCTGCACCTTGCCGGCTACGCGTCGCAGGATGGCGGCATACGCGCCCTGCATTCAGAGCGCCCCTTGCATATCGGGTTGAGTGCCAGCCAGCGCAAACCCATGCTGGCCGATCAGCCCACATGGCGGCGTGATGTGCAAAAGGCGCATCCCACTTGGGGCGCGAACGCCGAGTCCGCCACCCAAGCGCGCATGGGCGGACGACTGCCCAGCACCTGCGGGCATTGTCACGCGCCGCTGCACCGCTTGCTATCCCTGGATGATCCCGCCGTGGCTGGCATAGCCAGCGCCACGCCGCTTGATGTCGCCACCTGCCTGTCATGCCAAGGGTGGGAGAGCGATGGCGCGATGTTCTATCGCCATGATGGGGAAGGCGTCCCGCACGCCCACCCGAGTCAAGTCCTGGAAAACGCGTCGGCCCCGGACTATGTCGCCGATGCGCTGCTGGACACCGACGTTCAGCTATTCACCGCGCCGTCGCGTTGGGCCTGGCAGGATTGGGGGCAATCGAACGGCAGGCAGAACCTGAACCGCGTGGGCGGCGCGCCAAGCTGGGTTCAGTCCGCCAACTATCCCGCCTGCCCCGACTGCCAGCAAGACATGCACTTCGTCATGCAGCTGGATTCCGGATTGCCTCAAGCCGATGGCGGCGAATGGCTATGGGGCAGCGGCGGCTGCAACTACACGTTCTGGTGCGTCGGCTGCCGGGTCAGCGGCCATCTATGGCAATGCACCTGAGCCACGCCGGGTTCCAGTTCCAGTTCCAGTTCCAGCTGCAGCTCAGGTTCCGGTTCCTGTTCCGGCTCCGGCTCCGGCTCCGGCTCCGGCTCCGGCAACGCCACCCTATTTTTTTAACTGCTCCGCCACGCACATATTGACGACGCCGTTGACCAGCGCTTCGATGCGGTCGCGCTCCGGGCCTTTTTCGTTGGTGACCAGCATCCGGTCATAGGCGGTGTAGTCCTTGAGCACCACTGTCTTCTGCAAGCCGTCCAGCACGCATTGGCAATACATGGCAGAGCGCGTATCCACGTCCGGCCGCGCACCCGCGCTTTTCTTGAAGCCTTCCACGCACGAGCTATACGTCACAAGGCGAATGCTCTCGGGGTACTCATTTTTCTTCCCGCAGCCGGCAAGCCCCACCAAGGCCACCCCTGCGATCACCCCCGCCACCGCTCGCCACGTAGTCTGCATGAACCGCTCCTGTTGAAATTCGAAAACGGGTGCATTTTTGCATAAGGGGCGTGCCATCTTTTGGTCTGATTATTCCCGCGGCAGACCCTTTTCATTTGTGCGATGTGTATGGTACACATCATGGACAGCCGAGAACTCATCAGACAGCTCCGCCAAGCAGGCTGGGTTTACCGAAATGCGAGAGGCTCGCATCACATCTACGTCCACCCGGAAAAGCCTGGGCATCTCAGCGTGCCCCATCCAAAGAAGGACCTTGGAATCGGCTTGGTCACCAAGTTGTTGACCCAAGCTGGTCTGAAGTAGATCGGTCACCGCCATATCTATTGGTCCGCTCACGGCTTACCAAGGAAACTCATGAAATACCCCATCGCCATAGAGCCCGGCAGCGACACGCAAGCATGGGGCGTTGTCGTTCCGGATCTGCCCGGTTGCTTTTCAGCATCCGATTCGGGCATTGATGAAGCCATCGAAAACACGAAAGAAGCGATAGAGCTCTGGATTGAAGCCGCGTTAGATAGCGGCGCGCCCGTGCCGCCGCCCAGCGGCATCGCGGCTCATCAAGCGAATCCAGAATTCACAGGCTGGATCTGGGCCATCGTGGAAATAGACCCTGCCGTCATGGACGACACCATCGAGCGCGTCAATATCAGTTTGCCCCGGCGCATACTCGCCCGAATCGACGCGAAAGCCCGCGCGGCCGGCGAAAGCCGGTCCGGCTACATCGCACATCTGGCGTTGACGCACTAGCCGCGTCGTTTGTCGGATAAGGTAGCGCCCCGGCCGTCCCGACACGGTTAACTTCCTATTCACTCTGCACCATGACGTCATCTGCATCCTCCTCCCACCCCATCGCCATCGACCCCGCCCAGGTTGGCGAATACCCCGCCCTGACCAAATCCGGCGGCGGGTATTTCTATGACGATGTGTTGGAATACCGCGTGTGGGTTCACCCTCACGCGGGCGGCGAAGACTTACACGAAGGTGATGACTATTACTACGCCTTCGCCACCTTCGAAGAAGCCGCCGAGTGCGCCGAAGACACGCCGGGGGCCGAGCAGCCGCTTGTGCTGGTGCGGCAGTTTGAATCCATCAACGAACCCACACCGGGCGTCTTTGAACACGCCATCGCCGAGCGCATCACCGAGTGGCGCGTGGAGTGGCTGGCCGATAGCAAGCGCACCGCCACGTCCATTCCAGATTTTCTGAAAAGCCGCGCGCACTAGGCGCGCAGGCCGCTCAAGCGTCAGCGCACGAGCTCAGCTCATGTACACGCCACCATTGATGGCGTAGTTGGCGCCCGTGACAAAAGCCGCGTCATCGGATGCAAGCCAGGCGCACAGCCCAGCCAAGTCTTTCGCCGTGCCCAAGCGTCCGACCGGCACGCTTTCGATGATGCGGTCCAGCAGCGCGGGCGGGAACGCCTTCACGGTGTCGTCGGCGATGAAGCCGGGCGACACCAGGTTTACCGTCACGCCGCGCGCCGCCACTTCCTGCGCCAGCGACCGCGTGAAGCCGATCACCGCGCCCTTGGCCGTGGCGTAGTTGATCTGGCCGATCTGGCCCTTTTCGGCGGCGACGGAACCAATGTTGATGATGCGGCCCCAGCCGCGGTCGGCCATGCTGTCGACGACTTGCTTGGTGCTGTTGAACAGCGTGTCCAGGTTGCTGCGCAGCACGGCCGACCAGTCGGCATACGCCATCTGGCGAAAGCGCATGTCCAGCATCGACCCGGCGTTGTTGACCAGCACGTCGATGTCGCCCACTTCACGGCGCACCTTGGCGAACGCGGCCTCGGTCGACGCCCAATCCGTGGCGTCGCCTTCGGACGCCACGAAGTCGTAACCCAGCGATTTCTGTTCCTTCAGCCAGCTGTCGCGGCGCGATGAGCGCGGGCCGCAGCCTGCCACCACACGGTGGCCGGTGTGATGCAGCGCCTGGCAGATCGCGGTACCCGTGTGGCCCATTCCGCTGGTGACATAAGCGATACGCAAAGCCATGACCATTCCTTATTCAGATGTGCGGCACGCGCCGCGGATCAACCCACCGAACCCTTCAATTCAAAGGGGCCGTCAACCCACCGCCCCAACCAGGGGGAACAGGCCAAACGCCAGGGCGGCCAGCAGCATCACCATGCAGACCATGGTGGCCCACTTCAGTGCATAGCGTTGGTGGTCGCCGAACTCCACGCCCGCCAGACCCACCAGCAGATACGTGGACGGCACGAGCGGGCTGAGCAGGTGCACCGGCTGCCCGATCAGCGATGCGCGCGCCATTTCCACCGGCGAAATGCCGTAGCCCTGTGCGGCTTCGCTCAAGATCGGCAGCACGCCAAAGTAAAAGGCGTCGTTCGACATGAAGAACGTGAACGGCAGGCTGACCAGCGCGGTGATGCCGGCCAGATACGGGCCCATCGCGTCCGGAATTACCGCAAGCAGGCTGCGCGACATGGCTTCCACCATGCCCGTGCCGGACAAGATGCCCGTGAAGATGCCCGCCGCGAAAATCAGCGACACCACCGACAACACGTTGCCCGCATGCTGCGCGACGCGGCGGCGTTGTTCGGCCAGGTTCGGATAGTTGATGATCAGCGCGACGGCAAACGCAATCATGAACAGCACCGGCAGCGGCAGAATGCCCATCACCAGGCTGACCATCAGCGCCAGCGTCAGGCCGGCGTTCACCCACAGCAGCTTGGGGCGGCGCAGGTCGTGGTCGACTTCGATCTCGGGCAGGTTCTTGGGGCCGTCTTCGTCGTAGCCCGCGTGCAGCGATGCGCCATCCGGCAACGACAGCACGCCCAAACGGCGGCGCTCACGCAGGCCCAGGAAGAACGCCAGGATCAGCAGGGACACGATGGCCACGCCCATCACCGGCACCAGCGGAATGAAAATATCGCCCGCATCCACGTGCAGCGCGCTGGCGGCGCGCGCCGTCGGCCCGCCCCACGGGGTCAGGTTCATGATGCCGCTGGCCAGCATCGCCAGGCAGGTCATCGACAGCGCGTTCATCTTCAGGCGGCGATACAGCGGCAGCATCGAGGCCACCACGATCATGTAGGTGGTGGAGCCGTCGCCGTCCAGGGAAATCACCAGGGCCAGCACGGTCGTGCCAACCACGATTTTCAAGGGATCGCCCTTCACCGCGCGCAGAATGCGGCCCACGATGGGGTCAAACAGGCCGGCGTCGATCATCACCCCGAAGTACAGGATGGCGAACATCAGCATCACGCCCGTGGGCGCAATCTTGCGGATGCCGTCCAGCATCATCTTGTCGATGCCGGCGCCAAAGCCGCCCAGCAGCGCAAAAATAATGGGGACAAGGATAAGGGCGACCAACGGCGACAGGCGCTTGGTCATGATCAGCGTCATGAACGTGATCACCATGCCGAAGCCAAGCAGGGTCAGTAGCATGAGGGGGTATCTCCGACTAGTCGTTGTTATGTGTGGCGCCGCCTTCAGCAAGGAAGGCCGGTGCCGAAGACTAGAAATAAAAGCTGTCTGGAACCTGTCGTTTTTTCCAGATTTGGACGCAGCTACAATCGCCAGATGCGCATCCTGGTAATCGAAGACGACGAGGATCTGGCCGACGCCCTCGTCCGCCGGCTGCGCCGTCTCGGCCACGCGGTGGACCTTCAAAACGACGGCCTGAGCGCCGACGGCGTGCTGCAATACGAGACGTTTGATCTCGTCATCCTGGACATCGGGCTGCCGCGCATGTCTGGCTTTGACATCCTGCACCGCCTGCGTGATCGCGGCAGCAAGACGCCCGTGCTGGCGCTGACTGCGCGCATTGACATCGAAGACCGCGTCCATGCCCTGGATACCGGCGCCGATGACTATCTGGCCAAACCCTTTGACTTTCGCGAGCTTGAGGCGCGCTGCCGCGCCCTGCTGCGCCGGCCAATCGCACAAGCCACCGGTGTGCAGCGCTTTGGAGACCTGGTCATCGACAGCGCCGCGCGGCATGTGTCGCTGGCGGGTCAACGCATCGACCTGCCCAAGCGCGAATACAGCCTGCTGGAAATCCTGCTGGCCGGCATGAACCGGGCCGTCAGCAAAACCGAGATCGCCAACAAGCTGTTCGCCTTCGATGACGACGCCGCGCCCAACGCCATCGAGGTCTACATCGCCCGGCTGCGCCGCAAGCTGGAAGGCTCGCCGCTGCGCATTGAAACGCAGCGCGGCACGGGTTACCTGCTGACGTCCACCGACCGCGCCAATGAACGCGCTGATGCCCGCGCTGATGCCGGGGCAAACGACGGCGCTGATGCCCGGGCGGACGACGGCGCGCCGGCCAAGGCGCCGGACTAATCCCGTGCAGTTGGGCCGCATCTCCGTCCGCCGCCGTCTGCTCACCATGCTGCTGGCGCTGTTCGCCGTGGGGCTGGGCGCGATTTTTCTGCTGGTGCGCGGTTACGCCCAGCAAACGGCCGACACCACCTACGACCAGTTGCTGCGCGCCTCGGTCCTGTCCATGGCCGACAGCCTGCAACTGGTGCAGGGCGAATGGCAGATGGACATGCCCTACGCCGCCTTGGCGCTGCTGGAACAAGCCCCGCGCGACCGCGTGTTCTACCGCGTCGCCGCCGCCGACGGCGCAGAAATTTCCGGATATGCCGACCTGCCGCCTCCGGCGCGCGCGCAAGCAGATGCCGCCGATACGCCCCAGCTTTACACCGCCACCTACCAAGGCGCGCCCGTCCGCATCGCGTGGATGGAACGCAAGATCGCCGGCCCCCGCAACGCCGAAGCGGCCATCATCCAGGTGGCGCAAACTCGCGAAGCCCGCAATGCCTTGGCCGACAGCATTCTTTGGCAAGGCACGCTGACGCTGATCGCCTTCGCTGCCGCCGCGCTGGCGCTGGCGTACTGGGGGCTGCGCCGGTCGCTGTCGCCCATCCAACGCATCGAACGCGAGCTGGCCACGCGTAGCGCCTCGGACCTGCACCCCATCGCCGCGCCCGTGCCGGAAGAGCTGGACACGCTGGTGCATTCGCTGGATGGCTTCATGGCCCGCTTGTCCGAGAACCTGGACACGCTGCGCCTGTTCATTGCCGAAGCCGCGCATCAGTTGCGCACGCCGCTGGCGGCGTTGCACGCGCAGATGGAAGTCGCGCTGGACGAAGACGACGCCGCCGAACAGCGCCGCAGCCTGGTCGCCGTGTTGCGCAACGCCGAGAAATTGTCCCGGCTGGTCAACCAGCTGCTTAGCGACGCCAGCGTCATTCACCGCAGCAACGTCAAACAATTCCAACCGGTGAATCTGGCCGAGCTGCTGAGCCAGGCCGTGTACGACACCGTGCCGCAAGCCGATCCGCAACCCGACGTGCGCCTGCATCTGCCAGCCGTCTCGCCCGAAGATGCGCCCGCGCAAGCGCCCCACGTGCTGGGCGACAGCCTGATGCTGCGCGAAGCCTTCAAGAACCTGATCGACAACGCCTTGCGCCATGGCGCCAACGACGACGGCCATATCGACGTCACGCTTGACGCCCATGACGGGGGCTGGCGCATCACCGTCGCCGACCAGGGGCCGGGCATCCCGCCCGCGATGGCCCACACGGCCTTTGAACGCTTTGCGCGCGGCCCCAACCCCCGCACACCGGGCGCCGGACTGGGCCTGTCCATCATCAAACGCGTCGTCGATATCCATCAAGGCACACTCAGCCTGAGCAACCGTGTGGGCGGCGGGCTGAATGCGGTCATCCTATTGCCGGGGCAATTTCGGAATGACCGTCATGCGTAACGCCCTGCTCCGCATTCGTGGCGTCATCACTCGTGGCGTCATCACTCGCGGCGCTATCGCTTGCGCCCTGCTGCTAGTCGCAACCAGCAGCCACGCCGCCGAGGTCAGCGGCAGCGGCCTGACGCTAGGCCCCGCCGATAGCAAGAACGTGCTGATCCTGCATGCCTCCAACAGCGTGCAGGTGTTCAAGGGCGTGCTGGAAGACTTCAGCCAATTGAACCCCGGCGTCCGGCTGGAATACACCGAGTTATCCACCCAGCAGCTGTATGGCGACACGATCGACCGCGCCAAGGCCAACCCCACCGCCCTGCACGGCCCCGACCTGATCATCAGCAGCGCCATGGACTTGCAGACGAAGCTCGTCAACGACGGCTACGCACGCGTTCATGTGTCACCCGAAACGCGCGCCCTGCCCGCCTGGGCGAATTGGCGCGACGAGGTTTTCAGCATCGGCACAGACCCCATCGTCATGGTCTACAACACCGGCAAACTCGCCGCCACGCGTGTGCCGCACACGCGCCGCGAATTGCTGTCGCTGCTGCAAGCGCCTGATCAACCGCTGGCAAACCGTATTTCGACCTATGACGTGCAGGGCAGCGGCATCGGCTATCTGGCCGCCACGCAGGACACGCGGCTGGACAGCATGGCGGGCGCGCTGCTGGCCGCGTTCGGCCGCAACGGCGTCACCATCCACGAATCCACCGAAGACGCGCTGGACAAGCTCGAACGCGGCGACGTCACGCTGGCCTACAACCTGCTGGAGTCCTACACCCGGCATCGCATCGACCAGGGTGCGCCGCTGGCCATCATCTACCCGCAGGACTACACGCTGATGCTGTCGCGCTCGGCGATCATCCCCAAGCAGGCCCCGCGCGCGGACCTGGGCGCGCGGCTGCTGGATTACCTGCTGTCGCCGCGGGGGCAAGAGATGTTGGTCAAGCAGTCCGGCATGCGCCGCGTCAATGCGTCAGTTGTGCCGGCTGCGGGCGTGCGCCCCATGGCCTTGGGCGTGGGGCTGCTGGTGTATCTGGACCCGCTGAAGAAGCGGCACTTCCTGGATCTGTGGCGGGCGGCGATTTTGCCGCCGGGCGGCTCGGCACGCCCCGCTGATCCGGCAGCATTACCCCAGTAGCATTGCCGTCCATCGCGTTGCCCCGGTAGCATTGCCGTCTCTCGCCTTGCCCCAGTAGCATTGCCGTCCATCGCGTTGGCCCGGTAGCATTGCCGTCCCTCGCATTGCCCCGTAGCATGGCTCCCCTTCATTGATCTTCTCGCGCCTGCCGCGGCGCCCACGCAACATGACGCTAGACACACAAGGCGCAATCGGCCTGCATCACAAGACCGGCCACCAGATGCTGGACGAATCGCTGGCTGCCATCCACGATTGGTTCAACAAGCAGGAAGCCCGCGAAGGCCTCAACGACATCGCGCATCGCACGTCGTTGCAACTTGGCATCCACGACGAAATCCTGCTGGAATACGATCCCTCGCGCATTGTGTTCGACCTGTCGCCCGATTGGTCGCCGAATGGCGGAGATGGCCTGCGTCCGCAAGGCCGCAATGGTCCGCTCAGCCCCGAGCAGGTGCAGGAGCATCTGGTGCCCCCCTTGGCCGACGCGGTGCGCGAACGGATTGCGAAGCTGGGCAGTTCCGTGCTGCTGAACCACACGTTTCGCTTCCGGGCGCAGTTTCCCACCACGGGCGGCCGGCTGCGGCTGACCTTGGTGGAACACATCGACGAGGCCAAGCGCCAGCTGCTGCGCGAGCGCGTGCAGGCGTATCTGGACCAGAACCTTTTTCAAGGCACGCATCCCACCCAACAGCTGGATGTTTTTTTCCTGACGCGGCATCTGCTGGACAAGCAGCTGTTTCCCGCGCCGGACCCCGCCTGGCTCATCCGCATCTTTCAGCGCGTGCTGGAACTGAACGCGGGCCAACCCACGCTGGACGAGCAACGCCACAGCATCATCCACGCGCTGCGCAGCTGGGCTGAAACGCAGTACCTGCCGCGCTATTTCAGCATTGAGCAGAACGCGTTCCGCCAAAACGTCTATCACGCCAAACCCGGCGCCACGCTGGACCCGGCTGACCGCGACGTCGATCTGTTGCTGTACGCCGCCACGCTGATTCTGCGCCACGAGCCGGGATACAGCCGGCCCACTGGCCTGGGCTTTCTGGAACTGGCGCAACAACTGGGCAGCGAACGCGCCGCCCGCATGCTCACCGATGGCAGCGGCGCGCATCCGCCCGAACATCTGCGCGTATCCACGCCCGAGTTCGACGGCGCGGCCAATGACGTGCTGTCCACCATCACCGTGCACATCCGCCAGGAATGCGCCGCCGCCTACCAACAAGCTCTGGCCTTCATCACGCGCCTGCTGCAAACCGGATTTCCGCCGGGCTATCAATTAAGCGTCAAAAGCAAGGCCAGAAATTACCTGCCCGTAAAGGGGCTGGCAAAGTCCGACACGCACCGCTTCTTTGCCAACGCCGCGCAGTACCCGGACGCGCATGACGCACTTGCCGCCTACGCCCGCGCGGCGATCAAGCCGTACGAGTGGTACACCGACGCCGATGACGAAAAAGCCTGCCTGGCAGGCACGTATGCCACCTTCGCGTTAGGCCTGGCCGATGCCCGCCACTTTGCGCTGGTCACGCACTACGTGGAGTTGGTCGATGACGAGCATCAGTCCGCGCAAGACCGGTTCACGCCCTTGTTCATCCAGCAGCACGGGTTGACGCCCGCGTCGGTCGACACCATCGTCGCGTGCGTGCGCCGCTGCACCGACAATTTCAAACTGCCGGGCAAACCCGCCCTGGACGACGACACCACGCTGGACCGCCTGGTCCAGGCCTTGGCCCGTTTGCCCGAGTACGAAGCGCCGGTCGTACGCGAACGCTTATGCGGCCCAGACAAAAAGCTGGCCGCCGAGGCCCGCAAGGCCGATCCCGAGCGCCGGGCGCGATTGCTGCGCTTGCTGGGACAAGACGGCGCGTAACCGCCCGCATGATTCTGATCGGAATAACCCGGTGCACGTGCATCAGGGCGCGACGACGATTTCACGCGCATAATTTGCGCTTCGGGGACGGGCTGCCAACAAGTGCCGGCAAGCCTGCGCCCATCCGCTCTGATCCGCAGCAGCCGAGCGCCGATCCGGCCCCTTTCGCCGGACCTCCCTACCACGTGTGACACGTAACCGCGATTACGTCCGAACCAGCGTTGGAGGCACATCATGGCCGAGCATCAGATTGCCTTACAGCGCCCGTTCGAAGGCGCCCCCCCGCTAAGCGACCCCGCCTCGCCGTGGCAAGACATCCTGCGCAACGCGCACGCCCTGGTGGACGCACGGGGCGCCACCCGGCACAGCCGTCGGCTGCAACGGCAACAGGCGGTTGCTGTCGGCTGGCAATCCATCGACAACGCGTTCTCAAGCGTCGGCGAAGCCGTGATGCTGATCAGCAAGGAATTCCTGGTCAATAAAATGTCGGCGCTGGCGCTGCGCTACCTGGACGATGGCCACGGCTGGACCGTGCGGGGCGGCAAGCTGCGCCATGCCAATGCCAAGTTACAGCGCTTATTCGAAGGCTATTGCGCCGCCATCGGCCGCGACCGCCAGATGCGGTCCCTTGCCACCACCGCCAGCTGGGGCGAGGTGTTCTGGATCGACATCAGCCCGGCGCCCGAGACGCTCAGCCCCGCCGGAGGACGCATGATGCTCGTGCGCATGCGCCGTAAAAGCGCGTTCGCCATGCCCGACGTGGGCAAGCTGGAAGCCGTCTTCGCCATTACTCGCGCCGAAGCCGCCGTGCTGGCGGGCCTGGCCGCCGGTCATAGCGTGGAAGAAGTGGCGACGTTGCGCCAGGCATCAGTGCTGACCGTGCGCAAGCAGGTAGCGTCCTTGCTCAGCAAGATGGAATGCCACCGCCAATCAGAGCTCGTCCGGCTGGCCTCCTTGCTGTAAGCGCGCGCCGGACACCATCCGGCGATGGCAGAGGCGTACCCAATTTGGGGTATGCGGCATCCACCCATGCGGCCCTACCATGAGGCCGAAGCCATGAGAGGGAGGGGTCACTCTCGTCATCAAGGAGTTCCTCATGAAGACAGTCCTAACGTGGCGCGGTCTCGTGCCCATTGCGCTTGCCGCCGCCCTGCTCTCCGGCAGCGCACTCGCACAAACCGCGGTTGCCCCGACCACCGCCGTGCCGGAACCCAACATTCCCCTGAGCCGCGACGAAGTCATGCGCGACCTGGCTGCGTGGAAGCAATCAGGCGTCGAACGCAGCTGGAGCAGCGACAATTCGCCCGACATCACCAGCCCGGAGTACATCGCCAATTATCGAAAGTACATGGACACGGTGCGGCCCGGCAGCGCTGCGCCGCCGATGCAGACGCAATCACAGAACCAAGGCAAGTGGTGATGCAGGCATGACATGTAGCAGCCTTGAATCGGGACGAAGTGGAAATCGCAGAATTTCCGCGCGTCCCGAGGTTGCGTCCGATGCTGCCGGCAGCAGCAGAAGCAGCAGCAGCAGCAGCAGCAGCAGCGATACGCCAAAGCTGTCTAGAAGGTCACCTTGACCGACGGTGCACTGCGCTGCGCCTCGCCGTGGAACACCGCTTCGATATTGTTGCCATCCGGGTCCAGCACAAACGCGCCGTAATACCCCGGGTGATAGTCCCGAAAACCCGGCGCGCCGTTGTCCTTGCCGCCGTTCGCCAGCGCCGCCTGGTAGAACGCATCCACCATCGCCTGGTCTTCGGCCTGAAACGCCAGATGATGACGTCCCGTCAATTCGCCGGATGCCGCCTTGCTCGACGCCGTCGACACAAACAGTTCATCGGCCCAGAAATAATCCTCCGCGGTGCCGCCCATGGGCACCTTCAGCGCGTCAAACACCGCTTGGTAAAACCGTTGGCTGGCGGGCAGATCGCGCACCACGAGTTGAATGTGGTCGATCAGCCGCCCGCGATGAATTTCGTTGGTCTGCATGGGGGTCTCCAGTCAGGTAAGCAATCAGACTGCAATTACGGAGCAGTGCTGAGCAGTGGGGTCGGAGCAGTGGTGTCAGACTGCAATTACGTAGCCTGACACCGCGAAGCGCAGTTACGGGCTCCGCGAAATTGCAGTCTGACACCGGGAAGTCTCACTCGCCACATTCGGCGGGCGCCTTGACGCAGCGTATGTGCCACCAAGATGCTCAAGCAAGGTAAGACGCCACTTCTTCCGCCGTCAGATAACGCTTGAAGGTCATCGACGGTTCCTGCGCATCGTGAATGATGCCGTTGAATCCCGACCAGTTTCGCGTCGTGCCTTCGTCCGTTTCCAATGCAATCAGGACCCGCTTGCCGTGCCTGGCCATGTTGTGGCGCAACGCGGCTTCGCCCCAGGCCCACAGCATCGGCTGGGTCAGTTCGCCGTTGGTGAAAGCGCCGGCTTGCAGCCATTGGAAGTCGGCGGTGTCCCGGTCCATGTCCGGCTGACGCGCGGGAATCTCGCGCTTTACGCCCAACGCTTGCGCATGCTCGCCAATCAAGATCTGCAATAAGGTGAACGCATGGAAGGTGTTGTTGATGGCATGCGCCTGCGCCACGAAACCCGTCTTTGAAGTGGGCAACACCACGATCAATTCATCCTCGTAACTGACCTGCGACGCCATCCACAGATAATGCAGCTGCTCGAACGGCAAGCTGTCGTTGTTCGTCGCCATCGGGTGCAGCAGCGCCATCAAATCCCGGTCTGCGATAAAAGCCTGGTGATTGCGCTGGCTGCGCATCAGCATGGTCATCATCGGCAGCACCAGCACGTCCACGGCTTCTTGCAACGACTCCACTTCCCAGCGCTTCTCTTCCGGCACGGCGGCGAGCCTGGCCTGAGCATCAGCCCACGCTTGACGATCCACGGCCTCGACCTCTTCATCGTCTTCCTCGACTTCTTGCGCGCAGTAGGGCCGCAGCGTTTGCAGCCATTGCTTAAGCAACGTTTGCAGTGTCGGAAAGAGAATGGTCGGATCTGCGTCGTCTTCCACCAGCGAGCCGCACATCAACGCCAGCGCCGAGGCACGGCTGGGGTGCAGATCGGGCAGCAGCGCGGCGCAAGCCTGAAGGTTGGCCGAGGTGTGCGCGTCGTCCTGGGATTCCAGGTAGAAGGCGCGGACCTCGGGGCGGTTGAAGAACTGCTCCAGGGAATCCAGGTCGTCGGGGGAATGAACGGGCGAGGAAAGCGCGGCGGCAAGGTCGGCGATGGGCATGATGATTTTGATGACGCAATCAGGTTGGCGTGGATCATTGCTGGCAGGCAACGTTTGCGATTCCACTTTTCGAAGAGTTTACCTTCAGCCCCCCGAGAAAACCCCGACTCCAAAATCAGTCTCGCCCTACACAGCCCGCCCCTTAGCGGACGTTAATGTGACGCTAGCTACTCGCAAAATTGCAGCACAGCCTGACCTGCAAACAACCCTGCGGCCCTACTCCCCTTTAATCCCTGCCTTTGCGATCACCTCTCCCCAGCTTCCGGCTCGTGTTTCCACCCACTTTTTTGCTTCCACGCGCCCCGCAAACGGCGCGCGCATCCCCAAGCTGGAGATGCTCTTCTGGAACGCTGGCCGCGCGTACACCGCTGCCAAGGTCTCATCCCATTTTTGCGCGATGTGGGGCGGCAGGCCCTTGGGCGCCATGATCAGAAAGGCGAAGGCCGCTTCAAAATCCTTTAACGGCGCCATGCCCAGATTCGCCATGGCGGGCACACCGGGAAGATCCGGGTCCGGCTCGCGTGACGAGATCGCCAGCGCGCGCATCGTTCCCGCTCGCACGTGCGGCTGCACGGCTGAGGCGGCCAGAAACCCTGCCTGGATTTGATTGCCAAGCAAGGCATTGACGGCGCCCGCGCTGCCACGGAAAGGCGCGTGCGCGACGTCCAAGCCAAGCGCCAGGTTCAGTTTTTCAAAAGCGAGATTGCCCGGGCTACCGTAGCCCGCCGATGAATAGGTCACGGCGTTCGCCTTGGCGTATCGGACAAAATCCTCAAATGTCGCCACGCCCAGGTCGGCGCGCACCGTCAGCGCCAGACCAAAACTGCCGGCGACGCTTAGCGGCTCCAGGTACCGGGTTACCTCTTCGGCCAGGTCTTTGAAGACGTGCGGGTTGACAGTCACCAAGGTATCCAGCGTCATGAGCAACGTGTAGCCGTCAGGCTCGGCCTTGGCGACGGCCTTTGCGCCAATATTGCCCGAGGCGCCGGGACGATTTTCAACGATGATTGTCTGGCCCAGCAATTCACTGGCGGCCATCGCAATGGCGCGGGCGCCAATATCCAGTGGACCGGCAGGCGAAAAGTTAACGATGAGCCGGATAGGACGATTCGGATAATCGGCCGGCGAGGCGGCAGACGCGCCCGGCCCAATCAGCGGCATGCAAAACAGCGCCATGCAGAATAGCGAAGGCTTGAACATTTTTCTCTCCGGGGTGTCGGCCGCACGCAAGCCGCGGCCTGGGCGGTGCCATCAGGCAATAGCGGTGGGATGGGGGCTCGTTTCCGCGTGACGGATCATGGCCTTCGACAACGCGAACAACAGTTCGCCCCGTGTGGCGGCGGCGGCCGGCGCATCCCATAGGTTGCGCAATTCGTCGGGGTCTTCCTGCAAGTCATAGAGTTCGCCCCAGCCTGCGTCCGCGTAGACGCTTAAACGATGGCGCGACGTTTGCAGCGTTCGCATGCGCGTGCGGCTGGGAAAACCGAACATCGTGCGTTGGCTTTCTTCTTCAATCAGCACCGCATCGCGTACGGTGTCGACGGCGCCTGACATCAGCGGCAACAACGACATGCCCTGCATGCCGTTGTATTCAGGCAGTTCTGCTCGCGCCAGAATGGTTGCGGCGATATCGGCGGTAGAGCACAACGCCTGACTGCGCGCGGCGGCGGGCTTGGATTGCGGGTCGCGCCAGATGAAGGGCGTGCGGATCAGGCCTTGATAGTGGATAGGCCCCTTGAACAGCAACTGGTGATCGCCGAAGTAGTCGCCGTGGTCACTGGTGAAGATGACGACGGTGTTGTCATCCAGCCCTGTGTCGCGCAACGTCTGCATGACGCGGCCGATCGTGGCGTCGATATGGCTGATGGAACCGTAGTTCAACGCGATGGCTTCCCGCGCTTCGCGTTCCGTGCAGGCGAACACGGCCGGCGTATGTTTGACCGCTTTGCCCTGATCGCGCTGCTGATACAGCCAGGCCACATGCGGAGGCGGCGCGTGGCCGGCAGCCGCGCTCGCGTGAAATGAGGCCGGCAGCGCGACGTCTTCCGGCCGGTACATGTCCCAGTACTTCCCATGCGGCGTGTAGGGATGGTGCGGGTCGGGAAAGGAGCACTGTAGGAAGAACGGCGCGCCGCTTGCCGCATGCTCGCGCAGTTGCGCGATGGTCTGATCGCCGATGTAGGCGGTGGTGGAACACTCCTCGGGCACCCGCGTCCGCCACGCTTGCTGATGCTGGGTCAATACGAAGTCAGGCGCAGGCAGCGCGTGCTCGGGACCCCAACGCCGCCGCGCTTCGGGATGCTCGCGCGCAAGCCAGCGCCCGTAATGGCCCCAGACCTGATCGCCATGATCCACCGCCAACGCCACGCGGTCGAAACCGTAGAAAGGCGTATCCAGATCGTGGCCAGGGTCCGACCGCCAGAGCGGCCCCCACTCCTGATCGTAATTGCCGGGTTCGGCCGCCCAGGCTTCACCGTGGGAGGGAATGCTGCCCGACGACGGCGGCGGCGGCCATAGCGGCCCCTTGCCCGTCATGTTCTGCAAATGCGACTTGCCGATCAATGCCGTGGCATACCCCGCGCCGCGAAGACGTTCAACGAACGTGGTGGCGCGCTGCGACAGCGGAATGCCGTTATGCCGCACCCCATGCACAGACGGCATGCGGCCGGTCATCAACGTGGCGCGGTTGGGCATGCAGATCGGCGAGCCCACGTAGAAGCGGTCAGCAGACCACCCTTGCGCCGCCAAGGCGTCCAGCGCTGGCGTGCGCAGCATGGCGTTGCCATAGCTGCCCACGTGATCCGCGCGCTGTTGATCCATGATGAACAACAGGAAGTTCGGCTGCATCAGGTCTCCTTGCCTCCGGCTCGTGCCGGCTTGGCTTTTTAGTGAGGCCATTATGGGCAGCGATCGGTGCGAATTTGTCCTGCCGCCCCGCAATATCGGACCAAGTGACGCGCCCGTCATTAAATTTGAGTTTGAAGCCTGAAATGCCGCGCCAGCTGTTGATGAATGGCCACGGCAAAGTGCCACTCCAAGGCATCAAGCGGCAAGGCCACGCGCCCCTACATGTATCCATTGAATTCCGACTAGGGCCAGTTCATTGACCCATCAATGGTTCGGGAAGACTGGCGCCCGCTTGATCCCGCGCCAAAATGCTCACCCCCTGCCCGCGTTACAAGCCATCCCAAATCTCAACAAATAAAACACCTGTCACGCCGCAACTGATTTAGTTGTATGAGTTGCTTGGGGACACACCCGGCGGCATGAGGCCTCGGGGTCTGCAGGCAGATAAAAAAGCAACAAATCGGAGGAGGAGCCATGCGTTTAATCAATCGCAGGATCGCCGCATTGCTGGCGAGCGGGCTGATTGCCTTGACGGCGGGGTGCGCCGCGCCCGGAGGCAAGAAAGACACCATCAACATGGCGGGGCTGACCCAGCCCGTGGAGATCGTGCGCGACAAGCACGGCGTGTCGCACATTTATGCGCAGAACCAGAATGATCTGTTCTTTGCCCAGGGCTTCAGCGCAGCGCGCGACCGCTTGTGGCAACTGGATCTGTGGCGCCGGCAAGGCGAAGGCAAGATGGCCGAGCAATTCGGCCCGCGCTTCATCGAACAAGACCGCGCCGCGCGGCTGTTCCTGTTCCGGGGCGACATGCAGGCCGAGTTCGCCAGCTACCACCCCGAAGGCCGCGCCATCCTGACGTCGTTCGCAGCCGGCATCAACGCTTATGTGAATTGGGTCAAAGCGAACCCCGAGCAACTGCCTCCCGAATTCAAACTGACTGGCACGGAGCCGGGCTATTGGAGCCCGGAGACGTCGCTCATCCGCATCTATGCACTGACGCGTAACGTCAACGAAGAAGTCAAAATCGCGCAGCAGGTGGCCAGCCTGGGCTTGAACGCCGTACAAGGCTTGAGCACATTCGAGCCGCCCTTGGCCTTGCAAGTGCCGGCCGGCCTGGACGTGCGCCAGATCGACAAGACCGTGTTGGCCAATTACACGCTGGCGCGCGATGGCCAGAAATTCGTTGCGGCCGACTTCCCGCGCAGCCCGCTTGCGGCCGATCAGCGCGAGGCGCTGGCCAGCGCATTATCAGAAGGCCGTATGGCGTCGCTGGACCCGAACTTCGATCCCATGGCGACCCGCTATGAAAGCAACAACTGGACGATAGGCGGCCAACACACCGCCACCGGCAAGCCCATACTGGCCGGTGATCCGCACCGCTCCATCACCATGCCGTCCTTGCGCTACATGGTTCATCTGAACGCACCGGGCTGGAACGTCATCGGCGCAGGCGAACCCGCGTTGCCCGGCGTGTCCATGGGGCACAACGACCGCATCGCCTTCGGCCTGACGATCTTTGCCTTCGGCGACGAAGAAGACCTTTACGTCTATGACACCAACCCGGCCAACCCCAATGAATACCGCTACCAGGGCGGCTGGGAAAAAATGCGCCAGACCAGTGAATCGATTCCCGTACGCGGCGCCACCGCCGCCGTGCGCGAATTGAAATTCACGCGCCATGGCCCGGTGATTCATGAAGACCCGGTACGTCACAAGGCCTACGCATTGCGCGCGGCGTACCTGGAATTTCCCGGCACCGCCGCCTACCTGGCCAGCCTGCGGTTGAACCAGGCGCAAAACTGGAACGAGTTCGTGGCCGGCATGGAAAAGCACTACACGCCCAGCGAAAACATGGTGTACGCCGACGTGGACGGCAACATCGGCTGGTTCGGCGGCAGCATCGCGCCGATTCGTCCGCGCGGCGACTGGTCGGGCATGCTACCCGTGCCAGGCAACGGTGATTACGAATGGCGCGGCTTCCTGGACGGCCGCGCATTGCCACGGGTGTACAACCCGCCCGAAGGCTATGTCGCCACCGCCAACGAATACAACCTGCCTGCCGACTTTCCATACAAGGACATGTCTGCACGCACCTGGGCCGAACCGTACCGCGTGCAACGCATCCGCGAAGTGGTGGCTGAAGGCAAGGGCCTGACGGTGCAGCAGTCGCAAGACTTGCAATACGACAACCTGTCGATTCCTGCGCGCACATTGGGCGGCTACGCCAAGTCCCTGAATGCCGCCGACCCGGGTTTGAACGAAGCCTTGGGCCTGCTGAAAGACTGGGACTACCGGATGAACACCGATTCGCGCGCCGCGTCGGTCTACGCATTCTGGCTGCCCGAGGTCGTCAAGCGTGTGTCGGATCTCTACATCCCGGCAAACGGGCGCGCGGCATTCGGCGAGCTGTCCACCCGCAAGACGCTTGAAAAACTTGCCACACCCGATGCCGCCTTCGGCCCCCGGCCGGAACAGGGACGAGACGCTTTGCTGCTGCAAGCGCTCGCGGACGGCACGCAGAAACTGCGCGCCAAGCTGGGAACGGACGCCACCCAATGGCAATGGGGCAAGCTGCATCACATTCAGTTCGAACACAGCCTGGCCAGCCTGCTGCCGCCGGACACCGCGAAAGCCTACGGCACGCCGCGCTATCCGGTGGGTGGCGACAACGACACCGTGCATCGCGGCACGTTCCGCAAGAGCGATTTCCGTCAGATCAGTGGCTCGTCGTATCGCCAGGTGATTGATGTGTCGGACTGGGACAACTCGCGCATCCAGAACGTGCCGGGCCAATCCGCCGACCCGCGCAGCCCGCATTATCAAGACCTGTTGAAGGGCTGGGCTACCGGGGAATACTTCCCCATGGCGTTCAGCCGCGCCAAGGTGGACAGCGAACGCTCAGACACGCTGACACTGCGGCCGTCCGGCAACTGAAGACGGCGCATCAAAAAAATGCCGGGCTGCGATAAGCAGCCCGGCATTTTCAATCAGCGGTGTTGAATTACTTCTTCGACGCGTCCTGCTCCACCACCATATCCAGCACATACACCTTGGACGGCGCATCCGCAGGCGGATTCTTCCAGTCGTAACGCTTCACGCGCAACACGGTGCGCACGCCGTCCTGGTGCTCGAACCCTTCGATGGACTGATACAGCGGATGCCATTTATCTTGCGCCGGCTGCTGCACGCCCGCCTCGTTATAACGGCGCTCGCGCACCATCAGGCATTGGTAATTGGGAATCATCGGATGACTGCATTCCGCTTTCTTCGCAGCCACTTCCAGGAACATGATTTCACCGGCGCTGCCGTACAGCGTTTCCGGCGTGGGCTCACCCACGAACTTCAGCACCGTGCCGTCCTTGGCCGCCAGCTCCAGCGCGGGTTCATGCGTATCGCCTGACAGCGTGGCGCGCAGATCGCCTTTCAGACGCTCGTTGATCTCGGCATCCAGCTGCATCAAGCTCTGCTCGCAAGCCTTCATCGTGGACGCCAGATTTGCCACTTGCAGCACGCCATTCTGATAGCGATAACCGCCAAACTGCGTGTTGCAACCGCCACGAATATTCAACGCATCCTTCGTAAAGGCCAAACGCAGCTGATGCTCAACACCCGGCTGCAACGCCGGAATCGACTTGCCCGACGCATCGGTGGCAGATACCAGACGCCAGTAATAGGCGGGCAAGGTCAAAGCGCTGGCGGGCGACGTCGCGGTAGTAGTGGGCATAGAGGACGATCCTTCGCTGGGAGAGGAAACCTGCGCGCAAGCCTGAAGCAGCGCGGCGCATGCGGACGCCAGTAGGATTATTTTTTTCATCGTTCGTTCCTATGAGCCGTATGGCACTGATCAAAAGCGGCATTCTACGTCCGTGGAATGGACGGATCAGGCCAGCAGCCGATCAGAGGGTTTCAAAATCTTGCTGGATGGTAGGGCCGCAGATTGTCCATATACGAGTGTGGTGAGCGAGTTTCGTAAGGAGGTGGATGGACCAAAGCATGGAAATATTCAGCCCCGCCCTGTCATCGCACTATTACAGTCTGACACGTTAACGTCCTGCTGATAATCCAATCCACGACCACGAAAACTGTGGAGGGTTCCCTCTCCTGCGGCAGCGATCGAGAACTAGCGCTGGACGGGATGCGCACATCTTGTGGCGCAGTTTTGCTCGCTAGTCAGCAATTTTGGCTAGAGGAGTATGGCTCCGGTATGTCCTCACCGCCAGAAAAAAGCGAGCAACCTCCAACGGAACGGCCAGAAGAACCGACCAAGCAACTTGTGTACGGTATGGCACAGGTTTCTTTTTACATCCAAGATCGTCGCCAACCTATTGGCATTGGACGTTTGGCGGCAGAGTTACTTGCGGACCGCAGCCCCGAACATGTGAAACGCTTCATAAAATTGAACGACCATCTCGGAAAATATGCGCAATACGGCAGCATTATTCTCGTCTCGAGCGATTACGAGAATGAGAACTACACTGCCGAATCAATGAAGCTGATCCACTCAGTCAAAGAGGTTGAATCGCTACGAACAAAACTCGCGGTTCATCATGTGCAAACCATGTTCGACAACTGGGATCTTCTTGCCTACGCGATCGGACAAAATGGCGATAACGTCGTGGGAGCCACAGGCACGTTCTTGAAATCGTATGGACAGGGCATTAAGTCTGCGCTGGATCGTCTTGAAGACGCGGCTCAGCAAGCGCTTGCACGGTCAGGAAATCTCAGAGACGCTCAGTTTCGCGCTGAACGGGCAGCGATTCTTGCGGACATTGATACCAAGTTCAAACGGATGTTGCTGGCTCGAGCCGGCATCCCCGATCAAATAAAGTTGTCCGCGGCGCTGAATCTATCGAGCAAGTCCGTTACACATATCTGGCGCTCAGGCGGCACCCCCATCTATGTGCGATATCAGCAGCAAATATATGACTGGTTTCAAAAATATGAATCAAGAGCTGCAAAACTGGCGCTAGCCTTCAGCGTTGGCAAGGCAGGGCAAGATGTATATGAGGTCTGCGCGGCAGAGGACACAAGCCAAAAAGAATGCGTGGTCGCGAGCTCACGAGAAACGCTAGGGCTAGCTGCCAACATTGCAGGTGAATCAATGGCGGCGTCGGGAGGCGTTGCTTTCTGCGCTATGCTCGTTCCGGCAGGAGGCGCCCCCGGTTTGATATGCGCGGCGGGCGTCATCGGCGCGTCCATATGGGCAGGGAACGAAAGCGCCGCTCTCGGTAAGTCGCTCGGCGCTGACTTGAGCACAACGGGATACGAGCTGATTTTCGAATGACAGAACTAAGCGGACAACATATCGGCGCCATTGCAGGACTGGTCTTTGTCTTGGCGTTCGTCGTTTATATTTCCTCTGCAGCGTATTTCTACTACTTCAAACTAGACGACGCCATCCGGTTGACAAGCCACCCCATGGCGAATGGCAGGACCAGATCTCAACTGACGCTCTACGAAAAATTGGCCATTTCCACCACGCTCCTGATATGGCTAGTTCTTCACAAAGCGACGTTTTGGCCAATCAATAATGTTCATCATATTTTTGGTGAAAATGATGTTCGCACCATACCTTCCGATATAAAAATTCCGCTTTACCTCGCTTACGGCGGGATGGCTGTTTCGGTATTGGCGCTGCTTATAGGTAGCGCACTTAAACACCTATATGCATGAACGTATCGGCGCTGGAGGTTGCACCAGAACTCCCAATGACACAACTTACCAGCCAACACATCAGCGCCGTAACGCCCCGCCCGGCCACCTACCCCACCCGCAACATCCCCATCTCTTCCCGCACCACGCCGCGCTGCGCCAGCGCGGCTATCGCGTGTGCGATGCGTGCTTCTGCATCCGCCAACGTGCGCGACATGCCTAACATCCGGCACACCGACTTGATCACATCCGCTTTCGGCGCGTTGCCCGTCATGGACAGCACGTGCAGCACGCCGTTTGCCAGTTCCTGAATACACACATCATCCACGCGGCGGCGGGTGGCGTCGTCGTCGCTTGCGCCGCGGAACCCGTTCCAGGTTTCGGGCGCGACGCCAGCGGGCCAATAGAACGTGGCGTCGCCTTCGTCCGTCTGACCCACGTCCATCGGCGTCAACGTCCGCAACCGTTCAACGATCCGGACGCCGGTGCGTTCCAGGCCCCAGGCACGGGCGACTTTACGGTGCAGCACGGTCTCGGCGATGGGGCCTTCCGTGTCGATGACCAGCCGTAATTGTTCCGCCAATTGCGCGTTGTTGGTGCGGCTGTAGAAGGCGTCTGAATCACCGCCGGCAGCGCTCAGGTCGGCCAGTTGATAGGTCGCGACGCCACCCGTGGATACGCTGCCCGTCGCGCTGTCCGCCGATGCCCACGCAGCTTCGCCTTCTTCCGTCGTGATCACAAACTCCCGCGCGCCCGCGGATTCAACAGCGGATTCAACAGCGGACCCAACGACGGACCCAACAGCGGCTTCGGCCTCGGCCTCCGCGGCTTCCCCCTCGGGCTCGTCTTCGACCTTGCGTTCCAGCTCCGCATTCAATTGGGCCAGAATCTTCTCCACTTCACGTTCGGGGTTGATCCACCAGTCGGTGGACCACACCCGATGCAGCCGCCAGCCCAGCCCTTCAAGCACGACCTGACGCAAGCGGTCGCGATCGCGCGCGGTGGCGCCCGAGTGATACGCGCGGCCGTCGCACTCGATGCCCATCAGATAGCGGCCTGGCGCGCGCGGGTCCACCACGCCCATGTCGATGCGGTAGCCAGAGCAGCCCACTTGCGGATGCACCACCCAGCCATGATTGCGCAGCACCTTGATGACTTGCGTTTCGAAGGGGCTGTCCGGCTCGCGGCCGGTCGGCAGCGATTGTTCCACCAAGGCGCGCGGCCCTTTCAGCGCAAACTCCAGGTAGTGCTTCAAATCGCGCACGCCGGTGGCCCGAACGCGTGACAAATCGATCTGTTCCGGCATCAACGTGCTGTAGATGACCACGCCTTCGCGCGCGCGGGAAATCGCCACGTTCAGGCGGCGGTGTCCGCCTTCGCCGTTCAGCGGCCCGAAATTCATCGTCATCTTTCCGGCGGAATCCGGGCCAAACGTGATCGAGAAATAAATCACGTCGCGCTCGTCGCCCTGCACGTTCTCAAGATTCTTGATGAACAGCGGTTCACGCGACTGCGCCGAGATCGCCTTGTCGAGTTCGGCGTTGGCGCGGCGGCGGGCGTCCAGCAGGGTTTCGATCAGGGATTGCTGCGGCTGGTTGAACGTCACCACGCCCAATGTCTGGCGGCGGCGGGCCTTGTCCAGATAATGCTGTTCGATGCCTTGCACGATGGCTTCAGCTTCGCGGCGATTGGTACGGCTGCCGCCCCGGTCGTAGATGCCCGCAACCTTCTCCAGCCGCACGGCCACGTCATCGGTGACGGGCGACGGGAAGGTGATCAGCTGCGAGTCGTAATACGTGACGTTGCTGAACGTGATCAGGCTTTCGTGCTTGCTGCGGTAGTGCCACTGCAAGCGCAGCCGGTTCATGTCGGCGCCCAGACACTCGTCCAGAATGCTCTCCAGGTCTTCGACCTGGCCATCATCGCCCGTGCCATCCTCTTCCGGCGTGGACTTGCTGAAGAAGCTTGTGGGCGGCAGCTGCTTGGTGTCGCCCACCACCACCACTTGCTGGCCGCGCGCAATGGCCCCCACCGAATCCCACACCGGAATCTGCGACGCTTCGTCAAAGACCACCACATCAAACTGTGAATGGCCGGCGTCCAGATACTGCGCCACCGACAATGGCGACATCAGCAGGCAAGGCTTGAGCTTGGGCAGCAGCGACGGCAAGCGCTGCATCAATTGGCGCACGGGAACGTGGCGCGTCTTCTTTTGCAGTTCGCGGCGCAGCAAGCCCAGCTCGCTATCCGGGCTGACCAGAACACCGTTGCCATCGGGCACTTTGCCGGCCAGCACGGCGGCAATGTAGGCAGACGTCAGCTTCTGGAAGCGGTCGTCGGCATCGCGGAATTCGCGGATCTTGCGCTCGTGGTCGGCACTGGAAAACGCGCGCAACACGGGCGAATGGTCGATGACTTTCTTCACCCACCAGTTGCGATAACTGAATTCAAAATGCGCTTCGACCTGTTCCAAGGGCACGCGGCCCTGCTCCAGGAAAGCAACCAGGCCTTGCAGTTGCGACGCAGTGGCCTGTTCGCGCGCCTGACGCCACACGCACCACGGCATCAAGAACTGCTTGTTATGACGCCAGCCCGCCAGCACGCCCTGAATGCGTTCCAGCGCGCCGTTGGCATCCGATGCGCCCGCCAGTGCTTCGTTGGGTTTGGCCAGCGCATTCACTTCCGCCAGTCGGTCTTGCAGGGCGCGCCATGCATCCCGATAGGCCAGCAACGATTTGCCCAGCGGCGAACCCGGTTGCAGGAAGGCGCGGTTTTCGCCCACCAACGCTTGCAGGCGGGTGCGCAGGGCCGCCGCCGTCAAGGGGTCGCCCGCAACCCGCGTGACGGCATCGGCGAAGCGCTCAGCCCATTGTTCATGCCGCTGCACCTGTTCCCAATCAGTGGACAAGCCTGTGTAGCTGTCTTGCAGCAAGCGCTGCGCGTCCGCCTTCAAGACGGCCAGTTCGCGGTCTTCGATATTCACCAGCGCCAGCGGCGCCAGCATGGCGGTAATTGACACCTCATCCGGCCGCTGGCCATCCGTGCGATAGATCGCCAGACGCTTGCGGATGCCGCCCTTGGCGAAGACGGACTTCGGCCACCATGCCGAACATGCCGACAGCCACTCGGCTTTCAGCGTATTGGCATCAAGCTCGGCCAGTTGCGCGTTCCATTGCGCCCCCACCTGCGCCCAATGGGCGTTGCGCGCCAGACCGTGGCGAGCCAGCGCCTGCACTTGAAAGCGCGCCGCCGGGTCGTGCGCCTGCGTGGCCAGGCCCGCAGGCACTTGCGGCGCTGCGAGCAGCACGTCGATCAACTGATCCAGATGGGCGTAGGCATCCAGGCTCAACCCTTGCGCCGGCACGCCGACGCCGTCGCCCGCCGCCACGGCCTGCGCCTGAAAGCCTGCCACCGCCTGCTCCAGCGCCTGCGCCGCGGCCAGCAGCGCGTCTTGCCAGCTGGGGCTCCATTCGGCCATGCCGATATGCGCCAGCGGATGGCCATGCAGCACGCCAAGTTCTTTGGACAAGGTCGACATGCGGCGCGCCGTCTCGCGCAGTTGCGCAAGGTCTTTGTATTGGTGCGCGTGCGCATCCGCCCAGAACATGGGCGACGGCTCCTTGCCCGCGTTCTGAATGCAGGTGCCAATGGCGTCATACACCGTCAGGCCATTGGAATGCGTGTGATGCAACGCGTCGACCAGCCCGTTCAAGTCCTGGCGCAGCACCGTCAGGCGTTCGGCTTCGCGCGCCCAATCGTCGCTTGTGCGCTGGCCGCTATGGTCCAGCGCGCGGCCCAGCTGTTGCAGCACCTCGGATTTACGCGCCTTGGACGAATGCAGTTCCAGGCAGAACGGGCCCAGGCCGATATTGGCAAGACGGCGGTGCACGACTTCCAGCGCGGCCATCTTTTCCGAGACGAACAACACCGTCTTGCCGCGCGCGAGCAGATGCGCAATCAGGTTCGTGATGGTCTGGCTCTTGCCCGTACCCGGCGGCCCTTCCAGCACCAGGTCGCGTCCCGCGTCCACCGCGCAGATCGCCTTCAGCTGCGAGGAATCAGACAGCAGCGGCGTCAGCAGGTCTTCGGGTTTGTAGCTTTCGTCCAGGCGGTCAAAGCGTTGATCGAAGGGTTCTTTTGCAAACGCCTGCCCCGGGTGGTCAATCAGATGCTTGACGACGCGGTTGGCTTTCAGCTGCTCGGTACGGTCTTGCAGGTCTTTCCACATCAGGTACTTGGTGAACGAGAAGATCCCCAAGTGCACCTGTTCCAGCACCTCCCAGCCCGCGATTTCCCGCACGGCCAGCCGGAACGCCTGCAACACACGAGCCACATCGACGCCCTTGTCATCAGCGGGCAGGATGTCCAGGCCCGGAATGCGCAGCTCGTAGTTGTTGCGCAGCATCTGCAGCAACGTGGGGTTGATGATGGTCTCGTCGTCGTGGCGCACCAGCCGGAAACCGCTGCGCACCGACTGCCGTTGCAACGACACCGGCACCAGGATCAGCGGCGCCAGATGCGCGCTTTCCGCGCCGGGGCTTTCGGTCCAGCGAAGCATGCCCATCGCCAGGTACAACGTGTTCGCGCCGCCCTCTTCCAGCCCGGTGCGCGCTGCGCCGAAGATGGTCAGCAGGTTGGCGTCCAGCGCCTCTTGGGTGACGCGCGCAATCAGTTCCTTGTTGCCCAACGCGTCCAGCGCCATGTCATCCAGCGGCGCGCGGCCGCCTCGGCTGACATGCACATCGGCCACGCGCGGGTCGCTGCCATCCATCAGTGCGGCAGGCAACGGACGGATGCGGAATTCGCTGCCGTCGACAATGGCGTCTTCCAGCTGGGCCAGATCCGGCACCACAAGCGGCAAGGTGGACTTGGTCAGCTTGAAGTTCAGCAGACGGTTGCGCAGCGTCAGGTCGAGCAGGCGCGACTTCCACTTGGCCAGCCGGCCTTCCGGCGTGTCGTCGGCGGGCTCCAGGCTGATCACGAATTCCGGGTCCAGCGGCGGCAGGTCGGGCGTGGGTTCGATGGCGGCGGGGCGTTCGGCGTCATCCGCATCCGTGGGCGCCACCGAGACCACACGCGACGGCAGCGGCTTGATCTGCAATTCCCGCGCGCGATGCACATCGATGGCGTAGCGGAAGGTGTTCTCTTCGCGCAGATGGGCTGCGCCCTGCTCCAATGCGCGCCGCAACGACGGGCGAAAGTTCGGATGCTGCGCGATGCCGGTGGTTTCAAACACCAGGAATTCGCCGCTGTCCACGCGCTTTCTGACGGCTTGCACGTCGTCCGTCAACGGGTCAGCAAAACAGGCCTGATGCAGCCACACGCCTACCCAGGCGTGCCCGTCCTTCATCAGAATGACCGGGCGCAAGCCCGCCTGCTCCAGGCAGGACGAGAACAGCATCGCCAGATCCAGGCACGTCGCCACCCGGGCGTCCATGATGCGATCCGGCGTGCGAATCTTCTGGCCGTCCACCCCAAACGACGCGGGCGGTTCGGCGTAATGCAGCGATTCTGCGGCCAGCGTGCTGTAGATGGCGGACACCTGCTTCCACACCACATCGCGGCTTTTGGACTGGTAGCCGTTCATTTGCAGATCGGCGTGCTGCGCGCGCAGCAGCTTGGACGCCTTGCCGATCAGCACATCCACAGCCGGATTGTTCGGCATGGAAAACGCGGCCAACAATTCCGGCAAGGCACGCGTGCCGGCCCATTGGTCATACGCCAGCACGGAAATCGCTTGCGATGCCCGGCCCAATTCCTGCGTGCCTGACTGCACCACCGCGTCGATGCTGGCGCGCACGGCTTCTTGCAAGTCGGCCACGTAGGCGTGGTCGGGCGTCAGGTCCAGCGGAGAAATTCTGCGGATTTCTCCTGGCACCAGCACGTCAAAGCGCAGCGTCACAGGAAGGGCGAAGGCGGGATTGCAGCGCAGCCGGACTTCAATATTCTCGAAGGTATGCGCCGACCGGTTCGTCACGCGCAACGTGCGAACGATGGGAACCGCGTTTTGAATCGAGGCGTAGCCCAGCGTGGGATCGGCTTCGATATCGATGGCGATGGCGTCGGCGATGGCGTCGGCGTCGGCGATGGCGATGGCGTCGGGCGTGTTCGACCCTGCCGTGTGCAACGCGGTAGCAGGCGCAGTGCCGGCCTGAGCTGCGCCGGTCTGCGCGGGGCCTGTGAGCCCTGCGCCCGCCTGCGCCGCGCCGTCCTGGATCGCCAGCGGTTCCAGGTCTTGTCGCTTATCCATCGATATCTCTCGGTTCGGTTTCGAGGCCATCAATGCGGGCCGCGAAAATCTGCAATGCCGGATTTTAAGACGCGATGAAGCCTCTGCCCGCTGGAAACAGAAAGTTTTGCTGATCAGCCTAAATATCGGCGGGCATGAGCCTTAATTCAGCCCGCTACCCGTTGAACTATTGCGCGGGCGGATACGCGGGGTCCGTCAGGCAGGCCTGCACCCATTCGGTATCGTCCGACGCGTCGATCTCGCCATCCAGCTTCGGCAAGGGCTTGTCGGCATACACGTACTGCGGCGCTTCAGGCTTGCGGTTCCAATTGGCTTTCGTGTCGCCGACCGTGGCGCAGGCTTCATCGGCGCTGCTGAACGAGCACGACGCAATGACATGCGGCTTGCCATCCACCACGTTGGCGACGTAGCGCTTGGTGTAGACCGACCCCGACGCCCAGGACTCGTCCACCGAGCACACGCGGTCATTGTTTTGGTAGTGGCGAATGGCAAAGCAAGCGTAGTCAACGTCGTCACCGGGCATCACGTCGCAAGTCGTCCAATAGCCCGCGAAAGCGCCGCCCGTGAATCGCGACTGAAACGTCTGCTGCTGTTGCGCCTGGCGAATCATGGTGGGTGCGACGGTCCCCCTGCCGGATTCCTGGAACTGCCCGATGCGGTTCTCGATCAGCTCACGCGCGATGTCACTCATGCTCTTGTCGTCAGGCACGCCGTCCGGGTCCGTGAGCAGACGGTCCAGCGCCCGGTCACGCGCTTCGAGCCACCGCTTCTGGCTGGCCACCAGCATCGCGCGGATGCTGTCGTCCGGCGCCAGCTTCAAGATCGCCTGGTAGGCGCGATTCAGCTTGGCATCGGCCGCCACGGTTTTCTTGTCTGAGCAGATCAGCTTTTCGACGGCGGTGCCAGCCTTGGCGCAATTGATCGCCATCGCCGGCGCGGACAGCGCGAACAAGCCGGTCAGGAACACGGCTTTTACTGCGGAATATGCCAATTTCATTGCGTTCTTCTCTTTGCAAGGGCCTGCCGGTTCGGCTTAGCGGCTGATGACTTCGCTGTCTTCCATCACGATGCGATAGTTGTTGCGCAAGTCCAGCACGTAGGTGAAGTTCGAGGTGCCAGAAGCGGTTTTACCGCGCTTCGGGCTGGAAACCTTGTAGTCGTAGATGCCGGCCACCAGGCAGCGGCCGTCGGTGCAGCGCGCCACCAGCGAGGTCTGGTCCACGGTGAACCGGCGAATAGGCCAACGCGCAAAGTACGCTTCCTTATCCGCCAGGATTTCCGACTTCGGACGCCGCTTCTTGAAGTAGTCGACCGTATCCGCGTAGAACTCACGCGTGAATTTCAGCGCGTCTTCGTTGTTGCCCGCGCCCGTTTGAATCATCAGGGCCGCCGCGTTGATCGCCCGCTGCTCATCGGTCAGCGGAGCCGGTGCGGCGTCCTTTTGCAGCGTGGGGGTGGCGGCGGGCGCCGGTCCTGAATGCGCGGATTGAACGGGGGCTTGGGGTTGGGGCTGTGGCTGCGATTGAGGCTGCGGTTGCGATTGCGGTTGCGGCTGCGGCTGCGATTGCGGCTGCGGTTGTGGCTGCGATTGAGACTGCGGCTGCGATTGCGGTTGCGGCTGCGATTGCGATTGCGGCTGTGGCTGCGATTGCGACTGTGCCGTCGCTGCCGCTGGCGCGTAAACGTGCCCGCCTTGCGGTGCGCTGCGCTGTGCCGTCTGCGTGTTCCCCGTCCGGTTGATGCCGTACTTGGCGATCTCCTGCGGCGAGAAGAAGTACATCTCTTTCGAAGGCGTACTGAACATGATGCCCAGCACATCCGCCGACACGCCGTACTTCGGCAAGGTGGCCACAATGTCCGACACGCCCAACTGCGCCTGTTCGCTCGTCATCTCGGGCGAGGTGATCTGATGCACGCCCAAGCGCCCGTCCGCCACGCGCTGACGCCCGGCAAAGAACACGAACGCGCATGCGGATGCGCAATAGCTGTCTTTGGGAATGTAGGTATTCAGCCCGCGCTCGTAGACCTCTTCACCAATGATCAGCCCCATATGCACCAGCCCGCCGCCGTTGTTCTGCAATACCAGCGTGGCAATGGACGGGTGCTCGCGCAGCACCTTCTTCAGGTGCAGCATGTCGTTGGCGCCCACGCCCGTGTTGTAGACGAGCAGGTTGGGCGCGCTGGGAAAGTAGACAAAGGGGCCGTAGCGCTCGGACGGTTCCGACGGCTGTGGCGCTTGCGCGGACGCCTGCTGCGGGGCCTGCGCGTAGGACGCCGCCGTGCCCGCCAGGGACATCGCCGCGCCCATTCCAAAAGCCGTTAGTGTTCTTTTAAGCATCGGATCTGTTCTATCGCCGGGGAAGGCGCAAATTTATCAGGCATCGCCGAAGCGTCTTGCCTGTCGTCGCCAGCAGCGCGCCATTTTGCATGAAATCAACTTACAAAATAGAAACAGAGTTCAACGTTCTGAAACGTGCGCCCGGGCTATCCTGCGCCGGCCTCCTCTACCGAGACCGCTTCCTTCCCATGCGCAACCGACTCGCATCGCTATTGTTGTCTTCCCTGTTCGGCGCCGGCCTGCCCTGCCTTCCCGCATCGGCCGACACCACCGTGCCATCCCTGGACAAGGCCCGCAGCGCCCTCCAAACGGAAGACGCCCGCAGAATGTACGACAGCCAGATGAGCGGCGCGCCCCAACCCGACGGGCTGGGCGTTGCCTTGCCCCCCGGCTTCACACGCGAATTCCTGGTGCAGCAATTGGCCCCCGGCCAAGATCCCAAACGCCTTGTGGTGGCTGGCGCAAAGCCCTGGGCGCAACGCGCCGGTACGTTCGTCGCAATGGTGTGCCTGGCGTCGACGCCCGAACGCGCGGCGCAATTGCTCAAATTTGGCGGCGGAGAATGCGCCGATTTGTCTAGCGACGATGAGAAGAACGGCGTCTGGTTCGGCGTGTTCGGCACGACGCCCGGCGCAGCACCCACCTTGCTTGCGCGCACCGATGGCCCGGTCAAGACGCCTACCGACTGGAGCGACACCGACATCGACTTGCCCCAAGACCTGGCCACTGAAGACGCAAAAGCCCCGCTGCTGTCGGTACCCACCGAATGGAAGCGCTTCGACCTGGCCGCCTACAAGATCGCCCCCGGCGCCGTGGCCTTCGGCGTGCGCGCCGGATGGAGCGAAGGCTATTCAGGCGGCGGCGCCAACTTCGAAGCCCTGTACCTGTTCCACATCGACGGCCCCACGCTGCGCGTGGTCTTCGCACAGCCCATGTCGTTCTTCAAATCCATCGCAGGGGATTGGCACCCCGATGGCACACGCGACCACGACATGTCCGACGCCAGCAACATCCTGGTGGTGCTGCCGGAGAAGACGGACGGGTACTTTGATCTGCAATTGCGCCAGCAAGGTGGCAAGTGGCGCAAGACGCTGAAGTGGTCGGCGGCGGAGCGTGCGTATCGGTGATGGGGCTATTACCCCTCAATGTATCGTCCGCGCCCCTTTGCGCGCCCGCTTGATTTCGTACATGCGGGCATCTGCCAGGCGGACGGCGGATTCGGCGTCCAAGCCGCGGGGGTCGACGGCCACCACGCCGACGCTGGCGCCCTCGTAGGGCACGACCGCATCGCCCAACTGATAGCGGCCGATGGTGGCCGCCGTAGCGCGTTCTTCCAGCGCGCGGGCGGCGTCTTCGGCTTCGCCGCGTTGCGCTTCGCCGCCGTGGCCGATGTTGCCGCGTTCAATGGCCGGGCCGGGGCCGATCAGCACGAACTCGTCGCCGCCGATGCGGCCCAGCATGTCGGACGTGCGCAAGGTGCTGGCCAGCCGGCGTGAAATCTCTTGCAGGAACACGTCGCCCTGCTGGTGGCCGTAGGTATCGTTGATGCCTTTGAAGCCGTCCAGGTCAATCACGCCGACCAGGACGCTTCCGCCTTCTCGCAGCGCCCGCTTTTCAAGGCGCTCAAGTTCTTCATACAAGGCGCGGCGATTGGGCAGGCCCGTCAGCGGATCAGTCAGCGCGTAGGACAGCAGCTGGACATTCGCGGCCTGCAACTGCTCCATCAGAATTTCGCGTTCCAGAAAATTGGCGATCACGTTGGAGAACAGCTTCAGCACCACTTCGGCCTGCGGCGGGATCTGGTGTTGTTGCGCGCTGGCTGCGCAAAGCGTCCCAAGCAGCGTGCCTTCATCGGTACGAACGGGCGCGCTCACGTAGGTCTGGATGCCCAGTTGGCGGGCGGCTTCGGAGTCGGGCCAGCAATTGGCGACGTCGCTGGTACACAGGCGGCCTTCTTCCAGCGCACGTTTGCATAGCGTGTCGGACCACGGCACCGACAAGCCTTCCGGAATCTGCATATCGCCCGCATTGCGTGCAAAGCGCACATGCTGCAAGTCGGCCGCCAAATCGATAGAGGTGAGATAGGTGGATTCCAATCCTGTGACGCTGCCCAGCATGTCCAACAACGGGCGGGTCAATTGCTCGACGGTCTTGGCCTGCGGCAGTGATCTCGACAGTCCGGCAAGTATCGGGTCCAACGGCATCTCCTCGAAGCGTGCGCGCATGTGGCGGCGCGGTTAAGCAAGCCCTGCCACGGTCAGAATGCGGGCGGGTCAGCGGACATTATGCACCGATGAAAAAACCCGCATTCCCCTTGATGGGTAATGCGGGTTTGAGACCTGCCGTCATGCAGACGCCTGACGGCGTCCCGGCGATTTGATTCAGCCGACCACGCGGAAACGCTCGGCGTCGTCCATGAAGGGCTTGTCGCCAAAGCCGTTTTCGTTCGAGCCGAACGGCATTTGCGCGCGCAGCTTCCACGAAGCCGGCACCTTCCATTCACGCGCCACTACGCCGTCGATCAGCGGGTTGTAGTGTTGCAGGCTGGCGCCGACATCAGCGTTGGCCAGCGCAGCCCAGACCGACAGCTGGGCCATGCCGCCCGACTGTTCCGACCACACGGGGAAGTTGTCAGCGTACAACGCAAACTTTTCTTGCAGGCTGCGCACAACGTCCTGGTCTTCGAAGAACAGCACGGTGCCCACGCCAGCGGCAAAGCTCTTGAGCTTGGCTTCGGTCTTGTCGAACCCTTCGGCCGGCGCCACCTTGCGCACTTCTTCGATGGCCAGATCCCAGAGCTTCACGCTTTCAGCGCCAAACAGGATGACGGCGCGCGAGCTTTGCGAATTGAACGACGAGGGGCTGTGCTTGATCGCGTCTTGGATCAGGGTTGCCAGTTCTTCTTTGGAGGCCGACAGGTTGCGGCCCAGCGAATACTGCGTGCGGCGCTTCTTGAGTGCGTCGAGATATGCGTTGCTCATAAGAATATGGACCTTTCGACTGGTAGATAGGGGGTGATATGCGGTGGGATTCTACCGGCAGGCCCATGACGGACGCACTAGTCCCCGCCCAAAAATGGCCGATTTTGGACGGAACAAACTGTTCTATTCATGGCACCAATGTGCTGTGAACCTCTACATCTACGGTGCAATATGCGTAGACGTTTGCCCGACAAGATTCAATATCCAGTTCCGGAGCGCGGACACGCGGGGATCGGCATCGCTGCCTTCGGGGTACACGAGGTGATAGGCGTACTGCGGCGCCACCCGCACGCCCACCTCGAACAGACGGACCAGGCGGCCGGCCTGCACATCGCGTTCGACCAGTTCCCATTCCACCAGCCCAACGGCCCCGCCATCGATCACGGCTTGCACGACGTGACTGGATTCCGTGAACGCAACGCTGCGGCTGTCGTCGAAATCGTCGATACCAGCCGCCGCCATCCACATCGGCCAATTCGGCCAGACGATGCCGCCGGGTTTGCAGTCCACAAAGCACAAGGTGTGGTTGAACAGGTCGCGCGGCGAGACCAGCGCGGGGCTCTGTTCGAGCAACGCCGGGCTGCACACCGGCACGACGACGGTATGGAACAAGCGATGCGAGATCGCGCCGGGGGTGTGGCCCGCGCCGAAGCGGATGGCCACGTCTACATCCTCCGCATCGAAGTCGCGCACGGCGTCGCTGATATCGAACGTCAGCTCAAGCCCCGGGTGCGCGTCGCGAAACGCCGGCAGGCGCGGCAGCAACCAGTTTGTGGCGAAACGAGCGCCGACAGACACGCGCAGATGCCTGGCCCCGCGGCTCATGCGCCGCGCTTTGGCGGCCGCACGGTGCAGGGTATCGAGCGCGTCTGTCGTCGCGTCAAACAGCACCACCCCCGCAGGCGTCAACTGGATGCTGCGGCTGGTGCGCGTGAACAGCACGACGTCCAGTTGCGCTTCGATCTCTTTGATCTGGTAGCTGACAGCGGCGGGCGTCAGCCCGACCTCGTCGGCGGCCCGGGTGAAATTCAGATGGCGTGCGGCGGCTTCGAAGGTGCGTAACGCGCGGGTGCCGGGCAGCATTCGGTTCATGATCTTCAAGCCAGATTTAATGATCGGATGAAAATTACTCGTTTCCCCCGGTGATGGCAATTCGGGATAGTGGTGGAACTTGATGATCATCCTGGAGTTTTTCAGATGTCCGCCGCCCCGCTTTCCTTTGTCACGCAACGCAATGGCCAAGCCGCCACCGCCGCAGACCTGGCCCCGCTGGCTTTCGCCGGCTACGCGCACTTCACCGCGATGCAGGTGCGCAGCGGCCAGGTACGCGGGCTGGATCTGCATCGCGCGCGATTGCGCGCCGCCTCGCTTGAGATGTTCGGCCAGGCGCTACCGGATGCGGTCATCTTGAACGCGCTGCGCACCGCGATCCAGGCGGGCCCCGCGGACGTGTCGCTAGTGGCGACCGTGTATTCCCCCGCGGGCGAGTTCACCGTTGCGGGCAGGCACACGCCGCTGGACGTGTTGGTGCGTACCAGTCCGCCCTCATCCGGTCCGGCCGGCCCCTTGTCGCTGGCGGTGGTCGAACATGAGCGCATGCTGCCGTCGGTGAAGCACGTTGGCGAAGTCGCGAAGACCTATCTGCTGCGCCAAGCCGCCGCGCAAGGGTTTGACGATGCGGCATTCATGGACCGCCATGGGCGTATGAGCGAAGCGTCGATCTGGAACCTGGCGTTCTGGGACGGGCGTGCCGTCGTATGGCCCGATGCCGCCATGCTGACGGGCACCACGATGGGCATCGTGCAACGGCAACTGGAAAAGATGGGCGTGCCGCAACGGGTGCRGACCATCACGCGGGACACGCTGCCAACCCTGGCGGGCGCGGCAGTCATGAATTCCTGGACCCCGGGCATTGCCGTGAACCGGATCGGAGACACGGCCATGCCCGAGGCGCCGCCCTTCATGGCGTTGCTGCATGCGGCGTATCAGGCCGAGGAGCCTGTATTGCCCTGATCGTGCCGGGTGCCGCACATGCGCCCCCGGCACGTGACGCGATCAGTCCGCCCGGAAGCCCGTGGCTTTCACCACGTCGGACCAGCGTTTGGATTCCGTCGTCAGCAGTGCTTGCAGCGCTTGGCGGTCGGACCCCACCACGACGAAGCCTGCCTCACCCAAGCTGCGCACGGCGGCGGGCTGGCGCAATGCGGCGGCGCTGTCTTTCTGCAAGCGGTTCAGCACTGCCTCCGGCGTACCGGCGGGCGCAAACAGCGCAAACCAAGCGCCGAAGTTGATTGCCGGCAACCCGCGTTCCGCAAACGTCGGCACGGCCGCCAGCGCGGGCGAGCGTTGCGCGCCGGTGATGGCCAGCGCGCGCAGCTTGCCGCCTTGCACCTGCGGCACGGCCAGCGCCGTCGTCACGAACGCGGCCTGCACCGCGCCGGATACCAGGCCCGACACCGCATCCCCCGTGGACCGGTAGTGGATGGCCTCGATCTTCATACCCGCTTCGCGTGCGAACAGCTCCGCGCCAAAATGGCCCGGTGTGCCGGCGCCGAAGGTCGCGAAATTGATGCGGTCTGACGCTTTCTTGGCGCCATCAACGAACGCGGCCAAGTCCTGATACGGCGAATCGGCCGGCACGACCAGCACGAAATCGGCGCGCACCACTTCAGAGATCGGCGCAAAGTCGCGCGACGGGTTGTAGTTCAAGTTGCGATACGTGGCAGGCGAAATGCTGATGGAGCCGACCTCGCCCAGCAGCAGCGTCTGGCCGTCGGCCGGACTGCGCGCCACCGTCTGCGCGGCGATCTGCCCGCCCGCGCCCACCTTGTTTTCCACCACCACGCTTTCGCCCAGCAGCGGCCCCATGTGTTGCGACAAGGTGCGAGCCACAATGTCCGGCCCGGTACCCGGCGGGAAGCCCACGTTCAGGCGCACGGGGCCATTGGGAAACTGCGCCATCGCCGCAATCGGCAGGCACAGCAGGAAGCCGCCAAACAGGCGGCGCAGCATTGATGTCATGGTTGTCTCCGAGTCGTTTTTATATTCATGCCGCGGCGGGTGCCGCGGGTTCAGCAAATGCGGTAGAAGCGCAATTCGACGCGATCCGGGTAACGCGCGCCCGTGCCGATGAAAAGGCTTTCATTCATCCAGCCCAAGGCGGGCGACGCCGTTTCAAAACGCGGATAGCTGCGGAAATAAATGCGGGCGGGGTCAACCGGTTCGCCGCGTACGAGCCGCGCGATGTCGTCCGCGTGGCCGGTACGGATGCCGGTGTTCTCAACATAGATGCGTTCGCCATCCGGCGTTTCGATGACGTAGCGCGCGTGGATGTCGGTGTACGTGGCCGAGCGAATCACCTGGAAATCCGCCCCGCCCGGCAACACTTTGCCGCGCAGGCGCGGGCCTTCCACCGTGCCGCCGGTAATGGGAATCACGCGGCGGCAGCCTTGCGGCGTGTCGCCCACTTCTTGCGGCACGCCGACCTCGACGACAACGGTCGCCACATGTTCCAGCTGCGGCGCCAACGGGTCCATCAATGCGTCGTGTGTGCTCATGGCATGGTTCCCCTGTTCTTCTGCAAAGCCGCGGGGTCGAAGCCCGCTAGTTGTTTGTAGCGCAACGATACCGCCGCCAGCTCTTGCTGCGCGATCACGTCGTTGATGTCCGCAAAGCCTTGCGGCGCGCGCTCTTCGGCCATCTGCATGACTTGCTCGGGGCCGTTCAAGCGGTTGCGCAGCACGATGCCCGCCGTACGCGGCAGACGATCCGCTTCATATTCCAACAAGGCGGTTTCAAGCGTGCGTACGCCACCCTTGGCCGCTTGCGCCAGCCAGTCGGACAAACACCGCGCATCCAGAATCGCTTGGGCCGATCCGTTCGAACCAATGGGATACATGGGATGCGCGGCGTCGCCCAGCAGCGTCACGCGTCCCCGCGTCCAGCGCGGCAAGGGGTCGCGGTCAACCAATGGGAATTCATAGATGGCCTGCGCGCCGTCGATGATGGCGGGAATATCGATCCAGTCCCAGCGCCAGTCGGCGAACCGATCCGCAAAGACCGACTTGTCGACCTGGCGGTTCCAATCGGTGGCGGGCAACTCCGCGCCGGGTACCGACAGTTCCGCGATCCAGTTGATGAGCGATCGGCCCTGCTGGCGCAACGGCTCTGAAATGGGATAGCAGACGAACTTCTGGTCCTGGTGCCCGGCCATGAACATGCTGCGGCCGTCCAGATAGGGCGCGGCTTCGGTCACGGCGCGCCACAACATGCGGCCGGAGAAGCGCGGTTCATCACCCACGGGATGCAGCTGGCGGCGCAACGCGGAATGAATGCCGTCCGCGCCCACCAGAATGCTGCCCCGCACGCGATGCGTGCTGCCATCCGCGCGCCGGCGGAACAGCGCCGTGGCGCCAGAAGCGTCCTGCTCGGCGGATTCCAGCACCATGCCGGTGACGATCGCGCCTTCGCCCAATCGTTCACGCACCGCTTGCGCCAGCAGCATCTGGAATTCACCCCGATGCACCGAGAACTGCGGCAACGGATACCCGGCTTCCAGGCCACGCGGCTCACGCCAGATCGGCCGACCCAGCTTGTTGTAGTAGTGCAGCTGCGAGGTTTCGATGGCGCGTTCGGCCAAGGCGGGCATCAGGCCCAGCTGTTCAAGCTCGGCCACGGCGTGGGGCAGCAGGTTGATGCCAACGCCCAAGGGCCGCAGTTCCTGCGCGCTTTCATATACGCGGCAATCGATGCCGTGGCGATGCAGCATCAAGGCGAGCGTCAGCCCGCCGATGCCTGCGCCGGCGATGACGATTTGCATGTCTACTCCTGGTTTTATTTGTTATGCAACATAACAAAATCCGGGTAGGTTTCGCACCCCGGGGATTTCCCGTAATGCGGTAGCGCGGCGGCATTGACTGCATTAGTGTTGAGGCCCCGAATCGCGATTGCCCCTCCATGTCCCGAGCTGCATCCCAACGCCCCCGGCGCCCCGCCGCGCGTGGCGAACATTTCGACCCGCACGTTCCCGGTATCCAATACGGTGCACTCGACGGCCTGATCGGCTATGCCATCCGGCGCGCACAGATCGTGATCTACGAAGACTTCCTGGCCGCGCTGGCCCCGTGGGACATCACCCCCCAGCGCTTCTCAGCCCTGACGCTGATCTCGGCCAACGCCTGCTTGAAGCTCACCGACCTGGCCCGCATCCTGGGGATCGCGCGGTCGGGCGCGGTACAGATCGTGAACCAGTTGCAAGACTTGGGCTACGTTGAACGGCTTGATGCCGAACACGACAAGCGCGCCTATTCGCTGGCGATGACAGCGGCGGGCAGCGTGGCGTTGGCGAAAATTACGCAGGCGGTGCAGGCGCACGACGCCCGCATGAGCCACCAGCTAAGCGCGGCGGACAAGGAGCGGTTGATCAACCTGCTGGGGAAACTGGGCAGTTAAGCGCGTGCGAACGCGTGGGCGAGTTCGTGCGCGGCGGCGGTGATACGATCATTCGACCGCTAATTTGAAACCCAGGAACGCATGCCCGCCACCACCCGCCACACGGACTCTTTCCAGACAACCCCCGAAGCCATTCAACGCCGCCTGGTCCTTGAAAACGTGCACAACGCGCGTGACCTTGGCGGGCTGTCGGGCGCCGACGGCCGCCGCGTGCGCACGGGCAAACTTTTCCGCAGCGGGAACCCCGGCCGGGCCAGCACCGCAGATCTGGAACAGTTGAGCGCATTGGGGTTGGAAGCCGTCATTGATTTCCGTGCCGAACCCGAGAAGGCGCATGATGAACCGCTGTTCGGTCAACGCTTTCACTGGATTGCATCGCCCGTGCTGGACGGCAATATGGCCATGGCCGTGCTGCTGCCGCGCTTGCGCGAAGCCACGCAAGACTTCAGCACGTCGATGATGGTGGACATTTATCGCGAATTCCCGTCGCGCTATCAACAACCCTTCGGCGGATTTCTGCAAACCGCAATGACCGGCAAGACGTTGCTATTCCATTGCACGGCGGGCAAGGACCGCACTGGCTTCGCCTCGCTGTTGCTGCTGTCGGCGCTGGGTGTGGCGCACGACGACATCGTCGCGAACTACCTGGAATCGAACCATTGGAATGCCGGGTTCTTCCAGGAAATCCTCGTCAAGTCCGCCGCGCGCGGCGTCAAAGACGATGTGATGATGCCGCTGCTGGAAGTGGCGCCCGCCTACCTGGATGCATCGGTGCGGGCAATCGAGCAGGAATTCGGCGGAATGGACCGGTATCTGCGCGACGTGTTGAAGGTAGACGCGGAGATCTTGCGGGAACATTACCTGGAGGATTGAACCCGCGGCCTGCCCGCCAAACACGGAATCAATTGCTACGCCGCAACCTGTCCGAGGACTGCTTGTTCAGGCGCTTGGCTTCCTCTTCCGCGTAGTCCTCTTCACCAGGTTCGTATGAACCTTCGTGCATGCAGCTGCTGCGATACCACTGGCACTCGCTACTGCGTGAATCTCCAAGTCCGACCATGGAACATCCCGAACCCATCGCGATAAGAGACAGCGCCGCACCGCAACGGATCAACATTTGAATCGACATATGCTCGCCCTACGTTGAAACATCAGTCCCCTTTATACCAGCCGGCCTTCGCCCTTCCGAGGGTCGACTGACATCTGCTAACGCAAAGACACTCCAGGACCAAACATGCTGAAAGACCGCGGATTCCAGATCTGGCTTGCCGTGTTTGCCGTCGTTGCCGGATGGCTGATTGCGCTGCTATGGCCGAAAAGCAGCGGCACGCCGTCGATTGGAGGCGGTGGCTACGATCTGTCTGATTGGGTCTACACGCTGGCGTTGCTGGCGTTCACAGGGCTGTGGACGGTGATTGCGGTGATCGTGGGGATGAGCCGTGGGAATGCCCATGCGAGCAAGCGCGCGTATACGTTGGCGGCGATCAGCGCGGTGACGTTCGTGGTGTCGGCGATTGCGTTTGGGGGCAATCTTCACTGAAGGCTGAGGGCTGAGGGCTGAGGGTGTTTGTAGCGTTGGTTTGCTATGCGTTTTTTGGCTACGCACTTTGCCTATGCACTTTTGCCTATTCAACCGGCAAGCAAAAAGCCCGCTGAAACTTGCGTTTCAGCGGGCTTTTTACGAGGAATTCTTGGTGCCGACGGCGAGACTCGAACTCGCACAGCTTTCGCCACTACCCCCTCAAGATAGCGTGTCTACCAATTTCACCACGTCGGCTTTCACCAGATTTCTGGCGCTGCCCATAGGCAATGCCAGAAAGTCGAGCATTCTAGCACGGAATTTCTTAAACACAGAACCCCTCAGGGAAATGGGGGCACCTCGCCCCCTTAAAACGCGTACTTCGCGCTCAGCATGACGTTGCGGGGTGCGCCGTAGACGCCGCCATAGGCGCTCAGGCCGCTGTAGTAGGCCTTGTCGAACAGGTTGTTGACGTTCAGGGTGGCGCTGAATTGCTTGCTGAATTCGTAGCGGGCCATCGCGTTGACAACGGCGTAGCTGGATTGCTGCGCTTCGCCCACATAGCCCGACGTGCTTTGCCAATTGACGCCGCCGCCGACGGTCAGCCGATTCAGCGCGTCCGGCAAGCGGTAGGTCGTGAAGAGTTTGACGCTGTGGCGGGGAATCTGGGCGATGGCGCGTTGGCCGTTGGCGTCTTCGCTGAGCGAGTACGTGTAGCCCGCCGCCACATTCCAGCCGCGGCTGAGTTCGCCCGTCAGTTCCAGTTCGGCGCCCTTGGTCGTGATGCCTTGCAGCGCCACGTACGACGAGGTGGCGGCATCGTAGTTCGCCAGGTTGCTTTGCCGGGTTTTGAATAGCGCCAGGCCTGCGTTCAGGCGCTCGTCGAAGAAGCTGGATTTGACGCCCAACTCGTAACTGGTGCCGCGCTCCGGGTCCAGCACGTTGTTGTTGACGTCGCGGGTGGCGGCCGATTKCGGGCTGAAGATGCGGGTGTAGCTGCCATAGACGGACCAGTTTTCGTTCAGCTCGTGAACCAAGCCGGCATAGGGAACGATGACGCCGGTCTCGCGCGTGTCGGCGCGCGTGCTGCCGGGTACACCGACGACGCTGGTGTCGGCCTTGCGTTCCCAGTTGATGACGCGGGCGCCGGCGATCAGGCTGGTGGGGTCTGCCAGCTTGAAGCGTGACGTGAGGTACGCGCTGACCTGCGTTTCCTTGGTTTGGGTGTCGCCGGCCTTGACGAAGTTGGGCTGGTTGGACGCGCCATCCCAGTGATGAAAGTCGGCAATCGTGCCGTCATAACCCGTCCACGGACCCAGCCATCCGCCATAGCTGGGCGTGTCGGAACGCAGTTGGGACAGCGATAGCCCGGCAACGACTTCGTGTTGGCGGCCCAGCAGGTCAAAGGGGCCGCTGATCTGAGCGTCCAGCGTGGTCTGCTTGTCGTTGCTTTTCCAGCGCACGGGCCACAATGCGGCGCCCTGCCCCGTTGCCTGATCAATGGAGCCGGTCAGGAAGTACAGGGCGCTGTCGTAGTTGTAGCGCGTGTGCGTGACTTCGACTTTGCCGTTCCAGCCTTTGCCGAAGTCGTGTTTGACGGAGGCAAACACGTTGCTCAGTTCGCTATCGTAAAAGCTCCAGTCAGGCGCGGGGTTGGTCGACCGCTTGAATTGGGTGGGGACGCCGTTGCTGTAGGCAAACGGCAGGCCCGTGCGCAGGGGCGAGTCGTTATTGTTGGTTTCGTAGCTGAAGCCCAGCGTGAGCAAGGTGGCGCTGCCCAGGTCCAGCTCGGTAATGCCATAGACAAGCCGGCTTTGTTTTTCGTAGCGATCAATCCACGAATGCTGGTTCTCTTCGTCGACGACCAGGCGGCCGCGCAGTTTGCCGTTTTCAGACAGTGGGCCGGACACGTCGGCGCCCAGGCCATAGCGGTCCCAACTGCCGGCCTCGGCGCTGATGCTCGCCTGCCAATCCGCGGTCGGACGCTTGCGCACCAGATTGATGCTGGCGGCGGGCGTGCCCATGCCGCTCATCAGGCCGGTGGCGCCTCGCACGACTTCGATGCGGTCGTACATGGCGGTGTTGCGCCAGTAGCTGGACGACCCCAAGGAACTGGGAATGCCATCAACCAGGAAGTTCGAAATCGTGAACCCGCGAGACCACAGGCCGCTTAGGTCGGTGCCCATGCCCTGACGGAACGCGGTGACGCCGGTGGTGCTTTCCAGCGCATCAATCACGCTTTCCAGCTTCTGATCGTCCAGCCGCTGCCGCGTAATAACGGTGACCGACTGCGGGGTCTCTTTCAGGCTCAGCGCCAGCGGCGTGCCCGTGGCGCTGGGTCCGGTTGACGTGTACGAGCCGGTGTTCTCGGTGACGGCGGGATCACGTTCGCCCGTGACCTGGACCGCCCCCAGCGTCACGACGCCGGCCGCAGGGGCCAGCGGGCGCCGCAATGCCCAACTGCCGCTGCCGGTGCGCAGCAGTTCCAGCCCGCTGCCCGACATCGCCGCATGGGCGGCCTGTTCGGCCGTGTAGCGTCCGCGCACGGCGGGCGCATCAATGCCACGCACCAGCTCGGCATCTACCGAGATCGCTTCACCGCTTTCGCTGGCAATGCGGGCCAGGCTGCTGCCCAGCGCCTGCGCGGGAATGTCGTAGGCGCGCAGCGTGCTGGCCGTGTCGGCAGGGGCAGAGACGGGGCTGACCATATCGGCAGGGGCGGCGGCGTGGCTTGCCGTGGGCTGCGCCCGGACGAGCGGTGTCGAGAACAAGGCGACCAGGGCCGCGGCCAGCAGCGACAGCCGCAGATCGGTAACGGTAGACATGACGAGATTTCCCTCAAGAACGTCGTGAATCGAACTAGCTTCAAGAGGGATGTGGCGCGACGGCGCAAAAGTGACAGTGGGGGCGAACGTTTTTTTTCAGCCGTCGGCGGGGGTATCAATCAGGACGAGCATGCCGCCGGCATAGCGGCGCACGCGCACGGGCAGCGTCTCGGCCACGATGGCCAGCGTGCGGTCGGTGTCGTCCAGCGGATAAGTGCCGTACGCGCGCAGCCTGGCCGCGGCCGGACTGATGCGGACATAGCCTCGGCGATACGGCCGCAGGGCCGCAACCAGATCGGCCAGCGGTTGATCATGCAACTGGACTTCGCCCTGCTCCCACGCGCTAGCGGTCGCGGCGGGGGCCGATAACGGCTCTACGCCGCGTTCGGTCATGATTGCGGTTTCGCCTTCTTCCAAAGTGGCCGGGCGGCCCTCCAAGGGAATCAACGCCACGCGGTGCTGCAACATGGCAACCCGCGTGTTGCCCGGGTTCTGCCGCACCGCGATACGGGTGCCCAGCGCGCGGATCGCTCCCTGCGCCGTGCGCACCACAAAGGGCGGCCGAGCCGCCGGGCCGATCCCGGATGGCGCTACATCAATGATCAGTTCGCCTTCGCGCAGGATCAGTAATCGCAGCGCATCGGAATACACCACATCCACCGCGGTGCGCGCGTTCAGCTGAAGCAGGCTGCCATCAGGCAAGGCCACGGCGCGGCGTTCTCCGGTGCCGGTGACGTGATCCGCCAGCAATTGGGTCAGCGGCATCGTGCGCTCGGCCAACGCCAGCGCGGCCAAAGAGCCCACGCCCGCCACGCTTAGCGCGCCCTTGAGCCATTGGCGGCGCCCGCGTCCTGCGGCCTGAGCGCGCAACAGGGCCTGAGACAACAGGTCTGCCCGGCTGCCTGCGGCCTGAACGGCTTGAGGCTGGCGCACCACACCCAACGGGCGGTCGACCGCGTCGACCAAACGGCTCCAGGCCTGCGCGTGCGCGGGGTTTGCACGCAGCCACGCCTCATGGTCCTGGCGCTCTTGCGCAGTCACCTCGCCAGAACGCATGACGACCAGCCAGCCTAAAGCGGCATCATTGACCTCGGACTCTTGGGCAGCATGCGCATTCACGAACGCACGCTCCGCGCTGAGGGCCTAGCCGATGACATTCAGGCCTGCCATCCGCCGGAACGCCTGCGCCATGTACTGGCGCACCATGCTGGCCGACACGCCCAACTTGTCTGCGATCTCGGCATAGGTCAGGCCGTCCAGCTGGCTGTACAAAAACGCCTGCTGCGTCTTGGCGGACAGGCCTTCCAGCGCCGCCGCCACGCACTCCAAGGCTTCGATGACCAACTGATGTTGTTCGGCGGAAGGCGCCACGCCCTCGCCTTGCACGGCCAGCGCTTCCAGGTAGGCCTGCTCTAGATCGCGCCTGCGCCACAGCTGGAAGATCTGCCGTTTGGCGATGGTGGTGAGAAAGGCGCGCGGCTCGCGCACCGCGTTCAAGCCCTGGTTGTGGGCCTGGATGGCGACCGCCTGCGAAAACGTTTCGGCGGCCACATCTTCGGCTTCCGCCCGGTTGCGCAAATGCCGCTGCACCCGATCCAGCAACCAGCTGTGATGCCCCCGGAACCAGCTTTCCAGCACGGCCATCGCACGCGTGGGCGCGATCGCCGGACGGGCGGCTTGAGCGTCGTCAGTCAGTAGGGGCATGAGAGGCTGGCGCGGGATTGGTCAGTTGGGCATGGGAAGAAGCGGGCGGATTATATCAATCATGAGAACCATTCTCAATATCTTTTCCCCAGACCCAGACCCAGACCCAGCCCTACCCCGCCTGCCGCGCAAAAGAAAAAGGCCGGCATTACGCCGGCCTTCTTGCACTGACTGAGGCTTACTGCTTACTTGGCGGGCGTCTCGGCCGGCTTGTCACCGGTAGCCGGTGCGGCAGCGGCCGGAGCCGGGGCCGAGGGCACCGATGCGTCAGGCTTGGCCGGCGCAGCAGGCGCTGCCGGAACCGAAGCCGCGCCCGGAACGGACGAGCTGCCAGCGGCCGGAGCGGCGCCCGGCACTTGCGGCACGGAGCGGTCGGACGGGAAGCTTTGCATCACGCCGGAATCAACGGCCGGGCCGCTGGTGCCCTTGTGGCTGACATAAGCCAGGCCCGCGGTGGACGCGAAGAAGACGACGGCGGCCCACTTCGTGGCGCGCGACAAGAAGTTCGCGGCGCCGGTGGCACCGAACAGGCTGCCGGACGAGCCGCTACCAAAAGCGGACCCCATGTCGGCGCCCTTGCCCTGCTGCAGCAGGACCAGAACGATGATAGCCAGCGCCGAAATAACTTGGACGGCCAGCAAAAGTTTAAGCATCAAGGGCATTACAGACTCCGGAACGGAAACTTAGATGGCGGCAATACGCAAAAATTCTTCAGCCACAAGCGACGCGCCGCCGACCAGGGCTCCGTCGATATCAGTCATGGCGAACAAACTGGCGGCGTTGGCAGCTTTCACGCTGCCGCCGTACAAAACTTGCACCTGCGCCGCGCCCAGCGCGCGCAAGGCGGCGCGGATGGCGCCGTGAACTTCCTGCGCCTGCTCGGGGCTGGCGGTGCGGCCGGTGCCGATGGCCCACACGGGCTCATAGGCCAGAACCATGCGCGAGACGGCTTCAGCGCCCAGCGCCAGCACGGGCTTCAATTGGCGTTCGATGACGGCCAGCGTATTGCCGGCTTCGCGATCGGCCAGCGATTCGCCCACGCACACCACCGGCGTTACGCCAGCAGCCAGCGCAGCTTGCGCCTTGGCGGCGACGATCTCGTCGGTTTCACCGTGCAGCACACGGCGCTCGGAGTGGCCGGCCAGCGCCCAGCGGCAGCCGAATTCTTTCAACATGGAGCCGGAGACTTCACCGGTGTACGCGCCCTTTTCGTGCGCGCTGACATCTTGCGCGCCCCAGGACACGCTGCTTCCGGTCAGGGCCGAGCCGGCTTGCGCCAGATAGGGAAACGGAACACAGATGCCGATTTCGCAGTGGCTCGCAGCATCCGCGGCGCGCAGCTCGGTCAGCAACGCGGCGTTCTCGGCCAGGTTGCCGTGCATCTTCCAGTTGCCCAGCACGAGGCGGGCGCGGTTTTCGACTGAAGTCATGGCGAAGTGTCTGAGTGGGGTGAGCCCCGAGGGATGCGGCAACCGCCCACGGGCCTGCCTGGAAAAAATTCCAGGCGAAACCCGAGATTGTATCCTGTTGCGCGGCGATACGCCGAACGCCGCGCGTTTCTTACATTGTCAGCACAATTTTGCCAATATTTTCACCGCCTTCCATCATGGCGTGCGCCTTGGAGGCCTCGGCCAGCGGGAAGGTTGCGTGCACGATCGGCTTGATGTCCCCTTTTTCCAACAGGGGCCAGGCGTGGTTGCGCAGGGCGCGCGCGATAGCGCCCTTGAACTCGACCGAACGGGGACGCAGGGTGGAACCCGTGATGGTCAGGCGGCGGCGCATGACTTGCGAGGTATCTACGCTGGCCGTCGATCCGCCCAGTTGCGCAATGATGACGATGCGGCCGTCATCGGCCAGGCACTGCATGTCGCGGGCAATGTAGTCGCCCGCCACCATGTCCAGGATCACGTCCACGCCACGCCCGCCAGTGGCGTCCATGACTTCCTTCACGAAGTCCTGCGTCTTGTAGTTGATGCCCTTTTCTGCGCCCAGCGCTTCAACGGCGCGAGCCCGGTCGTCGCTGCCGACGGTAGCGTAGACCTTGTGGCCCATGGCGCGAGCCAGCTGGATGGCGGTGGTGCCGATGCCGCTTGCGCCGCCGTGAACCAGCAGGATTTCGTCGCCGGACAATTGGCCGCGGTCGAACACGTTGCTCCAGACGGTGAAGTACGTTTCCGGCAAGCCGGCCGCTTCGATGTCGGACAAGCCCTTCGGGATCGGCAGGCATTGCGCCACAGGCGCCACGCAGTACTCGGCGTAACCCCCGCCAGCCACCAGCGCGCAGACCTTGTCGCCCACGGCAAAGCCGCTTCCGGCAACGTCGCCGCCGACGATTTCACCAGCCACTTCCAGGCCCGGCAGATCGGATGCGCCCTTGGGCGGCGCGTAGTTGCCCTTGCGCTGGAACACGTCGGGGCGATTGATGCCCGCGGCGCTGACTTTGATCAGAACTTCACCCGCGCCAGGCTCGGGCGTGGGGCGTTCTACGGGGACCAGAACCTCGGGGCCGCCAGGGCGGGAGATTTCAACAGCGTGCATCGCGTGCCTCCTTTGCAGCAAATCGATTATTATTGCGCCCTTTACGGCATATCGCGTTTCCGTTCCGGCAGAATGTTTGCCTGACGGCCGAATCGCCAGACCTTTCCGGAAGCGTGGCAGAGTGGTCGATTGCACCGGTCTTGAAAACCGGCAACGGGCAACCGTTCGTGAGTTCGAATCTCACCGCTTCCGCCAGATATCTATGGCAACCGCCGGGCACTCGCCCGCGGATCAGTTGGCGCCCCCCCCTGCGCGCCGCTGCCCTGAGGCCCCAAAGCCTCTTTCAGACCGGCACTTGATCCGCGTCACAAGGCCTCGCCACGCGCGTCGCTGGCGGCCCGTCAGAGGCGTAGTATGTCCCGTGTTGTTCTCGCTCTTGACCGGCGGCCACGACGCACGGCCGCCCTCCGCCCCTACTGGAGGTTGCCATGTACAAGCACATACTCATTCCTATCGACGGCTCCAGCCTGTCCAACGCAGGCCTGGAGCTCGGACTGGGCCTGGCCCGCGCGCTGGGCGCCCGCGTGACGGTCGTGACGGCCTACGCGACCTTCCACGCGCCGTCCATGGAAACCGTGCAGTTTGAAGGCGTGCGCACCGCGTACGAGAAACAGGCCAGCGAACTGGCCCGGTCCTATCTGGCAGACGCCGAGGCAAAAGCGAAAGCGGCTGGCGTGCCATGCAGCACCGAGATGCGCGAAAGCGATGCCCCGCATCAGGTGATCATCGACATTGCGATGACGCAAGGCTGCGATCTGATCGCGATGTCGTCCCATGGGCGCAGCGGCATGGCGGCCCTGCTGCTGGGCAGCCAAACCCAGAAAGTGCTGGCTCATTCAACGTTGCCGGTGCTGGTGTACCGCTAGCCTTTGTCATTCGGGCACGACGCAACAGCACGACGTCTTGCGGGTGAAGCTGCGGGTTTTCGATACACTGCCGCACTTCAGCCGCACCCGCATCGCCGGGCGGCAGCATCCAGAACAAGACATCGACCATGCAGTGCCCGAAATGCAATTGGCAGAACCCGGCCTCGAACACACGTTGCTTCAGTTGTCAGGCGGCCTTGCCCGTCAAGCCCGCAGCTGCCAAGCCGGCTGCCGCCACACCCAAGACAGCTCCCTCCCGCCCACAACAGGCTTCACTCTTTCCCAGCATCTGGTCGCGCTTGGGCGCCACCGCGATCGATGGCATGTTCATGGCGGTGGCGATCATCGTGCTGATCAACGCGGCCTCGTACACCTATGAAGGGCTGGCGGGTACGCCCAGCCCCATTCTGCTGACCATTGCAGCGGGGCTGCTGGGCTGGCTGCTTCCCGCCTTCATGGACGCTTGGGGCAATGGCTCGCCTGGCAAGCGGCTGTTGAAAATGCGCGTGGTGAATCGCAAGGGCCAGGCGCCCGGCCTGTTGCGGTCAATCTGGCGGCATCAGTTGAAATACACGCTGAACGTCGTGCTGCCCGGCATCTTCCATCACATCCAGCAGATGATTTTCGGCGAACGCGCCATGCACAATTCGCTGGCCGGCACGCACGTCGTGTCCAGCACGGCAGACGCCCGCGCCATCGCGCCTGCGGTGGCCAAGGCGCGCGCCGTCACCAGTGCCGGAAAGTTCTTGTTCATCGTGTTTGGCATGCTGACGTTGATCGTGGGCGGCGTGATCATCGGCTTGGCCATCAAAGATTCAGACAAGCCCGACAACCCGCTGCACGCCGAGATCACACGCCTGGACCTCGTGTCGGACCCGGTGCGCCGGCTGGCGGAAAACCATTACCAGCGCACGCGGGCGTTTCCCGCGACGCTGGCGGATCTTGGCGTGACGCCGGAATCGTTGCTGGGCAGCGGCTTTTCCAAACTGGAGCTGAACCCGGTGAACGGCGTGCTGCGGTTCACCATCGCTGGCACACCCCCCACCGATGGCTCGCCCAGCCTGGCCGGCAAGCACCTGGCCTACCTGCCCGAGATGCGATCGGAAAAGAAAGGCGGCGGCATCCGCCGCTGGGAATGCGGCAGCGATGACATCGCGCCCGACGACCGCATCTACCGCTGCCGCCACGACACCAGCGCCTTTGCGCGCTAGCCCGCCCTGCTGAATTCGGAACACCTGCATGTCCCAACTGATTGAAGCCATTCTCCGCGCCGACGACGGCAGCGACCTGACGCAAATGCAGTCCCTGTGCGAACAAGGGCTGCGCGAACAGCCCGCGTCATCCGTCATGTGGGCGTTGCGCGCCCGCTTTCACGCCCGGCGCAACGCCTACGCGGCGCGTGACGCCGACCTGGCCCGCGCGCTGTCGCTTGACCCCCAATGCAGCGAAGCGCTGAGCGTGCGCGCCATCGCGCTCTACGACGCCGACGCGAAGCAGGAAGCGTGGGCCCTGCTGCGCGAAGCCCGCCAGCGCTCGCCCGCGCACTATGGGCTATTGATGGCTGAAGGCTATCTGCTGATCAATGATCGCCGCCTGGAAGACGCCATCGCCAGCTGGACGCGCGCCGCACAGATGCGCCCCTCTGCCGCAGCACCGCATTGCTACATCGGCTCGAACCTGCACAACGCGGGCCGCTACGAAGACGCGCGGCCCTACCACCAGCGCGCCGTCGCACTGGCGCCCAACAATGGCGGTTTTCTTTACGACGCCGGCAATAACTACCGCCGCCTGGGCGATCTGCAAAACGCCATCGCCATGTTCGACCGCGCCCGCGCCATCCTGGGCGAAGAGAACGCCATCCAGCACAACCGCGCGTCTTGCCTGCAAGCGCTGGAGCGTCACGCCGACGCCGTCGAAGAGTGGACCAGCCTGCTGCGCCGCGAGCCCGACTGGGACTGGCCGCTAGAGGGCAAGGCCCGATCCCTGCACCGTTTAGGGCGCGCCGACGAAGCCGCGCCATTGTGGCGGCACCTGGACGCGCTGTCGGACTCCGGCTGGGAAGGCCGCAAGGAACAGGCACGCGAATTTGTCCGTAGCGGCGACCCCGAGCTTGCCGAACAGGCGCTGCAAGGGCTGGACCCGATGACCAGCGGCGATGCGCAATTGCTGTTCGTGGCCGGCAACGCCCAACGCGATCAAAGCAACTGGGAAGAGGCGCTTGCGTACTACCTGCGCGGCTACGAAATTGCCCCCGACAACGATTTTCTGCCAGGCAATGCCGCCGATGCGCTGACCCGCCTTGAGCGCTACGACGAAGCGCTGCCGCTGTCGGAAGTGGCGATTTCTCTGGACCCAGACTGGCTGAAATGGCGCCGCGTGCGCATCGATGCGTTGACGCATCTGGGCCGGGGCGCAGAGGCCGTGGCCGATGCCGACCGCGCGTTGGAAAAGTGGCCAGACAGCGGCCCGCTGCACGCCGAACGCATCAACGCGTTGACTGGCGCGAAGCGGTTCGAAGAAGCCCTTGCGGCGTGTGACCGGCTGATCGGGCTGGACCCGGACTACCGCAACTGGGCGCTGTTTTCGCGGGGCGAGATTTACGGCCATATGAAGCGCCATGCGGAATCGGCCATGGCGTATCGGCAGGCGGCGGCGTCGTATCAGCAGAATGGCAAGGCCAATTACCAGGACCTGTCATTGCGCCGCGCGCAAGCCGCCGAAGAAGCCGCCGCCGCACCGCGCGGCTTTCTGGGCCGGCTGTTCGGGCGCAAGTAGGCGGTGGAGTGACGGCGTACCCGCCGGTGCAAGTCATCTCGTGATTACCCCAATGCGCGCCGGCCGTGTGAATGCCCCTGCGCGCAAGATGGTATAGTCTCGCCCGCTGCCGGCCCTGCATGGGCCGCGCACGCCCGAGTGGTGAAATTGGTAGACACAAGGGACTTAAAACTAATTTGAGCCCTTTGGGGGAAACTCCAAAGGTGTAGCCCGTCAAACTCGGCGAATGCCCTGGACCTGTTCCGAGCCAACGCCGAGCCAAGCCCCGATTGAAAAATCAGGGAAGGTGTAGAGAGCAGACGGCGGGCACCTACGGCCGCAAGGCTATGGTGAAGGCGTGCTCCAGACCACGAACAGCCTTGTGCTGGCGGCGAAAGCCGAAGTGGTAAGAAAATCCCTCGACTTCGCGGTCGTACCGGTTCGATTCCGGTCTCGGGCACCATTTTTAGTGGTCGAAAGGCTTCGGCCTTTCCGGCCGCCTGCCTTGCGCCTGGCCTCTCGCTTTCCCCTATTCCCCTCGTCCTCTTGACCGCCCCCGCCGCCCGCCCCCCTTTTATCGTCCTGGATGCCTGCGTCCTGATGTCAGGCATTTTGCGGCGGCTGTTGTTGCGTCTTGCCGAAGCCGGCGTGTACACGCCGGTCTGGACAGAACGTATCGGCGAGGAATGGCGGCGCAATGCGGCGCGCATATGGGATATTCCGCCGGAAGTGTTGACGGAGTTCTGGGCCGAGATGAACGCGCGCTTTCCCGAAGCGAACGAAGCCGGCACGCAGGTGTACGAAGCGTCGTTGCGGTACAGCGATCCGAAGGACTTTCATGTGATTGCCGCCGGTCTGGCCCGCCGCGCGCGCTGCGGCTTGCAGCAACCGCCGGTGGTCCAGGTGCTGACCTGGAATCTGAAGGATTTCAATCGATCAGAGTTGCGGCGCCAGGGGCTGGACGTGTACAACCCGGACCGCATGCTGGTGCAATGGTGGCAGGCAGACGCAAACGCCATGCGCGCAGCCATTGCGCAGATTCCCGCCGATTACGTCGCGCTGGGCCGCGAACCCGAACCCCTGGCCACGACCTTGCACCGCGAACGCCTGTATGGCCTGAAGAGCCTGGTGGCGCGCGACGCCGCCTAAAAAAAGGGCCTGGACAGCTTGCGCCGCACCAGGCCCGGAGCCAATCGGGTTCCCCGCGGTCAGTCGACCTCGACGAACGTTTCTTCGCGCTTCTTGCGCAGCGCCGGCAACAGCACCAACACCAGCAGAATGGCGGCCAGCGCCAGCAACGTTGCGGACAGCGGGCGCGTGACGAAGGTGCTGAATTCTCCGCGAGACAGCAACAGCGCCCGACGGAAGTTCTCTTCCATCATCGGACCCAGGACCAGGCCCAACAACAGCGGCGCCCCCTCGCAGCCCAATTTGCTCCAAACATAGCCGATGACGCCGAAGATGGCGAACATGAAGATGTCGAACACGTTGTAGTTCAGCGAATACACCCCGATCGTGCAGAACACCAGAATCGCCGGGAAAAGCATGCGGTAGGGAACGCGCAGCAATTTCACCCAGATGCCGATCAGCGGCAGGTTCAGAATCACCAGCATCAGGTTGCCGATCCACATGGAGGCAATCAAGCCCCAGAAAAGCTCTGGGTGGCTGGTCATCACTTGCGGACCCGGCTGGATGTTGTGGATGGTCATCGCCCCCACCATCAAGGCCATGACGGCGTTGCCGGGAATACCTAGCGTCAGCAGCGGGATGAACGAAGTTTGCGCACCCGCGTTGTTCGCGGATTCCGGCCCAGCCAAGCCCGCCGGATGCCCCTTCCCAAAGCGCTCGGGTTCTTTCGACAGCTTTTTCTCAAGCGTGTACGAGGCGAAGGCTGACAAGACGGAACCCCCGCCCGGCAAAATGCCCAGCGCCGAACCCAGGGCCGTGCCCCGAACAATGGCGGGCGCCGCTTCGCGGAACTCTTGCCGGCTGGGATACAGCGACCCCACCTTGTCGGTGATTTCAACCCGGTTCTCTTTCTGCTCCAGGTTGGCCATGATTTCAGACAGGCCGAACACACCCATCGCGACAATCGCGAAATCAATACCGTCCTGCAATTCCGGAATGCTGAAATCGTAGCGGGCCACGCCCGAATTGACGTCGGTTCCGACCATGCCCAGCAGCAGCCCCAGCAAGATCATGCAGATCGCTTTCGGCAATGATCCCGATGCCAGCACGACCGCGCCAATAAGCCCCAGCGCCATCAACGAAAAATACTCGGCGGGCCCGAAGGCGAACGCCACTTCCGCCAAGGGTGGCGCGAATGCCGCGATCAATACGGTTGCGACGCTGCCCGCAAAGAACGATCCGATCGCGGCAAGCGACAGTGCCGCACCGGCACGCCCATTGCGCGCCATCTGGTGGCCGTCCAGCACCGTCACCACCGCCGACGTTTCACCCGGCAAATTCACCAGAATAGCTGTCGTCGATCCTCCGTATTGTGTGCCGTAGTAGATGCCCGCCAGCATGATCAAGCCGGCCGTGGGCGGCAGCACATACGTGATGGGAAGCAGCATCGCAATGGTGGGAACGGGGCCCAAGCCCGGCAATACACCGACCAGCGTGCCCAGCAGGCAGCCCAGGAATGCATAGCTGAGATTCTCGGGCGTGAACGCCACGGAAAAGCCCAGCATCAGGTTTTGTAGAAGTTCCATGGTGGCCTCCTAGTTGCCGAATGCGCTGGGCCACAGCGGAAAGATCAAGCCCAGGCCGCGTATGAACGCAAGGTAGGAGAACGCCACCAGGAACAGGCCGTTGGCGACGGCAACTTTCCAATTGAATTCGTGGCTGGCGAGACTGCTGATGAGCACCAGCAGAAATACCGAGAGGTATAGCCCCAGGAACTGAAGCGCGAAGCCGTACAAAACAACCGAGCCGACCACCAGGAACAGGATTCGAAAATCGAAGCGGCTTATCGAGGTGGTCTCAGCGCGCTTGGCTAGCGCGCCTATCAGCACGACGGCGCCCATCAGCGCCAGGACGATGCCCAGCCAGAATGGGAAATATCCCGGTCCCATACGAGCCGCGCTTCCCATGGAATATTCGGTGGCCTGCGCGGAAAAGGCCCCTCCCAAAACGATGAACATGGTTCCGGACCAGAAGTCCTGTCTGTTTCTAATCAAGCTGCGGTCTCCCTTGTCTGGCGCGCCGAAAAATCACTTCAAACCGCGGTGCGCCCTTATGTCAACGCCTTCCCGCACTGCGCAAACAGCGGGCAGAAAAGCGAAGTGGCAGATGCTAAATCGCATGGCGACATACCGAATATCCGTATGAACCATGACTTTTTTCGGGATATCCCTAGGCCAAATAGTGGACAGATTGCGCGTGTTTGAAGGGAATAACGGCTTACGAAATACCTTCAATTTGCTTTCACGCCAGACAGGACGGGGATGTATTCAATGTCGAAAAAAGTTCAACGGAAGGCGAAATAAAATTTGGGCTCTGGTCCGCGCCGGGCATCTTTTTTTTGCAACAACGTCCGACCAAGCCCTCAAACGCACGTAAAAACGCCCGCGAAATGCGGGCGCTTGAGGTCGATACGCTTGAGATCAAAGCGGCTGATCCAGCCGCGACGGTCAGTGGTCGTGATTGCTGGCCGCAAAGCCTGCGGCGTTCAGGATGTCGATGACTTCCAGGATGTGCTCGGGACCGCGCGTTTGCAGCACGAAATCCACCTCGACATTGCGCACCGGCAATGACGTGAAAGCACGCTGGTGATGCACTTCGGTGATATTGGCCTGCGCATCGGCGATGAGCTTGGTCGCGTGCGCCAAAGCGCCCGGCAGGTCGCGCAAGTCGACGCGGATGCGGGCCAGACGGCCGGCGCGCACCATGCCGCGTTCGATCAGTTCGCCCAGCATCAGCGGGTCAATGTTGCCGCCCGTCAGCACCAGGCCAATCCGCTTGCCCTTGAAGCGGTCGCTGCCCGCTTCCTGCGCACGCAGCAGCGCGGCCAAGCCGGCAGCGCCCGCGCCTTCCACAACCGTCTTTTCAATTTCCAGCAGCACGACGATGGCGTGTTCGATATCCGCTTCGCTAACCAGTTCGATGTGATCGACCAGCTGGGTCACGATGGGCTGGGTCAGTGCGCCCGGCGACTTCACCGCGATGCCTTCGGCGATCGTGTACTGGCCTTGCGGCATGGTGATGCCCTTGACGGCGGCGTACATCGACGGAAAGCGCTCGGTCTGCACGCCCACGATTTCGATGCCGGGCTTCAAGGCCTTGGCCGCGGTGGCCATCCCCGAGATCAGCCCGCCGCCGCCAATGGCGATGACCAGCGTGTCCAGTTGCGGCTGGTCTTCCAGCATTTCCAGCGCCACGGTGCCCTGCCCCGAGATGACGGCTTCGTCGTCGTAGGGGTGGATCATGATCAGGCCGCGCGCTTGCGCGAGCTCGTAGCCGTGCGCCTTGGCGTCATCGAACGTGTCGCCCGCCAGCACCACTTCCGCGCCAAAGCGGCGCGTGTTGGCGACTTTGACGGTGGGCGTAAAACGCGGCATCACGATCACCGCCGGCACGCCCATGCGCTGCGCATGGTAGGCCACGCCTTGGGCGTGGTTGCCGGCCGACACGGCGATCACGCCCTTGGCGCGCTCTTCGTCGGACAAGGTCAGCATGCGGTTCAGCGCGCCGCGTTCCTTGAACGATGCCGTGAATTGCAGGTTCTCGAACTTCAGCCAGATCTCGGCGCCAAAGATGTCGGACAGCGTGCGCGACAACGTAAACGGGGTCTTCAGCACCTGGCCGCGCAAGTTTTCGCGGGCGGTCTGGATAGAGGCGATATCGATCACGATGGGTAGATCCGGTTAGCGCACAGGCAGAAAATTAAACAGCAGCAAGCCTTGCGCATAGTTGATCCCGATACGCCGCGAATTCTCGCCGAGCAGGTTGGCGATCAAGTCCAGGCGGCCGATGATGGCGCCGAACTCGCGCTCAAAGCTGAGGTTCGTGGCGTTGGGAGATATTTCATTGGCCAGCAAAAGCAGCTCGCCCTGGTTGTTGCGTCGCGACGCCAGCAACCAGGCGGCGGCCTCGACGTTCCGAGCGGCATTGTAGACCCGCTGGCCGTCCAACGCGTCGGTGGCATACAGGCGGGTCTTGCCGTTATGCGCCGCGATGATGGTGTCGGCCATGCCGTAGATGAAGGCGCCGACGCGGTCGCCGGAATAGTTCGGGTCCAGCGACACGGCCAGGATCTGGATGTCGCGCAAGCCGGATAAATCGCTAGGCGGAATGCGGACTTCGATGGCGTGCTTGACGCGGTTGACGGCGGTTTTTTGATCGGTCACGCCGGTCTTGCGCCATTCGCGCGGGTTGCGGCGGTAGAGCTTGTCGAGCAGGGAATAGAGGCTCGCCAGGTTGTCGCGCACTTCCAGCGTGACGGTGCGGTTGAAGTCAGTCTGGCCGAACTGGTCGGCGGTCATGGCTTCGCTATTGGGCCCGCGCTGGCCTGGACCGGGGCTGCTCATGCAGCCGGTCAAGAGCGCGGCAAACAGCGCCACGGTCGTCGCAACGACCGGCCAGTTCATCATGCTTGGCTCATCCAATCCCCCCTTTCCTCGCGCAAGACTTTACAGCAAGGTCGGCGAAGTTGGGAGACGTCAGGGGCCTGAAGTCGCAAGAGGATGAATCAGCCTGCCGGCGCGCTTTTGTGGCGCAGCAATAAAAAAACGGCGCCTTGCGGCGCCGTTCTTCGTTCAATCAGACTGCAAGCTTATTCAGCTTGCGGTTCCGATTGGGGGGCAGCTTCCGGAGCGGCAGCGGGTTGCTGCGCTTCGATACCGCCAATTGCCTTGATGGACAGGCGCAGACGGCCCTTGTCGTCGGCCTCGATGACCTTGACGCGGACTTGCTGGCCGACCTTCAGCACATCGTTGATGTTCGCGATGCGGTAGTTGGCGATTTCCGAGATGTGCAGCAGACCGTCGCGGCCCGGCAGCACTTGCACGATGGCGCCGAAGTCCAGCAGACGCAGGACCGAGCCTTCGTAGATCTGGCCCACTTCGACGTCGGCGGTCAGTTCGACGATGCGGCGCTGGGCTTCTTTGGCCTGCGCTTCGTCGACGCTGGCGATCACGATCGTGCCGTCGTCGGAGATGTCGATCTGCGTGCCGGTTTCTTCGGTCAGCGCGCGGATGGTGGCGCCGCCCTTGCCGATCACGTCGCGGATCTTCTCGGGGTTGATCTTGATGGTCAGCATGCGCGGGGCGAAAGCCGAGAGCTCGCCACGCGAACCGTCCAGCGCTTCCTTCATCTTGGTCAGGATGTGCAGGCGGCCTTCGCGGGCTTGAGCCAGCGCCACYTGCATGATTTCCTTGGTGATGCCCTGGATCTTGATGTCCATCTGCAGTGCGGTGACGCCGTTTTCGGTGCCCGCAACCTTGAAGTCCATGTCGCCCAGGTGATCTTCGTCACCCAGAATGTCGGTCAGCACAGCGAACTTGCCGCCGTCCAGGATCAGGCCCATGGCCACACCGGCCACGTGATCCTTGACCGGCACGCCAGCGTCCATCATGGCCAGCGAGCCGCCGCAGACCGAAGCCATCGACGACGAACCGTTGGATTCCGTGATTTCCGACACGATACGGATCGTGTATTGGAAGTCTTCCGGCGCCGGCAGCAGCGGGATCAGCGAGCGCTTGGCCAGACGGCCGTGGCCGATTTCGCGGCGCTTGGGCACACCGATGCGGCCCGTTTCGCCAGTGGCGAACGGAGGCATGTTGTAGTGCATCATGAAGCGGTCACGGTACTCGCCCATGAGCGCGTCGATGATCTGCTCGTCTTGCTTCGTGCCCAGCGTGGCCACGACCAGTGCTTGCGTTTCACCACGGGTGAACAGCGCGCTGCCGTGTGCGCGGGGCAGCACGCCCAGACGCACGCTGATGGGGCGGACGGTGCGGGTGTCGCGGCCGTCGATACGCGGTTCGCCGTTCAGGATCTGGCCGCGGACAATGGCCGATTCCAGCGAGAACATGATGTTGTCGACGGTCACGGCGTCAGGCAGCGATTCGCCCTTTTCGGCGGCAGCAGCAGCCAGCTTGGCCGACACGTCAGCCGACACTTCACGCAGCTTGGCGGTGCGAGCTTGCTTTTCGCGGATCTGGTAGGCGGCGTTCAGGCCTTCCTGGGCAGCCGAGGTCACGGCGGCGATCAGGGCTTCGTCCTTGGCCGGTGCTTGCCAGTCCCAATCGGGCTTGCCAGCGTCCTTCACCAGTTCGTGAATGGCGTTGATGACAGCCTGCATTTGCTCGTGGCCGAACACCACGCCGCCCAGCATGATTTCTTCGGACAGCTGTTGAGCTTCCGATTCCACCATCAGCACGGCGTTTTCCGTACCGGCAACCACCAGGTCCAGCTTCGACGACTTCAGCTGCGAAGCAGTCGGGTTCAGGGCGTATTGGCCGTCGATGTAGCCCACGCGAGCGGCGCCGATCGGGCCGTTGAACGGGATACCGGAGATGGCCAGCGCAGCCGACGCGCCGATCATGGCGGCGATGTCGGGGTCGATCTCGGGGTTGACCGACAGCGTGTGGATGACCACTTGGACTTCGTTGTAGAAGTCTTCGGGGAACAGCGGACGCAGGGGACGGTCGATCAGGCGCGAGGTCAGCGTTTCCTTTTCGGACGGCTTGCCTTCACGCTTGAAGAACCCACCCGGAATACGGCCGGCAGCGTAGGTCTTCTCGATGTAGTCGACGGTCAGCGGGAAAAACGTTTGACCCGGCTTGGCCTTCTTGGAAGCCACAACAGTGGCCAGAACAACGGTGTCCTCGATCGACACCACAACGGCGCCGGAGGCCTGGCGAGCGATCTCGCCAGTTTCCAGGACGACCGTGTGCTGGCCGTACTGGAACGATTTTGTCACTTTGTTGAACATGACGATTATTCCTTACAAATGAAAAACCGTGGCCGTCGCGACAATACGTCGCACCGACCACGGTTATTGCGTCATGGGGAGCCAGCCCCGTCGATCACTTGCGCAGACCGAGCTTTTCGATCAGAGCGCGGTACGAATCGGGATTGCGGCCCTTGAGATAGTCGAGCAGCTTGCGGCGACGGCTGACCATACGCAGCAGACCGCGACGCGAGTGATGGTCCTTCATGTGTTCTTTGAAGTGACCGGTCAGTTCGTTGATACGGGCGGTGAGCAGAGCTACCTGAACTTCGGGGGAGCCGGTATCGCCTTGAGCGCGTTGGAATTGCGCAACGATATCGGATTTCTTGATGTCAGCTACAGACATTGATGACCTCTTCGGACATGCGACAGGGCCGAGGTGCCCTGACGTGGTTTGGAAAAAATTTGCGTAGACCCGGCGATAAGCGTTTTTGCTTTCTCACTGCTGCTTCAATAGCTGCTTCGGGCGACCCACCCCAGCCAGAACGTCGTCTGACGCCCTGAGCGCCTTGGATTCCGTATAAGAACCCCGGCCCGCTGTTGGGTTGTTGGGTACCCTTTGCAGCCGGACTGCCGGCGCAAAGCATCTTGCAAAATCAATACATTTGATAAAGCTCGATGATTATAGCTGATTCGCTAGAATTACCCCAGAGACGGTTTCGCCCTTTCGGCAGAGGCCGGCAGGCGCCCGACGGGCGTCCAAGAGGAGCAAGATCATGTCTAAATATTACAGAACGGCCCGCATCGCTCGCATCGCCCTCACCTCCTTGGCCCTGACAGGGCTGGCCGCCTGCGCGAATCTGGCCCAGGTTCCGCCCGGCACTCCCTACGCGGAAGTGCTGACTCAATTCGGCAAGCCCAACTTTACCTGCCCGCAAGCGGGCGGCGGCCAGCGCGTGATCTGGACGCAGCAGCCCATGGGCCAATATGCCTGGGGCACGAATGTGGGCACCGATGGCCGAGTGGGCCAGGTGGTGCCGCTGCTGACCGACCAGCACTTCAAGGTGCTGGAAGTGGGCGAATGGGGGCCGGAGCGTGTGCGTTGCGAGTTTGGCCCGCCTGCCCGGATCGAAGAAACCGGCCTGGGCGAAAAGCGCGAAGTCGTGTGGTCGTACCGCTACAAAGAAAACGGCGTCTGGAATTCGCTGATGTACGTCTACATGAGCCGCGACGGCAGCAAGCTGACCCACTTCCACCCCGGCCCGGACCCCATGTACGACGACGAAAAGTTCATGTGGCGCTAGGATCACGAGCGGCCCGCATCGGAAGGGCCTGAAAGGCCAAGCGCCGCAAAAAACAAAACCCGCCATCTGGCGGGTTTTGTTTTAGCAACAACAGCGATATTCCAAATTCGGATCAGGAAGAATGGCCGCGGCGCTCTTGCGTCAGGCGGCGCGCCTTGTTCCAACGCCACGCCCACATCACCCAACCCGACAGGCCGTACAGCACGAACAGGCCAAACAGCACGACTGGGGGGTCGCTGGATACGAACACGAATACGGCCACCACCAGCAAGATGCCCCAGAACGGCACGCTGCGGCCCAGCGCGAAACTCTTGCCGCTGAAGAACGGTGCGTTCGACACCATCGTGATGCCCGCGTACATGGTCAGCGTGAACGCCACCCAGGCCATCAGGCTGTCATGGATGGGCAGCTTGTTGTCCACCGCCAGCCACACAAAACCCGCCACCAGCGCGGCCGCGGCCGGGCTGGGCAAGCCCTGGAAATAACGTTTGTCGACGACGGCGATGTTGGTGTTGAAGCGCGCAAGGCGCAACGCCGCACCCGCCACATACACAAAAGCCGCCAGCCAGCCCCAGCGGCCCAGATCGTTCAAAATCCATTCGTACATGACCAGCGCAGGCGCGACACCAAACGACGTCATGTCGGACAGCGAGTCGTATTGCTCACCAAAAGCGGACTGCGTGTTGGTCAACCGGGCGACACGGCCATCCATGCCGTCCAGCACCATGGCCACGAAAATGGCGATGGCGGCGACTTCGAAGCGGTCGTTCATGGCTTGCACAACGGCATAGAACCCCGCGAACAGCGCTGCGGTGGTGAATGCGTTGGGAAGCAGGTAGATGCTTCGGTGGCGGTTCTCGGAATCGCGCATGGAAAAATTGGGCATAGTCTCAATAACTTACAACGGACTGTGAAAGGTTAACCCATCTGGCCCCGCTTGCGGGACAGAGCAAGCCGCGTGCCTGCGCAAAAAAGCCAAGAAAAAAGCGGCATGCCCTCGCAGGCATGCCGCTTTTGACCGGCGCGGCGCGGAGCATGGCCCCGCGCCTGGGCGCATCGATCAGTTCTTGGACTTGTCCACCAGCTTGTTGGCGGCGATCCAGGGCATCATGGCGCGCAGCTTGCCGCCCACTTGCTCGATCTGCGATTCCGCGTTGATGCGGCGGCGCGAGGTCAGCGTCGGGGCGCCGGCGGTGTTTTCCAGGATGAACTTCTTGGCGTATTCGCCGGTCTGGATGTCCGTCAGGCACTGGCGCATGGCCTTGCGGGTTTCGTCCGTGACGATCTTCGGGCCCGTTTCGTACTCGCCGAACTCAGCGTTGTTCGAGATCGAGTAGTTCATGTTGGCGATGCCGCCTTCATAGATCAGGTCGACGATCAGCTTCAGTTCGTGCAGGCATTCGAAGTACGCCATTTCGGGCGCGTAGCCGGCTTCCACCAGCGTGTCGAAACCGGCCTTGATCAGYTCGACGGTACCGCCGCACAGMACGGCTTGTTCGCCGAACAGGTCGGTTTCGGTTTCTTCGCGGAAGTTGGTTTCGATGATGCCGGCACGGCCGCCGCCGTTGGCGCTGGCGTACGACAGGGCCACGTCACGCGCGGCGCCCGACTTGTCTTGGTACACGGCCACCAGGTGGGGCACGCCGCCACCTTGCTTGTACGTGTTGCGCACCGTGTGGCCCGGGGCCTTCGGSGCRATCATGATSACGTCGATGTCTTCACGCGGCACGACCTGGCCGTAGTGGACGTTGAAGCCGTGAGCGAAAGCCAGGGCAGCGCCGGCCTTGATGTTGGCGTGCACTTCGTTGTTGTAGACCGAAGCGATGTTTTCGTCCGGCAGCAACATCATGACGATGTCGGCGGACTTGACGGCTTCAGCCACTTCCTTGACTTCCAGGCCGGCGTTGGCGGCCTTGTTCCACGAAGCGCCGCCCTTGCGCAGGCCGACGATGACCTTCACGCCCGACTCATGCAGGTTCAGCGCGTGGGCGTGACCTTGCGAACCGTAGCCGATGATGGCAACGGTCTTGCCTTTGATGAGGGACAGATCGCAGTCTTTGTCGTAGAAAACTTTCATGGTTGTGCTCCAGATTCCAGTATTTTGGATATTCGATTAATTCAGATGTAGGGTGCGGCTTGGCCTGGAAGGCCGGTCAAATCTTCAAAATCCGTTCACCGCGTCCGATGCCGGACACGCCGGTGCGTACGGTTTCAAGGATGGCACTGCGGTCCAGGGCCTCCAGGAAGGCCTGTACTTTTTCCTGCACCCCGGTCAATTCGATGGTGTAGGACTTGTCGGTCACGTCGATGATGCGGCCGCGGAAAATGTCCGCCATGCGCTTCATCTCTTCGCGTTCCTTGCCAACGGCGCGCACCTTCACGAGCATCAGCTCGCGCTCGATGTGGGCGCCTTCGGTCAGGTCCACCACTTTAACGACATCCACCAGGCGGTTCAGGTGCTTGGTGATCTGTTCGATGACCTCATCGGAACCGGTCGTCACGATCGTCATGCGCGACAGCGTGGAGTCCTCGGTGGGCGCCACGGTCAGGGTTTCAATGTTGTAGCCCCGCGCGGAAAACAGCCCCACCACGCGCGACAGCGCGCCGGGTTCGTTCTCGAGGAGGACGGAAATCACGTGCTTCATGGTGGCCTCCTTACAGGTCTTCAGAGCCAAGCAGCATTTCGGTCAGCCCGCGGCCAGCCTTGACCATCGGCCACACGTTTTCCGTGCGGTCGGTGATGAAGTCCAGGAAGACCAGGCGTTCCTTGTGCTTGCCAAAGGCTTCGCGCAGCGCGGGTTCGACATCCGCCGGACGCTCGATGCGCAGACCCACGTGGCCATAGGCCTCGGCCACCTTGACGAAGTCGGGCAGCGAATCCATGTAGGACTCGGAATAGCGCGAGCCGTAATCGATCTGCTGCCATTGCCGGACCATGCCCAGAAAACGGTTGTTCAGGCAGACGATCTTCGGCGTCAGGCGGTATTGATGGCAGGTCGACAGTTCCTGGATGTTCATCTGGATCGACGCTTCGCCGGTGATAACGGCAACGTCGTGTCCCGGGTTGGCCATCTGCACGCCCATCGCGTACGGCAGCCCCACRCCCATSGTGCCCAGGCCGCCGGARTTGATCCAGCGGCGCGGCTYGTYGAACTTGTAGTACTGSGCSGCCCACATCTGGTGCTGGCCCACGTCGGACGTGACGAAGGCGTCGCCGCCCGTCACTTCCCAGAGCTTTTCCACCACGTACTGCGGCTTGATGACTTCGTCCGAGTTGGCGAACTTCAGGCATTCCTTGCCACGCCAGGTCTCGACCTGCTCCCACCACTTGGTGATGGACGCGGGCTTGTGCTCGGCGGCCGCCACTTCATATTGGGCGGACAGGTCGGCCAGCACATCCTTGACGTTGCCCACGATCGGGACGTCCACGCGCACGCGCTTGGAAATCGACGACGGGTCAATATCAATATGGATGATCTTGCGGGCGTTCTGGGCGAAGTGCTTGGGGTTGCCAATCACGCGGTCATCGAAACGGGCGCCAATGGCCAGCAGCACGTCGCAGTGCTGCATTGCCATATTGGCTTCGTACGTGCCGTGCATGCCGGGCATGCCCACGAACTGGCCGCTGCTGGCCGGGTAGCCGCCCAGACCCATCAGGGTGCTGGTGCACGGCGCGCCCAACTGCGACACAAGCTTGTTGAGCTCGGGCGCGGCGTTCGACAGGATGACCCCGCCGCCCGTGTAGATCATCGGCCGCTCGGCGGCCAGCAGCATCTGCACGGCTTTCTTGATTTGCCCCTGGTGGCCCTTGTTGACGGGCGCGTAGGAACGCATCGAGATCTCGCCCTTGGGCGGCGTGTACTTGCACTGCGCGACGGTGATGTCTTTGGGGATATCCACCAGCACCGGGCCGGGACGGCCCGTGCGCGCAATATAGAACGCGCGGCGCATGGTTTCGGCCAGGTCCTTGACGTCACGCACCAGGAAGTTGTGCTTGACGCAGGGACGCGTGATGCCGACGGTGTCGCATTCCTGGAAGGCGTCCTCGCCGATGGCCGCAGTGGGCACTTGCCCGCTGATGATGACCATGGGGATGGAATCCATATAGGCGGTGGCGATGCCGGTGACGGCATTGGTCACGCCCGGGCCGCTGGTCACGAGGCAGACGCCAACCTTTTGCGACGAGCGCGAATAGGCATCGGCGGCGTGCACGGCGGCTTGCTCGTGACGAACCAGGATATGCTGAAATTTGTCTTGCTTGAAGATCGCGTCGTAGATGTAAAGCACTGCGCCGCCGGGATAGCCGAAAACGTGTTCCACGCCCTCATCGGCCAGGCAGCGCACGACGATATCGGCGCCATTCATTTCCATGTTGTATTTCCTTTCAGTACCGGCCCTGCAACCCTGACTGTTGCTCGCCCGGATACGGCGGCAACGGAACCCATACCGGCTACGACAACATGATCCGGCGCTTAGCGGCTCACGGAGCCACGCCACCCGGACACCTTGCCGACCCGGCACACGCTCGACAGAACGCAGTGCAAACGCCCCTTGGGGACGCTGGAGGTCGAAATGGAAGCTTTGGCAACACACGCTTGTGGCGCGGCCAACAGCAGGTATCACTGCGGCAGGATGGCTGGGAGGTGACCCTGACCAACTTGCCTCAACGCGCCGGTATCGGATAGGCAGACCGACGCAAGAGATGGAATTTACCGCGTTGCGTCAAAGGTAGCAAATCGGTGTTTCGGGACCGTTGCATGGGCGACGCAGACGGCCATCAGAGACAGTCCGGCAGCCATCTGCCCCCAAATCCAAATGCTCTCTTGCTTCCCGCCGTTTGGGCGCGCTTTGCCAGCCGGGAAAGGCCCGAAGCGCAGGGCGCATCTATATACTTGCCGCATCGCGAGAATTAGGCCCCGCCCCATGGATTTGCGCATTGCCAGCATTCGCCGTTTCCTCTACAGCCATTACTTCTTCGGAGGGGTGCGCCAGGGGGTCGGCATGCTTTTGCCCGTGCTGGTGCTGGGCGGCCTCTTTGGCAACTACACGACGGGCCTGGTCGCCACCTTCGGCGCGCAGTGCCTGGCCATCATCGACCAGCCGGGCGGGCCACAGCGCCATCGCACCAACGAAATGCTGGGCGGCGCGGCGCTGGGAACCATCACTGTCATCATCACGGGGTTGGCGTCCACGCATCCCGTCCTGATCTGGCTGGTGGTCATTGCGCAGTGCTTTGTCTATTCAATGTTCACGGTGTTCGGCAAACGCGGCGGGCTGATCGGCTTTGCCGGCCTGCTGCTGATGACCTTGACGATGCATTCGCCGCTGGAACCGCACGAAGTTCTGGCGCACGCCGCCGCCACCTTGGGCGGCGCCCTGTTCTACGTGGTCTTCAGCCTGGGCTTTTCGCGCCTGTTCTGGCTGCGCGAAGAGCAGCAAGCCATGTCGGTGGCGCTGTTCGCCACGGCCGACTACGTTGCCGCCCGCGCCGCCTTCTATGATGAAACGTCTGACCTGGACGAAGCCTACCGCACGCTGATCCAGCGCCAATCCGTCATGACGGAAAAGCACCAGGCCGCGCGCGACATGGTGCTGCGCGCCCTGCCCCGCGGCAAAGGCCTGGGCGACCGCCAGCGCGTGATGATCTGGAACATGTTCGTCGACATGCTTCAGTTGCTGGACACGCTGGTCGCCACACATACCGACTACGCCACCCTGCGCCGCACGCTGGCCGGCAACGACTGCCTGATGTTCATGCGCGACGCGCTGGTGAAGATGTCGCTGGAACTGAACCGCATCGCGCTGGATGTGTCGCGCGGCCGGCAGGTGCAATACCGCAGCAGCGCCAAGGCCGAACTGCGCGCCATCGAATACGAAATCGAACAGCTCAAGCAGCAAGGGCTGGGCGAACGCGAACCCGAAATGCTGGCGCTGATCATCCAGGTGCTGCGCCGTCTGCGCAATTCGGCCCGCATCGTCGACCGCCTGGCGGACCACACCGCGGCCTCGCCGGATGCCAAGCCCACGGACGCCCTGCGCATCAACAAGTCCTTGACGCGATTCATCTCGCGCCAGGAATTCCGCTTTGGTCTCTTGACCAGCAACCTACGGCTGGACTCCCCACACTTCCGCTATGCGCTGCGCGTGACGGCAGCGGCCGCCATTGCCATGACCCTGGCCAGCCGCTGGCTATCGCCGGAATTTTCCGCGCACAACTACTGGATCATGCTGACCATCGTCATCATCATGAAGCCCGGCTTTGCGCTGACGCGGCAACGCAATGGCTGGCGTCTGGGGGGCACGCTGATCGGCTGCATCTGCGCGCTGCTGCTGTTCAACGTAACCGACCGGCCCGAAATCCTGTTCGCCGTGCTCTTGGGCGCGTGCGTCATGGGCAACAGCCTGGTGCAGCTGAACTACATGGCCAGCGCCATTTTCAACACGCTCTTCGTGGTGCTGGTGTTCCACTTCGTGTCGCCCGGCACGGTGTCCATGGCGGTGATTGGCGAACGCGCCATCGACACGCTGCTGGGCTGCGCGCTGGCGCTTGTTTGCAGCTACATCCTGCCGTGGTGGGAGGCGCGCTATCTGAAGCCGCTGGCGGCTGCCGCCACGCGCGCCAATCGCGAATACCTGCTGGCCGGCCTGCGCTATGTGGAAGCGATGCAATCAAACGGCGTGGCCACGACGGGGCCGGCTTCTGATGTGCCTGCCGTCATTGACGCCGACTTGGCATGGCGCCTGGCGCGCAAGAACGTGCACATTGCGTTCAGCAACTTTGCCGAAGCGTTCTACCGGATGATGAGCGAACCGAAGTCGCACCAGCTGAGCGTGCCGGAGCTGAACAACCTGCTGATCCAGAACCACGTGCTGGCCTCGCAGATCACAGCGGCAATTCCCATCCTGGCGGCGTTGCCCAAGACGCCCGAAGCCGTGCAGCTGGCCCTGAATGGCATGGTCGATCTGCTGGACGAAAAGCGCCCGCAGATCGCCACGACGCTGCCCACGCAATTCGACACGGAAGGCGAACAAGCCGCGCTGGCCTATCCGCTGAAACAGATGTTGAAGGCGTCACACATGATCCGCCAGGAACTGCAAGCGCTGGCTGACCCGACGCACGCGCCCCCGGTTGCCGCCACGGCGTAAAGCAAAGGCATCAACGCGCGCAGGACGAGTCAAGCGCGCGTTAATGCGTAGGTTGGGTCAAGCGCACGCAATCCGCGCTGAACCCATCACCCCATCAATCCGCCAATTTCCGGCGGAACACCAGCTTGTCTTCCGTCGACGCCGACGCGTCGTACGCATAGCCTTCCAGATCAAAGCCTTGCAAGCCTTCGGGCTTCGCAACCTTGTGCTGAATGGCATAGCGGGCCATCAGGCCGCGCGCGCGCTTGGCGTGAAAGCTGATGATCTTCCACGCGCCGTTCTTCCAATCCTGGAACACGCACTGCACCACGCGCGCCTTCAGCGTCTTCAGGTCGACCGACTTGAAATACTCTTCAGACGCCAGGTTGACGATGACCGGCGACTTCTTGCCTTCCTGACGCTCGTTCAGGTAGGCGGCGATGGTCGACCCCCAGTACTCGTACAGGTTCTTGCCCTTGGGCGTTTCCAGCCGCGTGCCCATTTCCAGGCGATACGGTTGCATCAAGTCCAGCGGGCGCAGCACGCCGTACAAGCCGCTGAGGATGGCCACGTGTTCTTGCGCCCATTCCAGCTGCTTGGCCGACAAGGTGGAYGCGTCCAGCCCTTCGTACACATCACCATTGAAGGCCAGCACGGCCTGGCGCGAATTGGTCTGCGTGAACGTGCGCTTCCAGTGCGCGTAGCGCTGCACGTTCAGCTCGGACAACGCCGGGCTCAGGCTCATCAGGCCGGAAATATCTTCCGCGGTCTTGGTCTTCAGCACCTTGATCAGGCCGGCAGCCTGATCCACAAACAGCGGCTGGGTGTGCGTCTCGATGTGCAGCGGCGAGTCGTAGTCCAGCTTCTTGGCGGGAGAAAGCAACAACAACATTCGGGGATTCCTTTATTAACGCGCCGTCCAGCCGCCATCGACAGAGACGGACGTTCCAGTGATTTGCGCCGCCGCATCCGAGGCCAGGAACACGGCGGTGCCGCCCAGTTGTTCCGGCGTCACGAATTGCAGCGACGGCTGTTTCTCGCTGAGCAGGTCGCGCGCGGCGGTTTCCTGATCAACACCATTCTTTTCCGCCAGCGCGGTGATCTGCTTTTCAACCAGCGGGGTGCGAACCCAGCCCGGGCAGATCGAATTGGCGGTAATACCCTGGCCGGCCGTTTCCAGCGCCGTCACCTTGGTGAAGCCCACCACGCCATGCTTGGCGGCCACATAGGCCGACTTGTTGGCAGACGCCACCAGGCCGTGCGCCGACGCGATATTGATGATGCGGCCGAAACCCTGCTGCTTCATGTGCGGCAAGGCGGCCGCGGTGCCGTGGAACACGGCCGACAGGTTCAGCGCCAGAATGGCGTCCCACTTCTCGGCGGGAAAGTCTTCGATCAGCGCGGTGTGCTGAATGCCGGCGTTGTTGACCAGGATGTCGATGCGGCCCATCTGGCGCACGGTGTTCTCGACCAGCTCGCGCACGGCGGCGCCTTTGGACAGGTCGGCGCCATCGTAGATCACCTTCACGCCATGCTTGTCGGCCAAGYCGGCGCGCACTTTTTCGATCTCGGCCGCATCGCCAAAACCGTTCAAGACGATATCGGCGCCTTGTTGGGCGAAGGCCGTGGCGATACCCAGACCGATGCCGCTGGTGGAACCGGTGACAAGGGCGACTTTTCCTTTGAGCATGAGCATTCTCCTGTGATCTGGCAGGTAGGCGGGAAGCAAAGCGGGTTCAAGTGTAGCCGCCCGGCAAGACGGCAATCATGCCATGCCCCCACGCGGCGCGGGGTCAAACGGGAGGCTTGTCTTGGGCGGTGGACGCAGGCGGCCTACCGGCATCGATGGGAGCGGCCACGAGCTCGGCCGAGGGTTCGACCAAAGGCGGAGTCACGGGGTCTGCTGCGGGGTCTGCTGCGGGGTCTGCTGCGGGCTCTGCCGCGGGCTCTGCCGCAGGTTCTGCCGCAGGTTCTGCCGCAGGTTCTGCCGCGGGCAGGTCCGCCATGCCGCCCAGCCGTTCGGGCACACGCTCCAACAGCTTGATCAGCACTGGCACCACGCCCATCGACACCGCCACCACGACCGACAACACATCGCGCTGCTCGATGTTCACCAGATGGTTGTCCCAGGCTTCGTTGAAGATGGCGAAGCTGAACTCGCCGCCTTGCGCCAGCACCATGGCGAACAACAGGCGGTGATAGCGCGGCAGGCCCAGCGCGCGCGCGAACCCGTACAGCACCAGCGCTTTCACGACCAGCAAAGCGGTGACGCCGGCAATGATGAACGACCAGTGATCGGCCACGACCTTCAAATTGATCGACATGCCGATGGCCAGGAAGAACAGGCCCAGCAGCAAGCCTTTGAAGGGCTCAATGGCTTTTTCCAGATCGTGCCGATAGCGGGATTCGGCCATCAGCACGCCCACCAGAAAACCGCCCAGGCCCGCCGACAGCCCGGCATAGTCAAACAACTGCGCCGCCCCCACCACCATCAGCAAGGCGGCCGCAGTGAACAGTTCATTCAGCTGCGCCTTGGCGGCCCAGCCCAGCAACCGCAATTGATAAGCCAACGCCACCACCGCCACGGCGATCAGCGCTTCCTTGAACGACGGCGCGGATGTGCCGTCCGAGCCCAGCAGGCCAGCGGCCACCAGCATCGGAATCGCCGCCATGTCCTGGAACAGCAAGACTCCCAGCGCCGAACGGCCCAGCGGCGTTCGAGTCAGCGTGCGTTCGTCCAACAGCCGTAACGCCACCGCCGTCGACGACAAGGCCAGCGACAGCCCGCACAGCACCGCCGCCTGCCATTCCATCCCCGCTATGTGGCGCAGCGCCGCGCCAAAGACCAGCCCAAGCAACAGGCCGCAGACAAGCATCTGCAAAGATCCCAGCAGAAAGACCTCGCTGCGCATGGCCCACAAGCGTTTGGGCGACAACTCCAGCCCGATGATGAACAGCATCATCACCACGCCCCACTGCGAGACGTCGATCATGGTGTCGACATTGGTCACGAGCTTCAGGCAGGACGGCCCGATCAGCACCCCCGCAATCAGATAGCCGGGGATGGCGCCCAGCCCCAGGCGCTGGGTGATGGGCACGCAAAGCACCGCGGCAAGCAGAAGGATAAGGATCAGGTCCATGGACGCGATTCTGGGCAAAGATCCACGCCGCCGGAAGATCGGGATAAGCCCTTGTGAAGATTTTTTCGCACCCCCTTTACACAAGCGAAAAAATTCCTGTAGAATTGCGGGCTTCGCTGCTCCAACAACGAAGATCCTTCCGACCAGGGATCTTTCCGTGAAGCCTCTTTAGCAACACCAAGAGACAACGCCGTTTTGGAACCCAGCCACGGAGAGGTGGCAGAGTGGTCGAATGTACCTGACTCGAAATCAGGCGTACGGTATCCCCGTACCGTGGGTTCGAATCCCACCCTCTCCGCCAGTATTCAAGAACGAAGCCCCTGAGAAATCAGGGGCTTTTTTCTTTGTGCTGCGGCGTAAAATGACCCATTCATTGATCACAGGACGAGTCATGATTGCAGAGCAAGAAGTCCTTGCCCGCCGTGCCGTGGTGAATAGCGCACTGGCCAGTCAACGCATGGAAGGCCTGGAGCCGGACGCACAGGTCATCAAAGATGCCGAGTTATGGGCGTCGGGCGAAAAATCCCTGGATGACGCCATTGCCGAATACAAGGCGCGGCTGGGCCTCAATCGATCCGAGAAATGAAATACACCGTGCAGGACGGAGATCCCTACCTCGACAAAGGTACGGGGATACTCCGCAACCTTCTGGGTATCAAGGATCAGGCTGCACTCGATAAGGCCGAGTCCAGCCTGTCATTTTTGCAGGCGGCCAAACTGCGCGAGCAGCCCGTTGACGGCAAGTTCGACCTGGCGCATCTGCAGCAAATCCATCGGCGCTTGTTTGGCGACATCTACGACTGGGCGGGGGAAATCCGTCAAGGCGAGATTCAGAAAGGCGACACGATGTTCGCTCGTCACCTGATGATCGACAGCGCAGCCCGGCAATTGTTTCAGCAGCTTGCCCAAGAACGCTACTTGCAAGCGTTGGATGCTGAGCATTTCAGCCATCGCGCGGCTTACTACCTTGGCGAAATCAACGTGCTGCATCCGTTTCGCGAAGGCAATGGACGTACGCAACGGGAGTTCATTGGGCAACTGGCGCGTAACGCGGGCTATGACATTGACTGGACTGGCATCAGCCAGGCCGAAATGATTCAGGCGTCAATTGACGCCTATAACGGCCATACGGATAGCCTCGCCCGCCTCATTCGGCAAGGCATCCGTTGCTGATTGGGTCAAGGTCAGGACCGAAGGGCGACAGCCCCCGTCATTGTTAACGATCGGCCCGTCGTGACCCGTTCCGTGCCACGCCCCATTCCCCCTCCTCCCGGCAACTTGAACGCACTGACCGCGCGCGTCAGTTCTGCTGCCTGATCCTGCATCGACCCGGCGGCCGCCGCGGCTTCTTCGACCAGTGCGGCGTTCTGTTGGGTGACTTCATCCATCTGCGACACTGCGCGGTTCACCTGTTCGATGCCGTCGGCTTGCTCGGCGGACGCGGCGGCGATTTCGCCCATGATGTCGGTTACGCGCTGCACCGAGCTGACGATTTCCTGCATCGTCGTGCCGGCGCGTTCGGCGCTGACGGAGCCCTGGCTGATCTTCTGCACCGTATCTTCGATCAGCGTCTTGATTTCCTTGGCCGCTTGCGCGCTGCGTTGCGCAAGCGTGCGGACTTCAGCGGCGACGACGGCGAAGCCCTTGCCTTGTTCGCCTGCGCGGGCGGCTTCAACGGCGGCGTTCAGCGCCAGGATGTTGGTCTGGAAGGCGATGCCGTCGATCACCGACACGATGTCGGATATCTTGACCGAGCTGGAAGATATTGCGCTCATCGTGCTGACGACTTCAGACACGGTGGCGCCGCCACGGGAAGCGGTGTCGGACGCGGCCGCAGCCAACTGGTTGGCCTGGCGCGCGCTGTCGGCGTTTTGCTTCACCGTGGCCGAGAGCTGCTCCATCGACGCCGCCGTTTCTTCCAGCGATGCTGCCTGCTGTTCAGTGCGCGACGACAAATCAGTATTGCCCGCCGCGATCTCGCCCGAGGCGGACGCCATGCTGTCCACGCCCGTGCGGATGCTGGCGACCGTGCCGGCCAGGTTGGCGTTCATGGATTCCAGCGCCTGCATCAGCTGGCCGATCTCGTCGCGCGAGCGCACGGTGATCGTGCTGGTCAGGTCATTGGCGGCCACGGTTCGGGCGACACGCACCGCGTCGGACAAGGGCCGGGTGATGCTGCGGGTCAACAGAATGGCCAACAGCAGGCCGCTGACCAGCGCGATGGACCCAATCGCGATCATCCAGAAATTCGCCACGCCATAAGCGCTTTGGATATCCGCCGCGCTCGCGTCGATTTCCGCGCGCTGCAAGTTCGTCAGCTTGGTGATCTGATCAATGAACTGACGCGTGGCGGGCAAAAATTCCTGCGTGAAGACCCGGTTGGCGGCGTCCACATCGCCGTCCTGCTTGGCCTTGAAGATGGCGTCGCGCGTGCGCAGGTAGTCGCCGCGGGATTTGCGGATGCCTTCCCACAATTGCTTTTCTTCGTCGGACTCGATCAGCGGTTCAATCTTCTGCTGCAATGCCGAGGAATTTTTCGTGGATGCCGCCGCCTCTTCGGTGAAGAAGCCGGCCAGGCTGGCATCGGCGCTTTTGGCGATGGCGGTGGTTCGGGTGACGCCGGTCTGGATGTTGCGCGCCCAATCGCTGATCAGGCGTTCCTTGATCAGCGACCGCTGCGTCACGGTTTCCACCGAGTCGTTGATGTTCGCCAGGCTGACCAGCCCGACGATGCTCATGATGATGATCATGGCGAGCAAGACGGAAAAGCCACCCGCAAGACGGGTTCCAAGCTTCATATTCTTCATACTGCCTCCAGCATCCAACCAGGCGCTTGAATGCGGGCTTCGGCAGTTGCGAGAGCGCCGGACAAAAGCCGCCGCCCCCTGCAAGCCAGACGCCCGTAAGCCCCTGGATGATCCGCCCCCAAAATATTGGTGTTCGTTGTGTCAAAAAAGCGCCGCCGGAGAAGTCGGATTCGAGGATTCTCTCAACGGTCCGGGAAATGCTAGCAGCCCGGATTTGACCGGCAATGGGCGAAAGGGGGAGTGTTTTGGCACAAGCTCCCGCGTTTGCGTAACCGGCCCTGCGGCCGATGCGAAGGCGAAAAAAAAGCGGCCATCACGGCCGCCTCGGGTTTCAGTCCGCGACCGTTGGCCGCGCAAGCTGGAACAAGTCTGTACTGCGTGCATACCAGCCGCTGCCGTGCATGCGGGCAACCAGCCCCATCTCGGCGGTTTTCACGTAACCGCGTTCGGCGTCCTGCACAAAAGCGTCGTCCACATGCGCGCCCAACACCCGGCCAATGACCACGACTTGATGCGGGCCGGTCACGATCGTGGCCTGACTGACGCATTCCAGCGACACCGGGCTGCCCTGGATCAACGGCGGACGCACATGCGCCGCCGGCAACCCGGTCAACCCGGCCTTGGCCAGCTCGTCGACGCCCGGCGGGTAGTCGGCGCAGGTCTGGTTCATTTGCTGCATCAGCGATTCAGGCACCAGGTTCACCACGAACTCGCCGTTCTCGATGATGTTGGCGCTGGTGTCCTTCAAGTCGCCGTTGGCGCGGCGCATCAGGCCGATGGCCACCGTGGGCGGTTCATGGCCCATCACGTTGAAGAAGCTGAACGGCGCCGCGTTGACGCACCCGTCGCCCGAAATCGTGGTGACCCACGCGATCGGGCGGGGGGTGACGGTCGAGGTCAACAGCTTGTAGACCGTCTGCGAAGGCAAGGCGCTGAAATCAAAATGCATGGCTCAAGGCTCCTGCTGGCCGCCCGCGCCGATGGCGGAGACGGCCCGCTTCTCGCGGGTGTCGACCTGAAGCTGGAACACGTCCGGCCGCGCGTAGTGGCCCGACACGTCAAAGTCGTACTTGCCGCGCAGGATCTGGTTGGGGTTGATGTCGGCGTACAAGATGGTTTCGTCCGAAAAGTCCGGACCGGCCAGCACTTCGCCCAAGGGGTCGATGATGGCGCTGCCGCCGCGCATCAGCACGGTGTCGGGCGCATCGCCCAACGCGCATTCGAAGTCTTCCGGATACGCGTTGCGGCGCAGATGCTGGCAAGCGGTCAGCACATAGCAGCGGCCTTCCAGCGCGATGTGGCGCATGCTGGGAATCCAGCTGTCGCGGTCGTCTGCGGTGGGCGCGCAATAGAGCGCCACGCCCTGGCTGTACATATACATGCGCAGCATGGGCATGTAGTTTTCCCAGCAGATGACGGCGCCGATCTTGCCGTAGGGGGTGTCGAAGACGGGCATGGTCGAGCCGTCGCCAAAGCCCCAGATCAGCCGTTCGCCTGCGGTGGGCATCAGCTTGCGATGCTTGCCGATCAGCCCGGCGTCGCCGTTGAAGTACAGCACGGTGCAGTACAGCGTGCCGCCGTCGGCTTCGATGCAGCCCATGACCACGAAACTGCCGGTATCGGCCGCGGCCTGCGCCACCACCGCGACTTCCTCGCCGTCCAGCCGGATGGCCTGCTCGTGGTAGCTGGCGAAGGCGTCACGGCCTTCGGGCTTGCGCATGCCGATGGGCGCGCCAAATGAATTGCCCTTGGGGTAGCCGCCCAGAAAGGCCTCGGGGAACACCAGCACCCGGGCGCCCTGCTCCGCCGCCTGGCGGATCAGCGAGGCCGCCTTGTGGGCGCAAGCAACGCTGTCGGTCGGGATGGACGCTGCCTGGATGACGGCAGCCTTGAATTGCGATGGCACGGACATGTCTCTCCTCGCTGTTTTAGTGGATGGGGTCTTCATCGATGGCTTGGGCGCGGGTGTTCGGCAGGAACAGGCTGCCGATGACGCCTACGATCACCATCACGACAACCGGGTACATCAGGCCGCCAAAGATATTGCCGCTGGCTTGCGCCAGGTACGTGGCGGTAAAGGGCACGATGCCGCCGAAGATGCCGGCGCCGATGTGGTACGGGAAGGATAGCGCGGTGTAACGGATGCGCGCTGGGAACAGCTCGACCAGATAGGACGCGACCGGGCCGTAGACCATGGCGACCACCGCCGTCATCAGCACCAGGATCAGGATGATGGTGGCGCGGTCAACGCGGGCGGGGTCGGCGCGGTCGGGGTAGCCAGCGGCGGTCAATGCCTTGACGTAGCCGGCGCGGTCGAAACCGTTGACGGTGACGCCGCCCACGCTCATCGCGATGTCCTGCCCCGGCAGGGGTGCTGCGTATTCAAAGTTGATGCCCTTGCCGACCAGGAATTTCTTGGCCTGCACGCACACCTTCTTATGGTCGGCATGGCTGCCGATCATGGCGGCTTGCAAACCGAAGTCGCACGCGCCGCCGCTGGTGTCGGCATGCACGCGCACCGGCGTGCTTTGCATAGCTTGCGCCAACGCCGGGTTGCCGGCCTTGAGCAGCACATCGAACATCGAGTGATACCCGATGGCGGCGATGAACAGGCCCGCCATCATGATCCACTTGCGGCCGATGCGGTCAGACAGCCAGCCAAACAGCACGAAGGTCGGCGCGCCGATGATGAAGCCGATCAGGATCAGCGTGTAGACGCTGGTCTGGTCGATCTGCACGGCTTGCTGCAGGAAGATCATCACGTAGAACTGGCCGGTGAAGTAGGTGGCGCCCTGGCCGGCCGTCACGCCAATCAACGCCAGCAACACCAGGCGCAGGCTGGACCACTGGCCAAACGTTTCCTTGATGGGATTCTTCGACAGGCGGTTCTGTTGCTTCATCCGCGTGAAGACGGGCGATTCATGCAGCTTGGCGCGCACGTAGATCGAAATGGCCAGCATCACGATCGACAGAATGAACGGCAGGCGCCAGCCCCACTGGCGGAAATCGTCGGCGCTCATGGACGCCTGCGTGCACAGGATGACGATCAGCGACAGGATCAGCCCGGCGGATGACGTGATCTGAATCCAGCCCGTCAGCAGCCCGCGGCGCTTGGGCTCGCAGTGTTCGGCCACATAGATCACGGCGCCGCCGTATTCGCCGCCCACCGCCAGGCCCTGCACCACCCGCAGCGTCAGCAACAGAATCCACGACAAGTGGCCCGCCGACTCATAGGTGGGCAGGCAGCCGATCAACACCGTGGCGCCGCCCATCATCACCACCGTGATCAGGAAGGTGTACTTGCGGCCCCACTTGTCGCCCAGATAGCCAAACATCACCGCGCCCAGCGGCCGGATGATGAAGCCCACCGCCAACGCGCCCAAGGCGGCCAGCAGCGCGACCGTGGGATTGTCCTGCGGAAACAGCACCTGGCTCATGAAGACCGCCAGCGTCCCGTAGATGAAAAAGTCATACCACTCGAACAAGGTGCCCAGCGTCGACGCCACGACGACCTGGCGTTCTTCTTTGCGGCTTAGCGTTGGCCCGGCCCCGGCCTGCGGCATTGCGATGTTTGCTTCCATGCTTGCTTTCCCCTGGTGTTTTTAATTGATACTGCTGTACGCATTAACTATTATCAAACTTAAAACCGGGCAGCACAAAGCTGGGGGAAACCCGGAAAACGGCGGCGGCCGCCTGCGGGAACGCGCCCGAGCCGCTGCTACACTGCCGCCAAACACACAGTGGAGGCAGTGATGGCAAGGCCCGCCGGCAAGGTTGAAAAGAACACGGACAAGGCGCCAGCCGCTGCGCGCAGAGGCATCCAGTCGATTGAGGTGGGGTTCCGGATTCTGGACGTAATCCGAAAGACCGGCCGGCCGATGCCCTTGAAGGAAATCGCCGACGCCTGTGAATTGACGGTGCCCAACGTGCACTACTACCTGGTGAGCTTCCAGAAGGTGGGCGTGGTGCAGCAGCATGCCGACACCGGCCATTACGGCTTGGGCCCCTACGCGCTGCGGCTGGGCTTGGCGGCGCTGGAGCAATTCGACGTCTTCACGACCGCGCGGCCCATCATGGCCGAAGTCGCCGCCGTTACCGGGCACACGGTGTTCCTGGGCGTGTGGGGCAACAAAGGCCCCACGATCGTCTACCGCGTGGAAGGCAGCCGCAGCCGCCCCCTGCTGGAATTGCGCGTGGGCACGGTGATGCCGCTGCTGTCGTCCGCCCTGGGCCGCAATTTCCTGGCGCACCTGCCCGATGCGCTGACCCGTGATCTGCTCGAGCAAGAGCTATCGTCATCCCAGCCTGAAAGCCACGGCGGCGCGCCGGGCAATTCCTACACGCTGAAAGACGTGCAGGCGATACGCGATGAAGTGCAAAAGCACCACATCAGCCGCTGCCGCCACGCGCTGCTGCCGCACTTCACGTCGCTATCCGCGCCCATCTTCGACATGCTGGGCGAGATGACCGCAGCCATCACGCTGATGGGGCCGGTAGGCGCGATTGACGATGAACTGGAATCCGGCACCGCCCGCTTGCTGCGTGAAAAAGCCCGCTCGATCTCGGCGATGGCGGGCTGGGTGGAACCGGACGGGGACGCTCAGGCAGGCTGATCTGCCCGCCCCGGCGCATTCTGGCGTCAGCTTTCGACGACGATCTTCGCGTCTTTGATGGTCTTGGCGTACTTCTGCTGTTCCTGCGACATGAAGTCGGCAAAGCGCTGCACGCTGCCGCCGCCGTCTTCCGCCCCCACCTGCGCCAGCTTTTCCTGCACGTCCGCCATGGCCAGCACCTGGTCGATGTCGCGGTTCATGCGCTGAACCATGGGGGCCGGCATCTTGCTTGGCCCCACCATGCCAAACCAAATGCTGGCCTCGAAACCGGGGTAGCCCTGCTCGGCCACGGTCGGCACATTCGGCTGGCTTTTGGAACGCTGTTGCAGCGTTTGGGCCAACGCAATCACCTTGCCCGATTGCAGCAAAGGCGTGGCCGTGGTCATGCCTTCAAAGCAGTACTGCACGTGGCCGCCCAGCAGATCGTTCATCAACGGCGCCGACCCTTTGTACGGCACGTGCAGCACGTCAATGCCAGCGCGCGCCTTGAAGATTTCAAGCGCCAGGTGCTGAGCCGACCCCGCCCCTGCCGACCCGAACACGATCTTGCCGGGCTGGGCGCGGCACAGCTTGACCAGATCAGGCAAGGTCTTGGCGGGCTGCGACGCGCCGCCGATCAGGATGGTGGGCGTCTTGCCCACCAGCGCGATGGGCGAGAAATCGCGGTCCACCGCGTACGCCAGCTTGGGTTGCAAGCCCGGCGCGATGCCGTGGCTATTCACATGCGCCATCAACAGCGTGTTGCCATCGTTGGGCTGGCGGGCCACCTGCTCGGCCGCAATGATGCCCGCCGCGCCCGCGCGATTTTCCACGATGACGGGAATGTTCCACATGACGCCCAGCTTCTGCCCGAGCAGGCGCGCCAGCACGTCCGTGCCGCCGCCCGCCGGAAACCCCACCACGATCTTCACCGGCCCAGACGGCAGGTCCTGCTGCGCCCGCGCCGCGATGGGCAGGACGAGTCCTACGCCCAGCGCTGCGGCGCCGGTCATGAATTGCCTGCGTTGCATGCTTGTCTCCTCGCGCCGGCGTCCGTGGACGGCGGCTGGTTATGGAAGCAATGTCTGCTTCTGCGGCATCCGGCCATCTGACGCGGCCGGGATGCCGCCCTCCTTTACCTACGCTTGAATAAGAAAGCCACACCGCCCTTAACGGGCAACACGCGTCCACTTGCCGTAGCGTTCAACCATGCGCTCATCGAAGCCAAAGCCCAGGCCCGGGTCTTGATGCAGTACTACGCGGCCTTGCTTGTGCGTCAGTTGGCGATCAACCAGCTTGCGGAAATTCAGCACCTGGTCGTCCCAGAAGAATTCCACGTAGCGCGCGTTTGGCGTCGCCGCGACCAGCGGTGCATGCACGTCGTGGAACCAGTGCGGGCACACCACCACGCCGTAGCTGGCGGCGGTGGCGGCAATGCGCTTCCACTCGGTGATGCCGCCGCACACAGCCGCGTCCGTTTGTAAGATGCCGGCCGCGCCCTTGTCCAGCAATTCCTTGTGATACCAGCGGCCATAGCCAATTTCGGCGGTGGCGATCGGCAAGTGCGTCAGGCGCGCCAGCTTGGCGTGGCTGTCGATATCGTCCGGGCCAAAGGGCTCTTCGATGAAGTACGGCTCGTACTGTTCAAAGCGGCGGATGTATTGCATGGCCTGCGTGACGTCCTCCCAGGCGTTATTGCAATCCATCATCAATTCAACGTCCGGGCCAACGGCCTCGCGCGCGGCCTTCAGACGCGCCTCTTCCTCGCGCGGCGACAGGCGGCCCGTCTTCATCTTGACGGCGCGAAAACCCTTGTCCACATAGCTGGCCATTTCCTCGCCCAGATGCTGCGGGGTCTTGCCATCCAGGTAATAGCCGCCGCTGGCGTAGGCCGGCACGGTTTCCAGTTCCACCGCGCCCAGGAATTTGTGCAGCGGCAGGTTTGCCGTCTTGGCGTTTAAGTCCCACAGCGCGATGTCCAGCGCACTCAGCGCGCGCATCACCGTGCCTTGGCGGCCTTGCAGCAGCGCCTCTTGATACATGGACTGCCACAGCCCTTCGACGGCATGCGAGTCCTTGCCCAGCAGCACGGGGCCCAGCAGGCTTTGCACGGCCGCTTCGAAGATGGCCCCGCCTGCGCTGCCCACATAGCAAAAGCCGATGCCTTCGACGCCGTCGGTGGAACGGACTTTCACCAGGCCGTAGTGGCGCGTAGACACCGTACGGTTGGAAAACGAGGTGACTTTGTCCAGCGGGACGGCGGCGGCGCAGACGTCGATAGATTCAATGATGGGCACGGTGGGCTCCTTGGTAGCGGGAAGATGCTGAAGGCGGCGCCGGCGCGACGTGCGGCGGGCTACTCGCTCTGGACGTATTCTTCCCGCCGCCAAAGAAAACAACAATTATCGTCATCCATCTTTAGAATACGAAAAATCCATCTTCCCAAAAGGCTCGCCGTCGTGGACTCGCGCTTTCTGCAAACCTATGTGCATGTGGTGGAGCTGGGTTCCATCGCCCAGGCCGCCCGGCACCAGGGGCTGACGCCCGCCACCGTTCAGCAGCGCTTGCGCGCACTGGAGGCGGACGTGGGCAGCGCGCTGATCGCCCGATCCGGGCGCACCGTCAAACCCACGCCAGCCGGCATCCGCATCCTGGAACGCGCGCGCCACATCCTGCGCGACGTGCGCGACTTGCGCTCGGCCGCCAGCGACACCGAGCTGCCCGCCGGACCGCTGCGGCTGGGCGCCACGCCCACGGCGCTGACAGGCATCATGCCGCCCGTGCTGCGCACGTGGGTGGCGCGCCATCCCCACATCGAAATCTATATCGAACCCGCGCCCACGACGCTGCTGTACAGCAAGGTGCTGTCGGGCGAACTGGATGGCGCGCTGCTGGTGCATCCGCTGTTTACGCTGCCCAAGACCTGCGACTGGCGCGACCTGCGTCACGAACCGCTGGTGCTGGTCACGCCGGCCGACATGACGGTGGGCGATCCGCTGGCGATCCTCGCGCGCGAACCCTACATCTGCTACGACCGCAGCGTGGTCGGCGGCAAGATGGCCGACGATTATCTGCGGGCGCGCAATCTGCGGCCGCACGTGCGGTTTGAACTGGATGGCATCGATTCCATCGCCAAGCTGGTGGCGGAAGGACTGGGGGTGGCGCTGCTGCCAGACTGGGCGACAACCGGCGAGGCGATGGCGCGCGTCAAGCGCTGGCCGTTGCCAACGCCCTGCCCCGTGCGCACCGTCGGCGCCATCTGGCTGCGCGCCGGCGTGCGTTCGGAATTGATGCGGGCGTTTGTGGAGTTGACCGAGTCGCAGCTCGGCCTGTCCCGCCCTTAGGCGACACGGCCTGTCCCGTACTTGGGCGACTCGGCCTGTCCCGCCCTTAGGCGATGGCGTCCTGCCCGTTGCGCGCCACGACAACGCCGCCTGACACCACCAGGCGGCGAGGCTTGCGCGTGACAACGGCTTCGGCCACGCAGCTGGCGTCGACCAGCACCAGGTCGGCGCGTGCGCCCATCGTCAGGCCGTAGTCGGCAAAGCCGCAGGCGCGCGCGGCGGCGCCGGTGACGCAATCAAACGCCCATTCGACTTCATCGTCACGGCGCAGATCGTTGCGCAGCCCGATCATCATGGCGCGCGCCAGCATGTCGGGGCTGCCGTAGGGCGTCCAGGTATCGCGAATGCCGTCGTTGCCGCCGAAGATCGTGACGCCCGCTTCGCGACAGGCGCGCACGGCCGGCACGGGGCGGGACGGCGGCGCGGTGGTCAGCACGGCCACGTCCAGCGCGGCCAGCCGCTTCAGCAATCCGTCCAGTCGCTTGGCGTCCACGCCGCCCAGACAGAACGCGTGGCTGATGACTACCTTGCCGTTCATGCCCAAGGCCGCCACGCGGTCCAGCGTCAGGTCCAGCGTGAACGCGCCCAATTCGCCGGGCTCGTGCAAGTGGATATCCACGGGCTTGCCATGCTTGTCGGCCAGGCCAAACAGCACATCCAGCGAGCGCGCCGGATCACGATCAATGGCGGAGGGGTCCAGCCCGCCCAGCACATCGGCGCCATCCGCCAGCGCCTGATCGAGCAACTCGGCCGTGCCAGGACGGATGAGCAAACCCGATTGCGGAAACGCCACCGTTTGAATTTCCACGCGGCCCGCCAGTTCGGCGCGTGTGGCGTGAACGCCATGCAGATGGCGCAGGCCGGCGTCGGTGTCCACGTCGACATGGCTGCGGATGCGGGTGGTGCCTTCGCGCAGGAAAGCCAGCGCCAGCGCACGCGCGTGGCTGGCTGCGTCATGCCCGGTGCTGGCGCGCCAGGCGCGTTCGTTGTCGATGCGGTCGGTCAGCGCCGAACCCACCTCGTTCACGTACCAGGGCGATTCCCAGTTGGTCTTGTCCAGATGGGTGTGCCCTTCCACCAGACCGGGAAGCAGCAACGCGCCGCCGCCGTCTTCCGTCAGGGTGTCGGGCGTCGCAGAAATCTGCGGGCCGATTTGCGCAATGCGGCCACCGCGCACCAACACATCCACGGCACCGCTTGGGGACACGCGGACATTCTTCAGCAACAGATCAGTCATGGTGAGTCCGGGACAAACGCAAGCGGCCGGCCACGCGGGCCGGCCGTGAGAGGCCTTGCGGCTTCAAACTTGCGGGGGTTCGATCCAGAAGAAGCGTTCGCCTTGGCGGACCATATCGGCCACGCCTTCGGCGCCGATGCGATAGTCCGAACCCATGAGCGAAGCGCCACCGTCTTCATGGATGTGGATGACGGCCAGCGGGTCGTTGGCCATGGTGTACCAGTAGTAACCGGGCTTGAGATTGTGCAGGTCTGTGTTCATTCCCTGAGTATACAAACATCGATGCTTTGTACAAAAAGACAACACAAATACAAACCGTGCCTGACATCGTGAACCCGACAAGTCATACTGCCTGCTCCTAGGCTGAAATAGCTGGTGCAGTTGTCACGCATCGATTTCGGCACCTCAGCGACCAACGCGGTGCCGTTCATCGAGAGGAGAATAGCGAGCGCATGAAAAGGCAGTCACTTCAATTCAGCGAGCCGCTTAAACAAGCCGTTTTAAACGGCTCAAAGGTGCAAAGCCGCCGCATCGTGAAGCCACAGCCAACCAAGCCGACCACGGTCTGGTATGCGGACGCTGCCGATTCCGGCAGATGGGTCGCCATGGGCCCCAACCGCGACAACCCCACTGAACTCCGTAAGACCTCAAGCTGGGTGCGATGTCCGTACGGCAAGTCCGGCGAGAGCATTGTCTTGACGGACGAAGCCGGCACGCCATTCGCCACCGCGCTTGTCGTCGGTGTGCGCATCCAGCGCTTGCAGAACCTGACCGAAGCGGATGCGCGCGCCGAAGGCACACAAGCGCTGTATGAATCCTCTGCGCTGCTGCCTGGCGTGCCACTTCAAACGGCGTTTGCGTTGACGTGGTGCGAACGCTACGGCGCGCACGCTTGGGCGGCAAATCCGTGGGTATGGGTGGTGGAGTTCCGCCGCACGCATGGCGACTGACGTGGCGGATGCGCCTCACACCGCCCGCGGATGGTGACGGCGTGTAACGCCCCCTATTAACTTCATCTCATTCCACTCGATTTCAATCGATTTCAAGTCCGGGTTTACCAGAGCGGACGCACTACCCCGCAGTGCAACACCCAAGCGAATTCGAACACGGGGACGGTTGCGGATTGTCGCTATTGAGGAAGTGGCGCTTACGAAAAGCGGGCGGAAAAGCCCGAAAATAGAGGCGTCGAATACTCAACTTTGCTGTGTCGCGCAGCAGGCAGGTGCAACATGAAAAAATGGCTTATCGCTGGTGCAGGTGCCGCAGGTCTGCTGATCTCAAGCGTGGCCTTGGCTCGTGTGGATGTGGGGATTTCCATTGGCGTACCCGGTGTGGTGTATCCGGCGCCGGTGTATGTCGCCCCCGCCCCGGTCTACGTGGCGCCGCCCCCGCCCGTCTATTACCGCCCGGCTCCCGTATACGTGGCGCCCCCGGTGGTTTACCCCGCCCCGGTCTATTACCGCGGCGGCCCCCACTGGCGCGGCGGCCCGCCCCCGCGCTACTACGGCCCGGGCCCCGGCTACTACCGCGGACATGGGCACGGACATGGCGACGGCCGTGGTGACTGGCGCCGCTAAACGCGTCAACTTAACCGCGGTGTAAAAGCCGCGGCCAAAAGCAAAGGCCACTCGAAAGAGTGGCCTTTTTTTTCCGCCGGGACAATGTCCGGTGCCCCGTTGGAAGGGATTCAGGCCGCAGGGGCCTGCACAGGTTTGCCTGCCACAGCGGGCGTCTGCGATACCGGGTTGGCCTTGTTATCGGCCCAACGCGGCGATTCTTGAACAAGATCGATCCATCGACGAGGCGCACTGGACGCCCGCCACCAGCCATTATGCGGACGCATGAGCAAACTCCGGTTCACCGTTGAAACGCACACCATTGATATCTTGGAACAATTGACGGCTTTCCTGTTCTGCTTCGTGCAAGTCTGAGAACGGCGCCTGTCCCGGCACAGTCCAGCATTTTTCCGGTGCGGTTCCGCCCACTCGGCGGGTCCATATCTGCACGCGGTAGCCCTGTTCGTCCTCACGAGCGACAGAGCATCTCACACGAAAATCTCCAATCATTCTTGAAGTCATGGACAACTCCTTGTTATATAAGTGAATGAAGCGTGTAGAACGCGGGTGTATTGTGCCGCAACTATCCGGCCCTTTTATTAGAAATACACAATTGCTCACATCAAAATCAAGCACTCACCCCGAGATCTTAAATAGCAAAAACGACAAGAATATGTCGACATGATAAAAAAAAAACGGAGCCCGGAGGCTCCGTTTTCTTATCCGCCAAATGGCCGATAGACGCGATATACAGACCGCTTTTCTTTACGGCTTCAGCACCGTCAGACCGCCCATGTAAGGCTGCAAGGCTTCGGGGATCAGCACGCTGCCGTCAGCTTGCTGGTGGTTTTCCAGCACCGCCACCAGCGCACGGCCCACGGCCAGGCCGGAACCGTTGAGCGTGTGCACGAACTCCGGCTTGCCCTGGGCATTGCGGAAGCGCGCCTGCATGCGGCGGGCCTGGAAGGTTTCGCAGTTGGACACCGACGAAATTTCGCGCCACGTGTTTTGCGCCGGCAGCCACACTTCCAGGTCATAGGTCTTGGCCGAACCAAAGCCCATGTCACCCGTGCACAGCAGCACCACGCGGTACGGCAGGCCCAGCAGCTGCAGCACGCGTTCCGCGTGGCCGACCATGTCTTCCAGCGCTTCGTACGATTGCTCGGGCTGCGTGATCTGCACCATTTCGACCTTGTCGAACTGATGCTGGCGGATCATGCCGCGCGTGTCGCGGCCGCCACTGCCCGCTTCGGAACGGAAGCACGGCGTATGCGCGGTGAGTTTCAGCGGCAGGTCGGCGGTGGCCTGGATGGTGTCGCGCGCCACGCTGGTCAAGGTGATTTCCGACGTGGAGATCAGGTATTGGTCTTCGCGCACGTAGGGGTTGCCTGCGGCATCCACCTTGGGATCGTCGTCGCCACCACCCTTGGACACGGCGAACATGTCGTCCTTGAACTTGGGCAGCTGGCCCGTGCCGTACAGGGTGGACGCGTTGACGATGTAAGGCGTGTAGCACTCGGTGTAGCCGTGCGTGCCCGTTTGCAAGTCCAGCATGAACTGGGACAGCGCGCGGTGCAGGCGGGCGATGGGGCCGCGCATGAACGAGAAGCGCGCGCCCGACAGCTTGGCCGCCATGTCGAAGTCCAGGCCCAGCGGCTCGCCGATAGCGACGTGGTCACGGGCGTCGAACGCCAGGGGCGGCGGGTTGCCATCGGCGCCGGCTTCACCCGGCAGCCAGCGGCGCACTTCGACGTTGTCGTCGGCGGACTCGCCCAGCGGCACGCTGGCGTGCGGCAGGTTCGGCACCGACATCAGCAGCTCATTCAGCGGCGCCTGCAAGGCGGCCAGCTCTTCTTCCAGCTGCTTCAGGCGGACCGGCACGGCTTGGGATTCCGCCATGACGGCGCTGGCGTCTTCGCCCTTGGCCTTCAACTGACCGATCTGCTTGGCCAGCGCGTTGCGGCGGGCTTGCAGGGACTCGGTCTCGGTCTGGACGGCCTTGCGGCGAGATTCCAGGTCGTTGAACCGTTCCGTGTCGAAGGACACGCCACGGCTCTTGAGGCGGTCTACGACGGTTTGCAGGTCTTTGCGCAGCAGTATCGGGTCTAGCATCGGTGAGGTCGGTTGAGAGTTGCGTGAAGCAACGGGCGTGGCCCGTTACCGGTTCTTGGCGCGTTCCTGCGCGTCCAGCTCGCGCAGAAATGCCAACTTTTGCTGGATTTTAGCCTCCAGGCCGCGATCGGTCGGCCGATAGAAGGAAGGCTTGAGTCCATCAGGGAAATATTGCTCGCCGGCGGCATAGCCGTGCGGCTCGTCGTGCGCGTAGCGATAGGCCTTGCCGTGGCCCAATTGCTTCATCAATTTGGTGGGCGCATTGCGCAGATGAATCGGCACCGGCGCGCTGCCGTGTTCGGCCGCGAACTGGCGCGCCTGGTTATAGGCGTTATAGACCGCGTTCGACTTGGCCGCGCAGGCCATGTAGACCACGGCTTGCGCCAGCGCCAGCTCGCCTTCGGGCGAGCCCAGGCGTTCGTAGATGTCGGCCCCAACGACGGCCAGATCGGTGGCGCGCGGGTCGGCCAGGCCGATGTCTTCCACCGCCATGCGCACCAGCCGGCGCGACAGGTATTTGGGATCGGCGCCGCCGTCGATCATGCGGCAGAACCAGTACAGGGCCGCGTCCGGGTTGGAGCCGCGCACCGATTTGTGCAGCGCGCTGATCTGGTCGTAGAACGCGTCACCGCCCTTGTCGAAACGGCGCAGGTTCTGCGACAGCGAGATTTCCAGCCAGGCGGCGTCGACCGTGTCGCGCCCCGCCGACTGCGCCGATTCCGCCACGACTTCGACCGCACTGATCAACCGGCGCGCGTCACCGTCGGCCCACGCGGCCAATTGTTCGCGCGCATCGTCCTCGACGCGGATGGCCTCGCCGTCTTCCACCCCGTCGTTCAGCGCGGTCACCGCGCGATCGACGAGCTGTTGCAATTCTTCAGGCGACAGCGATTGCAGCACGTACACCCGCGCCCGCGACAGCAAGGCCGAGTTGACCTCGAACGACGGGTTTTCGGTGGTGGCGCCAATGAACGTGAACAGCCCGCTTTCCACATAGGGCAGGAAAGCATCCTGCTGGGCCTTGTTGAAGCGGTGCACCTCGTCCACGAACAGGATCGTGCGGCGGCCCTGGCCTTGCGCCACCTGCGCCACCGTGACCGCTTCGCGGATATCTTTCACCCCGCCCAGCACGGCCGAGATGGCGATGAACTGGGCATCGAAGCCGTCGGCCATCAGGCGCGCCAGCGTGGTTTTGCCCACGCCGGGCGGCCCCCAGAAAATCATGGAGTGCGGACGGCCCGATTCGAAGGCGACGCGCAGGGGCTTGTCAGGCCCCAGCAGGTGCGATTGCCCGACGACGTCAGACAAGGTGCGCGGACGCAGGCGTTCGGCCAGAGGCACATAGGGCCGATGCGCAGGATCGGCCGCGAAGAGATCGTTGCTCATTGGCAGCAGATGAGGGAGGACAGCGTGAAGTTCAAGTCAGCATTACACCATGACGGCCATGCCGACTGACTTGCGCAGCCGGCACGTCGGCTAGGCCAATTCCGGCGGCGCAAAACGGCGGTTGGCCAGCACCGGCAGCACCTTGCGGGCATGCGCCAGACGCTCGGGGTCGATATCGGCAAAAACCAGCGCCGGCGCCTCGCCCGCGCGGGCCGTGACGACACCCAAGGGGTCCACCACCATGCTGCAACCGATATTGCGTTCGCCGCATTCGCCCGTGGCGGCCACATAGCAGGTGTTTTCCAGCGCGCGCGCCGTGACCAATACCTCCCAGTGCATTTCCTTCAACGGCCCGCGCACCCACGCGGCCGGCAGCACCAGCAGGTCAGCGCCGTCCAGCGCCAGGCGGCGCGCCAATTCGGGGAAGCGCACGTCATAGCAGGTCATCAGGCCCACGCGCAGGCCGGCGATTTCCAGCAGGGGCGGGATCTCGGTGCCCGGCGTGACGTTGGTAGATTCCTTCATCGTGAAGGCGTCATACAGGTGCAGCTTGCGGTACTGCGACACGATTTCGCCGTCGCGCAGCGTGACCAGCGTGTTCCAGACGCGGCCGTCCCCGGTGGGGATATGGACGCACATCATCGTCGACAAGGACGAGCCGCGGCTGGCTTGCAGCAGGCGGGTCATGAACGGGCCATCCAGCGGCTGTGCGGCCTTCAGCACGATCTGCGGGTCGGTGATATCGCGGGCCAGGATGCCTTCGGGCAGCACCAGCAGATCCGCCCCGCCCTCGCGGGCGCGCGTCATCAGGTCGACGCAGACTTGCGCGTTTTCTTCCCAGACGCGGCTGACGGCGAACTGGCCCAAAGCGACTTTCAGCATGGCATTTCCTTGTTTGGCGCGATGAATTTCGAACGTTTCGCTATTGTCGCGCCAACTGGGCTGCCGTGTGGAGAGCCGTGTAAATCCCTGTGGAGCCACGTGGGCCGCCCTGTCGACTAGGGTAACTCCTAGCTCCCGCTTGTAAATTTCTTTCACGATAATGAAAAAAACGAACTTTGACGTAAATATTTTCCAAAGCAGGCGCCCACCATGACGAATTCTTCTTCCCCCGCAGCCTTGTTGGACGTGAATGGCAAAGGCCTGGGCGCGTTCCCCGAGTCCTGTACGACCGCGGGCGTGGCGGCCCTGAACTGGAACCTGCTGGACGAAGACGTCAGCCTGCCCGTCGCCGTGCTCTATGAAGCCCGCGTGCGCCACAACCTGCAATGGATGCAGCAGTTCATGGAGGCGTACCACGTCAAACTGGCGCCCCACGGCAAGACCACGATGAGCCCGGCGCTGTTCAAGCGCCAGATCGACAACGGCGCCTGGGGCATCACGCTGGCGACGGCTCCCCAAGTGCTGGCCGCCTATCAACACGGCATCCGCCGCGTGCTGATGGCCAACCAGCTGGTGGGCCGCGCCAACATGGCCATCATCGCCCGCCTGCTGCAAGACCCCGCCTTCACGTACTTCTGCATCGTCGATTCCCCCGCCAACGCCGCCCAACTGGGCGAGTTCTTCGGCGAGCAAGGCCTGACCCTGCCGGTGCTGATTGAACTGGGCCCCACCGGCGGACGCACCGGCGTGCGCGACGACGCCCAACTGCAAGCCGTGGTGGAAGAAATCGGCCGCTGGCCCGGATTGGCGTTGGCCGGCATTGAAGTCTACGAAGGAGTGTTGCAGGAAGAAGGCGCCATCCGCGCATTCCTGCGCCGCGCCACCGACGCCCTGCGCGGCCTGGCCACCGCCGGCCGCCTGCGCAAGAACGGCCCCGCCGTGATCTCGGGCGCCGGGTCGGCCTGGTTCGACGTCGTGGCCGAAGAATTCTCGCAGCTGGATATTGGCGCACCGCTGGAAGTGGTGCTGCGCCCGGGCTGCTACCTGTCGCACGATGTGGGCGTGTACCGCTCGGCCGCCGAACGCATCAACGCCCACAACCCCGTGGCGCAAAAAATGGAGCCGGGCCTGCTGCCCGCCTTGCAGGTCTGGGCCTACGTGCAGTCGCTGCCCGAACCCGGCCGCGCCATCATCGCAATGGGCAAGCGCGACGCCGCGTTTGACGCCGGACTGCCTACGCCCGCCCTGCACTACCGTCCGGGGCGAAGCGCCCCGGCCGACGCGAACCGCGCCTGGAAGCTGACCGCCATGATGGACCAGCACGCCTTCATGCAGATCGCCGACGGCGACGACATTCAAGTCGGCGACATGATCGCCTTCGATATCTCCCACCCCTGCCTGACGTTCGACAAGTGGCGCCAGGTCTTGCTGGTGGACGAGCAGTACCGCGTCACGGACGTGGCCGAAACCTTCTTCTGAACGCCCCCTGCCTGACGCATCGCGCCAGGCCCAAGGGGGCTGAATGACTTGGGAACCGGCGCTTACCTGATTTCACGCGACAACCTGTTTTTGACCCCTCTGGAGAGAGAATCATGAACTTCCGACCCTCCCGGCGAGGCGGCGGGCTGACCAGCCTGCTCGCGGCCGGCGCAATTGGCTTGACCGCAATGTCGTCCCCCGCCCTGAGTGCCACGCCGGTCAAGGGGGGCACGATTTCCGTCGCCACCATCGGTGAGCCGCCGACGCTTGACCCCATGACCAGCACCGCTGATCTGGTGGGCATCCTGACACAGCACTTCTTCGAAACGCTGTACACCTTCGACGCCAAGTGGAACCTGACTCCGCTGTTGGCCGACAAGATGCCGGACGTGACCCCCGACGGCCTGATCTACACGATTCCGCTGCGTCAGGGCATCACGTTCCATGACGGTTCGAAGATGGATTCGTCGGACGTGCTGGCCTCGTTGAAGCGCTGGACGGAAACCGCCACGCGCGGCAAGGGCGCCGCCAAGGTCATCCAGAGCATCGAAGCGCCTGACGCCAACACCATCCGCATCACGCTGAAGCAACCCTATGCGCCGCTGACCGCGCTGCTGGCGATGAACAACGCCGCCGCCGTCATCATGCCCAAGGGCAAGATCGCGCCGGTGCTGACCGAAATCGTCGGCACGGGGCCTTACCAACTGAAGGCGCGCGTGCCGGACCAGTACATCCAGCTGGTGCGTTTCGACGGCTACAAGCAACGCGAAGGCGAGCCCGACGGCTACGGCGGCGCACGCAAGCAATACCTGGACGAAATCCGTTTCGTGCCGGTCAGCAACGCCAACACCCGCTCGGAAGCCGCTGCCGCCGGCCAGTTCGACTACGTCGACTCGCTGCCCGTGGAAGCGCTGGAGAAGCTCAAGGGCGGCCGTTCCGACCCGGTGATGCTGAAGCCTTTCGGCTGGCCGCGCCTGGTGCTCAACACCAAGCAAGGCATCATGTCCAACCTGGCCGTGCGCCAGGCCGTGCAGCTGGCGCTGAATGAAGAAGACATGCTGTTTGCCGCGTTCGGCAACAAAGACTTCTACAAGCTGAACGGCGACCTGTATCCCGAAGGCTACCCGTGGGCCACGTCGCTGGGCGGCAAGGTCTACAACAAGGCCGACTCCGCCGCCGCCAAGAAACTTTTGGACAGCGCCAACGTCGCCGACAAGAAGATCCGCATCCTGACCAGCCAGCAGTACGAGTTCCATTACAAGATGGCGCTGGTGGCCGCGGAATACCTGAAGGCAGCCGGCTTCACGGTGGACATGCAGGTGGTGGATTGGGCCACGCTGACGCAACGCCGCCAAGACCCCGCCGTGTGGGACATCTTCATCACGCACAGTGTGTTCCTGCCGGAACCCGCGCTGATCGACTTCCCGTCCAAGGACGCGCCGGGCTGGTGGGACACGCCGCGCCGCGCCCAGGTGATGGACGCCTACAACCAGGCCCGCACGCAGGAAGAGCGCATCAAGCGCTGGGCCGACGTGCAGCAGGCCGTGTATGACGAAATCCCGTTCGTGAAGGTCGGCGATTTCAACGCCCAGGCTGCGCGCTCGCCCTCGCTGCAAGGCACCCAGCCCGCCCCGTGGCCGTTCTTCTGGAACGCCTGGAAAAGCCCTAAGTAAGGATGGGTAAAGCGCGGCAGCGCGGTCGCAAGAACAAGACCGCCCGCCGCGCCCCCCCATCGCTGGGAAGGGGCGTGCAGTAAGGCCCCCGTCCCTCATGCACTGATTGACGCTTCTATTAGGACATCATCGTGTTGCGTTATCTCTTAAACCGGCTGGTCGGGCTGGTGGCCGTGATGTTTATCGTCGCGACCATCGTGTTCGTCATCATCCGCGTCACGCCCGGCGATCCGGCTGCCGTGATGCTGGGTCCGCAAGCCAGCCAGCAGGACATCGCCGCGCTGCGCACGCAGCTGGGGCTGGACCAGCCCATGGCGCTGCAATACGTATCGTGGCTGGGCAAGCTCGTTCAAGGCGATCTGGGCCAGTCCATCTTCATGAACAAGCCCGTGCTCTCCGCACTGGCTGACCGCGCCGAACCCACGATTTTCCTGACGTTGATGTCGCTGCTTATCGCCAGCGCCATCGCGCTGCCGGTGGGCATTCTGTCCGCCGTCAAACGCGGCACCACGCTTGATCAGTCGGTGCTGTCGTTCTCGATGTTCACCTCCAGCGTGCCCAGCTTCTGGCTCGGCCTGCTGCTGATGCAGATTTTCTCGGTGAAGCTGGGCTGGCTGCCGGTGTCGGGCTATGGCGGCCCCGACGCGTCGCTGACCACGCGCCTTTCGCACCTGATTCTGCCCGCGGTGGTGCTGGGCCTGGTGAACTCCGCGCTGATCACCCGCTTCATCCGCGCCAGCATGCTGGACGTGCTGCGTGACGACTACGTGCGCACCGCGCGCGCCAAGGGCCTGCCGGAAAGCAAGGTCATCCTGAAGCACGCCGTGCGCAATGCGCTGATCCCCATCCTGACCGTGCTGGGCCTGACCACCGCGCTCTTGATCAGCGGCGCCGTCGTGACCGAAACCGTGTTCGGCCTGCCCGGCGTGGGCAGTCTGGTGGTGTCGGCGGTGCTGCGCCGCGACTACCCCGTCATCCAGGGCGCGCTGCTGATCATCGCGGCCATCTATGTCCTGATCAATTTGATCATCGATCTGCTGTACCTGCTGGTCGATCCCCGGGTGCGCTACTGATATGGCTATCGCAACTTCTCCCCAATCCGCCGGCGGCGCCGACCGCTGGCAGGTGCTGCGCCTCTTGGTGTCGCGCAAGACCGTGCTGCTGAGCCTGATCGTCATCATCGTGCTGGTGGCCGCCGCGCTGCTGGCGCCGTGGGTCAGCCCCTACGACCCGTTCAAGCTGTCCATCATGAACCGGCTGAAGGCGCCGGGCGCCGCGCACTGGTTCGGCACCGACGACTTCGGCCGCGACGTGTTCAGCCGCGTCATCTATGGCGGCCGCCTGTCGCTGATGGTGGGCTTTTCCGTGGTGGTCGTGTCCAGCGTGCTGGGCATTGCGCTGGGTCTTATCGCCGGGTTCTTCCGGTCGGCCGACAAGTTCGTGTCGCGCCTGATCGACGCCATGATGGCGTTTCCCGACATCCTGCTGGCGATCTCGCTGGTGGCCGCGCTGGGCCCGTCGCTGATCAACGTGGTGATTGCGCTGGGCATCGTCTACACGCCGCGCCTGGCCCGCATCGTGCGCGCCTCGACGCTGGTGATCCGCGAGCTGCCTTTCGTGGAAGCCGCCCGCGCGCTGGGCGTGCCCACGTGGCGCATCGTGACCGTGCACGTGCTGCGCAACCTGGTGTCGCCCATCCTGGTGCAAGGCACGTTCATCTTCGCCTACGCGATTCTGGCCGAAGCCGGCCTGTCGTTCCTGGGCGTGGGCGTTTCGCCCGACATTCCCACCTGGGGCACCATGATCAACGCCGGCCAGCAGTACATGGGCTCGGCGGACTGGATCATGATCTTCCCCGGTATCGCCATTGTGCTGTCCGTGCTGTCGCTGCAATTAGTGGGCGACGGGCTGCGCGACGTGCTCGACCCGCGCCTGCGCAAGGAGCTGTAATCATGACGGCAAGCACCCGAGACGTCGTGCTGTCCGTGGAAGGGTTGAAGACCTGGTTCCACAGCCGCGACGGCATCGCCAAATCCGTGGACGGCGTCACCTTCGACCTGGCTCGCGGCGAAACGCTGGCCATCGTCGGTGAATCCGGTTCCGGAAAATCCGTAACCAGCCTGTCCATCATGGGCCTGTTGCCCAAACCGGCGGGCCGCATCGAAGCCGGCAAGATCCTGTTTCGCGACCGCCAGGGCGTGCAGCATGATCTGGCCCACGCCACGCCCGCTACGCTGCAGAAAATCCGTGGCGCGGAAATCGCCATGATTTTCCAGGAGCCGATGACGAGCCTGAACCCGCTGTACACGGTGGGCGACCAGATCGCCGAAGCCGTGTTGCAGCACGAAGGCGGCTCGTATGCGGCGGCGCTCAAGCGCGCCCGCGAAATGCTGGAACGCGTGGAGATTCCCGCTGCCGACCGGCGCGTCAACGAATACCCGCACCAGATGTCGGGCGGCATGCGCCAACGCGTGATGATCGCGCTGGCGCTGGCCTGCAACCCGGCCGTGCTGATCGCCGACGAGCCCACCACCGCGCTGGACGTGACCGTGCAGGCGCAGATCCTGGACCTGCTGCGCCGGCTGCAGAAAGAGATGAACATGAGCATCCTGTTCATCACCCACAACCTGGGCGTGGTGGCCGAGATCGCGCATCGCGTGGCGGTAATGTACGCAGGCCGCGTGGTGGAAGACGCGGGCGTTTACGACCTGTTCGAAAAGCCCACGCACCCGTACACCCGCGGCCTGTTGTCGTGCCTGCCCACCGCTGCGCTGCTGGCCTCGGGCGAACGCCTGCGCGCCATTCCCGGCAACGTGCCCAGCGTGCTGTCGCTGCCGGCCGGCTGTACCTTCGCGCCGCGCTGCGAGCTGGCGGCCGACGACTGCCGCGCCGCCGTGCCGGAACTGGTCACGGTACAACCCGAACATCGCGCCCGCTGCATCAAGGTGAACCCGATATGACGAGCCCTCAAGTGACCGTGCGCGCCGAAGCGCCGCTGGTCCGCATCGAAGACCTGAAAGTGCATTTCCCGACCTCGCAGGCGCGCCATGCGCCCGTCGTTCGGGCGGTGGACGGCGTCAGCTTCGACGTACCCAGAAACACTATCGTCGGCCTGGTGGGTGAATCTGGCTCCGGCAAGACAACGACGGGCCGCGCGCTGCTGCGCCTGTTTGCGCCCACTGCCGGCCGCATTGAGTTCGATGGCCAAGACATCACCAAGCTGAATGAAAGGCAGATGCTGCCGTGGCGCCGCCGCATGCAGATCGTGTTCCAGGACCCGTATGCCAGCCTGAACCCCCGCATGACGGTGGCCGAGATTCTGGGCGAGGCGCTGGACACGCACAAGCTTGCGCAGCACCGGCGGTCGGCCCGCATCGGCGAACTGCTGGAACGCGTGGGCCTGAACGCCGATCATAGCCGCCGCTATCCGCACGAGTTTTCGGGCGGCCAGCGCCAGCGCATCGGCATCGCCCGCGCGCTGGCGGTCGAACCCGACTTCATCGTGGCCGACGAACCGGTGTCGGCGCTGGACGTGTCAGTGCAGGCGCAGGTGCTGAACCTGTTGCAGGACTTGCAGCGCGATCTGGGGCTGACGATGCTGTTCGTCGCGCATGATCTGGCGGTGGTGGATTACCTGTGCGATGACGTCGTCGTGATGTATCTGGGCCGCGTGATGGAGCGCGGCCCCACCAGCGAGGTGTACGCCCGCCCCCGCCATCCCTATACTCGCGCGCTGCTGTCTGCCGCGCCGGTGCCGGACCCGCGTGCGCCGCGCTCGCGTATTCTGCTGAAAGGCGACATCCCCAGCCCGATCAATCCGCCGTCCGGTTGCGTGTTCCGCACGCGCTGCCCGCACGCCATTGACGCCTGCGCCACGATCGAAGCGCAAGCTGTCAGCGTCGGCCCGGGCCACTACGTGGCCTGTTCGCGCATCGGCGACCCCGAGCTGGCGGCCTGACGCCGGCCAGCCCTGCCCGACTCGACCCAGGAATTTCACATGAACATCATCCGCGACATCGTCTTCCAGATACGCAGTCGGCGGGACGCATTGAGCGTGACCGAACGCAAGGTCGCTGACGCCATTCTGGACGACATCATGTGGGGCGCCAGCGCCACCGTTGACCAGTTGGCCACCAAGGCGGGCGTCAGCATCGCCACGATCTCGCGCTTTGCGCGCACGGTCGGCTGCTACGACACGCGCGACCTGAAGATGAAGCTGGCGCAGGCCAGCACGGTGGGCAGCCGCTTTCTGGACCCGAGCGCGCCCGCCGAGGAAAGCACCTTCTACGCCCGCATCTACGCCGACATCGAAAGCACGCTGCGCGCGCATCTGCCCACTTTTACCGAGTCGTTGTTCGAGCAAGCCTGCGCCATGATTGACGGCGCCCGCATGATCTACGTGTTCGGCATGGGCGGCGCGTCCGCCGTGCTGGCGCAGGAAGTGCAGTCGCGCCTGGTGCGGCTGGGCTACCCCATCGCCGTCTACAGCGACGCCGTGCTGTTGCGCATGGTGGCCGCCACCCTGGACGAGCGCGATGCGGTGCTGGTGCTGTCGGCTTCGGGCCTGACGCCGGAAATCGTGGGCGCGGCGCGCATCGTCAAGCAGTACCGCGCGCGTCTTGTCGCCATCACCGACGCATCGTCGGAACTGGCCAAGCTGGCCGACGTGGTGTTGCCGATACGCACCGACGAAACCGACTTCATCTACAAACCCTCGGCATCGCGCTACGCGATGATGCTGGCCATTGACTTGTTGTCTACCGAACTGGCCATGCTGAACCAAGAGGAAAACCGCGAACGCCTACGCCGCATCAAGCTGGCGCTGGACGAACACCGCGGCGGCCCCAACCGTTTGCCGCTGGGCGATTGAACCTGGAACCCAAGATGTATGACACCCTCATAGGCAACGTCCGAGTCCTGGACGGCACGGGCGGCCCCGAGTACCGCGCCAGCGTGGCGCTGGCCAATGGCCGCATCGCCGCCATTGGCGACCTGCCGGGCGCGCACGCCCGCCACATCGTCGACGGCACCGACCTGGCGCTCGCCCCCGGCTTCATCGACGTGCATACGCATGACGACACCAACGTCATCCGCACGCCGGGCATGCTGCCCAAGCTGTCGCAAGGCGTGACGACGGTGGTGGTGGGCAACTGCGGCATCAGCGCCTCGCCCGTGTCGCTGCGCGCCGACCCGCCAGACCCAATGAACCTGCTGGGCGGCCGCAAGGATTTCAACTACCCCACGTTCGCCGACTACACCCGCGCCATCGAAGCCGCGCAGCCCGCCGTGAACGTGGCCGCGCTGGTCGGCCACACGGCGCTGCGCAGCAACCACATGGACCGCCTGGACCGCGCCGCCACGCAAGACGAAGTGCTGGCGATGCGCGAGCAACTGCGAGACGCGCTGGCGCATGGCGCGATCGGGCTCAGCACGGGCCTGGCGTATGCGTCCGCCATTGAGGCCGACACCGCCGAGGTCAAGCTGCTGGCCGAAGCGCTGGACGAATTCGGCGCGCTCTACACCACGCACCTGCGCTCGGAATTTGCCGCCATCCTGGAAGCCATGCAGGAAGCGTTCGACATTGCCCAGCATGCACGCGTGCCGGTGGTGGTGTCGCACCTCAAATGCGCGGGCGCGGGCAACTGGGGCCGCACGAAGGAAGTGCTGTTCACGCTTGAAAGCGCCGGCCGCCTGCAACACGTGGGTTGTGACTGCTATCCGTATTCCGCCAGCTCGTCGACGCTGGACTTGAAGCAGGTCACCGACGAATTCGACATCGACATCACTTGGTCCGTGCCGCATCCAGAGCAGGCCCGCCGCAAGCTGGCCGACATTGCCGCCGAATGGGGCGTGAGCCTGCTGGACGCGGCCAAGCGTTTGCAGCCCGCGGGCGCCGTGTATCACAACATGCACGAAGACGATGTGCGCCGCGTGCTGTCGCACCCGCTAACGATGGTGGGTTCCGACGGCCTGCCCAACGATCCGATGCCGCACCCCCGCCTGTGGGGCGCGTTCCCGCGCGTGCTGGGCCATTACAGCCGCGATGTGGGCTTGTTTCCGCTGATTCAGGCCGTCCACAAGATGACCGGGCTGTCCGCCGCCCGTTTCGGTTTGGCTGAACGCGGCCTGGTGCGCGAGGGCTATCACGCCGACCTGGTGCTGTTCAATCCCGACACCGTCATCGACCGCGCCACCTTCGCCGCCCCCGTACAAACGGCCGCCGGCATCGAAGCCGTGTGGGTCAATGGCGCACTCTCTTATCACCACGGGCAACCCACCGGCGACCGCGCTGGCCGCTGGCTGCCGCGCAGTGGCGATCTGCGCGCGGGCTTTGCCGCAGCAAATCCGCTGACGCCCGCCCCCCAAACACCCTAAGGAGCCTATCCATGAGCAATGCCCCCACCCCCGACAACAATGGCATCACCCGCTACGGCGTGGCCGGCGGCACCGGCCAGGGCGGATCGCACATGCCGTTTGCGCGCGCGGTTGCGGCCGACGGCTGGCTGYACGTGTCTGGCCAGGTGCCGATGGAAAACGGTGAAGTGATTGAAGGCGGCACGGTTGCCCAGTGCCATAAAGCCATTCAGCAGTTGCTGGCGATCTTGAAGGAAGCCGGCTACGGCCCGGAACACGTGGTGCGTTGCGGCGTCTGGCTGGACGACGCCCGCGATTTCCCGTCGTTCAACAAGGTATTCAAGGAATACTTCGGCGAAAACCCGCCGGCACGCGCCTGCGTGCAGTCCAGTTTGATGGTGGACGCTAAAGTTGAGATTGATTGCGTGGCGTATAAGCGCCCCCACGCCGCGCCCACTTCCGTGGGCTAGCTGCCCCCGAGGGGGCTCTTTCCCCTTGGGGCGGCCCGGCGGGGAAAGGCGCCTGGATCACGTCCGAAAAAAAGCCCGGTGAATTCACCGGGCCTTTCTTTTTACATCTTCACCACATCCACCCCCTTGGGCGCGACGAACTGGAATTCCTTCGCCGGCAAGGACGGGTTCGCGGCGATGGATGACAAGTCCACGCGCGTCGTCTGCCCGAAAGAATCCAGCAGTTCCACGCGCACGGGCAGGTTGTCTTTCATGCCGATATCCACGCGCGAAAAGCCGGCGTCCGCCGTGCGCGGTTTGGCGCGCAGCCATTCCACGCCGTCCTTGGACGGCAAGGCGGTAACGTCGAACGACTGCTCAAGCGAACCGGAGCCAAACAGGATGGCGGCGGGCGACGTGCCGATGGCGGCGTCTACCTTGCGCTCGGTGACCTGAGCCAGATCGGGGTCAAACTGATACACCGTGCGGCCGTCAGAGATAACCTGCTGTTCGTAAGGCTTCTGCACCGCCCACTTGAACTTGCCAGGGCGCTGGAACGAGAACACGYCCGTCTGGGCGGGTTGCGTACGGCCTTGGGTATTCACCGTGTATTGCGAGAACGAACCCGTCGCCGCGGAGACCGTGGCGACGAAGGCCTTCAACTGTTCTTGCGCGCTGGCGGCGAACGTCAGTGCGGGCGCCAGGCTCAGGGCTGCGACTACGGCCAGGCGGCGAAACGTCTTCATCATGCTTCCTCTCGGGCGGCGGCTGCCGCGGGGACCAGAATTTCGCGGTTGCCATTGGACTGCATCGCCGACACCATACCCGATTGCTCCATCTGCTCGAGTAACCGGGCCGCACGGTTGTAACCGATGCGCAGGTGACGTTGCACCAGCGAAATCGACGCGCGGCGGTGCTTGAGCACCACTTCACAAGCCTGGTCGTACATCGGGTCGGACTCGGCGTCGCCACCGATGCCGGTGACGCTGCTGGCGCCTTCGCCGTTATCGCCTTCGACGCCGCCTTCCAGCAGGCCTTCGATGTAGTTCGGTTCGCCCTGCGCCTTCAGGTTTTCCACCACGCGGTGGACTTCGTCGTCGCTGCAGAACGCACCGTGCACGCGCACCGGCAGGCCAGTGCCAGGCGGCATGTAAAGCATGTCGCCCTGACCCAGCAGGGTCTCGGCGCCCATCTGATCAAGAATGGTGCGGGAGTCGATCTTGGACGACACCTGGAACGCGATACGCGTCGGGATGTTGGCCTTGATCAAGCCCGTGATGACGTCCACGCTGGGGCGTTGCGTGGCCAGGATCAGGTGGATACCGGCGGCGCGCGCCTTCTGCGCCAGACGGGCGATGAGCTCTTCGATCTTCTTGCCCACCACCATCATCAGGTCAGCCAATTCGTCGATGACCACCACAATGGTGGGCAAGGGCGACAGCGGCTCGGGCTGATCCGGCGTCAGCGAGAACGGGTTCGGAATCGGTTCCTCGCGCTTGATGGCGTCGCGGATCTTGGTGTTGTAGCCCGCCAGATTGCGCACGCCCATCTTGCTCATCAGGCGATAGCGCTTTTCCATTTCGCCCACGCACCAGTTCAGCGCGTTGGACGCCTGGCGCATGTCGGTGACCACCGGCGCCAGCAGGTGCGGGATGCCTTCGTAGACGCTCATTTCCAGCATCTTCGGGTCAATCAGGATCAGGCGGGTATGGGACGCGTCGGCCTTGTACAGCAAGGACAGGATCATGGCGTTGATCCCCACCGACTTGCCGGAACCGGTCGTACCGGCCACCAGCAAGTGGGGCATCTTGGCCAGATCGGCCACCACCGGATTGCCGGCGATGTCCTTGCCCAGCGCCATCGTCACGACCGAATGGCTGGCGTGATAGGTCTGCGAACCCAGAATTTCGGACAAACGCACCATCTGGCGGCGCGGGTTTGGCAGTTCCAGGCCCATCAGGTTCTTGCCCGGAATGGTTTCAACCACCCGGATGCTGACCAGGCTCAGCGCGCGCGCCAAGTCCTTGGCCAGGTTGACGATCTGGCTGCCCTTCACGCCGGTGGCGGGCTCGATTTCATAGCGCGTGATGACCGGGCCGGCCTGCGCCGCCACCACAGTGACGGACACGCCGAAGTCGGCCAGCTTCTTTTCGATCAGGCGCGAGGTGAATTCGATGGTTTCCGCCGACACCGTTTCCTGGTTGGTCAGCGGTGGGTCCAGCAGGCTGATGGCAGGCAGGTCGCCTTCGGTGCCGCCCGCAGGCGCGAAGAACAGCGACTGCTGCTTTTCCTTTTCAACCCGTTCGGACTTCGGCACGACGGTAATGGCGGGTTCGATGCGCACCGGCTGTTCATGCACCAGCTTTTCCTGCTTGGCCACGACTTGTTCCGTACGCACGGCTTTCGCCACCTCGCCAACCTTGCGGTCTTCGCGGGCAGCGTAGGAATTGCGGACGCGGCGCACCAGGCCTTCCATCCACGACCCCACGCGCTCGGCGACAGCCAGCCACGAGAACGAGAAAAACAGGCTCAGGCCGATGGCCAGCATGACCAGGAAGGCCAGCGTGCTGCCGGTGAAACCGATGCTGCGGCTGATCAGGTCGGCCAGCGTGTGGCCGATGACGCCGCCTGCGCCGCTGGCAGTTTCAGACGCGCCGGGCAGATGGGTGCCGCGGCTGGCCAAGCGCAGGGCTTCCATACCCAGCGACCCCAGCAGCAACAGAAAGAAGCCTATGCCCTCTTCCCAGTGGACGCGCGGCAACACTTCCGGTTGTTTACTATTAGTTACCTTGAGCTGGCTGGCCAGGCGCCGGTAGCCGGCGCGCACGCGGTGCAGCAGCAGGACGACCCACCACCAGGCCGAGAAGCCAAAGAGATAGAGCAGGATGTCTGCCAGATAGGCACCTAGCCGCCCCCCATGGTTGCGCACGACGTCGCCGGGCACGGAGTGCGACCAGCCAGGGTCGGACGCGCTCCAGGTGGCCAGCACCAGGGTGAGCCAGGCCGCCAGGGCGGCAAATAGAATCCAGCGGGCTTCGCGCAGCAACGCAGAAATACGCGTCTGTAGCGGCGAAGGTCCGTTGCGGGTGTTGCGCGAGGCGCGCGGAGAAGCAGTCGAGATACGCGGCATGCGGCTCATTATAATTGGGCGTTAACCTAAAGATACCCGCCCATGTCCACGCCCAAGCACGCTAAAGTTTTGATACTCGGTTCCGGCCCTGCCGGTTACACGGCGGCCGTCTATGCGGCACGCGCAAATCTGAGCCCTGTTCTTGTTACAGGTCTGGCCCAAGGCGGCCAGCTCATGACCACCACGGACGTCGACAACTGGCCGGCCGACGCAGATGGCGTCCAGGGTCCGGACCTGATGCAGCGCTTCCAGAAGCACGCCGAACGCTTCAACACCGAGATGCTGTTTGACCATATCGCCAAGGTCGACCTGTCCAAGCGTCCGTTCACGCTGACCGGCGACACCGGCAAGATCTACACCTGCGACGCCCTCATCATCGCCACGGGCGCATCGGCCAAATACCTGGGCCTGCCGTCCGAACAGTCCTTCATGGGCCGCGGTGTGTCCGGCTGCGCCACTTGCGACGGTTTCTTCTACCGCAACCAGGACGTCGTCGTCGTTGGCGGCGGCAATACGGCCGTCGAAGAAGCCCTGTACCTGTCCAACATCTGCCGCAAAGTCACCCTGATCCATCGCCGCGACAAGTTCCGCGCCGAGCCCATCCTGGTCGACAAGCTGATGAGCAAAGTCGAGAACGGCAACATGGAACTGAAGACGTTCCATACGCTGGAAGAAGTGCTGGGCGACGACAGCGGTGTAACGGGCGTGCGCGTACGCCACGTGGACACTGGCGTCACCGAAGACATGGCGGTGACCGGCGCCTTCATCGCGATCGGCCACCAGCCCAACACGGAAATCTTCCAGGGCCAGCTGGAAATGAAGGATGGCTACATCGTCACCAAGAGCGGTTTGTCCGGCATGGCCACGATGACCTCCGTGCCTGGCGTGTTCGCCGCCGGCGACGTGCAGGACCACGTCTACCGCCAAGCCATCACCAGCGCCGGCACGGGCTGCATGGCCGCTCTGGACGCTCAACGGTGGTTGGAGAATGCGGGGCAGTAAGGTCGGCCTGGCCGACCTGAAACGCCTGAAGAAAGACCTGCAAGCCGAACGTGAACGCGAAGCGCTCGCCAAGCGGGTCGCCGTACTGAAGAAGCCGGAAAGCGCGCCCATGGACGACATGGCGGCTTTCCAGCGCACGATGAAGTCCGTCACGCCGATCAAACACGCCGCCCGGGTGGAGCACAAGCCCGTGGAGGAACCTGCTCCGGCGCTGCGCCGCGCCAACGCGCTGGGGGAAACCCCGTCGCGCGCGGATGCCGGCGTGTCGGATGGCGGAGAGATCACGCACCTGTTGTCCGAAGGCGGCACCGCGTTTGTGCGCAACGACGCCGCGCCCGACACCGCCCGCAACTTGCGGCGCGGCCAATGGCGCGCGGGCGCGGAGCTGGATCTGCACGGACTGCGCGTCGAGCAGGCGCGCCATGCGCTGCTGTCGTTTCTGGATGAATGCCAGGAACACGGCATCCGCTGCGTGCGCATCGTGCACGGCAAGGGCTATGGCTCGGAAGGGCTGGAGCCGGTGCTGAAAGACAAGGCGCGCACCTGGCTGGTGCAAAAGTCAGAAGTCCTGGCGTTTTCCGAAGCGCCCGAACGCGAAGGCGGCGCGGGCGCGCTGCTGGTGCTGTTGCGGCAATCCGAAGGAATGCGCAAATGAAATGGCTCTACCTGGGCGTGGCGATCATCGCCGAGATTTTCGCCACCAGCGCGCTGAAGGGTTCCGAAGGCTTCACCCGCCTAGTGCCGTCCATCATCACGGTGTTCGGCTATCTGATCTCGTTCTACTTCCTGTCGCTGACGCTGCGTGAAATCCCGGTGGGCATTGCCTACGCCATCTGGTCCGGCGTGGGCATCGTGCTGATTTCCATCGTCGGCGCCGTGCTGTTCAAGCAGCACCTGGACACGCCGGCGCTGATCGGCATCGGCCTCATCATCGCCGGCGTGGTGGTGATGAACGTGTTCTCGAAATCGGTCTCGCATTGACCGCGCCGGCCGTGGGGCTGCTACGGTTGCTGTCTTGGCGCGGGCTGGCGGCAGGGTCTGTGCGGCGACTGCCGTGGCGCAGGTGGGCAGCGTTGCTGTCAAGGCGCGGGCTGGCGTCGGGTTTCTGCCTGCCCTTTTTCCTGCCCTTTTTCCTGCTCTTTGCACTGGCCGGCAACGCCACGGCGCAGGACTTCAACCGCGCCGCCGAACTCAAACGCTACCGTGCGTGGCTGCATGATTTCACGCAGGACCTGGACACGCTGGCCGCCTCGCGCCGCCCGCTGACCGACGCGCAGCTGGACGCGATGTTCGCGCGCACGGTGGTGCCGGGGTCTCGCGGCGCAAGCTTCATCCGCCAGACATTCGCCAGCCGCGGCAGCGATGGCGCCTACTTTCCCCAGCCTGGCCCGCGCACGCTATTCCTGGGCGTGCTGGAAAGCGGCATCCCGGCAGGCCAAGGCGGCCGGTATCCCGAGACAGACCCCACGCTGGACGCCGTGCCGCTCACCGTCTGGTATCTGCATGTGGATGTGGGCGACATGACCAACACCTATCTGCTGTCCTCCAAGCACTTCACGCCTTACCGGCTGCCCCCCGCCGGCAAACTGGAACGCAATGCCTACCCCTTCCTGCTGATGGACACGCGCGACGGCGGCTTGCGCCTGGGCGGGGTCAGCAGCGAACTCTGGGGCCTGATCGCCTACTTGCACAATGCCGCTCGCTGATTCCACCCTGCGCCTGCTGGTGCTGAGCGCCCTGTCGATGGCCCCCAGCTGGGCGCATGCGCTGTGCCAACCCATGGCCGCGACCGGCCAGCGGGAAACCATCGTCACCAACGTGAAGTTGAGCGAAACCAACACGCTGTTGGCGCTGGACGGGTCGCGCATCCGCAGTTGGGAAGCTCCGGTGGACGTGGAAACCGGGCCGCGCGCCACGCCGGTCATCTGGGCCGAACGCGTGGATTGGTCGGTGTACGCCGCCGAGCCGGATGCCCGCATCGGCCCCACCGTGCTGCGTTTCGAGCGCGGCGCGGATGGCGTCAAGCACCTGTGCGGCATCGCCGAATACGACGCCCGCACGCTGAACGACGCTCAAGCCTCGCGCCAAAAGACGCTGCCCAAGCCCGACAACGAAACTCGCTTCCAGTATGACGACAAGGCCCGGCTGATCGGCGTTGAGCTGCGCTCGTATGCGGCCAGCGGCAAGCCCAATGCATCGCTCTACACCTGCCTGCGCTATGACCGCAATGGCTGGCTGGCCGAACGCAGCGCCAACGCGTGCAGCGAAGCGTCGCAGCCCTTGGCCCGCTACGTGCACGACGACAGCGGCCGCCTGCTGCGCACGATTGCCTATGTGGAAAAGCAAGGCGATGCGCGGGAAGTGACCACATTTGATGTGCACGGCAAGCCCGCCCAACGCTATGAACGGCAACGGCTGGGTTGGGAAAACGAACAGCTCGCGCTTGGGCTGCCCTATCAGGTGCGCCCGTCTGAATTTGCCGTGCTGGTGCTGCCCGGGCCGAATTGGGCCGCGCCTGCGATGGAGTCGTATCACTACGATTGGGCCATCGTTCACCCCCAGGACGGCGACGTCTATGCCGCCAAGCGGAACCCCGCCGCCGTGCTTGCCAGCGGCAACAGCGGTAACGACGGCCGGTTCACGCTAAGCCCTGCGCAACGCCAACGCGTGTGGGAAGCCGCCGGCCAAACGCCCGGCAGCGTGCAATGGCTGTGGGCGCCGGGTCAGATTTATACGCTGCTGCAAACCGTGCCCAAGGCCACCTGGGCGGCCTGCACCGACCCGGAAAACCGCCAGCCCGACGCCTGCGAATCCCGCTAGGCTTTTTCGGCGGGCGGCCGGGGCGCGCCCGGATGACGCAGATAGTCCACCAGCGCCAGCGTGGCGCGGTCGGGCGGCGGCGTCAGCAAAGACACGACAATGATCGTCAGAAACGCCACCGGCGCGCCGAACACGCCCGCCGCAATCGGCTGAATGCCCCACCACAAATCCACCGGCTGCGTGCGCGAAATGCCCAGCACCCATTCGCGCAGCCACGGGTGCGTGTGCGTCATATAGGCGAACGTCACCAACAGGCCCGCCGCCATGCCCAAGGTGGCGCCCCACTTGTTGGCGCGCCGCCAGAATACGCCCATGACCAGTGCTGGGAAAAATGACGACGCCGCAAAAGAGAACGCCGCCGACACCATAAAGAGGATGTCCGCCGGTTTGCGCGCCGCCACCCAGGCCGCGCCAAACGCCACGACCAGCAGCAGAATTTTCGACACCATCACCCGGCGCGCGGCCGACATGCGCGGCGACACCATCCGGTACCACATGTCATGCGACAAGGAATTCGACAAGGTCAGCAGCAGGCCGTCTGCGGTAGACAGCGCCGCCGCCAGGCCTCCCGCCGCCACCAGCCCTGAAATCACATAGGGCAGCCCGCCAATTTCGGGCATGGCCAGCACCACCACATCGGCCCCCATGCTGATCTCGCTTAACTGCACGACGCCGTCGCGGTTGATGTCGGTGACGTCCAGCAGGTTGCTGTCGACCGCGCTCCATGCGTGTACCCAGTTGGGCAGGCTCAGGAAATTTGAGCCCACCACCTGTGTGTAAACCTCGTACTTCACGAGCAGCGCCAGCGCGGGCGCCATGAAGTACAGCAGCAGAATGAACAGCAGCGACCAGCACACCGATTTGCGCGCCTCGATGACCGAGGGCGTGGTGTAGGACCGCATCAGAATGTGCGGCATGCCTGCCGTGCCCAGCATCAGGCACAACACCAGCGCCAGGAAGTTGATGCGCATATTGCGCCGCTCTTCCGCATCTTTGGCGGGAAACGGCTCTGCGTGCGGCGTGGGCGGCGCGGCCCGCGCTTCAAACGTGGCGCGCGCCTGCGACCACACCACGCGCGCATCTTCCACGCTGGCGGGGTACGCGGCCAGCTCACGTTCGGCCGAGCGAATCTCGACCATGGGCGCATCCGACGCATTCAGTTGCGCAAGGCGGCTGCGTAGCTTGTCCTTTTCCAGCGTCCACGATTCCGGCAGGGTGTCGACACGCTTGGCCATTTGATCGGCATGCTGCTGCCACAGCCGGCGCACTTCGATTTCCGACGGATCGTTTTGCAGGTAGATCTCTTTTTCGGTGACCTGTTGCAGCACCACGCCCGCCGACAGTTGCGGCACCGGCATATTGGTGTGCTTCACCGACAACCACACCACCGGCACCAGATACGCGATGACCAGAATGATGTATTGCCCGACCTGCGTCCACGTCACCGCGCGCATCCCGCCCAGGAACGAGCAAACCAGCATGCCGCCCAACGCCACGAAAATGCCCAGCTCGAACGAGATGCCCGTCATGCGCGTGGTGATGATGCCCACGCCGTAGATCTGCGCGACCAGATACGTGAACGAACACAGAATGGCGCACGCCACGCCCGCCAGGCGCGGCATGTTGCCGCCGTAGCGCGCACCCATGAAATCGGGGATGGTGTATTGCCCAAAGCGCCGCAAGTACGGCGCCAACAGCATGGCGACCAGCACGTAGCCGCCCGTCCAGCCCATGATGTAGGCCAGCCCGCCGTAGCCCGTCAGGTACAGCGTGCCCGCAACCCCGATGAACGACGCCACCGACATCCAGTCGGCGGCGGTCGCCATGCCGTTGTAGATGGCAGGCACGCGCCGGCCCGCGACGTAGTATTCGACCTGGTCTGACGTGCGGCAAACAATGCCGATGCCCGCATACAGGCTGACCGTAACCAGCAGGAACACATAGCCGATCCAGTTGCGCGGCATGCCCAGGATTTCGGCCAGCGCCATCAGCAGGATCATCAGCGCGAAGCCCGCCGTGTACAGCACATAGATACGGCGCAGGCGGATCTTGAATTCCTGGGGGGTGTCTCCGCTGAAAAACGGCATCAGCGGCCCCCCGCGTTGTCATCGCGATACGGGTCGCGGGTGGCATCGAAGCCCGTTTCGGCGCCCGCTTCGGCACGCTCGTCTGCGCGGTTCATGGTGCGGGCGTAGATGGCGATGATGATCAGGTAGGCCAGCGGCGCGCCGTAGGCGGCCATCCAGAAGGCAAAGGGCCAGCCGATGAAATTAAACGTCAGGCTGCGCGCGAAGAAGGCGGGCACGAACGTCAGCGCCGCCCAGACGACAAGCAGCAACGCAATCAGCCGCAAGTTGCGGCGCCAATAGGGGGTGGGTGCGGACTCAGAGGGAGATGCGCGGGATTTCGGCATAGCTAGGATGTTTTCAGACCCTGCCTGGATAGCGCGAAACGCTGCGTCTGAAAAGCCCTTGCTGATGAAATACAGGCTTTTTATGCGACAACGGCTGGCACTGCCTGGTGCCAGCCGTTGTGCGTTTTGCTTTTTTTGAGTACTGCTTTACTTTTTTTATGTACCGGTGCCGCCGGTATTTGCCCATGCAGGGCTTTGTCTCCTCACCTGCATGGGAAGAGATTCTGCACCAAGTGCGGGAATGCCACACTAGGGGAATGCCCTAAGACGGAGCATTCATTTACATATTCCTTGCACCATATCGGTGCTAATTGACCACAAAGTTCTAAATATTGGGATTTTTTGGCCAAAAAGCCCGAATTGAGCCGAATTCAGAAATCCCGCCGATCCCGAAATATGACAGCCGCCATCGCGTAATGCCCGGAATCGGGCGGCCCTGAGTTGGGGCGGCCCGGCCCCTCGGAGGCAGCAAGCGAGCGAAGCGGGTGCGAAGCGGGTGCCAAGCGGGTGCGAAGCGGGTGCCAAGCGGGTGCGGAGCGGGTGCGGAGCGGGTGCGGAGCGGGTGCGGAGCGGGTGCGGAGCGGGTGCGGAGCGGGTGCGGAGCGGGTGCGGAGCGGGTGCGGAGCGGGTGCGAAGCGGGTGCGGAGCGAAGACCCCGGCCGGCCGCCGGGCCGCCCCAAGGCCGGCCAGCCCCCTCGGGGGGCAGCAAGCGAGCGAAGCGAGTGCGGCGTGGGGGCCCACATCCCGGGGCACCTATTTATTTCTTGTTTACACCCCCCTCCCCAACCTATATCCCGTTTTTACCCCCCGCTCCGTAACCTGCCGGTGTCCTGATTGGTCACCTGGCCTGCCCGGCGCGCATCCGCTTTTGCCGCGCAGGCCCGTCGTTCGAAGGGAGCGTGGCTCCCGGGAGGAAAAACGTGGATGCCATCTATATCGCCGTCTTCGCCGTCATGGCCGGGCTGACAGTTGCCCTGCTGCGCTTCTGCGAAGCCCTGTCTTCGGGGGAGCCGTCATGAATTGGCTCTATTGGGTCAGCGGCCTGACCGCCGCCCTGCTGTTCGTCTACCTGCTGGTGGCCCTGTTCAAACCGGAGAAATTCTAATGACCGCCGAATTCGTCGGACTGCTGGTCCTGTACCTGGCGGTCCTGCTTGCGATCGCGCCGCTGCTTGGGCGCTATATCCGTATCGCCATGGAAAACGGGCAATCCCGGCTTACCGCCTGGGGCCGCCCGCTTGAACGTGGCATTTACCGGCTGGCGGGCGTCGACCCGCAGGCCGAGATGGGCTGGAAGCGTTATGCGCTGGCCGTGCTCGCCTTCAACATTCTTGGCGTCGTGGTCGTGTACGCCCTGCAACGGGTCCAAGGCATGTTGCCGCTGAACCCGGCGGGCATGGGCGCCGTCACGTCGGACTCGGCGCTCAACACCGCCATCAGCTTTGTCAGCAACACCAACTGGCAGGGCTACGGCGGCGAAGCCACGATGAGCTACCTGACGCAGATGCTGGCGCTGACGGTGCAGAACTTCGTCTCGGCTGCCACCGGCATCGCCGTGCTGTTCGCGCTGATCCGCGGCCTGGCGCGCCATAGCTCCGCCACCATCGGCAACTTCTGGTCCGACATGGTCCGCTGCACGCTTTACGTGCTGCTGCCCCTGTCGTTCGTGCTGGCGCTGGCGCTTGTCAGCCAAGGCGTGATCCAGAATTTCAGCCCCTACCAGGACGTGCAGACGGTTGAAGCCCTGCACTACGACCAGCCGCGCGTGGATGCGCAAGGCCAGCCGGTGCTGGATGCAAAGGGCCAACCTGTGACCGACCCTGCGGTGACCTCGACGCAAACGCTGGCCATGGGCCCCGTGGCCTCGCAGGAAGCCATCAAGCTGTTGGGCACCAACGGCGGCGGCTTCTTCAACGCCAACTCCGCGCATCCATTCGAGAACGCCACCCCGCTGGCGAACTTCCTGGAGATGCTGGCCATCCTGATGATTCCCGCCGCGCTGTGCTTCACATTCGGCGAAATGGTGGGCAGCCGGCGTCAGGGCATCGCCATCCTGGCCGCGATGACCGTGCTGTTCGCCGTCTTCGCGCTGGGTACGGCGTACTTCGAACAGCAGGCGAACCCCATGGCCGCGCAGGCGGGCGCCGACAGCGCAATGACTGCGCTCTCGCCCGGCGGCAACATGGAAGGCAAGGAAACCCGCTTTGGCATTGCGGCCACATCGCTGTTCGCCACCATCACCACCGCGGCGTCCTGCGGCGCGGTCAACGGCATGCACGACTCTCTGAACGCCATGGGCGGGCTGCCGCCGATGCTGCTGATGCAGTTGGGTGAAGTCGTTTATGGCGGCGTGGGTTCTGGCCTGTACGGCATGCTGGCCTTCGCCATCCTGGGCGTCTTCATCGCCGGGCTGATGATCGGCCGCACCCCGGAATACCTGGGCAAGAAGATCGAAGCGTACGACATGAAGATGGTGTCCATCGTCATTCTGGCCACGCCGCTGCTGGTGCTGGGCGGTACGGCGCTGGCGGTGTCGGTGTCGGCCGGCCAGGCGGGCGTGCTCAATCCGGGCATCCACGGGTTTTCCGAAATCCTTTATGCGCTGTCTTCCGCCGCCAATAACAACGGCAGCGCGTTCGCCGGCCTGTCCGCCAACACGCCCTTCTACAACGTGCTGCTGGGCATCGCGATGTGGTTCGGCCGCTTTGCCGTGATCGTCGCCGTGCTGGCGATGGCCGGGTCGCTGGCGGCCAAGCGCCGCCTGCCCGCCGGCCCCGGCAGCATGCCCACCACCGGCCCCCTCTTTGTGGTGCTGCTGATTGGCGCCGTACTGCTGGTGGGCGCCCTGACATATGTGCCCGCGCTGGCCTTGGGCCCGGTCGCGGAACACCTGCAACCCTGAATGCAACAGGCTAGGAATCAACATGGCCAAAATTGAAATGCCAACCTCCAGCGCAGGCGGCGGCGCTGCCCGCGCCCCCGCAACTGCCACGCAAGATCGCCCTTTCGGCATGTGGTCGCGCTCGCTTGTCGGGCCGGCCCTTGTCGACAGCCTGCGCAAGCTATCGCCCGCCGCGCAGCTGAAGAACCCCGTCATGTTCGTGGTGTACGTGGGCAGCATCCTCACCACGCTGCTCTGGGTCATGGCCCTGCGCGGCCAGGCCGAAGCCCCGGCGGGCTTCATCCTGGCCATTACCGTGTGGCTGTGGTTCACGGTGCTGTTCGCCAACTTCGCCGAGGCGCTGGCCGAAGGGCGCGGCAAGCAACAGGCGGCGACGTTACGTGGCCTGCGCACCACCATCAACGCCCGCTTGCTGAAAGGCTTTCGCGAGGCAGACGCCCGAGACGCCCAGCCCGCGCAATGGCGCGATCAGGCCATCAGCCAGCCCTCGGGCCTGCTGCGCCGTGACGACGTGGTGCTGGTGGAAGCCGGCGACACCATTCCCGGCGACGGCCAGGTCATTGCCGGCGTGGCGTCGGTGGACGAAAGCGCCATCACCGGTGAATCGGCCCCCGTCATCCGCGAATCCGGCGGTGACTTTTCTTCCGTCACCGGCGGCACGCGGGTGCTGTCCGACTGGATCTTCGTACGCATCGCGGCCGATCCCGGCGAGAGCTTTCTGGACCGCATGATCGCCATGGTCGAAGGCGCCAAGCGCCAGAAGACGCCAAACGAACTGGCGCTGACGATTCTGCTGGTGGGCCTGACCGTGGTGTTCCTGCTGGTCGTCGTCACGCTGATGCCGTTCTCGATCTACGCGGTCAGTGCGGCCGGTGGCGGCGCAGCCGTCACGGTGACGGTGCTGGTGGCGCTGCTGGTCTGCCTGATCCCCACCACCATCGGCGGCCTGCTGTCGGCCATCGGCGTGGCGGGCATGAGCCGCATGATGAGCGCCAACGTCATCGCCACCTCAGGCCGCGCGGTGGAAGCGGCGGGCGATGTGGATGTGCTGCTGCTGGACAAGACCGGCACCATCACCTTCGGCAACCGTCAGGCGTCGACCTTCCTGCCCGCGCCCGGCGTGTCGCCGCGCGAACTGGCCGACGCCGCCCGCCTGGCGTCGCTGGCCGATGAAACGCCGGAAGGCCGCAGCATCGTGGCGCTGGCCGACAAGTCCCTGCACGCGCCGGCCGCGCGCATGATCGACGTCGAATTCGTGCCCTTCACGGCGCAGTCGCGCATGAGCGGCGTGAATCTGGGCGATCGCATGATCCGCAAGGGTGCGGTCGACGCCATTCAGTCGTGGATTGCCGCACAAGACAACACGGTGCCTGAACCCGTCTTGCGCCTCGCCGAAGATGTGGCGCGGCGCGGCAGCACGCCGCTGATGGTCAGCGACGGCAACCGCGCGCTGGGCGTCGTGGAACTGAAAGACATCGTCAAGCCCGGCATTCAGTCGCGCTTTGCCGAGCTGCGCCGCATGGGCATCAAGACGGTGATGATCACGGGCGACAACAAGCTCACCGCCGCGTCCATTGCCGCCGAAGCGGGCGTAGACGACTTCCTGGCCGAAGCCACGCCCGAAGCCAAGCTGAAGCTGATTCGCGCCTATCAATCGGAAGGCCGGCTGGTGGCGATGACGGGCGACGGCACCAACGACGCGCCCGCACTGGCGCAGGCCGACGTGGCGGTGGCGATGAACTCGGGCACGCAGGCCGCCAAAGAGGCCGGCAACATGGTGGACCTGGACTCCAACCCCACCAAGCTCATCGAGATCGTCGAGATCGGCAAGCAGATGCTGATGACGCGCGGCGCGCTGACCACGTTCAGCGTGGCCAACGACGTGGCCAAGTACTTCGCCATCATTCCGGCCGCCTTCGCCACCGTGTACCCGCAACTGAACGTGCTGAACATCATGGCGCTGACCACACCGGCCTCCGCCATCTTGTCGGCCGTGATCTTCAACGCGCTGATCATCGTCGTGCTGATCCCGCTGGCGCTCAAGGGTGTGCGCTACCGGCCGCTGGGCGCGTCTGTGCTGCTGCGCCGCAACCTGCTCATTTATGGCCTGGGCGGCCTGCTGGTGCCGTTTGCCGGCATCAAGCTGGTTGACATGGTGCTGGCCGCGCTGGGCTGGGTCTAAGCCAGCTCCCGCCCCGAAACCCGAAAGGAATTCATCATGAAACACACAACGTCATCCCCCGCCGCCCTGCCCCGCCCGGGCGGCATCCTGCGCCCCGCGCTGGTCGTCTTCGCCGCCCTGTCGCTGGTGACGGGCCTGGCCTACCCCTTCCTGACGCGCGGCGTCGCGGCCGTGGTCTTCCCGCACGAGGCGGCCGGCTCGCTCATCAAACAGGGCGACAAGGTCGTGGGCTCGGCGCTGATTGGCCAGTCGTTCACGTCGCCCCAGTATTTCTGGAGCCGGCCGTCCGCCACCGCGCCCATGCCGTATAACGGCGCGGCCTCGGGCGGGTCGAACCTGGGCCCGCGCAACCCCGCGCTGGCCGAAGCCATCCAGGCCCGCATCGCCGCGTTGAAGGCGGCGGACCCCGACAACCCCACGCCCGTGCCGGTGGACCTGATCACGGCGTCCGGCAGCGGGCTGGACCCGCACATCAGCCCGGCAGCGGCCGCCTACCAGGCCGCGCGCGTGGCCCGCGCCCGAAACTTGCCGCGCGCGCAGGTCGATGCGCTGATCCAGGCCAACACCGAGCAGCCCTGGCTGGGCGTGCTGGGTGACCCGGTCGTCAATGTGCTGATGCTGAATCTGGCGCTGGACAACTTGCGCCCGGCCCCATGAGCCCCGAGCGTATAGTATTGCCAGCTTTCCCCACCCCACTCTTGCGCGTTCATGGCTGATATTGCTGGCGAGCGTCCCGATCCCGACGCGCTCTTGAAGACCCTGGACGAGGCCGCGCGCCAAGCCGTGCGCGGCAAGCTGCGCGTGTACTTCGGATCGTCGGCCGGCGTGGGCAAGACCTACGCCATGCTGGTCGCGGCCCGGGCGCAAGCCGCGCAAGGGGTCAACGTGCTGGCGGGCATCGTCGAAACCCACGGCCGCCGCGAAACCGCGTCGCTGCTGGAAGGCTTGGCGGTGCTGCCGCTGAAAGACGTCGCGTATCGCGGCCACGTCCTGAAGGAATTCGATCTGGACGGCGCGCTGGCCGCCCGCCCCGGCCTGGTGCTGGTGGACGAACTGGCGCATTCCAACGCGCCGGGTTCACGCCACGCCAAGCGCTGGCAAGACATTCAGGAATTGCTCGCGGCCGGCATCGACGTCTGGACCACGCTGAACGTGCAGCATCTGGACAGCCTGAACGAAGCCGTGGGCAGCATCACCGGCGTGCGCGTCTGGGAGACCGTGCCAGACGAGGTCTTCGACGCAGCCGACGAAGTCATGCTGGTGGACTTGTCGGCCGACGAGCTGCTGCGGCGCTTAAAGGAAGGCAAAGTCTATCTGCCCGAACAGGCCCGCCACGCCACGCGCAATTTCTTTCGCAAGGGCAACCTGATTGCACTGCGCGAATTGGCGCTGCGCCGCACGGCGGATCACGTCGATGATGACGTGCAGGCCTACCGGCGCGACCGCGCCATTGAACCCGTGTGGCGCACGCGCGAAGCGGTCGTCGCCTGCATCGGGCCGGACATCGATGCCGAATACGTCATCCGCAGTGCGCACCGCCTGAGCCAGCAGCTGGAGTGCGATTTGCACGTGGTCACCATCGACACCCCACGCGCCGCGCCCACGCCGCAAGCCGAACAGGACCGCATGCAGCGCACGCTGGCGTTCGCGGATTCGCTGGGCGCACGCACTGAAACGCTGGCGGGCGGCGACATGGTCGACGCGGTGGTGCGTTACGTGCGCCGGCACAACATCACCAAGGCCATCGTCGGCCGCACGCGCGCCACCGGTTTGCAGCGGCTGCGCCTGTCGGTGTCCGCGCTGCTGACGGCCGCCATCACGCCCGGCTGGTTGTGGCGGCGGCACAGCTTCGCCGACATGCTGGCCGCGGGCTGCCCCGAGATCGACATCATCCGGCTGGGCGCGCCACCGCTGCCCGCCAGCGCCGCGCCCGGGCGCGACCCGCTTACGCTGGGCCGCCGCGCGAGTCTGGGCGCCGACGAGCGCACCGCCCGTTCCTGGGCCGGCTATGCCTGGGCGCTGTGCTATTGCGCGGCTGCCACGGGCTTGTCGATGCTGGCATTCCCCGTGCTGCACCAGACCAATATCGTCATGCTGTTCCTGCTGGCGGTGGTGGGCGTGGCGCTACGCCATGGACGCGGGCCGGCGGCGCTGGCATCCGTCGTCAGTGTGGCGCTGTTCGACTTTTTCTTCGTGCAGCCGCTGGCCTCGTTCGCCGTGTCCGACGTGCAGTACCTGCTGACCTTCGGCGTGCTGTTATCCGTGGGGTTACTGATCGGGCAACTGACGGCCGGCCTGCGCCTGCAAGCCCAGGCCTCGGTCAAACGCGAAGCCGACGCGCGCAGCCTGTATGAATTTGCGCGCGAATTGTCGTCGGCGCTGTTGCCCGAGCAGATCGTAACGTCGGCCGGCGCCTTCGTGCACGCCACCTTCGGCTCGCGCTGCGCGCTGTACATCCTGGGGCTGGACGACCGGTTGAAACTCGCCTCGCCGGCATCCGACGACATGCCGCCGTTGGAGTCGGCGCTGGCCCAATGGGTGTACGACCACGGCCAGCCCGCAGGCGCTGGCACCGCAACCTTGTCCAACAGCGAGCTGCTGTACCTGCCGTTGAAAGCACCCATGCGCACGCGTGGCGTGCTGGCGCTGGCCGCCCCCCGCCGCAGCCTGTTCTCGCACCCGGATTCGCGCCGCCAGATCGAGGCCTACGCCACCCTGATCGCCATTGCGCTGGAACGGCTGCACTACGTGGAAGTGGCGCAGCAGGCGCTAGTCAGCATGGAATCGGAGCGGCTGCGCAACTCGCTGCTGGCCGCCGTGTCGCACGATTTGCGCACCCCGCTGACCAGCCTGATCGGCATGACCGATACCTTGACGCGCCAACAGGCGACGCTTGCCCCCGACGTGCAGGACACCGTGCGCGCCATGCGCGATCAGGCGCAGCGCATGCATGCGCTGGTCGTCAACCTGCTGGACATGGCGCGCCTGCAAAGCCGCGACACGCCGCTGCGCCGGGAATGGCAATCGATTGAAGAGCTGGTGGGCGCATCGCTTGCCGCCATGCGCGAACCGCTGGCTGCGCATCACGTCACGGTCGCCAGCCTGTCGCAGCTGCCGCTGGTGGAATGCGATGGCGTGCTGATCGAACGCGTGCTGTGCAACCTGCTGGAGAACGCGGCCAAGTACACGCCCGCAGGCAGCACGCTGCATCTGCACGCAGCCGTCGTCGATGACGAACTGCGTGTGGCCGTCAGCGACAATGGCCCCGGCGTCACCCCCGGCGCCGAACGCCGCATCTTCGAAAAATTCACGCGCGGCGAACGCGAATCCGCCACCCCCGGCGTTGGCCTGGGCCTGGCGGTGTGCGAAGCCATCATCTCGGCCCACCACGGCCGCATCTGGGTCGAACACACGCCGGGGCAGGCCTCTGGCGCGCAATTCGTCTTCAGCCTGCCGCTGGGCACGCCGCCCGCAATTCCTCCTGAAACCCATTGATTCCCCCAAAGCATGTTCGACTATCAGCCCACCGTCCTGATCATTGAAGACGACGCCAACATCCGGCGCTTCGTCCGCCAGGCCCTGGAAAGCGAAGGCTGCGTCGTGCACGAAGCCGACACCGTCAAGCGCGGCCTGATCGAAGCCGGCACCCGCCAACCCGACGCCATCGTGCTGGACCTGGGCTTGCCCGACGAAGACGGCATGACGCTCATCCGCGAATTGCGCGCGTGGACGGAAGTGCCGGTGCTGGTGCTATCCGCCCGCAGCGCCGAGGCCGACAAGGTGGCCGCGCTGGACGCGGGCGCCGACGACTATCTGACCAAGCCCTTCGGTGTCAGCGAGCTGCTGGCCCGGCTGCGCGTGCTGCTGCGCCGGCATGCACGGGGCGGCGCGGGCAGCGCCGCCGAAATCACGTTTGGCGAGGTGCGCGTGGACTTCGCCAAACGCGTTGTCGAACGCAATGGCCAGCATGTGCACCTGACGGCCATGGAATACCGGCTGCTGGCCGCGCTATTGGCGCATCGCGGCAAGGTCATGACGCACCGTGAACTGCTGCGCGAGGTCTGGGGCCCATCGCATGTGGAAAGCAATCACTACCTGCGCATCTATATGGGCCATCTGCGCCAGAAGCTGGAAGCCGATCCCGCGCAGCCGGTATTCCTGATGACGGAAATCGGTGTGGGCTATCGCTTCGCGGGGTGAATGCCGGGTGGTGGGGATGGCGCCGCGTTGATGCGGTCTTGTTGATGCGGTGTTGTTGATGCGGCCTCGTTGATGCGATCTTGTTGATGCGGCCTGGTTGAGGCGGCACTCTTGATGCCGCCTTTATGCGGACCACGCGAGTCTTGTCTCGCGCTTTATGCCGATCCTCCTATTGTTGCGATCCTCATCCAACATCAGGAGCCTTCCATGTCCCGCAACACCCTGGCCGCGCTTGCGCTGCTTGCGCTTACCACCACCTCGCAGGCCAGCGAAGCCCCCGTCGCGACGACAACGCCCGCCGCCAGCGACTTCTCTTTATCGGCCAACCTCACGCTGGCCAGCCAGTACCGCTATCGCGGCCTGATGCAGTCGAACAACCAGCCCGCCATCCAAGGCGGCTTCGATCTGGCCCACGCGAGCGGCTTTTATCTGGGCAACTGGAATTCCAGCATCAGCTGGCTGGGCGACAGCAACAGCGCCGTGTCGGCCCCCGTCGAAATGGATTTCTACGGCGGCTACAAGGGCAATCTGACAGAAGGCGTGCCGGTTGACCTGGGCGTCTTGCAGTACTACTACCCCGGCGACTACCCGTCCGGATTCACCAGCCCCGACACCACCGAGCTCTATGCCGGCATCGGTTACGGCCCGGTGATGTTCAAGTATTCCATCGCCATGACCAACCTGTTCGGCTTTGCCGACAGCAAGTACAGCCAGTACTTTGACGTGACGGGCAACGTGGACACGGGGCTGTGGGGCTTGACCCTGAACGCCCATGTCGGCCGCCAGATCGTGCGCAACGTCGACCACGGCTCCTATACCGATTGGAAGCTGGGGCTGACGAAAGACTTTGGAGCGGGCTTGTCGGTGTCGCTGGCGTACCTGGACACCAATGCCGACCGCACGGTCTACACCAACACGCGCGGGCGCGACATGGGCCGCGCAACCGGCCTGCTGTCCGTGACCAAAACGTTTTGATCCGGCGCGGCGTTGACGCGTTTTTTATGCGCCGCGCCGGCTTTTATCGGCAGGATTTACGGTGCGATTTCTATAGTGGAATCGTCATCAACCAACCGGAATTACGGATCGCCGCAAGTGGCGAATCCGTCCCGCCCCCCCGCCATGACTCCCCGACTGGACCGCCGCCCCCTGCTTTCGCCCGCTTCCTCTTCCGCGCTGCCCCTGCCGCAATCCGAGCGGGTGGCGCTGACGGTCAGGATCGATACGCTGGATGCCCTGAAGGTGCGGCTTGCGCTGCACCGCGAGCTGGGCGACCGTATCGGCGTCTATGTGCTGTCGGTAGACCACGCCCACGCGCAAAGCACGCTGCAACTGCAGTGCGCCCGCCACGAACTCGGCGACCTGATGCACGCCGTCATGTGCGGCCTGCCCCAAGCGGAATTCGGCGCGGTGCGCCCGGCGTCGGCCATCACGGTGCAATAAGCCATGGACATGCCCGTTACGACCGCATTCGAAGGCATCTGGCTGCCAATGATCACGCCGCTGCGCGGCGGCTATGTCGACCTGGACGCCGCCCAGGCGCTGGCCCGCTACTACCGCAACGCCGGCATCGCCGGGCTGGTGCTGTTCGGCTCCACCGGCGAAGGCAACCTGCTGAGCCTGTCCGAAAAAATCGACATGGCCGAAGCCATCGCCAGCGATCCGCACGCACTGCCGCTGGTGTTTGGCGCCGGCGGCGTCGACACGCGCGGCGTCGCCACCGCCATCCGCCGCCTGGACAAACTGGCCCCCGCCGGCTATCTGGTGCCGCCACCCTACTATTTGGGCCCATCGCAAGCCGGCATCCTGTGGCATTACCGCCAGATCGCCTGGGCAACCGAACGCCCCATCATTCTGTACAACATCCCCAAGCGGACTGGCGTGACGATGACAGTGGAGACCATGGAGAAGCTGGCGCTATTGCCCAACTTCAGCGCGGTCAAGGAATGCAATCCGTCGGTGCTGTCCGCCTTGAATGCGCGCGGACGCCTGGCCGCGCTGTGCGGCGAAGATCTGTCGCTGCTGGATCATTGGCTGGCGGGCGGACGCGGCGCCATCCCGGCCGCGGCGCACGTGTACCCGGAGCGCTATGTTGAAGTCATGCGTCTGGCGCAGGCGGGCCACGCCGAGGCCGCGCGCGAACTCTTCGAGCCCTTGCGCGGCCTGATCCGCCTGCTGTTCGCCGAACCCAACCCCGCGCCCATCAAGCGCGCCCTGGCGATGCAAGGGCTGATCACCGACGAGCTGCGCATGCCCATGACGCCGGCCAGCCGAGAGCTGAGCATCCGGCTGCAACGCGCCATGGGCGCGCTGCACAGCCTGCCTAGCCGGCTGCAGACAGCTTGAACACCGACACGGCGCGCGCCAGGTCGTCGGCCTGCTCGTGCAAGGTGGCGGCCGACGCGGCAAACTCCTCGACCAGCGCGGCGTTCTGCTGCGTCACGCTGTCCAGGTGCGTCACAGCCTGATTGATCTGTTCAATCCCCACGCTTTGCTCGGCCGACGCGGTGGCGATTTCGCCCATCAGGGGCGCGCTGGTGGCGGCGGATTCCAACACGCTGCCCATCGTGGCGCTGGCCTGTTCCACGCGCTGGCTGCCGCGCGCCACCGATTCGGACGAGGTTTCGATCAGCCCCTTGATCTCTTTGGCCGCAGTGGCCGAACGCTGCGCCAAGGCGCGAACCTCGCCCGCCACAACCGCAAAGCCACGCCCCTGCTCGCCGGCTCTTGCAGCTTCCACGGCCGCGTTCAGCGCCAGGATATTGGTCTGAAACGCAATGCCGTCGATCACGCTGATGATTTCGCCAATGCGCTGCGAACTGTGCGAGATCTCGTGCATGGCGTCGATGGCGTGTTGGGTCTCTTCACTGCCCTGGCGCGCCAACTGCGCCGCCTGCCCCGCCAGCGAACTGACTTCGCGCACATGCTCGGCGCTTTGCTTGGCCGTGGCGGTGATTTCTTCCACGCTGGCCGCCGTCTGTTCCAGGGCGGCCGCCTGCTTCTCGGTGCGATCCGACAAGTCCATGCTGCCCGCCGCAATCTGGCGCGAGGCCGCCGCGATGGAGCTGGTGGAATGCACGATGGTGCGCACGGCAACGTCCAGGCGTTGCTGCATTCTTCCCATGCCCTCGAACAAACGGCCGATCTCGCCCCGATGGTGGCGCGACACCGCGGAAGACAAATCGCCATTGGCCACGCGCTCGCACAAGGCCACGGCTTCATCCAGCGGGTTGATCACATGGGTGCGGAAAAAGCGCAGGGCGGCGATCAGCACCAGCGCCAGCAAGCCCAACGTCACACCGCCCTGCCGCCACAAGGTGCTGTAGAAGGCCGTGTCGACATCATCCACATACAAGCCGGTGAAGATCAGCCAGCCCCAATCCGCGTCGTAGGCGGCATAGCTGATCTTGGGCAGCGCCTCGTCGGCGCCCGGCCGGGGATAGCGGTACTCCACATAGCCGCCGCCCGCCTTACCTTCGGCATAAAGGTTTTCAAAGATCGGCAGGCCGTCCACATCCTTGATGGCGCGCACGTTCGTGCCCACCAGCTTGGCGTCAGGGTGCGCCAGCAAGGCGTAGTCGTCGCCGAACACCCCCACATAACCATCAGCGCCGTAGCGCAGTTGCGTCAGGCGCCGCGCCACATTGCGCTTGGCCTCCGCCAGCGGCATGCCTTCACTGACGCTTTGCTTGCCGTTGCGCAAGATGCCCGCGGACAGATCCAGTACGTGGCGCAACTCCGTCTTCCGTTCTGCCACCATCTCTATGCGCCGCTGCCATGCGTCCCAGGCGCCCAGCGCCAGAACGGCAACGCCAATGGCGAACACGAACCACAACAGCTCCCTGCGCAGACTGGAATTTTTCACAGCCTCTCCTCGTAGTGCCCATTCTTATGCCTGAAACCTTTCGCGGCAGAATGTGACGGTTTATGTATTGCGTTCCGTCAGAATACGGTGACACAGCAGGGTTTTCACTAGGTCGACCTCGTCGACTTGATCTAACGCAAGGCCCATAAAAAAAACGCAAGGCGAGTGCGCCTTGCGTCAGGTAATGCTTGCACTGCGCGGGAATTTACCCGCCCGTCTTCAGCGCCGCAGCGCGCGGTTGGCGGCCTCGGCTACGCGAGGCGTCGTCAACGCAATCAGCGTCACGACGATGAGCGAATAATTGGGCACGCTGCGCATATTGCGGAACATCATTTCCGTCAGGCTGAATGCGCAGTAGCTCAGGCAGAACAGCAGGCCCAGTTGCGCCCCCACTCGGATCACCCGGTCGTCGCTCGCCATGCGGCGGAAAAACACCGCGGCTGGCAACAGATACAGGGTCAGGATGCTCAACAAGCCCAGCAGCCCATAACCGGACAACGCGGCCAGCATGTCGTTGTGCGGTTCGCCAAACCCTTCAACGACCTCGGCGGTCACGATCCCCTGGGTTTCCAGCTGGCGCAGTTCCTCGCGGAACTTGCTGGGCCCGATTCCCACGATGGGACTTTTCTGGAACATGAGGATGGACGCATGCCACAGCTGCAAGCGGATACCGAAAGACGTATCGCGATTGGCCGAGGTGGAATAGCCCTGCACGTCTTTCGAGATCTCGTGCATGCGCGTGCTGAACGTCCAGATGGCGGCGGCGCTGGCCACCAGCGCCACACAGACGGCCAATGCGCAATACACCTTGTGGCGGCGCTTCCAGTTGCGCAGGCCCAGCAAGAACACCACCCCCAGAATGGGCAGCAACATCCAGCTGCTGCGCGTCTCGGACTCCCATGTGGCGTAGACGGACAGCGCCACGGCCACCAGCTTCACCGTCGTCTCGGCCCGCGGCCAGCGCGTACAGGGGCCAAAGCCCAGGGACAACAGCGTCATCGCGCCAAACAGCAGCGTCATGTTTGCAAACGCCACGGCGTTATAGCGCCCGCCGACATCAACCATGGCATTGCGATCTAAGGTCTGAACCGTAACGATCAGCAGCACCGAACCGGCAATGGCGCCCGCCAAAATGCTCCACTGCACCAGCTTCAACCATCGCTGCGGCGCGCGCAGCAGCAGCCAGAGCACCGGCAGCGCCAGCGCAAAGCGCAGCAGCTTCTCCAGCTCTGAATTGCTCCACACGCCTCGCACCGCGGACGTGATGAACATACAGGCCAGCGGCAGCAGCAACACCAGCGACATCGGCCACAACTCGCCAAACGCCATCGGCTCGTAACGCTTGATGGCGTTCACGGCCAGCGCCGTCAGCGCGACCAGGCCGGCCAGGTAAAGCACAGCGGGGCCACCCACCGGGCTGGTCAGCGCCAGGGCAGGAACCAGCAATACCAGCCAAGTGGCCAGGGAAACATACATTCGGGGCACAGCGATCAACCTGAAAAGAACGATGCAAGCGCAGCGCGCTTCATGCGAGTAAGGGTAGATAAACCCGGTAGACAAAACCCGCCCGCCATGACGGCGGGCGGGTTCTACGGAGCAATGCGGAGCGAACCGCGAATTACATGTTTTCGATCATGACCTGACCGAAGCCCGAGCACGACACTTGCGTCGCGCCTTCGAGCAGGCGGGCGAAGTCGTACGTGACCTTCTTGGACAGGATGGACTTTTCCATGCTGGAGATGATCAGGTCGGCGGCTTCGGTCCAGCCCATGTGGCGCAGCATCATTTCGGCCGACAGGATTTCGGAACCGGGGTTCACGTAGTCTTTGCCCGCGTACTTGGGCGCCGTGCCGTGGGTGGCTTCAAACATGGCCACCGAGTCCGACAGGTTGGCCCCCGGCGCAATGCCGATGCCGCCCACTTGCGCGGCCAGCGCGTCAGAGATGTAGTCGCCGTTCAGGTTCAGCGTGGCGATAACGTCGTACTCGGCCGGGCGCAGCAGAATCTGCTGCAGGAAGGCGTCGGCGATCACGTCCTTGACGATGATCTCGCGCCCGGTCTTCGGGTTCTTGAACTTGCACCACGGGCCGCCATCGATCAGCTGCGCACCAAATTCCTTTTGCAGCAGCTCGTAGCCCCAGTCGCGGAAGCCGCCTTCCGTGAACTTCATGATGTTGCCCTTGTGCACCAGGGTCAGCGACGTGCGGTCATTGTCGATGACATACTGCGCGGCCTTGCGCACCAGGCGCTCGGTGCCTTCGCGCGACACGGGCTTGATGCCGATGGACGAGGTGTTCGGGAAGCGGATCTTCTTCACGCCGAGCTTGGTTTGCAGGAACTGGATCAGCTCCTTGGCCTGCTCGCTTTCGGCCATGTATTCAATACCCGCGTAGATGTCTTCCGAGTTCTCGCGGAAAATCACCATATTGGTCTTTTCGGGTTCACGCACCGGCGAGGGCACGCCCTTGAAGTACGCCACCGGACGCAGGCAGACGTACAGGTCCAGTTGCTGGCGCAGCGCCACGTTCAACGAACGGATGCCGCCGCCGACCGGGGTGGTCAGCGGGCCCTTGATGGACACCACGTAGTCTTTGACGACTTCCAGGGTTTCATCGGGCAGCCACACGTCGGGGCCGTAGACCTTGGTGGCCTTCTCGCCCGCGTAGACTTCCATCCAGTGGATCTTGCGCTTGCCGCCGTAGGCCTTTTGCACCGCGGCGTCGACAACCTTGATCATCACCGGGGTGATATCGGCGCCCGTGCCGTCGCCTTCGATGAAGGGAACGATGGGCTGTTCAGGCACATTCAGCGAGAAATCAGCGTTGACCGTGATCTTCTGGCCGCCAGCGGGAACCTTGATATGTTGGTAGGTCATGAATGCTCCATTTGCTCCGGGTGGTTTTTCTGCATGCGCCGCATCGGAAAGCGTCCGATTCCGCAGGGGAAAATCACCCTCGCGAACCGCACTCCGGATGGCGTATAGCAACCAATTCTATATCGCAAAGACGCTACAGAAACCTGACCGCGCCCCGGGGGCGGTAAAATAGTGCATCTCCATCCCGCATTTCTGCCCCGACCCGATGTTCAATCCCTCACGCGACCAAGTCCGCGAATTCTTTATCGACACCTGGCGCAAGCACCGCGCCAACGAGGTGCTGACCCCGCTTGAGGCCATCGCGCTGGATTGGATCATCGAGCATCCGGAATATCACGGCGACCTTGAAAGCCCCGACGCCATGACCGCGGAATACGCCGTGGAAAAGGGCCGCACGAATCCTTTTCTGCACTTGTCCATGCACCTGGCCATTGCAGAGCAGCTGTCAATCGACCATCCGCCCGGCATCCGCCTCGCCTATCAGCAACTGACGGCGCGCTCGGACGCCCATCACGCGGCGCACGAAATCATGGAATGCCTGGGACAGGTGGTGTGGGAAGCGCAGCGGCTGGGCACGCCGCTGGACAGCGACAGCTATATCGATCTGATCCGCCGCCGCGCCAGCCTCTGAACCCGCTAGCGGGTTATTTGCGTACGCCCAGGTCGCTGGGCAAGGACGCCAGCCACGCCGATACGTTGGAGATGTCCTGGTCGGACAGTTGCGTGGCGAATGCGCCCATGATGGGGTTCTTGCGCACATTGGCCGTGGCCGCGCTGCCGGAGGCGCCGCGTTTGTAGGCTTTCAGTGCGTGGGACAGGTAATCRGCGTGCTGGCCGGCCAGCGTCGGGTAGGCCGGGTCCACCGCCGTCTTGGCGTCGGCGCCATGGCACGACGCGCAATTGAATTTGTCGAAGACGGCCTTGCCAGCCGCCAGATCCTGCGCGTGGGCGGCAGAGCCCGCGATAGCGAGGGTCGCGCCCAGAAGGGCAAGCATCGTGCGATTCATGGTTTGCCCCTTATTTGAGATTCGAGTAGTACGCGGCCAGATCGGCGATGTCCTGGTCGGACAAGCTGCCGGCAATGGCGTCCATCGTGGGATGGCTGCGCGCGCCTTTCTTGTACTCGTTAAGGGCGGTTTCGATGTACTTGGCGTTCTGGCCAGCAATCATCGGCACGTGATAGAGCTCGGGAAACGTCGCCTTGTAGCCTTCGATGCCATGGCATCCGATGCACATGGAAACCTTGTCGCGGGCGTTTTGGATATTACCGACAGGCGCTGCGTCAGCAGCAACAGCCTGGCCGGCGATCGCACAGGATGCCATCGCGGCCAACACGGAAACCGTGCACTTCAGAGAGGTTCGCAACTTCATTGGAATGGCTCTTCTTGGTATGGCTTAAGGACTAGGGCCTGCTCACACGTTGGCCCCCTGCAAACACGTTGCGGGTCGAACCCAGCTGCAAATCCAACTGCAAAACCGCCTGATTGTACGATAATTGCCCAGGATTAATACCTTACGATGGGTTTGATCCCCGTCAATTCTCGGAAGCCATCAGACAATGTCAGCAGCCCAGTCCGCCACCTCCGCGTCGCCTGCCCGCTTCAACGGCACCGACAGTTATGTCGCCACCGATGACCTGAAACTCGCCGTCAACGCCGCCCTGACCTTGCAGCGCCCCTTGCTTATCAAGGGCGAGCCCGGCACCGGCAAGACCATGCTGGCCGAAGAGGTCGCACGCGCGCTGGGCCGGCCGCTGCTGCAATGGCATATCAAGTCCACCACGAAGGCGCATCAGGGCTTGTACGAATACGATGCCGTGTCGCGGCTGCGCGACTCGCAGCTGGGTGATGAAAAAGTCCGCGATATCCGCAACTACATCGTGCAAGGCACCTTGTGGCAAGCGTTCCAGGCGGATGAGCCGGTGGTGTTGCTGATCGACGAAATCGACAAGGCCGACATCGAGTTTCCCAACGACCTGCTGCGCGAACTGGACCGCATGGAATTCCATGTGTACGAAACGCGCGAGACGATTTCCGCGCGCCATCGCCCGCTGGTCATCATCACATCCAACAACGAGAAGGACCTGCCCGACGCCTTCTTGCGCCGCTGCTTTTTCCATTACATCCGCTTCCCCGACCGCGACACCATGCGCGACATCGTGGCCGTGCACTACCCGCATTTGAAGCAGGACGTGCTGCGTGCGGCGCTGGACACGTTCTTTGCGCTGCGCGATGCGCCGGGCCTGAAGAAAAAGCCGTCAACGTCGGAACTGCTGGACTGGCTGCGCCTGTTGCTGGCTGAAAACGCCACGGCCGCCGAAATCGACGCACACACCGCCACCGCCGTGCCCCTGATGGCCGGCGCCTTGTTGAAGAATGAGCAAGACGTGCATCTGCTGGAACGCCTCGCGGCCATGACGCGCGGCGGCCAGCGCCGCTGATCTTGCCGCCACGCGCAGCCCGCTCATGCTGATCGACTTCTTCTACCACCTCCGGGCACACAAGCTGCCCGTCTCGGTCAAGGAATACCTGACGCTCGTGGACGCGCTGCGCCACGACCTGATGGCGCCCACGCTGGACGAGTTCTACTTCCTGGCGCGCGCCACGCTGGTCAAGGACGAGTCGCTTTACGACCGCTACGACAAGGCCTTTGGCGCCTACTACAAAGGCATCGAAGCCGCCCTGCCCGCCGGCAAGGAGATCCCGCTGGACTGGCTGATCAAGCAGTTCGAAAAGAACCTGTCGCCCGAAGACAAAGCCGCCATCGAAAAGCACGGCTGGGACAAGCTGATGGAGCTCTTCAAGGAACGCATGGAAGAGCAGAAGGAACGCCATGCGGGCGGCAGCAAATGGATCGGCACCGGTGGCACCTCGCCGTTCGGCAACGGCGGCTATCACCCCGAAGGCATCCGCGTGGGCGGCGCATCGGCCGGCAACCGCACGGCCGTGAAGGTCTGGGACATGCGCCAGTTCAAGGACTACGACGATCAGGTCGAACTGGGCACGCGCAACTTCAAGGTTGCGTTGCGCCGGCTGCGGCGTTTCGCGCGCGCAGGCGCCGAGATGGAGCTGGACCTGGACGACACCATCGCCAGCACCGCCCGCAATGCCGGCCACCTGGACTTGCGCATGGTCCCCGAACGGCACAACACGGTAAAGGTGCTGATGCTGCTGGACGTGGGCGGCAGCATGGACGACCACATCGGCCGCGTCGAGGAACTGTTCTCGGCCGCGCGCAGCGAATTTCGCAACCTGGAAGTCTATTACTTCCACAATTGCCCCTACGAAAGCCTGTGGCAAAGCAATCGGCGGCGTCAGAACGAACGCTTCGACACCTGGGACGTGCTGCGCAAGTACAACCCGGACTGGCGGCTGATCATCGTCGGTGACGCCACCATGAGCCCTTACGAAATCCTGCAACCGGGCGGGTCGGTTGAGCACTACAACAAGGAGCCCGGCGCGCAATGGATGCGGCGGCTGCTGGATGCCTGGCCGAAATCCGTCTGGCTGAATCCGGAGCCCACGGCGTCCTGGCAGTACCGTCAATCCATCGCGCTGATGCGCGACATCATGCAAGACCGCATGTACCCGGTCACGGTTGCCGGTCTGGAACAAGCCATGCGGGTGCTGTCGAAATAACGCGCGGCCGGTAAGGGATCAGCCATCCACCGGCTGTTCAGGCGTATCCAGAATCCGCTGATAAAACGCCAGGTCCAGCCACCGGCCAAACTTGAATCCCGCTTGCTTGACCGTGCCGGCGTGCGTGAAGCCCAGCTTTTCATGCAGGCGGATGCTGCCGTCGTTGGACGCATCAATGCCGCCCACCAGCACGTGCACCTGATTCTGGCGCGCCCGCTCAATCAGCACGCGCATCATCGCTTCGCCCAGGCCCTTGCCGCGAAAACGTCCGTCGACATACACGGAATGCTCGACGGAATACTTGAACGCGGGCCACGCGCGGAAAGTGCCGTAGCTGGCGAACGCCATCAGCTCACCGTCTGCGTTCTCGAAACCGACCACCGGAAAGCCGCCCTGCTGCTTGGTCTGGAACCAGCCCTGCATCGCCTCGCGCGGACGTGGCTTGTAGTCATACAGCGCGGTCGAGTTGACGATCGCGTCATTGAAGATGGCCAGAATCTGGTCTGCATGGCGTTCATGCGTGCAGTCGACAAGGATTGCGCCGTCGGGCGCGACGATTTCAGCGGGCGTTTTCATGGGCAAAAGTGTACCGGGCGGCTCTGGAACCCGTCACGCGCCACGCATAAAAAAAACCGGCAATCTGCCGGTTCAGTAAGGTGTTGCCGCTTCTGGCCACTCTCAGGCGGCGCGGCTCTCCACTGATCGGTTGGCGGCGGACGCACTGCGCAAGCCGGGGCATTGGCGCCAGGACAGTTCGTCTGCATCCATGTCCAGGTCGAATAGGTCGTTCGCGGCCGGCCAAGGATGGCTGCGCGCGGCGGCGCCTTCCATCTCCAGCACATGTCCGGCGAACCCGCGGGGCGAACCGCCGCACTCCTCGAAATACCGCTGGGTGCTCAAGTCCACCACATAGGTGGTCATGTCATGGGTCAGTATGGCCACGAATTGGCCGTCATCACTGGCATAGGCGTACTGAAATTGCCCTTTGATCCCGTCGCCGTTCAAGGCGTTGCCGGTCAGTTGGGACAAGGCACGCGTGACGATCTCGGTCAGCATGGGTCGTTCCTCCGAAAAATGCGCCGGCAGGATGCCGGCAGCGAAGGCGCGAACGACAAGCACCGGCGCCGCACTCAAAGCGGCGTCTGGCGTTGGACGGGAAGCCGGTAGACGGCTGTCGCGCATCCCGTCGGCAACAGCTACTACGTCTTCAAAAGCTTACACCCGCGAACCTGCCGACCTCAAATTTGCCTTGTGCACTAAGGATATTGCAATGCAACACCCTATGACGACGCGGTTTTCGGGCCGTTATGCGGCTGCAACCGGCATGCCGCCTAGGTCGGCGTCACCATTTTTTGTGCGCATCCAATGCTCCCGCGGCAGGCGATAAAGCACATGTTGTTGCAACGGGTGCCCATTCGCCACAGCGGGATGGTCAAACAGGTCGGCATCCGCAAGCATGCCCAGCTTCTCCATCACCGCCCTTGAACGCTGGTTGCCCACCGCCGTGAAGGCCACGATTTCGTGCAGGCCCACCTGCTCGAAACCCACGCGCAGCGCGGCCTCGGCCGCTTCTCTGGCGTAGCCCCGGCCCCAGTACGGCTGCGCCAGACGCCAGCCGATTTCTACGCCTGGCGCAAACGGCAGCGTCGGCGGCATCGGCTTGATGCCCACGAAACCGACAAACGGCGCCACGCCGGGCGCCTCAACCGCCCAAAAGCCCCAGCCATGTTCATCAATGCCCGCCGCCAGGCGGCCAGCCAATGCATCGCTTTCGGACTCGGACAGCGGCAGCAGGAACTCGGTGACGCGCGGGTCTGCGTTCATTGCCGCGAACGGCTTGCGATCATCGGCGCGCCATTGGCGCAGCACAAGCCGCGGCGTTTCAACTTCCAGAGATAGAGACATGTTGCACTTCCTTGCCTTGCGCTACGGGGTGGCAGCCCCTGAACCATTGCCAACGTATACACTCCAACGGATTCTGCCATGCCAAAGGAATTGTCTGCCATGCGCCTGTCCCTGTCGAAGCTGCCGCGCCCGTTGGGTGTGCTGCTGTTCTCATCCTTCCTGGCCTTTCAGGCCGGCGCCGCGCCCCTCCCGGCGGGTGTCTCGGAGGCCGCCTCGATTGAAGGCATTACCGAATACCGCCTGGCCAACGGCTTGAGAGTGCTGCTGGTTCCCGATGAATCCAAGCCGTCCACCACCGTCAACATGACGTACCTGGTGGGCTCGCGCAACGAGAACTACGGCCAGACCGGCATGGCGCACCTGCTTGAACACATGCTGTTCAAAGGCACGTCCACCACCCGCAACGCCATGGGCGAATTCTCGCGCCGCGGCTTGCAAGCCAACGGCTCGACCTCCAGCGACCGCACCAATTACTTCGCCAGCTTCGCCGCCAACCCCGACACCTTGAAGTGGTATCTGGGCTGGCAGGCCGACGCCATGGTCAATTCCCTGATCGCCAAGGAAGACCTGGACTCGGAAATGACCGTCGTCCGCAACGAAATGGAAAGTGGCGAAAACAGCCCGTCCCGCATCCTGATGCAGAAGATGCAAGCCGCCGCCTTTCAGTGGCACAGCTACGGCAAGAACACCATCGGCGCGCGCTCCGACGTTGAAAATGTCGACATCGCCCAACTGCGCGCCTTCTATCACGAGTACTACCAGCCCGATAACGCCGTGCTGATCGTGGCCGGCAAGTTCGACCCGCAAGCTACGCTGGCGGATATTCAGGAAACGCTAGGCAAACTGCCCAAGCCCGAGCGCAAGCTGCCGCCCGAATACACGGTGGAACCCACGCAAGACGGCGAACGCTCGGTGACCTTGCGGCGCACGGGCGGTACCCCGCTGGTGGCCGCGATGTACCACATCCCTGCGGCCGGCAGCGCAGACTTCGTGCCGCTGGACCTGGCCACCGTCATTCTGTCCGACACGCCGTCGGGCCGCCTGTATCACGCGCTGGTCGCCACCAAGCTGGCTTCGGGTGTGTTTGGCTTCACCATGGAAAACCGCGACCCGGGCCTGGCGATGTTCGGCGCGCAGCTGCCCCCCGGCAAGAACCTGGACACCGCCATGACGGCGCTGACCAGCACGCTGGAAACGCTGGCGAAGAAGCCCTTCACACAACAGGAGCTGGACCGCGCGCGCAGCAAATGGCTGACCGCGTGGGAACAGACCTATAGCGATCCCGAGCAGGTGGGCGTGGCGCTGTCTGAAGCGATCGCCGCGGGCGACTGGCGCTTGTTCTTCCTGCAACGCGACCGCGCACGCAAGGCCTCGCTGGCCGACGTGCAAAAGGCCGCTGTCACGTATCTGGTGCAAAGCAACCGCATTGAAGGCCGCTACATCCCCACCGAAAAGCCGCTGCGCGCCCCGCAATTGCAGCGTGAAGACCTGACTGCCGTTTTCAAGGACTACAAGGGCGATCCCGACTTCAAGGCCGCATCCGCCTTTGATCCCACGCCGGAAAATATCGACAAGCTCACCCAGCGCAAGAAGCTGGACCTGCCCAACGGCCCGGTCCAACTGGCGCTCTTGCCCAAGGCCACGCGCGGCAACCGCGTGCAGGCGCAGATGCTGATCCAGTTCGGCAATGAAAAAGACCTGCGTGGCCAACGCGTGAACGCCAGCGCCGTCGCCGACCTGCTGACCCGCGGTACGGCCAAGCTGTCGCGCCAGGACATCCAGGACCGTCTGGACAAGCTGCAAGCCGAGCTTGGCTTCAGCGGCGGCGGCACCACGCTCAAAGTCGCGATGTCGACCAAGAGCGAAAACTTGCCCGAACTGACCGCGCTGGCGCTGGAGATCGTGCGCACCGCGAACTTCCCGAAGGAACAGCTTGAGGAATACCAACGCCAGATCGAGACCTCGATCCAGAACGCCATGACCGAGCCCTCGGCGCTGGCCGGCCGCGCCCTGGCTCGCCAGGACAACCCGTGGCCTGCCGATGACCTGCGCTATGTGCCCACGTTTGACGAAGCGCTGGCCAGCGTGCGCGGCCTGAACCGCGACGCCCTGGTCAAGTTCCACACCAAGTTCTATGGCGCGGGCAAGATCGAGTATTCGGCCGTTGGCGATTTCGAGCCGGAAGCCGTGGAAAAGGCCATCAAGACCGGTTTGGCCGGCTGGAAGAAGGCGCCCGCCTACACCCGCGTGCCCAACCCCTACCGCGACATTCCCGCCAAGCAGTTCGACATCGACACGCCCGACAAGGCCAACGCCTTCTATATCTCGCGCATGCCGCTGAAGCTGCAAGACACGGACGCCGACTACGCGGCCCTGTACCTGGCCAACTACCTGTTCGGCGCGTCGGAAACGTCACGCTTGTGGAACCGCGTGCGTGAAACCGAAGGGCTGTCGTACAACGTGCGCAGCTCGCTGTCGGTCTCGTCGTTCGAACCCAGCGCCAGCTGGACCATGTACGCCATCTACGCGCCGCAAAACCGCGAGCGCCTGGAGAAGGCCATCAACGAAGAACTGGCCCGCGTGCTGAAAGAAGGCTTCTCGGACAAGGAAATTTCCGACGGCATCAATGCGCTGCTGAACTACCGCAACCTGGCCCGCGCGCAGGACGACATCCTGGCCAGCACGTGGCTGGACTACCTGCAACGCGGCCGCACATTCGAATGGTCGGCCGAGATGGACAAAAAGATCTCGGCGCTGAAACCCGAAGCGGTCAACGCCGCCCTGCGCAAATATCTGCGGCCTGACGGCTTCAGCACCGCCGTGGCGGGCGACTTCAAAAAGAAGGCAACGCCTTGATCCGCTGAGCACTTCTCGCAACACCGGCCCCTGCCTTGTGCAGGGGCTTTTTTTTGCACGATGAAATCCGGGTTCCCAGGCAGCCAGGCCTTTGAATCCGCATAACCATGCCATAGGTGGGGAATTTTTTTCACAAATAACTTATTACTCGGTTATTTGGAAAGATGTTTTCAAGGAATACGGGTTTATCCCAGGTGGGATGACGCGCACAATTCAGTCATCGGGAACAAACAACGAACCACGACGGAGGGCCGCCGGATTCGGTCCCCACTAAAAACGAATTGGAGGTCTCACCATGAAAACCCTAACCACCACCCTGCTTCTGTCCCTAGCCCTGGTTGGCGTTGGCGCCCAAGCCGCCGGCGTTGAACAAGCCAAGACAAGCGCACAAGTCGCGACCGAATTGCAGCAAGCCAAGGCCAGCGGTCAATATACCTTCGGCGAACTGGACTATCCGCCCGCCCAACCCCAAGCGGCCAGCCTGACCTCGCAAGACGTGCAAGCGCAGCTGCAACAAGCCAAGATCAGCGGCGAATACACGTTCGGTGAACTGCAATACCCGCCCGTCGTTGCGGCTCCGGCCAGCGTGAAGACCCGCGCCGAAGTCCAGCAGGAACTGGCTCAAGCCAAGGCCAGCGGCCAATACACGTTCGGCGAACTCGAATACCCGCCGATCACCCGGTGAGCTGCTTGCTGTAGCCCGGCCGGCCTCAGGCGGCATCATGGCTTGAGGCCGGTTTCTTCCGGTACAGCGGCAACCGCAGTAGCAGTACCTAGTAGTAGCAGTACGAGGTAGTAGCAGTACGAGGTAGTAGCAGTACGAGGTAGTAGCAGTACGAAGTAGTAGCAGTACGTAGCACTAGCAGTACGAAGTAGTAGCGGTACGTAGCACTAGCAGTACGTAGCACTAGCAGTACGAAGCAGTAGCTATACGAAGCAGTAGCAGTACCAAGGCCGCGGCGCAAAGCTGCGGCCTTTTTATTACGTAAGATGGGCAAAGCGCCCAATGAAAGCCCAACGAATCCCCAAAAGAAAAAGCCGCGATCTCGTCGCGGCTTTTCCACAGGCCCTTCAGCCCTTTCAGCTGAAGAATTCCTTCACTCGGTCCGTCCAGGACTTGCTTTGCGGCGAGTGGCGATCGCCACCGTCGTTCAGCGAGGCCTCGAACTGGCGCAGGATGCTCTTCTGGTCTTCGCTCAAGCGCACGGGCGTTTCCACGACGACGTGGCAATACAGGTCGCCCGGATAGCTGCCGCGCACGCCGCGAATACCCTTGCCGCGCAGCCGGAAAGTCTTGCCCGACTGGGTGCCTTCGGGAATCGAGATCTCGGCCTTGCCGCCCAGCGTGGGCACCTGAAGCTCGCCACCCAATGCCGCCGTGGTGAACGGGATGGTCAGCTCGCAGTGCAGATCGTCGCCATCGCGCTGGAAGATCTTGTGCTGCTTGATGTGGATTTCCACATACAAGTCGCCCGGGGGGCCGCCGTTGATGCCCGGCTCGCCATTGCCGCTGGAGCGGATGCGCATGCCGTCATCGATACCGGCCGGAATCTTGACCTGCAGGGTCTTGTTGCGGCGGATACGGCCCACGCCGTCGCAAGACGGGCACGGGTCGGTGATTTCCTTGCCATTGCCGTGGCAGGTCGGGCAGGTTTGCTGCACGCTGAAGAAGCCTTGCTGCATCCGCACGGCGCCCGAGCCACCGCAGGTGCGGCAGGTCTTGGGCGACGTGCCAGCCTTGGCGCCAGAGCCGTGGCAGGTATCGCAGTTTTCCCAGCTGGGGACGCGGATTTCGGTATCGAAACCGGCCGCGGCCTGTTCCAAGGTGATTTCCAGCGCGTACTTCAGGTCGGCGCCGCGGTACACCTGCGGGCCGCCGCCGCGACGGCCACCGCCGCCGCCACCGCCAAAGATCTCGCCGAAAATGTCGCCAAAGGCGTCGGCAAAACCGCCGCCCATGCCCGCCCCGCCCATGCCGGCGGAGTTGGGGTCGACGCCCGCATGGCCATAGCGGTCATACGCGGCGCGCTTCTGTTCATCACCCAGGACCTCGTAGGCTTCCTTGGCTTCCTTGAACTTCTCTTCGGCTTCTTTGCTGTCCGGATTGCGATCCGGGTGGTACTTCATGGCCAGCTTTCGATAGGCCTTCTTGAGTTCGTCGTCCGCGGCGTTTTTTGCTACGCCCAAGACTTCGTAATAGTCGCGTTTTGCCATGATCCGTGGGCTCAAAAACGAGCCATCTTTTCAGTGCTACAGAATGAGTACGCCCGGTAGGCGGATTTCTCCGGCTACCGGGCGGCAGAGGCTGGTCAGCGCCCGGCCATTATTGGTCGCGCYTGACTTCCTTGAAGTCGGCGTCGACGACGTTGTCGTCTACCGGCTTCGCGTTATCGGCCGCTTGTTGCTGGCCGGCGGCTTGTTGAGCCTGCATGTCGGCGTACATCTTTTCGCCCAGCTTCTGCGATGCGGTCGACAAGGTTTCCACCTTGGCGTCGATCGCGGCCTTGTCGCCTTCCTTCAGCGTGTCTTCCAGGTCCTTGATGGCGGCTTCGATGCTTTCCTTTTCGGAAGCTTCGAGCTTGTCGCCGTACTCGGTCAACGACTTGCGGGTGGCGTGCACCAGCGCGTCGGCCTGGTTGCGCGACTGAGCCAGCTCGGCAACACGGTGATCTTCCTCGGCGTTGGCCTCGGCATCCTTGACCATGCGCTGGATCTCGTCTTCCGACAGACCCGAGTTGGCCTTGATGGTGATCTTGTTTTCCTTGCCGGTGCCCTTGTCTTTGGCGGACACGTGCAGGATGCCGTTAGCGTCGATGTCGAACGTGACTTCGATCTGCGGCATGCCGCGCGGCGACGGCGGAATCCCTTCAAGGTTGAACTCGCCCAGGGCCTTGTTGCCCGCGGCTATTTCGCGCTCGCCCTGGAACACCTTGATCGTCACGGCCGGCTGATTGTCGTCAGCGGTCGAGAAGGTCTGCGAGAACCGGGTCGGGATCGTCGTGTTCTTCTGGATCATCTTCGTCATCACGCCGCCCAGGGTTTCGATACCCAGCGACAGAGGCGTCACGTCCAGCAGCAGCACGTCCTTGCGGTCGCCCGACAGCACGGAACCTTGAATGGCGGCGCCAGCGGCAACAGCTTCATCCGGGTTCACGTCCTTGCGCGGATCTTGGCCGAAGAATTCCTTCACCTTTTCCTGAACCTTGGGCATGCGGGTCATGCCGCCGACCAGGATCACGTCGTCGATGTCGGAAACCTTCACGCCAGCGTCCTTGATGGCGACGCGGCAGGGTTCGATCGTGCGTTCGATCAGTTCTTCAACCAGCGCTTCCAGCTTGGCGCGCGTGATCTTCAGGTTCAAGTGCTTCGGACCCGAGGCATCCGCCGTGATGTACGGCAGGTTGATTTCGGTCTGCTGAGCCGACGAGAGTTCGATCTTCGCCTTTTCAGCCGCTTCCTTCAGGCGTTGCAGCGCCAGCACGTCTTTCGACAGATCAACGCCTTGTTCCTTCTTGAACTCGGCAATGATGTAGTCAATGATGCGTTGGTCGAAGTCTTCGCCGCCCAGGAAGGTGTCGCCGTTGGTCGACAGCACTTCGAACTGCTTTTCACCGTCAACGTCAGCGATTTCGATGATGGACACGTCGAACGTGCCGCCACCCAAGTCATAGACGGCGATCTTGCGGTCGCCCTTTTCGGTCTTGTCCAGGCCGAACGCCAGCGCGGCTGCGGTGGGTTCGTTGATGATGCGCTTGACTTCCAGACCGGCGATGCGGCCGGCGTCTTTGGTGGCCTGGCGCTGGCTGTCGTTGAAGTAAGCGGGCACCGTGATGACGGCCTCGGTCACTTCTTCGCCCAGGTAGTCCTCGGCAGTCTTCTTCATCTTGCGCAGCACGTCGGCCGACACTTGGGGAGGCGCCATCTTCTTGCCGCGCACTTCCACCCAGGCGTCGCCGTTGTCGGCGCGAGCGATGGTGTAGGGCATCAGGTTGATGTCCTTTTGCACCGCTTTTTCTTCGAACTTACGGCCGATCAGGCGCTTCACCGCGTACAGGGTGTTGCGCGGGTTGGTCACAGCCTGGCGCTTGGCGGGTGCGCCAACCAGGGTCTCGCCGTCGTCCATGTAGGCAACGATCGAGGGGGTGGTGCGAGCGCCTTCCGCGTTTTCAATGATTTTGACCTGCCCGCCGTCCATGACAGCTACGCAGCTGTTGGTCGTGCCCAGGTCAATGCCAATAATCTTGCTCATGGTGGGTTACCTTGAATTGAATCTATGAAAATAGAGAGAAACTTCTTGTCCCCACATAACTGGGGCTACTCGCAGGGTTTTTCAAGACGCCTTGCTGGAATTTTCCGCATTCGGGTCTTGCAACCGATGAATTGCCGCCGTGAACTGGGGCAATCCGGGCCAACCGGTGATACGACCGAGCCGTTTGCCGGCCCGGTACAGCACAAAAGTGGGGACGCCATGCAGGGAAAAGCGGCGGCCCAGGGGCTCGTCGGCATAGACATCGGCCTCGAACCACGTCAGGCCCAGCTCAAGCAAGGTGGCTTGATGCAGCAGCGCCGCCTGCTTGAAAAGATTGCAGTTATAGCAATCCTGCCCCCACAAAAACACGCAACGCAAGTCCGACCCCGGCGCCTGGACCACGGCGGCATCGAATCCCGCGGTGTCGACATGACGCATGCCGAACACCTGGAAAACCTGAGCCGGATCGAAACGGGGATCGGTCATGGTGCGCGCGAGGCGGTTCAGCCCTGACCGGCAGACACCACCACCAGCGCCGGACGCAACGTCCGGTCAGCGATGACGTAGCCTTTTTGCAGCAGCTGCACCACGGTATTGGCGGGCTGCTCGTGGGGAATGGACGAAATCGCCTGATGCAGGTGCGGGTCGAACTTGTCACCTTGCGCCGGGGCGATGTCTTTCAGCAGATTGCGCTCAAAGGCGGCGCTCAGCTGCTTCAAGGTCACTTCGACGCCTTCGCGCAGCGTCGCGACGGTCTGGTCAGGCTGGGCCAGTGCGGCTTCCAGGCTGTCCTTGACCGGAACCAGGCTTTCGGCGAACGACTCGATGCCGAACTTGCGCGCCTTGGACACTTCTTCCTGGGCGCGGCGGCGCACGTTCTCAGCTTCGGCGTGCACACGCAGAAGCTGGTCGTGCTGCTCATTGACGGTAGCCTGGGCGGCGTCCAGTTGGGCGCGCAACTCGTTCAGCTCGGCCTGTGCGGCGTCCTGGGCGGCGGGGGCCGCGCCGGCGTTCTGGCCGGCTTCGGGCGTCTGATCTACAGGCTCGTGGGGTGCCGTCATGGGGAATCCTCCAAAAAGAATGGCTTTCGCAGACATGAATGGGGGCCAATACCCCTATTTCAAGCCCGGGAAAGCGAAATATTCCCTGACGGCCGCCGCCCGGGCGGCGGCGTGGCCGGAGGCGTTTACTTCTTGTGGGGCGTGGCGGGCGCGACGGGGTCGCTGGCCGGGAAGCTCTCCTTCAGAGCACGGTCCACGCGCGCATCGTCTTCGTCGGGTTCTGACCGGATCGCGATGGGGTCGCTGGCAGGAAAGGTCTCGGCCAGCGCTTCATCCAGATCGTGCTCGACCTGATCCTCATCTACCGGGGTGGAAACCGTCCCCTTTTTTACAACCTTGTCGCTCTTGGGATCATGGTGCATGCGCCTTCTCCTTCAAGTCCGTGATGGGCTGGGCAGTCAGAGGCCACCCCTGCAAGTTCCGTTCCACCAACCTGGCCAAGCCGGCGATCCAGTCGGGATCGTCGTTCAGCGCCGGGATATAGCGGAACTGCTTGCCGCCCGCCTCGATAAAGGCGTCGCGGCATTCAAGGCTGATCTCTTCCAGCGTTTCCAGACAGTCTGCCACAAATCCCGGGCACACCACATCCACCTCGGTAATGCCCGAGGCAGCCAGCGCCTTAAGCGTAGGTTCGGTGTACGGCTCCAGCCAGCGCGCGGTACCGAAGCGGCTTTGGAACGTGACTTCGATCTGCTCACGCGGCAGCGACAGGCGTTGCGACAACAAGCGCGCCGACTCCATGCAATCGCGGTAATACGGGTCGCCCAATTCGATCGAATAGCGCGGCAGGCCGTGAAAGCTCATTACCAACTTCTGCGGTTTGCCACGTTCGCGCCAAAAGGACTCGATGCTGGCCGCCAATGGGTCCAGCCAGGCCGGGTCTTCATGGAAACGCTTGGTGAAGCGCAGTTCTGGCTGATCGCGCAGCCGCCCCGCATGGCGGGTGACCGCATCCACGACGGTGGCCGTGGTGCTCGCGGCGTATTGCGGATACAGCGGCACGGTCAGGATGCGTTCGCAGCCAGCGGCGCGCAATCGTGTCATCGCATCGGGGATCGACGGATTGCCATAGCGCATCCCCAATTCCACGACGGCATTGATGCCAGACTGTTGCAAGGCCGCGCGCACGCCTTCCGCCTGGCGCTGGCTGTAGACCATCAGCGGCGAACCCTCTTTGAGCCACACGCCGGCGTAGCGCGGCGCGAGCTTCTTCGGGCGCAGCGTCAGCACCAGACCGTGCAGGATGGGTTTCCACAAATAACGGGGAATTTCGATGACGCGCGGGTCGGACAGGAATTCGCCCAGGTACTTCTTGATGTCCTTCTTGCTGGGGGTGTCCGGCGTGCCCAGGTTCACCAGCAGCACACCAATCTTGTCCAGGCCACGGGGCGGCGGATCTTCGTTGAAGGGGTCGTCCTGCTCGGTTTCCGGCAGATAGCGTTCAGGCCATAGATACTTGAACAGGCGAAGAAACACAAAAACTCCCCTTCCTCCGCAAGGAGGATGTAGCTTTGAATGGAACTACTGGTTGTGGCTGAGGGCGTTGGACAACAAGCGCGCCGTGATGTCCACGATGGGAATGACGCGCTCGTAAGCCATGCGGGTGGGGCCGATCACGCCCAGCGTGCCCACCACCTTGCCGTCCACGCCGTAAGGCGCGGTGATGACCGACACTTCTTCCATCGGCACCAGTTGCGAGTCGCCGCCGATGTAGATCTGCACGCCCTGCGCGCGGCTGGACACGTCCAGCAGTTGCAGCAGGTCGGTCTTCTTTTCGAACAGCGAAAACATTTTGCGCAGGCGGTCCATGTCGGACGCGATGTCCGTCACGTCAAGCAGCTTGCGTTCGCCGGAAATGATCATGGCGTCGCCATCTTCCGCCGCTTCCGCGCTGGCTTCCACCGCCGCCTGCATCAGGCGTGAGATGTCTTCGCGCAGTTGGGCGAGCTCGGTCGACAGCGTTTGCCGCACCGCATTGAAGGACTTGCCGGCGAAATGCATGTTGAAGAAATTGCCGGCTTCCAGCAATTCAGCTTCGACGTAATCGCGCTGCACAAAGAGGATGCGGTTCTGGACGTCGCCATCGGGCGTGACGATGATCAGCAGCACCCGCTTGTCGGACAGGCGGATGAATTCAATCTGGCGGAACACCTGGGCGCGCTTGGGCGTCAGCACCACGCCTGCGAATTGCGTCAGGTTCGACAGCAAGGCTGCGGCCGCGTTGACGGCGCGCGTGGGTTCGGCGGCCGACAGCATTTCGCCCATGTTGTGGGGTTGCAGCTGATAGGACTGCACCGCAAGCAGGGAATCGACGAACATGCGATAGCCCCGCGGCGTGGGAACCCGGCCGGCGGAGGTGTGCGGACTGTGGATCAGCCCCAGCTCTTCAAGATCCGCCATGACATTGCGGATGGTGGCTGGGGACAAATCGAAGACTTTCGATAGCGTCCGCGAGCCGACGGGCTGCCCATCGGCGATGTAGCGTTCTATCAACGCTTTCAGTAGTGCGCGTGCGCGGTCATCCATAGCAGGTATTTTAGGGAATCTTTTCCAATTAAGGCGATTTTTGTCCCGCAAGCAGATATGCGGCCCCATATAATCGGCTAAACCGCCCATTCCGGGCACGTTTTGGCTTTCGGATTCCGCCTTTTTGATACGCACGCAGCCATGCACTTTCCTACCGTCGCCCTGATCGGCAGATACCAGGACACCGGCCTGGACACACCGCTGAGAGCACTTGCGCACGCGCTGACGCAAGCGGGCAGGCACGTGCTTATCGATGCGGACACCGCGCGCAACACCGGCCTGACCGAATACCCCGTTGCTACCCTCGAAGAGATTGGTCAGAATGCCTCGCTGGCCGTCGTGATGGGCGGCGATGGCACCGTGCTGGGTGCGGGCCGGCATCTGGCCCCCTATGGCGTGCCGCTGGTCGGCATCAACCACGGCCGATTGGGCTTCATCACCGACATTCCGCTGCAAGACGCGCACGGCGCGCTGGCGCGTGTACTGGAAGGCAGCTTCCAGATCGAAGAACGCATGCTGCTGGAAGGCAGCGTGTGGCGCGGCGATCAAAAAATGTATTCCGCGTCGGCGCTGAACGACGTCGTGCTGAACCGCGCCGGCCGCGGCGGCATGATCGAAGTGCGCGTCGAGCTGGACGGCGCCTTCATGTACACGCAGCGCGCCGACGGCCTGATCATCGCCACGCCCACCGGCTCAACCGCGTATGCGCTGTCTGCCAACGGCCCCATCCTGCATCCCGGCATGAACGCCATGGTGCTGGTGCCCGTGGCCCCGCAAACGCTGTCAAACCGCCCTATCGTGATACCCGACACGGGCGTGCTGAACATGACACTGACGGCAATGGGCCGCGTGGAAGTGGGCGCCAGCGTGCATTTCGACATGCAAACCTGGTCCGACCTACAACCCGGCGACCGCATCGTCGTGCAGCGCGCGCCGTACACCATCCGCTTCGTGCACCCTGAAGGCTACAGCTTCTTTTCCACCCTGCGCCGCAAGCTGCACTGGAACCTGATGCCCCAGGCCACCGACAACGTAGAGTAGTAAGCGCCCCCACATGCTGCGCACCCTGCATATCCGCGACTTCGTCATCGTCGAACAAACGGAAATCCATTTTGGCCCCGGCTTTACCGTCTTTTCTGGTGAAACCGGCGCGGGCAAATCCATCCTGGTGGACGCGCTGGCACTGACGCTGGGCGAACGCGGCGACGCCAGCATGCTGCGCGAAGGTGCTGCGCGCGCCGACATCACCGCCGTCTTCGACACGCCCAAATCCCTGCACGCCTGGCTGGCCGAACGCGAGATCGATGCGGACGACGAACTGTCGCTGCGCCGCGTGATCGATGCACAAGGCCGCAGCCGCGCCTACATCAATGGCACGCCGGCCACCGTCGCACAACTGCGCGAACTGGGCGATAGCCTGGTCGACATCCACGGCCAGCACGCCCATCAAAGCCTGATGCGCCCCGATGCCCAACGCGACTTGCTCGACGCCCACGGCGGCCATGGCGATCTGCGCCAAGCCGTCGGCCAGGCATGGAAGCAGTGGCGCGCGCTGGCACGGCAATTGGAAGCGGCCGAAAAAGATGCGGCCAGTCTGGCCACCGAACGGGACCGCCTGCAATGGCAGGTCGACGAGCTGGACCAATTGGCATTAGGCCCGGACGAATGGGAATCGCTGCAATCCGAGCACACGCGGCTGTCGCATTCGCAATCGCTGCTGGACGGCGCCTCGCAAATTCTTGAGGCACTGGACGGCGAAGGCGATTCCGCGCATCACCGCGTGACCTCCGCCAACTCCCGCATCCAGCAGTTGCTTCGGCACGACCCCGGCCTGCAAGGCGTGTATGACGAACTGGAATCGGCTCGCATCGCCATCAGCGAAGCTGTGTCCGACCTGAACAACTACGTCAGCCGCGTCGATCTCGACCCGAAGCGGCTGGCCGACGTGGAAGCGCGGCTAGGCCTGGTGTTCGAAACCGCCCGCAAATTCCGCACCGAACCCAATGGCTTGTGCGAGTTGCGCGATGCGCTGCACGCCGAACTGGCCGCGTTGCAGGCCGCAGGCGACATCGACGCGCTGCGCGCCCAAGCCGTCACGGCGCAGGCCCAGTACGACACGGCCGCGGCGAAACTCACCACGGCCCGCCGCAAGGTCGCAAAAGACCTCGGCAAACAAGTCACGCTGGCCATGCAGACGCTGGCCATGCAAGGCGGCAAGTTTGAGCCCACGCTGGCCGCTTCCGCGCCGTCCGCGCATGGCAATGAACAAGTGGAATTCCTGGTGGCCGGCCATGCTGGCACCACGCCCCGCCCCCTGGCCAAGGTGGCCTCGGGCGGCGAACTGTCGCGTATTTCGCTGGCGCTGTCCGTCATCGCCAGCCGCGCGGCTCGCGTGCCCACGCTGATCTTCGACGAAGTCGATAGCGGTGTTGGCGGCGCGGTAGCCGAAGCGGTTGGCAAACTCTTGCGCGAACTCGGCGAACGCCATCAGGTGCTGTGCGTCACGCACTTGCCGCAAGTGGCCGCCTGCGCCAACAACCAGTTCCTGGTCAGCAAGACCGAATCACGCGGCACCACGCGCTCCAGCATCGAAGAGCTGGACGCAGCCGACCGTGTCGAAGAAATCGCCCGGATGCTGGGTGGCATCAAGCTCACCGCCACCACGCGAGAACACGCGCGCGAGATGCTTGAAGGATTCCGCCACCCCGCGGGTGAATGACGCCTTCGGTGCGTCACCGGCTAGAAAAACAGACCGCCCCCGCGCTCAGGCCCGGGGGCTTTTTTATAGATGGCGCCCATAAAAAAAGCCCCTACTAATATGAGGGGCTTTTGATCTCACTGGCCCGCAGTGAGCGCGGCCACGGACCGTGGGGCGGACGCTAGCGGATTAGCGGCCTTTCATGCAGCTGCCGCAGATGCCGTAAAGCACCATGGCATGGCTTTCCAGCGCAAAGCCGTTGTCTTTGGCAATCTTTTGCTGGCGCTTTTCGATGTCCGGGTCTGAGAACTCGACCACCGTGCCGCAATTCGTGCAAATCAGGTGATCGTGGTGATCGCCGTCGTTGAGCTCGAACACGGCCTTGCCGCTGTCGAACTGGCTGCGGGCAAGAATGCCGGCTTGTTCGAACTGCGTCAGCACGCGATAGACCGTTGCCAGGCCAATTTCGACGTTTTCGCCAATCAGGGCGCGGTAAACGTCTTCGGCGCTAAGGTGCCGCTGGTCGGATTTGCGGAAAATATCAAGAATTTTCAGGCGCGGAAACGTCGCCTTCAAACCCATGTTCTTCAGTTCGCTTTGGTCGCTCATGGTGTAATCGCTCTCCGTCCGCGTTGGCATGGGCAAGGATTGGGGTGCGCCGCGAGCCGGCTCACCTGAATTCATGCCGCCCCGCGGAACTATCCTTATGAAACCTTTATGATAACGGTTTTGTCTGCTTCCAAATAATAGGGGCGCGTAGTGTCCATGATTGCACGAATTCCCTCCCGCTCACTGAAGACCGGATTGGCCGTTGCCGCCCTGGCCGTCGCCCTTGCCGGTTGCTCGGGGGACAAGTGGGGCTTCCCCTACAAAGCCGGTGTCCAGCAGGGCAACTGGATCACCCAGGAGCAAGTCTCCCTGTTGCAGCCGGGCATGACGCGCGAGCAAGTGCGCTTCGCGTTGGGCAGCCCCACGCTGACCAGCGTCCTGCACGCCAACCGCTGGGACTACCCCTACTACTACAAGCCCGGCTACGGCGAAGCCCGTGAACGCAAGTTCACCGTCTGGTTCGAGAACGACCGCCTGACCCGCTGGGAAGGCGACAAGCAACCCGACCTGCAGCCGTATCAACTGAATACGCCCAGCAGCAAGGCGGACGAAAAGGCCGACACGCGCCTGGACCGGGACATGGAGCGGATCAAGGAAGACGAAGCGCTGCAAAAGCGTGACTCCGCCGCCCCCGTCAGCCCGCTGAACCAGTACCCCGGCCAGCCCGGCAACGCGCCCGAGCCGCTCCGGTAACCCCAAGGATTTTTTTCATGCGTATTGCAATTGCCGGCGCCAGCGGCCGTATGGGCCAAATGCTGATCGACGCCATCCTCAAGTCCACCGACCTGCAACTGACGGTTGCGCTGGACCGCAAGGGTTCAACCGCCCTGGGCCAGGATGCCGGCGCACCGTTGGGCAAACAGACGGGCGTCCTCATCACCGATGATCTCGACGCCCTGGCCAACGCTGATTGCCTGATCGACTTCACGCGCCCCGAAGGCACGCTGGAACACCTGCAAGCTTGCGTCAAGCACGGCACGCGCGCCGTCATCGGCACGACTGGGTTCGACGACAACGGCCGCGCCGCGATTGAAGTCGCCGCGCAAAAGATCGCCATCGTGTTCGCGCCCAACATGAGCGTGGGCGTGAACGCCACGCTGAAGTTGCTGGACATGGCCGCCCGTATCCTGAATTCCGGCTACGACGTCGAAGTGTTCGAAGCGCACCACCGCAACAAGGTTGATGCGCCCTCTGGCACGGCCTTGAAGATGGGCGAAACCATTGCGTCGGCCTGGGATGTGGCGTTGCCTGATGTCGCCACCTGGAGCCGCCACGGCGACACCGGCGTGCGCAAGCCCGGCACCATCGGCTTCTCGGTGCTGCGCGGCGGCGATATCGTGGGCGATCACACGGTGTCGTTCTGCGGCATCGGCGAACGCATCGAAATCACGCACCGCTCGGGCAGCCGCGCGACCTACGCGGAAGGCGCGCTGCGCGCCACGCGCTTCCTGGAAGACAAGCACAACGGCCTGTACGACATGCAGTCGGTGCTGGGGCTCTAAGCCTGGATCTGGCTCGGGCTCGGGCTCGGACTCGGACTCGGGCTCGGACTCTGGCTCGGGCTCGCGCCTATCAAAAAGGACCCCTGAGGGTCCTTTTTTTCGTCTGCCAGGCGCCGTTCACACCACGACGGGTTCGGGTTCCAGATTGACGCCGTAACGCGCCTGCACCGCCGCCTGGATGGCGTGGGCCAGGCCCATGATGTCGGCCGCCGTGGCGCCGCCGCGGTTTACCAGCACCAACGCTTGCCGGTCATGCACACCGGCCGCACCCAGCGCTTGCCCCTTCCAGCCGCACTGATCGATCAGCCAGCCTGCCGCCAGCTTGTAGCGGCCGTCGGGCTGCGCATACGAGACCAGCCCCGGAAAGCGCTCCGCCAAGCCATCGCGCACATTGGCTGCAACGATGGGGTTCTTGAAGAAGCTGCCGGCATTACCGGTCACGGCGGGGTCGGGCAGTTTCGCGCGGCGAATCTCGCAGACCGCGTCGAAAATGCCACGCGCGGTGGGCGCCCCTTTGGCCAGCGCGGCATGGCGCTGCAGGTCGGGATATCCCAATACCGGCTGCCACGGGCGCGGCAGCGCGAACCGCACACTGACGATGATCCAGCGCCCGGGCGCATCGTGCTTGAAAGCGCTGTCACGGTAGGAAAAACGGCAATCGGCCGCGCTCATCTCGACCAGGCTTGCGGCCGGCACATCCCACGCCGTGAGGCTGTGAAAGCGTTCTTCGAACTCCACGCCATAGGCGCCGATGTTCTGCACTGGGGCCGCGCCTACGGTACCGGGAATCAGCGCCAGATTTTCCAGGCCATCCCATCCGTTGTTCACGCAGGTTTCGACGAAGCCATGCCAGCTCTCGCCCCCAGCGGCCTCGATGATCCAGGCATCCGGCCGGGATTCCAGCAAACGCACGCCCTTGAACGCAACCTTGGCCACCAGACCCGGCACTCGCTCGGGCAGCACCACATTACTGCCCCCGCCTAACACCAGCAACGATTCTGCTTCGCGCGCCAAGGCCGACAAGGCGGGCAATTGCGCCACATCGTCCAGCGACACGAACGCCTGGGCTTGAGAGGCCAGCCCCAGCGTATTGAGCCGGCTCAGGTCTTGCGTGATGGGAATCAGCGCGCTTGGCGCCGGGTTGATGGCAGAAGGATTTGACATGGGTGCTACGGGTTGTGCTATAGTTTCTGTCTTCGCTCATATTACTTGATTGAGTGTTTGGGTCTGAATTCACTGCCTTTTTCAACAGCCGCTCTGCAAAGAGATCTCGGCGAAAAAAGCAAAAAGACATCAGGCTCATGACAAACTCAAAAAAATCATGTAAGATGCGCGCCTTCTGATCGATAACCAAGTTGATCAGAGTGAATAAGAAAACAGGTTCTGAGCAGTGCTAAGTCGGAACCCATGCGGGAGTAGCTCAGTTGGTAGAGCGCAACCTTGCCAAGGTTGAGGTCGCGAGTTCGAGACTCGTCTCCCGCTCCAAATTCAGATTTGCAGCGTTTCTTCAGAAGTTCTGCAAATCATTAAAAAGGGCCTACGGGCCCTTTTTTCATGCCTGTCTTTTTCGTGCCCGTGCGTCCGTGGCCATAGACTCCGAGGCCACGCCGACACGAAAGCGATCCAGCAACGCGCACAGACGCGGGTCGCTCGAATAGCCGATATTGAAGCGTATATGCCGCTCGAAATCGCCCCGGATCGAAAACAGCGTCCCTCTCAGCAGAAAGATCCCATCGCGAAATGCGGCATCAATAAGCCCGTCGATATCGACCTGCGCGCCCAGCCTTCCCCAAAGAAACAGCCCATCGTTGGGCGGCCCGTCGAATGCCACCCCAACCTCGGACAAGGCCAATCGGGCGGCCGAATGCGCCTTCAGAATGCGCCCGCGCAAGGCGCTCAGATGCGCCTGATAGCGTCCCGAACGCAACACATGCGCCACGATTGTTTCTTGCAATGACGAACTGTGCTGCACCGACAGAATCTTCGCCTCGATGATGGGTTCGCAGAATGCCGGCGGACACGCGACGAAACCGACGCGCAAGGCGGGGCTCAGCACTTTGGTGAAGCTGCTGATGTAGAAGACGCGGCTCAAGCCATCCAGCGAACTCAGGCGCAGATTGCGTTCGGTGCACAGGCTGCCAAATACGTCGTCTTCGATGACATAAAAGCCATAGCGTTCGGCAAGCATCAGCAGGCGATACGCGCACGCGGGCGACAGTGTGAGGCCCGTCGGGTTGTGCAATACGGGCTGAATCACGAACGCCTTGGGGCGGTACTGTTTGGCCACCGCTTCCAGCATGTCCAGATCCGGCCCGTCGGCCATGCGCGGCACCGACACGATGGACGCTCCCGTTTTCACGAGCTGCGCCTTGTGCATCATATAGCCCGGCTCTTCGACCACCACGGTGTCGCCCGGCCCCAGCAGCATCCCGCTGACCAGTGAAAACGCATGCGTTGCGCCGCAGGTCGTCACAATCTGCGTGGGCTGAGCATTGATCCTGATGTCGGCCAGGCGTGATGCGATCTGCTCACGCAACAGCGGCAAGCCCATCACCGAGACCGGTGTCGAAATGGACACTTCCTGGCGCATCAAGCGGCCAACCACCGCCGGCGGAATGGCGTCTTCCAGCCAATCTTCCGGCAGGAATCCAGACCCGGCAGGCACGGCATATCTGCCGAGATCAACCGCGTTCAACACAACATTTGCCGCGCAGTCGGGCCGCTGCACGGCGCCCGGGTGTTCCGCGTTCAGGATTTCCGGCTTGGGCAGCGCCACGAAAAAACCGGCGCCCACGCGCGAAAACAGCACACCATCCGAGACCAGCCGCGAATAGGCCGATGAGACGGTGAAGATACTGACATCAAGATCGCTGGCCAATCGCCGCACTGACGGAAGCCTTGCGCCCACGGGCCAGTGGCCGGCATGGATCAGCCCTTGCACGCCCTCATAAATCTGATCGACGAGCGTGCCTCGTCCCTGTCTATCGAGTGTGAACATACGCTGCGCGTCGAACCTCCCTCGCTTACACGTGTTGAACGCTGCACCAGAGCGGCTCGGCCGAGCATACCCCAAACTGTATGGTCAAACGCCCATAACGGTTTGCGCAGCAACATCAGAAAGGTCATCTGTTCGAATGCGGGCGCCGCACCTACTCTGGACATTTGAGTCCTTGCGCAACCCCCTCTTCAGGCGACTTCCCATGATGACGCTCCCTGTTCCTGTTTCGACCCCCGACTTCCGCGCCGAAATCGATGCCTTGCTTGAACGCCGGCTGACGCGCTTCTACCAGACGGTCAAGGGCGCCGATCATCTGCTCACCAGCAACGCCATTGACCCGGAATACTACAAACGGCATGTCATCGAGATCATCCTGCGCCTGCGCATGAAGCGCGTGATTGACGCCCTGACGGTCCACTACTTCACGAAGACCGATCCGGTGCTGGCCAAGAAATGGGCGGGATACACCGAAGACGAAATGCTTCACGACAGCCTGTTCGCCAACGACCTGGAACGCATCGGGGTGACCAAGGAAGAGATCTATTCCACCGACCCGCTGCTGTCGACGAAGCTGCTCCAAGGGTATTTCTATTACGGACTGGAGCATGAAGGCCGCCCGCTGGCCTCGCTGTGCAGCGCTTACCTGATCGAATCGCTGGCGAACAAGACACAGCCGAAGTGGATCAGCAATATCGAACGCAACTTTGGCGATGGCGCAGCAAGGGGCCAATCCGCCCACGTCAGCCACGACATCGCCGACGAGCACATCGATTTCGTCTGGAGCGTGTTGTCGACCTTTGCCAACACCGAAGCGGACAGACGGCGTATCCGCGAGCACTTCGTCAATATCGCCGTGCTGTTCGAGGCCTTCTATACCGAAATGGCCAGCAAGTTCCTGGAGCGCCAGGAAAACCACGAGCCGATTGTCGACGCCATTGCCGCCAATTAGCCTGCCCCATGATAAGCATCAGCCGGTCCGTGTTGCTGCACCGCTTAAAAACCGCGGGCTACGCCATCAGCTCCGTCGTACTGATCAGCTGGGTGACGGATGCATTGAACGAAGGGTTGATGTTCAAGCCGCTGCTGCGATACCTGTACCCGCAGGCCGTCGAGAACTACCAGCATCCGTTCACCGACCACCCCAGCCTGATGATCTGGCTTGTGCCGCTGCTGGCCGCGTTGTTCCTGATGTTCGCCACGTCCACGCTGGCCGTGCACCACTTCAAGCGCCGCCATCTATATCGCTTGAGCCAGCCCGTCGCGGCGCCTGCCATGGCGCATCTGGTGACGCGCGCCACAGGCGGCCAGGCACTGCTGGATGCGCTGCCGATGATCGGGCGCCCGCCCTTGCATACGCTGCACGCCCTATATCTGCAGCCCAACGAACTCACACCGCTTGAGGCGCCCTGCGCGGCGATCGGCATTCGGCTGCGCGCGCGCGCTCTGCCGGACACCCCCGACATCCACCAGCAATACACACGGCTAGGCCACATCCTCGAACAAATCCGCCGCGAGGCCGGACCCGACGAACGCATTGCGTTTGACCTTTCCCACTTGCCGCCGGAGCTGGCTAGCGCCGCCACGCTGGCCTGCCTGGAAAACGATGTGATGCTCTGCTATCTGGACGCCAAGCAGGTGTTGCGCACGCACCGGGTCATCTGCGAAATGCGCGAATAATTCCCACCCCGCAATCCCCAACCCGTAATCCCCACCCCGTAATCCCCACCCCGCAATCCCCACCCCGCAATCCCCCACCCGCGCGCCCATGAAAAAGCCCCCGCCGGGAGAACCCGGCAGGGGCTGGAACATCAGACGATAGCCTTCTGACGCTTAGCGCAGAATCCAGGCGTCACGCCAGTGCGAACCCGTCCCCGGCGCGTAGTGCGACGGCGAGGCGCTGCACCAGCCTTCATACGGCCAGAGCTTGCACTCGTAGGTCTTGCCGCCATTCTGGACCTTATCGCCCGCCTTGTAGGTCGTGCCAACCTGGTACTGCGGCACGCCGCCCACCACGGGCTTGCCCGCCACGGTCACGCTATGGCTGGCCTGCGCCTCACCACGAGCATTACTGACCGTCAACGTGAAGCGGTACGACGTATCCTTGGTCGGGGTGGGCGCCACGAAGGACAGCTCCGCCTTATCCAAGGCACTGGCCGAAATGCCGGCGGGAACCGTCCAGCGGTAGCGCAAATCGGTACCGACCGACGCCTTGCCCGACAACGTCACGCGATCACCCGCGCCGACCTTGGCCGGACCGCTCAGCTTGGCTTGGGGCGCGATCACTTCAGGAATCTGCACCTTGGCCTTGACCTTCACAACGTGGCTGGCCGTCGCCGTCCGGCCACGCTCGTCCGTCACGGCAAGCTTGAACGAGAAAGTCCGATCTTCACCGAGCGGCGGCGCGGTGAAGGACGCCGTGTTGCCCGACGCTTCAATCGGCATGCCGTCCACGCTGGTCCAGGCGAACTTCAGGCCTTGGCCCGTCGAACCGCTGCCAGACATGACCACGCGTTCCATTGCCTTCGCTTCGACCGGCCCGCTGATCTTGGCAACAGGCAGCGGAATCGGTGCAGGCGTCACATCGCAATCTTCCGGCGACTTCCAGGGCTTGCCCCACGGCGCCGAGTTCACATCCGGCGCTGCATCCACGTTCCAGTAATTCTGGTGATACAGCTTGCCCTTGTAGGAAACGGCTTCGTTCGGGACGTTGTAGATCTTCTTTGCCTCCCATGCAGGCGCCTTCGCGCACACGCCGACCGCGGCCTTCGCCTTGACCTGAACGCCATGATGCGTGGTCGCGGTGCGGCCTTGCGAGTCCGTCACCTTCACCGAGATACGATAGGAAACGTCCTGCGTGCTTTCCGGGGCGACGAAGCTGGCCTCGGCGCCTTGCTTGGCGAACGTCAGCGCCGGCTGGCTGCTCCACGCATACGACAGTTCCTTGCCGCTGGACTTGGCTGCTGACAAGACAACCTTGTCACCTGCCTGTGCGGTGGCGGGTCCGGTCAAGTAGGCTTGCGGAGGTTCCCCACCCATGGCGTCGCCGCCCAGCAGTTCTGCCGCACGCACCAGGTCCGGTTGCACGCCGATGTTTCTGACCGGGTCCACGACGGGCAACGGGTTGCCGCTGTCCACCAGAATCTGGCGCATGGTCTTGGGGGGAATGTTGCCCAGGCCGCGTTCGCGAGCCAGGCTCTGCAACCACGCCACGCTACCCGCAATGATGGGGTTGGCAGACGATGTGCCGGAGTACTTTAACGTGTACAAATCGTGCTTACCGTCCGCCCACGTCGTGGTGGTCACCTGCCCGCCCCAACTGAACACGTCGACCCGGCTACCGTACTCAGAAAATCCCGCGCGAGCTCCGGTGCCCGGATTGGCCGCTCCGACATAAATCGAACCGGAATCCCGCACCCGGCGGTCATATCGCCCCTTGAACCACGGGTCATCCAGGTTGGCGTTGCCATTCGCGGCCGCCAGGATAACGTGCACGCCCTTTTCCTTCACCAGATACGAGATCGCATCAAAGACGGCGTCAACGTTCTCGACCGGCAGGTAGCAAGTGATGTTGGGACCGCAGCCATTACCCCAGCCGTAGTGCACGCCAATCTGCAGYACGTCTCCGGCGCGCAGCACGTGGCGCAAGTCGATCATTCCCGCAACGCTGTATTTCGTGTAGCCCGCCTGCGCATTCGGCACAATTCCAGTGACACCAAAGCCGTTGCTCTGGCCGAACATGATCCCGGCTGACATGGTGTCGTGAGACCCGGTCACTCCCGAGCCGAGGTTATGCACCATGAAGGGTTTGGGCAGGTCGATGTGATCAAAGTCCCAATGGTCGATTTCGTTCGAGAACAGGCGAACGTTATCGCCGTAGTGGCCTGTCATGCGCTGGGCTTCAAACGCATTGACGCCGCCCAGCTTCCAAACCGCCGACTGTCCAGGCGGCCCCATGTGGGCTTGGCAACGAGACAAATAGGCGCCCGTGCAATCGGTGTAGTCGGGAATGCCCGAGATGCTGCTGGCGGGTTCAGCCCCAAATTGCGCATCTTGCGCGATTGGCACCGGAACGGGCTCGATCTGCGCGCTCTCGACCAGCGGATTGGACAGCAGCTGCGCGACCAGGGCCTCGGCGTCAACGCCTTGCAAGGCTTCAGCAGGAATCTGGTAATAGCGCAGCAGGTTATGGCGTTCCAGCGCCTCGACGTCTTCCACGCTGCGCGTCATCGGCGACAGCGCTACCAAGGGATGCATGGCGGGCGTCAGGCGCTTGAGGTCGTCCATGGCCTGCTGACTCTCGGGGCTCGCCGCGCGTCGCAGCGCCGGGTCTGGCGCTTCCGCCTTCAGTCGAACAAAAATGGGACGGGGTTCGTCGCCTTGCGCGGCGTGCGTAACCGGGGTGAAGCCCGCGCTAAACAACAGCGCGAGCAGTGACAAGTGCATAGTCTTTTTCATAAGTCTTCCGCGATCCGGCTAACCGCCAGATAAAAAGGCGCGATAAGAAAAAGCCCCCTCCTGAATCGAAAGGGGGCTCGCGTCAATCAGGAACCGCTGCGCAATGCGCAACGGTTCCCTTTAACGCCCGTGATTTACTTGATCAGGTTCCAGGCCTGGCTCCAGTACAGGCCCTTGCCGGGCTCGTAGTGGAACGGCGACTGGCCGCACCAGTTGGTGTAGGGCCACGGCTTGCACTCGTAGACCTTGCCCAGGTTCGTCACGCGCTCCAGCGGCTTGTAGGCGGTGCCAGCCTTGTAGGCCTGCACGGAACCATCAGTGACGCCGTCGTTGCCGCCGTTGTTGCCGCCTTCGTTACCACCGTTGTTGCCACCATCCACGACCGGCTTGGCCTTGACCGTGACCACGTGGGTAGCGTCAGAGGCGCCCTTGCTGTTGCTGGTCGTCAGCTTGAAGGAGTACTGCTGGTCCTTCGTCAGCGTCGGGGCAACAAAGCTCAGCGTGGGCTGGTTCTTCACGGCGGCGCTGATGCCGGCCGGAACGGTCCACGAGAACTTCAGGTCGCTGCCCGTCGACGCCGCGCCGGACAACTGCACCTTCTGGTCGGCCTGCGCAATGGCGGGGCCAGCGATGGCCGATTGCGGCGCGATCACTTCGGGAGGCGGCGGCTCAACCTGCGCCGATTCCTTGGTCACGGCGAAGTGGTACTTGTTGCCGTCGATCGAGTAGACGTGCGACTTGTCCAGACCTTCAGTGGCGGTCACGGTCTTGCCGTCAGCGCCCAGCAGGCCAACACGAACGCGTTGCGACGTGCTGTTGACCGCATCGCCCAAGGCCTTCGTCCAGCGCTCACCCTGGATGGCGTTCGCGTCCAGCGGCACGCGCAACTGTTCCAGGTATTCGCCATTGCGCTTGGGGTCAGCCAGGCGCCACACCAGCGAATCGCCCGCCACGGGCTGGCCGATCTTGTACAGCGCGCCGATGTCGGTCGGCAGGTTGATGTTGGCAGTGCCTTCGATGTTCACGTCGCCGCACGCGCGATAGGATTCACCCGAGGTGACGCCGTCGCCCACGTGGTTCGTGTTCCACACGCTAACGATCAGGTGGCGGCCCGTCTTGCCCGGGGGCAACGTGCAGCTGTATTCCTGCTCACGATTTTCGCCCGCGATCGCCGGCGTGAAGTCGCGCTGTTCGCAGAACTTTTCCAGGTCGGAGAATTGCAGCGGCTTGGTGGAGTCGTACGGCATCTTCGTCACGAAGAACTGAATCGACTTCGTGCGGTGAGCCACGGTGTGGTTCCACTTCAGCGTGACCTTGCCATTGGCGTCCGGCTTGAGCGTCGTCACGGGCCACTGGGCCAGTGCGTTCAGGCCGCGATGCGAAGCCTTGGTGCCGCCGTCGCATAGCCGATCCCCCGGCGTGGTCGGGAACGTGGCTTCGCCACCCGGCTTCTGCCAGATCTCGCGCCAGTCGTACACACTGCCGCCTTGCGCCTTGTAGGCTTGGCAGCCTTCGCTCTGACTACCCGCGTAGCAGTGCAGAACGCGCGCCTTCGGAAAAGACATGGTGCCGTGCGCCAAAGCCGTACCGGACATTGCAGCCAGTACCACGCCACCGAGCAACGTAAGTTTGAAAGATCTCATTGGTATCTATTTATAAGAAGAGAGTTGAAGAATCACTGCATGAACGAGCCTGTTCCGCGCAGTGAGACCATTCTCGGCCGCAAGCTGACTCGCACTCAAAGTTGTTGAATGCTTTCTCAAAGCGCTTTAACCACACTTGCATCGCCCTGTTTGAATCGCTTGAAGCCCTCCCAAAAAAAATCCCCCGCACTTTCGTGCGAGGGATGAATTACTGCTTGGCGCCGCCTTATTACCCACGGCTTTTTTACGATTTTCGATAACCGCTATGACTTGCGATCAAGCAGAATTACTTGATCAGGTCCCAAGCCTGGTCCCAGTTCAGGCCCTTGCCGGGCGCGTAGTGGAACGGCGAGGTGCTGCACCATGCGGTGTAGGGCCAGATCTTGCACTGGTAGTTCTTGCCACCGTTCGAGACCTTGTCGCCCGCGGCGTACGTCGTGCCTTCCTTGTAGGCCGGGTACGTGCCGGCGCCGCCGGTGTTGCCGCCATCGGTACCACCGCCGGTGTTGCCACCGTCAGTGCCGCCGCCAGTGCCGCCGCCGGTTTGTTCCTGCTTCTTGACCAGCACGGAATGCGACTTGCTCGACGAACCCTTTTCGTTCGTGACCTTGACGGTGAACGAGTAGGACTTGTCTTGCGCCTGGGCCGGAGCGGTGAAGCTCAGGTCAGCCTGGTTCAGCGCCGAAGCGGTGATGCCAGCCGGAGCGGTCCATTGGTACGTCAGCTTGCCGCCACCGTTGTTCGAACCCTTGGCCGACAGCGAAACGCGCTCGCCAGCCTTGGCCGTTGCCGGGCCAGTCAGTTCAGCCTTGGGCGGGTTGATGACGACGGGCGGGGGATCGACCGGCTCGGGAGCCTTCTGATCAATCGCAAAACCCACCTTCTTGTTCAGGCCATAGACCTGGTTTTCGGTGTCGCTTTGCTGCGGCGCGACCTGGCCGTTCGTCCCCATCTTGCCAACCCGGATCACGGACGACTTGCTGTTGACTTCCTTGGCCAGCGCGTACATCCACTGGGCAGCCTTTTCTTCACCGGCCTTGACCATGATCGAATGGCTTTCCAGATCGCCCGTGCGGCTCAGATCGAACACACGCAGGGTCATCTTCGAACCGGTATCCACCTGGCCGCCTTGCAGCGCGCCGCTGGCTTGCCATTGCACGTTGGCGGGCATCACTTCCACGTTCGAGCAAGCGTAGAAACCTTCAGCGTTGTCGCTGGGGTCACGTTGCCACACGCTGTAGATCACGCGCTTGCCAGTGAAGTGGGCGGGGATCTTGACGTCGAGCGGGGTGATCGAGTTGTTGGCCGGACGCGGCAGGAAGCCGGTGTCGCCAATCAGTTCCAGATCGTCCCAACGCAGGCCGCGCTTGGGATCGTAGCTGTCCTTGCTGATGTAGGTCTTGAARTACGTGCTGACGTGAGCTGCGGTCTGCATGTACTTGAACTGCACATTGCCGTTGGCGTCAGGCGTGACGACCGTGGTGGGCCATTCGTGGTTGGCGTCCAGTTCCTTCCAGCTTTCCTTGCCACCGGCGCACAGCAGACCGTCGCGGATGTGGTCTTTGTGGTTGCTCTTCACGCCGAGAATGGCGTTGGACTGCCAGCTGCCCGCCAGATTGGCGATCTTGCCGCAACCCGAATGCTTGGGGTTGTTCCAAGGCGTGTCGTGCGTGTTGCAACCGTATTCACGGCTGGGAGGATCGATCATCGAACCGTGGGCCGACACCGTGGTCGGCGCCATGGCCATCAACACAGCCTGGGTCAGGGCGGCAACCGGCAATGCCAGCTTGCCGGCTGCGCCGCGCAGGGAAGTTTTCTTCATCAAATATCCTTATTTTTGGGATGTGTTTATGCACGCGACTGGCATCGGAAAAATGCACGAAACCCGCGAAGCGATGCCATTATTCCGCGCCGCTTTCATCACCAAAACCATTCTCAACACAGTCTAAAAAAAAGCGCCGTAAAGGCGCTTTTTCATGAGGCAGGATGCAGGCTTGCACTGAATTTCTCGCGCCTTGCCGCGAGTTTTTTTTCGTTCGATTCTTTGTGCATCAATGGAAATGTCAGCGAAAAAATGCTGCCTGCTTCCGGCCGCGATTCGACCGACAGATTTCCACTGTGCGCATCGGCCACCGCCATGACGAGCGACAGCCCAAGGCCTACGCCGTCGCCGCGCCGTCCATCGGATTCAATTTGGTAGAACGCCTGGCAAAGCTTCGGCACATCAACGTCCTGAATGCCGATGCCCTGATCCGCTACGCAGATGCGTCCCATGTCACCTTGCCGCTGCACCGTCAACGTGATCCGTGAAGACGGGCCCGAATACTTGATCGCGTTATCCAGCACATTCACGACCGCGCGCAACAACATGCAGTAGTCGCCCGCCACCCACATCGTTTCCGAGCATTCGCGGACACGGATGTCGATGCACTTTCGTTCGGCCAGAAGTTCAGTTTGATCCACCGCTTCGCGCCCCAGATCTTGCAACGACACCGGCAAAAATTTCGCCTTGTCCAAGCGTTCAGCGCGCGACACGTACATGCAGTCTTGCGCCACCGACAAGCTGTACTGCACCAGGTCACGCACCGAGTCCACGAACTCGTCTTGCTGCGGGTCATTGCTTTGCGCGCTTTGCTTTTCAAGCATCACCAACACCGTCGACAAAGGGCTGCGCAGGTCGTGCATCATTTGCAGCATCACTTCGCGGTCACGCGCGGTGTCTTTCTGACAGGCTGCGGGCGACTGCGCGGCAGCATCCGCCGCTGCCACCGCCTGCTTCAAAACACGCTTGCGGCGCGCCGATCGCGCCGCTTCAAAACGCCACCGCGCCACACAGCAATAGGCCAGCACGCCACCCCATACCGGTGCGAACATCGGCGTCCAGGTGCGCGCGGTGATCACCACCACGGCCGCCACAATCCAAAAGCCGACCAACCACGCCAAGGCGCGAAGACGCAGCCGCGATTGGCCCGACATGACGAACACCAGCGCCAGGCAGGCCAGAATGCCAAGATCCACCCACACGCCCGGCGCGGCCGAGGTGATGGGGTGATCACCCGAGGGCATGGCGAAGCACAGCAAGATGATGCCCAGGTTGCAAAACAGCAGCGCATCGTTCTTTTTCGCGCCCAAGCGCAGGAAAGGCTGAAGTAGCAGTTTCATAGTCGATTCGGGAACAGGGAGACGCGAGCGCAATCGCGGCGGAAATCAGCCGGCGGCGCGAAAGCGGCAAGTCAGAAGGGGGGGGAAACACAGATGCCACGGCCACCGCGGCTGAACACTCAGCAAAGCCGTGAAGACGGCCCGCGAATCAATGCATGCGTTCCAAGCGATAGCCGTAGTTGTATACGGTGGCGATCACGTAGCCATTACGCGAGCGCAGGCCAAGCGACGAGCGCAGATTGCTGACGTAAGTCGCCAAGCTGGCGTCGTACTTGCGATCGGCCGTGCCCCAGATGTGTTTGCTGAGCGCATCTTTGGTGATGATGCGTCCGGGGTTCCTGAACAACAGCGTGGCCAAATCAAATTCACGCGTGGGCAAGGTAACGGGACGCCCATCGACGGTGACGGTTTTGGCTTCCAGGTTGAAAGCGAAGTGCCCCACCTGGAATAGCGCGCTATTGGCTTCGTCCCGCTGCGACTTGCGCAACTGCGCAGTCATGCGCGCCAGCAGTTCGCGTTCACGCACGGGCTTTTGCAGGTAGTCATCAGCGCCCTGGTTCAACGCCTGAACGATGCTTTCTTCGTCGTCGCGCTGGGTCACCATCAGGATGGGCAGCTTGGGCGACATATTGCTGCGCGCCCACTTCAGCACGGCCATGCCGGAGGCGCCCGGCACTTCCCAGTCCAACAGCACGACGTCAGCCGGCTGCGTTTTCAGCAAGGCGATAAAGCTGTCGCCATCGCCTCGTGTGTAGACCTGATGGCCATGGCGTTGCAGCAGCTTGGTAACCCACTCAACCTGAGCGGGAGAGTCTTCGAGAATCGCGACGATCATTCAGTAGATTTCCTATTGGCGGCAATTCCCGAATGACTATTTTTCTATTCCGGCAATCACATTTGATACCCCAGAAGAATGATTTCATGCGGGGATAGCAGCAACAATAAGAACTTTCTCAAAGAAAATAGGCGCAAGACAATTATCAAAATCTGACGAAAATTCGCAATCTTTTGACTATCTGTGTTCTGGCCATCTGTTCACGCGAACCGGGATGCTTGACCCCCAGGTGCTTGATTTCCTGACGCTTGATTTCCTGGCGCTTGATTCCCTAGCGCTTGATTTCCTGGCCCTTGATTTCCTGGCGCTTTATCAAGACCTCCCTCTCCGCATGGAGTTCCCCCCAACGATCACATTGCGTCGAAGAAAACAAACTTCCAGTCCTGATAACTGGACTTGCCCGACAAGTCCCCAAGTTCCGCATCAAAGCCATCCTGCTTGAGCGGCGCGCGTTCCGACAGGCTGTACACGCCCATGATTCCTCCGTCTGGCGATTTGACGATGCCCCATTCCTGGCTGCCCGTGATCGGGTCCGTGTACACACGGCGCAAATGCCGTCGCGTGAACGACACCCGGTCGTCCTTGAGCAGCGCCTCCATCGTCTTCGGATAGGCGGGCGCCGTGCCTGACCGGTAGTAAGACGCCAAGGCCCGCTGAAACTGTTTGCCGATGAACAGCAACTCCGCCTCTTGTTCGCGCAGCTTCTTGGTATGCCAGGGCTGCGCCACCGCGGCCAGGCCGGTGGACACGGCCAGCACCAGCATCAAGATCGCCAGGTACGCCGAGCCTTCCTCACGCGCGCCGCCGCGCCTACCAGCTTGCATAATCAAGCCCATCCAGGCCGGTGCCCTTGGCGCCGCTGATCACGTCATTCACCCCGCTCTCTTCCCCACGCTGCGGCTGCCAGCTATCACGCCGACCCGTAACCGGGTCCATCGGCAACTCGCGCAGATAGCGGGCAGAGACCAGCGCTTCCAGCGTGTCGGGGTTACCGCCATGATCCGCGCGGTAGTCGTCCAGCGCATGCCGGATCGCTTGCAGGTTGTGCCGCAGCACGGTTTCGCGTGCGCGGTCGTTGCTTTTCAGGAATGACGGCGCAACCAGCGACATCAACGCGCCGATGATGGCCATGACGGCCAGCAGCTCGATCAGTGTGAAGCCGGCGCATGCGCGCCTACCACGCCGTGTATGGAATGCCATTGATACCCTCTCGGCGGTTCTTGGACCGCACATCAAATACATCTCGGCCCGACGAAAAAGATTCCGCCGAACTGTCATAACTGCGCGTGTCCCAGGTGTCGGCCGCCGCGCGTCCCTCGCAGTGTTCGCACATGGGGTCCGCGGGCAGGCGGCGCAGGAAGTAAATGTTGCCGCCATTGGGGTCTGTCTTGTCCTGCACCCCTTTGACCAGGCTGTCGAGATCAGGCGGGTAACCACTGCGGTCCACTGACTTCTCGATCTTGCCTTCGCGGCTGGCCTGGTAATAGGCGTCAATTGCGTTTCGGATGACTTGCAGGCTGTGGCGCAGTTCGGTTTCCTTGGCGCGCTGCTTCACCAGCGCCGAGAACGGCACCGCCACGCTCAGCAGCAAGGCCAGCAACGTCATTGCCGCCAGCATCTCGATCAACGTGAACCCGGATTGCTTACGCATGCTGGCGCCTTAGAACGGCGGCTTCGCCAGCGCCGCATCCAGCGCCGGGGACGCTTCACCCGCCGCCGCAGCCGGCGCCGCCGGTGCGGGCGCCGGGGCTTGCGTCGTCATCGGAACCACCGTAACGCGCGACTCCGTGCCCGACGGGAAGTAGCTGTCGGAGGCCGACGGCAGCGCCATCGAACGTTCGATGTGGGGTGTCAGCAGCAAGACGATCTCGGTGGTTTGATCCGTCTTCTTCTGGCCGCCGAACAGGCTGCCCAGCCATCCCATCACGCTCAGGCCTGGCAAGCCGCTGCTGCTGCGCGTCTGCTGCTGGTTCACCAGACCGGCCAGCACCTGGGTTTCACCATCGCGAGCGGTCATCACCGTTTCAGCGTTACGGGTACTCATCGGGTAGACGATGCCGCCGCCCGCCGTCTTGACCTCGCCTTTGAGGTTGCTGACTTCCATGCTGACCTTGACGCTGACTTCGTTGCTCAGGCTGATGCGCGGTTCCACTTGCAGAATCAAACCCACATCCTGATAGTTCACTGATTCCGTCACCACGCCGTTGGCGTTCGTCGTCGTCACCACCGGCACCTTTTCGCCGATCTTGATGCTGGCCTTCTCCATATTGCGCACCCGGATCTTCGGATTGGCCAGCACCTTCGTCTTGCCCCGCTTTTGCAGCATGTTCAGCGCCACAGAAAGATCATTGCGGCTGCCCACGCCGACCTTGCCCTGGTTCAGATTCAGCAGGTCGCGCACGGTGACCCTGCCGCTTTCGCCTTGCGGCAGAATCGAAAAGCGTAGATCGCTGGGGTAGTCAACGCCGACTTCCAGCTCGTCATTGGCGTTCACTTCCAGTACTTGCACGTCCATCGTCACTTCCGACTGCGCGATGTCCAGCGCCGCCACCACCCGCTCCACCACCGCCATGACTTCTGGCGTGTCGCGCACCAGCACCGCGTTGGCGCGCTCATCCAGATGCACATTCTTCGGCGCGCTGATCTGCCGCAAGGCCGCCAGCACATGCGTCGCGTTTGCCTGATCCAGGTAGAACACGCGCACCATGAGCTCGCGGTATTCCTTTTCCTTGTCGGCGCGCGCCGGGTAGATCAAGAGGCTGTGCTGGTCCAGCACCTTCTTTTCCAGCTGATTGGTGCGCAACAACAGGTTGATCGCGTCTTCCGCCGTGGTCTGCCGGGCCATGATGCTGGCCGGCATGGTCGTCTGCACGTCGGGGTCCAGCACAAAGTCCACGCCGGCCGCCAGCGAGATCGCGTCCAGGATCTGCACAATGGGCTGCGACTTGAAGTTCAGCGACACCGGCTTGCGCATGGCGTCAGCCAGCCTGGGCCGGGCCGCGTTGCGCCCCGCATCACGGCGCTGCATCTGGTTGCGCAGCGCTTCGGCCTGCGCATAGCCCGGCTGCTCTTGCAGAATGCGGTTGACCTTGTACAGCGCTTCGGCCGGACGGTCGTGCTGCATGGCGGCGGCCTCGGCCAGCTCTTCTTTCAGATGGATACGCTGCTCCAGCTGCGCCTTCAACTGTTGCCCGCGCATGTTGCCCGGGTTCATCGCCAGCAGTTCGCGCACCTCTTCCAACGCTTCCTGCTCGTCGCCCGCTTCCATCTTCACGCGCACACGTTGCAGGATCTCGCGCGCCACGGCGATGTCGTCGCGGACCACGTTCTTGTTCGCTTCGATGTCGTTGGGATTGTTGGCCAGTTGTGCGCGGCCAGCGGCCAGACGCTCGGAGGCGGTCGGGGGTGGCGATGCGCCCAGCGCCCGCTTGAATGACTCGGGCGCCGCGCAACCGCTAAGCGCGACGGTCAGTGAAACCGCCAGTGCGGCAGGTTTGAAGCTCATCATTTTCTTTCCTAATTTGACGTGACGCCAGCCATCGGCGGCGTGCGCCCGCAGGCGCTGGGTCTACTGCGCCAAGGGCGCCAGGTCGACGTGTTGTTCTCGCCCTTGCGGGTCGATCAGCACCGCGCGCGAGGGCTCCAATGCCTTGAATTGGTACTGCTGCGCAACCGTGTCGCCCGGCCGCAAGGCATCGGCGATGCTGCAACGCTGGCAGAGCAGATAGGTTTGGCCCTGACTCTCCAGCACGACAATGCGGTGCGCGTCATCGATCCACTCACCGACGGCATGAATGGGAACCCGCACAAGCTCCGGCTCACCCTTGGCCTGTTCCGGCGCCAAGGCGTCTGGTTCCGCCGCCTGCGACGTGTCCGAACCGGGCGCGCCGTTCGGCGCTTGAGGYGTATTGCCGCCCACTAGCGACGCCCAAGGCTGCGACGGAAACAGGTCGACTTCTTGCGGAATCGCGGGTTCCTCAACGCGGGCGTCCTCAGAACCGACGGCTGCATCTGCGGGTGCTTCATTGGCGGTTGCGTCATTGCCGATTGCTTCATCGGCGGTTACTTCATTGACGACTGCTTCATCGCCGGCTGCTTCATCGGCGGCTGCGTCACTGCCGATTGCGTCACCGCCGGCTGCTTCATTGACGACTGCGTCAATCACAGCAGCTTCGTTCACCACGTCTTCATTGCTGGCCGCGTCATTGCTGGCTGCCGACGTCGCGGCGGCCAGCAGCATCGCTCCCAATGTGACTCTCATCAGGCGCTTCATCACACGACTCCCAGCATGCTCAAGCGCATCTTTATGTTGACCAGCATGTTTTCCGGCCTCTGCCTGTCCAGCGCCAGCGACTCCAGGCGCAGCAGCGGATGCTCGGCCAGCTTGCGCAGCCCCGTGGACACGTCCTGGTACGAACCGATGGCCGTAATATCCAGCGATGTACGGCGCAGCCGGCCCTGAATGGTGTCTTCGCCCTGATACTGAATATCCACCAGCAGCAGGCCCGCGCGCAGCAGCTCACCCATGATTTCCAGCTTGCGCTGGTCGGGGTCCAGCCGCATCTGCACGCGCAGCGCAGTCATGTCATTGCCGGGCGGCTCGATCGACGGGCTGCACGCGTGCAGTTCGCCGTACATTTCCATGGCCCGGTTCTGCAGTTCGTTCTTCTCCGGCCAAAGCACCACGATGAAGTGGGCAAGCAAGACAAGCGCAGCGGCCAGGGCCAACATGCCGCCGCGGCCCAGGCGCTCCGCACAGCGCTGCCCATGCCAGCGCAGCCATGCCAGTCCATTGCCCTGCCGCATCGCGGCAAGACGCAATTTGAGTGATCGAAAGGCATTCATCGCAGCTCCACCCGTACGGTGGCCATCGTGGCCAGGTTAGGATCGCCCGCCTTGATTCCATGGCGCATCACCGTGGCGCGCATGCCCGAGTCGGGGTCGTTCATGCGCGCGGCGAACGCAAAGATCTCGCTCAGATCCGCGGTCATGAGTTCCAACGACGCGGCCTTTCCCGCCAATTCAATCTTCAGGTTCATGACCGCAATCCGCGGCGCCCAGGCCGCCTCAATCGCGCGCAGCAACTTTGGACGCAGCCGGTCTTCGGCGCTCTGCGCCGACAACAAGGCATCCACCTTTCGTTCTTCGGGCGACTGCGCCTGCATGCGGCGCAGCTCGCGCTCATGCAACATGCGTTGGTTGGCTAGCCGGTCATCCAGCTGAGTCACTTCGCTGCGCAGCGCCGCCACATCCCATTCGCGCCAGGCACTCAACAAGCCGACGGCCAAGAGCAGCAGCACCGCCACAATCGCGAGCGGATTCGCGGTCTTGCGCTTGCCGAAGTCGGGCGTGTTTCTATTCAAGCCGGCCATGTCCGCTCCGCTAACATTGCATGCGGAAAGCCCAGCCAGCGCGCTTGCGCCGCGGGAGGAAGCTGCTGCGGGGAAAGGGTCGACACCCAACCGTATTGCGCCGGGGCCGTGCGAGCGCAAAGCGCTTGCGCGGCGGCAATGCCCGCATCGGCGGACTGCCCAGGCGACATCTGCAACGTGATCATGTCTTGCCAACCCTGCTCGGACTGCCACAAACAGGTCATCGCCGTACGCTCGGCCAGCACCAGGCATTGGCCGGCATGGCTGAGCGCGCCGCGAAAGCGTTGCACGCTGGCAGACAGCACGTCGCGGCATCCCGCTACCGTCCAGCCCTGCTCGCCCACTTTGCGCTCCAGCGCATCCAGCATCGTGGCGTCGGCCGCGAAGGCCAGGCGTGCCTGACCGTAACGCGCGGCCCCCAGGCGCACGCGCAGCGAGCCCGTAATACCGCGCTCACGCAGCAACGCCTGCGCATAGTTGCACCAGTGGCTGTCGCCTCCCTTCAAACCCGGCTGCCAGGCCAGCAACTGGCCATGAAACCAGGGGTACCCCAGCCACACGTTCAAACGATTGCGCCAGCGCGGCCCGCGCCGCTCGACGGCGCCCAGCAGCGACGCCACGGCGGTCGCGGGGTCCCCGGCGTGCAGGACTTTCATCCGGTCATCAGACGCGACGCCCGGCGCGAGCAGGCTCGCGTGTTCGGCGTCGATCAGCACGGTTTGTTCATTCCATAGCGACAGCACGGCAAACCTCCTGATAAGTGGTGAGTCCACGCGCCACCGCCTCGTGGGCAGCGTCACGCATCGATTGATAGTCAGCGCAGTGCGCCAGCGCTTCCAGCCGCCGCTCGGGCGAGCGGTCCAGCAGCGCACTTTTCATGCGGCTATCCAGCCGCAGCACTTCAGCCAGCGCAATGCGGCCAAGAAAGCCGGTGTGACGGCAGGCCTCGCAGCCCGGACCCGCACGCGCCTCATCTTTGGGTGCGCAATGGGGGCACAAGCGCCGCACCAGCCGCTGCGACACCACGCCGTTCAGCGATTCCAGAAACGTGGCCGGCTCCACATCCATGTACAGAAAGCGGTCGATCACACTGAACGCGTCATTGGCGTGCACGGACGACAGCACCCGGTGCCCCGTCAGCGCCGACTGCACCGCAATGGCGGCCGTCTCGGCGTCGCGAATTTCGCCCACCAGGATCGTGTCCGGGTCGTGACGCAGGATCGATCGCAGGCCGCGCGCGAAGGTCAGGCCTTTTTTCTCATTGACCGGAATTTGCAGAATGCCGGCCATCTCGTATTCCACCGGGTCTTCGATGGTGATCAGCTTTTCGTCACCACTGTTCAGCTCGGACAGCGCGCCATACAGCGTGGTGGACTTGCCGCTGCCGGTCGGGCCGGTAATCAGCGTCAGCCCATACGGCAATTGCGCCAGCGCGCGAATGCGCCGCGCCGTCTCCGCCGGAAACCCAAGGGTGTCCAGGCTGAGCTTGTCACCCCGTTGCGAGCGATCCAGCAGACGCAAGACGGCGTTCTCGCCGTGGTTGCCCGGCATGATCGACACGCGAAAATCCACTTCCCGCCCCTGCAGCACAACTTTGAAACGGCCGTCTTGCGGCACGCGCTTTTCAGCGATGTCCAGGCTGGACAACACCTTCAGGCGCGACATCACCTGGTTGGCGGTCACCTGCCCCGGCACCTGACGGATGCGCAGCATCACGCCATCGATGCGGTAGCGGATCAACAAGCCTTCTTCATCCGACTCCAGATGGATATCGCTGGCACGGCTTTGCAGCCCGTCGTAGAGCGTCATGTTGACCAGACGGATCACGGGGCTTTCGTCTTTCGCCAGGGACGCCAGGGAAATCGACTCAACCGCCTTGGCGAGCGAATCGTCTTCCATGTCGACGGCCACGCCGTCCATCACCCGCTCGCTGGCCTCCGCCTGCTTCAGCCACGCGTCCACCACGCCCGCCGGGCACAACGCAAAGCGCAGCACGCGGCCAGAGAACATCGACTGCAGCTTCAGACGCGCCGCGCGCGAGAACGGATCGGCCAACGCCAGCAGCAGCTCGCCATCAACATCCAAGGGCGCGGCGCGGCAATTCAGCGCCTCGGTCAACGACAACGCATCAAAGCGCGGTGACGCCTGGCGGCACTGCTCGGCGCTTAGCGCCTGCATGCCCAGCGCTTGCGCAAGCGGCGACAGAAATTCCGGGCGGCGCGCCAGCTCTTCATTCAGGTACTCGGACAGCGCCACGCTGCGTTCAGCGGCCTGCTCTTGCCACAGCCACCAGGCCTCGCCAGCCGCCGCCGCGTTCGTGTCGTCGTGATTGAATTCGATTGTTTGACTGCCACTCATCCCAGACTCCCCGCCATCTCGAAGATGGGCATGTACAGCAAGATGACGATGGCGCCGACCAGGCCGCCCACCACCAGCATCAACAATGGTTCGAATACTTTTCCAAAGACTTCGATGGCATGGTCCAGCGTGCCGTCGTGAAACTGAGCGATGCGTTCGCACATGCCGCCCAGGTCTCCGCTTTGCTCTCCTACGCGCAGCAGCCGTTCCGCCACCGCCGTCGTCAACCCGTGCCGCGTCAAGGTCTCGGCCACCGTGCGCCCTGCCCGCAACTCCTGCAACGCCAGCTCCAGGCGCTGCGCATAGGCGGCGGGCAAGATCCGCTCGGATAATTCAAAGGCCTGCAGGGCAGGCGTTCCGCCCTCGATCAGCAGTCCGACCGTGCGATAAAAACGCGCCAGCACGAACAGGTTGCCCACATCACGCAGCTTGGGCATACGCCAGAACAGACTCATCAACGCCGCCTTCATGCGTTGCGTGCGCAGCACCAGCGCGGTGACCAGCAGGGTCGCGCCGATGCCCGCCCCCAACCATTCGCCGTCGGACTGCACGAGCCTTGCCCACCACAGCATCGCTTCCGCCGTGGCCGGCAAGTCGCGCATACTTTCGAAGACCACAGAGAAGCGCGGCACCACGAAGAACAGCATGAACAGCAAAATGCCAAAGCCCACCGCGATCACCACCAGCGGGTACACCAGCGCGCCCACCACTTTCTTGCGGATGTTCTCGATGCGCAGCTCGTAGTACTGATAGCGCTTGAGCACCGTCGGCAACTGCCCGCTGCCTTCGGCGGAGGCCACCGTCGCCACCAGCAAGGCCGGAAACACCGAAGGCTGCGCCTGCATGGCCTTAGACAACGGCAAGCCCTGATACAGCGACCGCAGCACGCCGGTCAGCGTGGCTTGCAGCGCCTTGTTGCCCTGGCCCGCCTTGTCGCTCAAGGCCTCCAGCGCTTCGATCAAGGCCAGGCCGGCCTCAAGCAAGGTTGAAAGTTCCTGAAGCAGCAAGCCCAACGAGAAGCCCTGCTTGCGCTGCGCGGCATGACGCCGGCCGGCGGGCGCGCGCTTGACTTCCAGCACCATGCCGTCGGCTTCGCCGACCTGCGCACGCGCTTCGCTTTCGTTGGCGGCGCGCACGGTCTGCACGCGCACCTCTCCCTGCCTGAGCAGGCTGATTCGGAACTCATTCATGTCATTGCCGCGCCAGTTGCGCCTGGCGGACCTTGTCGTCACGCGCCTGCGCCAGAACCAGGTAGTGTTGCCACACGCGCTTCACATACCGCTTGCGCGCCTCTTCGCGGGAATCCGCGCCACCGGCGTTGTAGGCGCCCACTGCCCGCCACGTGTAGCCATAGCGCTTGATGAAGTCGGCCAGAATTTCGGCGCCCACATCAATGGACAGGCACGGCTCGTCCAGCAGCTGCTGGCGCGTGATGCCCCGCTTGGCCAGCCACGTCAGATGGATGCTGTTGATCTGCATCAGGCCGACGTCTTGCGTGCCGTTGGTGTTTTGATTGACGGCGCGCGGGTTCAGCGACGACTCCACCTTGGCGATCGAATACAGCAACAGCGGATCAACGCCGTGGCGGTCGCCCGATTCCTGCCAGCAGTTGGCGGCGGCGCCCGTGCTGAACGTCAGCGCGGCCAGCGCGGCAAGCGCCGTCGATTTAGAGGCCGTAGACCAACTCACCGTTGCCTCCCGCCCGGCCTTCTTCGCCATAAGACACCACCTCGGCATCGCTGCTGCGACCCGGAACGTTCAAGATATACGGACGGCCCCAGGCGTCCGCCGGCACGTCCTTCGCCAGATACGGGCCGTGCCAGTTGGGCGTGCCTTGAGGTTGTTTATTCAATGCTTGCAATCCCTGCTCGGTCGTCGGATAACTGCCCACGTCCAGGCGATATTGCGTCAGGGCGTCGCCCAGCGTTTTCATCTGCGCCTGCGTCGCCTTCACCTTGGCCCGGTCGACCTGGGAGAACAGCTTGGGGCCGACATAGCCGGCCAGCAACGCGATGATCAACAGCACGACCAGCAGCTCCAGCAAGGTAAAGCCTTGCTGCAAGCCGAGACGGCGTCGGAAGTTAAGTGTCTTCATGTGTCCGCTTTTCTGAATGGAGGAATGCCGCGTGGCGGCAACTCATGGTGGAAGGCAAGAAGAGGCCAGCACCGTGAAGAACGATGGTGGTTCCATGCGCCGGCGTTGCCGGACCGCATCAATGACGGGAAATCTCTTCGCAGGACCGCATATTTCCATGCGCACCCCAGTGCCTCAACGTTTCTAAAAAGAACTTCAACCGGTTTGAAGAAGCGTTGAGGAAGGTGGTGCGGCGGGGCATGGGGCGCTTCAATCACGCCTCTTTGGCCCTGCCTCGCCCTTCGCGTGCGCAGCCCGGCCCCGCTAGAAGGAAGATCCATGAATCCCGGCGTTGCCCGCCCCCTCGACCCCGTGGCCGCACAGGCCTATACCCGGGCGCAGATCGCCCTGCATTGGCTGAGCGTCAGCCTGATGGCCGTGCTCGCGCTCAGCGGGGAAATTCGCCATTTGCTGGTGAGCCACACCGCCATCCCGATGCGATGGGTGATGATCTTGCACATTGGCTGCGGCATGGCGCTATTGCTGGTCACGCTGGCGCGCGCGCTTGTGCGCATGACGCGCCGCCGCGCCGCAGCGGCCGGATTCTGCATGCAGGACGCTTGCGCGCATGCCGTGCACTTGGCGATCTATGCGTTCATCCTGGCGGAATGCCTGCTGGGCTGGATCATCGTCAACGCCAAGGGCTTTGCGATCCCGTTGCCGCTGACCAGCCTGGAATTCCCCCGCCTGGTGGCGGCCGACCCCGCGCTGGTCATTACCGCGATCTGGGCGCATGACGTGCTGGCCTGGATGTTGTATGGCCTGCTGGCGCTGCATATCGGTGCGGCGCTGTGGCACCACTACGTCAGCCGGGATGACACGCTGGCGCGCATGCGCTTGCGGGTGCGCCAGCAACGCCAGGTTCAGGCGCAGACAGGCGTCGGCGCGCCCTTGGCGAAGCCGGGCCGTCCCGTGGCGTCATGACGCATTTTTTTATTCGGCGTGCATTTTTCTAAAAATTGGGTATACTTCCGCCTCGCTTGCAAAATAAGCAGCGTACGCGGGAGTAGCTCAGTTGGTAGAGCGCAACCTTGCCAAGGTTGAGGTCGCGAGTTCGAGACTCGTCTCCCGCTCCATATTTGGATTGGCAGCATCCGGTTTACCGCCTTGCTGCGAATCATTGAAAAAGGGCCTCCGGGCCCTTTTTTCATGCGCGCTCGGAATGCCACGGAATGCCTTGGGAAGATCCCGCAGGCATGTTCACGGCTGATATTCCCGGGCGGCGTCCAGCAGCATTCGGCCCACATAGTCCGCAAAACTGCGGCGCACCACGGCCTCTACGCCGCCATCGTTTAATGCACGTACCATGACGCCGGCCTTGAAGTAATGGCTTTGCGCGCATTGCCCGGCGCCGAACACACGAGGATGCAAATCCAGCGGGCACCCCTTTTCAAGCACGTCGCGCGCGTGATCGCCGCGCAGTTCCAACACCGTGTACCCGCTGCTGACGTCCACCACGCACGCGGATTGCCCAAGCAACGACGGGCGTAGCGTCGGCTCCAGTGCGGGCCGTGCGGGCATCAACGATTGCACCCACCATTCATCCGGCCCCATCCAGGCCATCAGATACCGATGGCCATGCGCCACCGTGTTGGGCGCCACGGGCGGCGCGGTGCCCAGCGCGCGTTCAATCGCCTGCACGAACGCAGGCGACCGCGCATTACCCCGCAATACCGCCAAATCCAAAAATGGCCGCTCGACGATGCGCAGACGCCGGGCGTCTTCCGAATCAGCGGGCGAGCGCAAGGGCGCTAGGCTGTGCAGAGGCGATTCCTGATGCGATTCAGTCCACATGCTGACGCCCTCCTTCGGGGTCGTAGAAAACCGGGCTGCCAATGGTGGCCGGCATGAATCCACCGGTGGGCAACGCCACTTCAACGAGCTGCCCCATTCTTGTGTGGCCATCCTGCACCAACGCCAGCGCGATCGAGCGATTCAGCGTGGGGCTCATGTAGCTGGACGTCACGTGGCCGATCATCGGCGCAATCGGCGCGCGGCTGGGCTGGTTCATGATCTGGCTGCCTTCGGGAAGCACCAGGGACGCGTCGCGTGCCAGCAGGCCAACCAGCTGTTTGCGCTTGCCGCCTGCCGTGTGCGTGCGCGCGAGCGAACGCTTGCCCAGGCAATCCTTGGACTTGGCCACCAGCCCGCCCATGCCGAGATCCTGCGGCGTGACGGAGCCATCGGTATCCTGGCCGACGATGATGAAGCCCTTTTCCGCGCGCAGCACGTGCATGGCTTCGGTGCCGTAAGGCGTGATGCCGTATTCGCGGCCGGCCTCCATCAAGGCGTTCCAGACGCGCCGCCCCAGATTGGCCGGCACGTTCACCTCGTAGGACAGTTCCCCGGAAAAGCTGATCCGCATGATGCGCGCCGGACTCGACCAGCCCACGCCGGCCAAGGTGCCTTCACGGAACGTCATGAAGGGAAAGGCTTCGTTCGAGAAATCGATATCGTGGCAAACCTTGCCGAGCACTTTTCGCGCAAGCGGCCCGGCTACCGCAAACGTGGCGAAGTGATCGGTGACCGTGGTCAGGTGCACGTCCAGATGGGGCCATTCCGTCTGCAACCAGCGTTCCATCCAGGCCAGCACGCGGGCTGCGCCGCCGGTGGTTGTGCTCATCAGGAAATGCTGCTCGCCCAGGCGCATGGTGACGCCGTCGTCGAACACCATGCCGTTCTCATCCAGCATCAAGCCATAGCGGCCCTTGCCCACCTCGAGCTTGGTCCACAGATTGGTGTAGACCCAGTTCAACAAGGTGGCGGCGTCCGGCCCTTGCACGTCGATCTTGCCCAGCGTGGAGGCATCCAGCATGCCGACGCCATTGCGCACGGCCAGACACTCACGCGCGACCGCAGCGTGCATGTTTTCCCCGGGTAGCGGGAAATACCAAGGGCGCTTCCAGTTGCCGACGTCTTCGAATACCGCGCCCCGCGCCACATGCCATTCGTGCACGCAGGTCTTGCGGATGGGGTCGAAGAAGTCGCCCAACTCACGGCCCGCCAGCACCCCGAACGTGACCGGGGTGTAGTTCGGGCGATAGGTGGTGGTGCCCGTCTGCGCGATGGTTTGGCCCAAGGCGTCGGCCAGCACCGCCGCGCCGTTGATGTTTCCCAATTTGCCCTGGTCGGTGCCGAAGCCCATGGCGGTATAGCGTTTGACGTGCTCGACCGAGTGATAGCCTTCGCGCACGGCCAGATGGATGTCGGCCACCGTCACGTCATTTTGGTAGTCGACGAACTGTGTCGCGCTGCGCCGCAAGCCGCGCCGCGCCGCAAGCGCCGGCCCGGCCACCTGCCAAAGCGGCAACAACGGGTCTTGATAGATGTCGACCGTGCGCCAGGACAACTGGCTTACCGTATCGAAGCCCGCCCGCATGGCCGCTTGCGCACCCGCCACGCCGCCGCCATGCAGCGCCTGCGAGAGCCGGAATTCGCCATTGGCTGCGCCGGCGCTGGTCTGCGCCTGCGTGGCCCCATCCGGCACAAAGCACGCCAGCGCCTCGTCCCAACGCGTCTTTCCCCCGGACTGCGCGTGCAGATGCAATACCGGATTCCACCCGCCCGACACCGCGATCAGGTCGCAAGCCAGCTTTTCGTTGCCCGGACCGGCACGCCCTTGCGCGAAGGCGCCGACAACGACGCCCTTCACATGGCGTTTACCGCGCGCCTGCAGCACGACCGTTTCGTTGCGGACCTCGATGCCGGCGCTGCGCACGGCGTCGGGCCAGGCGCCCCGCCCCGCTGGCCGGGGGTCGATCACCGTGATGTTGGCCCCGTGCTCGCGCAAGTCCAGCGCCGTGCGGTAGGCACCATCGTTATTGGTGTAGAGCACCACGCGCTGGCCGGGCAAGACACAGTAGCGGCGCACGTACGTCGATACCGCCGACGCCAGCATGACGCCGGGCAGGTCATTGTTGCCAAACAGCAGGGGCCGTTCATGCGCCCCGGTGGCCAGCACCACCTGTTTGGCGCGTACCTTCCATAAGCGTTGGCGCACGCCCTTCCGTTGCTCGGGCGGCAGGTGGTCGGTCAGTTGCTCACAGACCGTCAGCAGGTTCTGGTCGTGATAGCCGAACGCCGTGCTGCGCGTCAGAATCCTGACTTCCTTCATGCCCTGGAGTTCGGCATGCATCCGTTGAATCCATTCGGAGTTGGCTGCGCCATTGATCAATGACGGCAGGGCCAGCAGGCTGCCGCCGAGCTCGGGCTGGTTGTCGACCAGGATCACGCGCGCGCCGGTCAGTCCGGCCGCCATGGCGGCGGCCAAGCCCGCCGGGCCGCCGCCCACCACCAGCACATCGCAATGGGCGTAGCGCTTGTCGTAGTGATCGGGGTCTGGCAGCGCCGGCGCCTGGCCCAACCCGCCGGCCTTGCGTATCCACCGTTCATAACGCGGCCACCAGCGTTGCGGCCACATGAACGTCTTGTAGTAGAACCCTGCGGGGATGAAGCGCCCCAGACGCTGGAAGACGGCCATGCGGTCGCGTTCAAGGTCGGGTGCGGCATTGACGCTGCTGGCGCGCAAGCCTTCATAGAGTTCGACGGTGGTCGCGCAGGGGTTCGGCACCGTGTGCGCGCCGGTCTCGAGTTGCACCAGCGCGTTCGGCTCGTCAACACCGGCCGTCATGATGCCGCGCGGCCGGTGGTACTTCCAGCTGCGCGCCACGAAATGTTCACCATTGGCCAGCAGCGCCGAGGCCAGGGTGTCGCCCTGGCAACCAAAATAGGTGCGTCCATTGAACGTGAATTCGATCGATTTCGACGGGTCAATCCGCCCGCGGTTCGACAGCCGATGCGTCTGCGTCATCTGCGCTCTCCCGCCGCCTGCTCAAACGTATGGAACCCGTGGAACTCGTGGCTGACGGTGTCGCGCTCGGCCAGGAACCAACGGCGGCAGCCGTGGGCGTGCTGCCATTGCTCGCGCGCACGGCCGCGTACGTTCTTGCGCATGAACGCGTAGTCGGCCCATTGGGCGTCGGTCAGGGTGTCGCAATCTTGTGGGCGGACGATGTCGGCTTCGCCGCCGCAGGTGAATTCCGTTTCGGCCCGGGGGCCGCAATACGGACAAGTCAGCATCAGCATGCTCAAGCTCCGTCGTCAGTGCGCCACAGCGGCAGCGCCGTGTTCGTCGATCAAATGGCCGGTTTCGAAGCGGCTTAGGGAGAACGGGGCGTTCAGCCGGTGCGGCGCGTTGTTGGCCACGGTGTAGGCGAAAACCCAGCCCGAGCCGGGCGTGGCCTTGAAACCGCCCGTGCCCCATCCGCAGTTGAAGTACAGCCCCTTGATGGGCGTGGTGGAAATGATCGGACAGGCGTCGGGAGACACGTCCACAATGCCGCCCCACTGCCGGTTCATCCGCACCCGGCTGAAGATGGGGAACATTTCGACGATCGCCTGCAAGGTGCTTTCGATCAGATGAAAGCTGCCCCGCTGCGCGTAGCCCACGTACTGGTCGATGCCCGCGCCAATAACAAGGTCGCCCTTGTCGGACTGGCTGATATACGCGTGGACCGCGTTCGACATCACGACGGTGTCCAGGACCGGTTTCAGCGGTTCAGAGACCAGCGCTTGCAGCGGATGACTTTCCAGCGGCAAGCGGATGCCCGCCATGTCGGCGATGACGCTGGAGTGGCCCGCGGCCACCACCGCCACCTTGGCCGCCTTGATATAGCCCTTGCCGGTTTCCACGCCCAGCACCTGGCCGTCTTCGCGGCGGATGCCGGTCACCGGACAGTTTTCGATGATGTCCACGCCCAGCCGGTCGGCCGCACGCGCGTATCCCCAGGCGACGGCGTCATGCCGGGCCACGCCGCCGCGCCGTTGGAACGACGCGCCCAGCACCGGATAGCGGCAATCCAGATTGATGTAGGGGACGATTTCCTTGACCTGTGCGGGGGTGAGCCATTCGCCGTCGACGCCGTTATAGCGGTTGGCGCTGATGCGGCGTTGTGTGTCGCGCACGTCTTGCAGCGTGTGCGCCAGATTCATGACGCCGCGCTGGCTGAACATGACGTTGTAGTTCAACGCCTGCGACAACCCTTCCCACAGCTGCATCGCCTTTTCATAGAGCTGCGAGGACTCGTCCCACAGATAGTTTGAGCGAACGATGGTGGTGTTGCGCGCGGTGTTGCCGCCACCCACCCAGCTCTTTTCCAACACGGCCACGCGTTTCACGCCGTGTTCCTTCGCCAGGTAATACGCCGTGGCCAGCCCATGCCCGCCGCCGCCGACCACCACCACGTCATACTCCGGCTGGGGCTCGGGGCTGCGCCACGCGCGCGGCCAGCGTTCATGGTTCGACAGCCCGTTGCGGATCAGGCTGAAGAGGGAATAGCGGCTCATGGTGGTTCCTTGAGAAAACGAGGAGATCCGGCGCCAGCAACAACCGATGCGCGACGCATCCATTTTTCTCTGAAGGCGCGGGGCGCTCCTTGCCGCGCCGGACGGTAACTTGCCTGATTGCGACACCGGCTGGCTCCTGGCATGCGCTGTCGCCTACCCGCCGCTTCGTGTCGTCTGCAGACAGGTTTTGCGACCGCCTGCTTGCCAAAATCGAACATTGACGGGCACCCGCCCGCATTGAACCGGCCAGGCAAGGAGACGCAGACATGGCAGCGAACAGGGGCGTGGTTTACGTTGGCGACGGGCGTGTCGAGGTGCAGTCGATCAGCTTTCCCAAGCTGGTGGACCCACGCGGCCGCAACATCGAGCACGGCGTGATATTGAAGGTGGTGTCCACCAACATCTGCGGGTCAGATCAGCACATGGTGCGCGGCCGCACCACGGCTCAGAAGGGGCTGGTGCTGGGCCATGAAATCACGGGCGAAGTCATCGAAGTGGGCCGCGATGTCGAAACCCTGAAATCGGGTGATCTGGTGTCCGTGCCGTTCAACGTGGCCTGCGGACGCTGCCGCACCTGCAAGGAACAGGACACGGGCGTGTGCCTGACGGTGAACCCGGCGCGCGCCGGCGGAGCCTATGGCTACGTCGACATGGGCGACTGGATCGGCGGCCAGGCGGAATACGTCATGGTGCCCTACGCCGACTTCAACCTGCTGCGCTTTCCTGACCGCGACCAGGCCCTGGCGAAGATCCGCGACCTGACCTGTCTGTCAGACATTCTGCCCACGGGCTATCACGGCGCGGTCAGCGCGGGCGTTGGCCCCGGCAGCACCGTCTACGTCGCAGGCGCGGGGCCGGTCGGCATGGCGGCGGCGGCGTCGGCCCGGCTGCTGGGCGCGGCGGTGGTCATCGTCGGCGATATGAATCCCTTGCGGCTGGCGCATGCGCGCAAGGTCGGCTTCGAGACGGCCGACTTGTCGTTGGACGCCACGTTGGGCGAGCAGATCGCGGCACTGCTCGGCACGCCCGAAGTCGATTGCGCAATCGATGCCGTCGGCTTCGAAGCGCGCGGCCACGGCGCCGCCGGTTCGCAGGCCGAAGCGCCCGCCGCCGTCTTGAACGCATTGATGGAAGTGACGCGCGTGGCGGGCCGCATCGGCATCCCGGGGCTGTATGTCACCGACGACCCCGGCGCGGCCGACGCCGCCGCCCAGCGCGGCAGCTTGTCGGTTCGCTTTGGACTCGGCTGGGCGAAAGCGCACAGCTTCCATACCGGCCAGACGCCGGTCATCAAGTACAACCGCGCACTGATGCAGGCCATTCTGTGGGACCGCATCAACATCGCCGAAGTGGTGGGCGTTCAAGTCATTTCACTGGATGCCGCGCCCGAAGGCTATGCGGCGTTCGATGCGGGCGCGCCCAAGAAGTTCGTGATTGATCCGCACGCCATGCTCGCCCGCTGACCCGCCCCGCGCCGCCGGCACCGGCCGGCGGTTACCCGCGCATCAGCCGCCGTTCGCTGGTGGGTGAATGGCCAAAGCGCGCGCGATACGCCTTGCTGAAGTGGCAGGGGGACTGAAACCCGCACGCCACCGTTACCCCCATGATGGACATCCGGGTTTGCAGCAACAGTTCGCGTGCGCGCAGCAACCTTAACCACAGGTAGTACCGCATCGGCGACATGCCCAGGTAGTACTTGAACATGCGCTGCAACTGGCGCTGCGACAACCCAACCTGGCTGGCAATGTCCTCGAACGGCAGCGGGTCTTCAATATGCGCTTCCATCAACTGCCCGACCTTGACCAGCCCCTGGCGGTTAAAGCCCACACGGGCCGCCATCGGAATGTGCTGCCGCTCGGTGGCCAGCCGGATTCGATCCAGAATGAACTGCTCCGACACCGCGTCAGCCAGCTCCGCGCCGAACCGCTTCGTGGTGATGCGTAGCATCAGGTCGATGGGTGCGGTGCCGCCCGAACTGGTCATGCGGTCGCGGTCAATGACGTAGAGGGCTTCGGTCAGCTCAGCGGCGGGAAACTCTTCGCGGACGGCGAAAAGATTTTCCCAGTGCACCGCGCAGCGATAGCCCGACATCAGCCCCGCCTTCACCAGCGCATAACTACCGGTGCAAAGCCCTCCCAGCGCGACACCCCGCCGCGCCCAGCTATTAAGCAGTTTGATCAAGGCATCGGACACGTAGTCCTGCACCTGCAGACCGCCGCAGACGAAGACGGCATCAAAGGCGCTATCGGGCGCCGGGGTCGCCACGGGCGATATCCGTAGGTTATTGCTTGCCTGCACCACCGTGCCGTCCAGTGTCATCACAGACCACCGGTAGAGTTCACGCCGGCTGACGTAGTTGGCCATGCGCAGCGTTTCCACGGCGCCGGCAAACGCGATCATCGAGAACTTCGGCAGCAGCAGAAAACAGAAGTGCAGCGCGCAGGAGTCCGTGGCAGGCGAACCGAACGGCGGGCAGGTATCAGAAGGCAGAGGGACGAGGGCATGTTGCATAGGCATGAGTATCGGCCAACATCATTTGTCGATGCGCAAATCGCTCAAGGGCACACTGCAACATAACAACACCATGCCTTGATCAATTTCGCGCTGGCGTATCCCGCCCTGGTGGCGCATGTCGACTTTGCCATCCAGCAGGCGCACCTTGCATGTGCCGCACATGCCCTGCGTACACGACGCGGGCAGGCGCAAGCCCGCATCCCGCGCGGCGTCCAGCAAGGCTTGGGCTGCACCGCATTCAATGGTGCGCTGGCTTTTCTGGAACACAACGCTGAACGCGGTGGCAGGTGCGGCGTTGGCATTCGGGTTGGCATTCGGCTTTGAATCCGGCTGTGAATCCGGGTTGGAATCCGGGTTAGCTGCTCGCGCGGACCATTCCGTCACGCCCGGCGCTGGTTGCGCCGCGGGCAAGGCGCCGAACGAGAAGCTCTCTTCATGATGCCGCGCCATGTCGAAGCCGGCTTCGTGCAGCATCGCTCTGACTGCCCGCATATACGGTGCCGGCCCGCAGACGAAGATCTCGCGCGTCATGAAGTCAGGCGCCATCAACTGCAACAGCGGCAGCGTGATGCGGCCCGTCAGGCCATGCCAGCCCCCCTGCTCACCCAGCCCTTCGCAAATGAAATGCGCCCGAAACCGCTGCTGGCTGGCCGCCAGCAAGGCCAGTTCGCGTCCGAAGATGATGTCGTCTGGCGTTCGGGCGCTATGCACGAATACGGTATCGCGGTCATCGCATAAGTCCCGGTGCGTGCGCGCCATCGACATCAACGGCGTAACGCCGGAACCCGCCGACAAAAATAGATAGCGTTCGGCCGGATGCAGCGCCGACGAAAAAGCCCCGGCCGGTCCCAGCACGCGCACCGAATCGCCCACTTCCAGATGGTCATGCAGCCAGTTCGACACCGTGCCGCCCGGCACACGCTTGACCGTGATCGACAGGGTGTGAGGCCGGGTCGGCGGTGACGAGATCGTGTAGCAACGGTTCACGCGCTGGCCATCGACCTCCAGCTCCAAGGTCAGGAACTGGCCGGGTGAAAACTGAAACGCATGCCCGGCCAACGACCGGAAGAAGAAGCTCTTCACATCGTGCGTCTCTTGCCGGACCTGGCAGCATTGCAGGGATTCCTCGACATCGCTGTCCCAAAGCGATGGCAAGCGCTGCCAGAACTCGGGTTGATGGATGCGTCGAAGCGCGTGCGGCATGGCGAGACCTCAATCCAGATAGCGCGCCGACAGGCGGCCGATGTACCAGTTGCAGAACTTTTCCACCAGCGCTTCCGTATGCGGCGAATAGGGTCCGGGCTGATAGGCCGCGCTGCGCACCCCTTGCTGCGAAAGTTCCACCAGCGTACGGTCTTGCGCATTGGTCGCCCGCCACACGGCAGTCAGGTGATCAATGTCGTAATCCCGGTGTTCTTCCGCGTCCTTGTGCACGAGCCAGCGGGTGCGGACCAATGTCTTCTCAGGCCCCAGCGGCAGCACCGAGAACGCCACGATGTGGTCGCTCATGAAATGGAACCAGCCGTTGGGCTGCGTCCACAGCGACAGCCCGCCCAGGTCGGGGCGCGCCAGATCGCCCAGCAACTTGCGCGATGCGGCATTGCCGTCCAGCGTTTGGGATTCCCCGCTCAGGTCCAAAGGCAAACGCCGCACGCGATAGCCGGTGACGCGGTCATCCAGTGCGTCGCGTTCTTCGGAGGGCAGGCCGGCCGCCTCCCACTCCAGGCAGCGTTGCGCCGATATTTGCGCAAAGTGTTCCAGCTGCCGGGCATTGGCGGGGGACGGCTGGTAGCCGAAGCCGAATTCGAAGACCGACACGGTCAGCTCAGGGTGGTTGGCGGCGCAGTGATAGCACTCGCGGTTGTTCTCCATCGTGAGCTTCCAGTTGCAGTCTTCCACGATGTCCACCTGCGCCGCGACCTTGCAGTCCCGAATTCGATGCGGGCGCAGATAGGGTTCGACCTGCTCGCGAAAGGCTTGAAAGTCTTCGGGTGCGTCGGGGTCCAGGCAGATGAAGATCAAGCCGCTCAAGCTCTCGATACGCACGGGCTTCAAGCTGTGCTGGCTTTTGTCAAAGTCTTCACCCATGTGCTCGGCATAGGCCAGATTGCCGTTCAGGCGGTACGTCCATTGGTGATAGGGGCACACCAGGTTGCCCACCGACCCCTGGGCCTGCGAACACAAGCGCGACCCCCGGTGACGGCACACGTTATGAAAGGCGCGCAACTGATCATCGTCGTCACGCAAGATCACCACCGGCTGCCGGCCGACATCCACTGTGATGTAGTCGCCCGGCTCGGGGATGTCGGGTTCGACCGCCACAAAGATCCAATGGCGGCCGAAGATTTCTTCCATGTCGAGATCGAAGACGGCCGGACTCAGATAGAAATCGGCATCCAGGCTGTAGCCCGGCCGCCGATTGGCGATCAGGGCGCGGATGGCATCGTCCGCCCGCGCAGGAACGACGGGAATCTGTTTGAAGGCATTCATCGTCCACCTCAATAGTCGATCAGGCTGTGACGGCGCAGATAGGCAATGACTGCCTGCGCCTTTTCAGCGGGGGTGCCCTGGGTGATCACCGCGCCGCCGCGGCTTTGCATGGTGGTGGCGGCCAGCAGCCGCGTCCGCCCCGACCGTGACTCCCGCGCGGCCAGCTTGACGGGCGGCACCACGGCCGGTTCAACCCGCGCCGGCGGCAAGGGCGCGCCCACCACGCGCGCGACGCGTGCGGCAACGTGGCCAGCGCGTTGGCGGGCATAGACATGGCGTGCGTCGAACGGCGCCAGCGGATGCACCGCCAGCACGGCCGGCAATGACGAGGCGACTTCGCGCCGCCTGCCTTTAGGCAGGAACTGCTGCGTGACGACGCTGTCCGCGTGCAGCTGCGCGGTCAGCACCGCCGGCAACAACGGGACATGCAAGGCCTGCGCCAATAAATACGGCAGCAGGCCACTGCCTTCACCGCCTTCCGCCCGCGTCCCGCACAGCACGACGCTGTAGCCGCGCACGCGGTCGACCAGCGCGCCCAATACGTCGCGCCCGCACGGCACCTCGATGGCGTCGACGCAGGCCGCGCCCAGCGCCAGATAGTCGCGCAATGCGGGCTCGGCGGGATCGCCGGCATGGATGACATCGATGTCGGCGGCCGCAGACGTCTCTGTCGCAGGACCGCCTGCCGCAGGACCGCCTGCCGCAGGACCGCCCGCCGCAGGACCGCCCGCCGCAGGGTCGCCTGCCGCAGGTTCGCCTGCCGCCCTCCTCACCATCTCCTGCGCCAGGGATAGCGCGAGCGCGTCATTACGGCTCCAGCGCGCCGCGCCGCTGACCGGGTGGACGCCGACGGAAACGAGCACGGCGATGCGCAGCTTAGTCATGATTCACCTGCTGGGCGGGGTGCGCGGCCCGCGCACGCTGAACCTCGGCCAGCAGCGCCTGGGCCACGCTTTGTGTGTCATCGATGATGCTCAGGTCGGCGCGTCTGACAAGCGGCGCGCTGGCGTCCAGATTCACGGCGATCACGTGACGGCAGTCCTTGATGCCCTGCAAATGCTGCACCGCCCCCGAAATGCCGAATGCCAGATAGGCGCTGGCGCTGACCGTCTTTCCCGTGGCGCCGATTTGCTGGCTGCGCGGAAAGCGGCCGTCATCGACCGCCACGCGGCTGGCGCCGACGGCCGCCCCCAGCGCGTCAGCCAAGTTCTGAAAGCCGGTCAGATCCCGCACGCCGTTGCCAGCCGAGACGATCAGGTCAGCTTCTTGAAGGTCGACTTCCGTGGCCGGTAACGAACGGGTGCCGTGATCCCGATAGGCGGAGCTGGCTCGCAGCGGCGCGAGCTGCGCCCGCTTGCCATGCCCGATGAACGGCAAGCGCTCGTCGACGACATCGGGCGCCAGCAGCACAATGCGCGGCACGCCCCGAGACAGCGCCCGCCATTGCATGCGAGTGTTGCCTGAGTACGCACTTGCCGCGCCCTCGTGGGTCAAGGCCACGACGTGCGTGGCGACCGTGTCGCGGGTCGCCGCCGCCAGACGACGGCCAAGGTCGCCATCCGGCAGTCCGTTGTCGGGCAGGAAGATGTGCATGGGACGAATGCGGTCGATCAGGGTCAGCAAGATGGCCAGTTCGACGTCAGGCGCATAGGCCGGCGGAGCCAAGGTAGCCGGAATGGCCGGGGTGGACGGGGTGGCCGAGGTAGCTGAGGTAGCAGTGGTGGACGAGGTAGCCGAGGTAACCGTGTTGGACGGCACGAGTGTCAGCGCGTCCACGCCCAAGTGCGCGGCGTCCGCGTCCAGCTCGCCGAACACAAGCAGATGGACGGCGGTGTCCGCTTGCGCCAGCAAAGCGGCGGCGGCGATGGCCTGGCGCGCGTGTGCATCCAGCTGGCCACGATCGCTATGGGCAACGGCCAACACGGCGCGCAACGCCAACCCGTCCGTGCGCAAGGGCTTGTTCGCGGCCGCGGGCTTGGCGCGCATGCCGTCAGGCTGAGCGCGTTCCAGCACGATGCGCTTGATGCCAGCCGCGGTCAGCGTATGCGGCCGGCGGGCGGGAAGTCTGCGGATGGCGTTCATCATGGCTCCAAGGCGTCGGCGACAAGTTCGGCGATATCCCGCACATCTGGCCGCGGGCCTACCACCCCTTCCAGCATGACCGTGCAGTTTGGGCAGGCGACCGCCACGGTCTCGGCGCCCGTATCGCGCGCATCCTGAATGCGCAGATCGGGAATGCGCTGCTTGCCGGGGATGTCCGTCAACGCCGCGCCGCCTCCGCCACCGCAGCAACGCCCGTTCAGCCCGTGGCGCGTCATCTCTTTGATGGGAATCCCCAAATGGCGCAATAGCTCGCGCGGCGCCTCGGTTTCGCCGTTGTAGCGGGCCAGATAGCAAGGGTCGTGATAGGTCAGCGCCCGAGGCGGGTCGGCCAGCTTGACTCTGAGACGGCCCGCCTTGAACAGCGCCGACAGCAGACTGGTGTGGTGCAACACCCGATAGTGCCCGCCGAGCGCGGGATATTCGTTGCGCAGGCTGTGCAAAATGTGGGGGTCTGCCGTGACGATGCGGTCGAACGTCAACGCCGACAGCGTCCGGATCAGGCGATGGGCCAAGGTCTGGAAGGTGGCCTCGTCGCCCAGCCGCCGGGCGACGTCGCCGGTATCCGTTTCCAGAACGCCCAGCACCGCGAAGTCGACCCCGCCCGCTTGCATCGCTTTCACCAGCGCCCGCAGGCTACGTTGGTACCGCATGCCGAATGCGCCCTCGCCCACGATCAGCAACACATCCACGGACTTGCCGGGTTGAATTTGGGCCACGCCCAGATCGGCCGCCCAGTGAAAGCGCGCGCTCAGGTCGAAGCCGCCTGCGCTTGCGGTCTCGCGCAGATTGTCCAGCACGGCAGGCGCCTTGCCCGGCGCGGCGCCATGTTCAAGCGTTTGCTGGCGGCGCATGTCGATCACGGCGTCAACGTGTTCGATCAACATGGGGCATTCGTGCACACACGCACGGCAGGTGGTGCAGGCCCATAGCGAATCTGGTGCGATCAGGCCGGGAACGATGGGTTGCGTGGCCGCGCCCGCCATCCCCGTGACCAGATCCTGGATCAGTTTTTTAGGATTCAGCGGCTGGCCGGCCGCATAGGCGGGACAGGCGGCTTCACACTTGCCGCACTGCACGCAGGCGTCAAAGCTCAGCAGCTGGTTCCAGGCAAAGGCTGAAGGCTGGCCCGCGCCCAGCCGTTCAGCGCCGGGTTCTCCGCCCAGCGCCAAGGGCCGTAGCGCCGCCTTTTGCCCGGCCGATGTTCGGCCGAAACGTTCGGGGCGTGGATGGAACGCCAGATGCAGCAAGCCCGCGAACGCATGCTTCATCGGGCCGCCACGCGCCATGCCCGCCGTCAATTCCCACGCGCCCACCGCCAGCAGCGCGACGGTGGCCAACCCTGCCGCCCCCGACAACAACGGCGTGGGAATGCCGCCCAGCAGCAACAAGCCCAGCGCCAACGCGCCCAGCATCCATGGCAGCCTGTCCCACATGCCGCGTGACAATCTGGCGGGCGGGGTGCGGCGGCGGTGCCAGACAAAACCTACCCCGCCCAGCATGATCAGCGCCGCCAACGCAATGGCCAGGTCCAGCGCGGGCGAATAGAGCGCCAATCCGTAGTTCACGGCCACCAGCGCCATGGCCGCCACGGCGGCGCCCGCCGTCGCAATGTGCGTGCGAGCGATGTAGGGGTCGCGCGCCACCACCCGGTGCAGGTCTACGAAGTAGCGCTTGGGTGCCGCAAGCAGATCCCGCCAGCGCACGGGCGCCGTGCGCCCGGTGCGCCATAGCGCCGCACGGCGTAGCCCGCCCGCGGCGACGCCCAACACCGACAACCAGAACAGGCCCGTAATGACGGCGGCGAAGGGTGCCATGATCAGAAGTCCTTACACAGGCGCAAGGCGTCGTAGATGGACGCATGGATGTTGTGCATCGAAATGCAATCGCCAACGCGGAACAGCAGATAGCGGCCGTCGCCGAGCGTTTCGGAAAGCGCCGGCTGCGGTTCGGCGGCGTATAGCGCCTGCACATCGGTTTGCCCCAAGTTGACCGATTGGGGCTTGAGCATCCAGTACAGCGCGTCGTTAGGCACGATGCCGTTTTCGATCACCACCTGATCCACCACGCGTTCTTCGCGCGCATCGGTGTATTCATTGCGCAGCAAGGCGATGGTCTTGTCGCCTTCGACGCTGACGCGTTCCAGCCAGTAGTTGGGCGTGAACACGACGTCTTGTGCAGTCAGGCGGCGGTAGAAAATCGGGAACGTGGTGCCGCCCACATCGTCGGCCACCTTGGGGTCGGGGGTGACGACTTCAACCAATGAACCCCGGCTTGCCATGAAATCCGCCACACCAGCGCCCGCGTGCGTACCGATGCCGTCGTAGACCAGCACATTACGCGCGGGCTGCTTCTTGCCTGAAAGAATGTCCCAGGCGCTCACGGCCAGCCCGCTTGCAACGCCCCATGACACCTGCTCGTACACGTGGCTCAGGCCGCCCGTTGCCAGCACCACGATGTCGGGCTGTTCCGCCATGATGCCTTCCTGAGTGGCGAGCACGCCCATCCGGCAGTCGACCCGCAGCCGTTTGAGCTCCAGATCAAACCAGCGGACGATGCCATCCATCTGCTCGCGCTGGGGCGCTTTGGCGGCCAGCAATATCTGGCCACCGATAGCGGCGTTGCGTTCAAACAGGACGACATCGTGCCCACGTTCGGCACAGACGCGCGCGGCTTCCATGCCTGCGGGGCCGGCGCCCACCACCACCACCTTTCGCCTTGGCCCGCGCGACCGGGGAACGATATGCGGCATGGACACTTCCCGGGCCGTCGCCGCGTTTTGGATGCACAGCACATCAAGGCCGTCGTACTGCCGGTCGATGCAGTAGTTGGCGCCCACGCACTGCTTGATCTCGTCCTCGCGGTCATCGCGGATCTTCATGACCAGATGCGGGTCAGCAATGTGCGCGCGAGTCATGCCGACCAGGTCCGCATGGCCCGCGGCCAGCAGGCGCTCGGCCTGCACGGCGTCGCGGATGCTCTGCGCGTGCATCACGGGAATATGCACGGCCGACTTGATGCTGGCCGCCAGATACGCAAAGGGTTCGGGCGGCAGCGCCATCGGCGGCATACAGTTGGCCAGCGTGTTGTGCGTGTCCGCCCCTGACCCGATCACGCCCAGGTAATCGATCAAGCCCGTCTCGGCCATGGCTTGCGCAATCTCGCGCAGCGCGTCGTGATCCAGCCCATCTTCGTGGAACTCATCCCCGCACATGCGCAGCCCCACACAGAAGTCCGGCCCTACGGCCTCGCGCACCGCTTTCAAGACGTCGATGCCAAAACGCAGGCGGTTCTCAAGGCTGCCGCCATAGGCATCGTCGCGAAAGTTCGTGCGGGGGCTCCAGAACTGGTCAATCAGGTGCTGGTGCGCGGCCGATATTTCGATGCCGTCCATGCCTGCCTGCTGCACGCGTCTGGCCGCCGCGGCAAAGTCGCGGATGATGCGTGCGATGTCTTCCACCTCGATCGTCTTGGCGTTGCCCCGGTGAACGGGTTCGCGCACGCCGGACGGCGTCAGCAGATGCGGCCAATGCTCGCCATGCCAGGCCGAGCGCCTGCCCATGTGCGTGGCCTGAATCATGACCTTGGCGCCATGGCGGTGCATGGCTTCGCTGAGCCGGGCCAGTGGTTCGATAACACGGTCGGTCGTCAGGTTGACCGACCGCCACCACCCTTGCGGGCTATCCAGCGACACGGGGCTGGAACCGCCACAGATGGCCAGCCCCAGCCCGCCCTTGGCCTTTTCTTCGTAGTAGGCGATGTAGCGGTCGCCCGGCAGGCCGCCGGGTTCGGCATGGACCTCGGCATGCGCCGTGCTGACGATACGGTTGCGCAGCACCACGCGGTTCAGCGTCAGGGGCGCAAACAAGTGGGGATAGCGCATGGCCGGCCTCAGGCAGCGACAGGGCGAACGGTGAATTCGCAGTGGGCGTGCCCCTCTCCTGCGCAGCGGCTTTCCACGCACTGCGCGCGTGTGACGCCCCCGTGCTGGTCAGCCACCCAGTCCATCGCGCCCGCGAACCAGCCCGAGAACATATGGCACAGCTTCCCGCTGGCCTGGGGTTGGGCAAGGACGAACGCGGAATGGCGCAATTCAATACGCGCCGTCATCGCCGCCGGGTCGGCGTCGGTCAGCCGGAACAAGCCCCATCCGCGCTGAGACAGCCGCATCAGGTAGTGCTCGTACACGGCAAGGCCGGCGAGCCGGTGTTCCTGGGATTCCTTGTCGCACCAGTAGTAGGCGGATTGATGGCCCGCGTCGTACAGGATGCGCGCGTATGTGTCGCGGCCCAGCGCGCGTTCGGCCGCCAGATGGTTGTTGATGAAGAAGTGGCGCGGCACATACAGCATCGGCAGCCCGTCGGTGCTCCAGACGCCGGTCTGTTCGTTGACGTCGATAGGCAGCTGGGGATTCATCGCAGGCTCCTTATTTTGATGCTGCCTGGCCCGGCCAGACTTCGCCGAACACGCGCAACCAGTTCTCACCCAGAATTTTCCGAATGTGCACCTCGCTCCAGCCGGCCCGCTGCATCGCGGCGGTCAGGTTGGGGAATTCGCCGATGGTCTGGATGCCTTCGGGATTTCGGATGGCGCCGAAGTCGGTCAGGCGGCGATAGCGGCCCTTGTCGTGCGTGAGCCAATCGAAGAATGGCTGGCCATAGCCTTGGGTGAAATCGGTGCCGATACCCACGGCGTCTTCGCCGGCCAGGTTGACGACGTAGGCAATGGCTTCGACGTAGTCGTCCACGGTGGCCTGCACGCCGCGCTTGAGGAAGGGCGGGAACATCGTCACCCCGATGAAGCCCCCGCGTTCGGCAATGAAGCGCAGCTGGGCGTCGGTCTTGTTGCGCGGGTGGTCCTTCAGCCCCGACGGCAGACAGTGCGAATAGCAAACGGGTTTGGTGGACGCCAGGATGGCTTCTTCGGACGTCTTCGCGCCGACGTGCGACAGGTCAACCATGATGCCGACCCGATTCATCTCGGCCACGACTTCATGGCCGTAGCCGGACAGGCCGCCATCGGGCTCGTAGCAGCCGGTGCCAATCAGGTTCTGCGTGTTGTAGCAAAGCTGAACCACGCGCACGCCCATGTCGGCAAAGGCTTCGACCGCGCCCAGATTGTCTTCAAACGCGTGGCCATTCTGGAAGCCCAGGATGACGCCGGTGCGGCCGTCGCGCTTGGCTTGGCGGATGTCGTCGGTGCTGCGGACCAGCGTGAGCAAGTCGGCGTTGTCGCGAATCAGGCGTTTCATTTCGGCGATGTTCGCGACGGTTTGATCAAACCCTTCCCACACGGACACCGTGCAATTGGCGGCGGTCAGCCCGCCGCGTTGCATGTCTTCGAAAACGGCCCGGTCCCACTTGGAGATGATCAGGCCGTCAATGACCGTGCTTTTCTGATGCAGCGTGTTCATGGGATGCCTCGGTGCAAGATCAATCAATAGATGGGATGGCGCTGGCACAAGGCCAGTACTTCGCCGCGGATGCGGCGCTCAACGGCTTCGTGCTCGTCGGGGCTGGTCGACAACATGTCGATGACCTGGACGATCATGTCGCCCACGGCGCGGAAGTCGTCTTCGGTAAAGCCGCGCGAGGTGCAGGCTGGTGTGCCCAAGCGGATGCCCGAGGTCACGGAAGGCTTTTCCATATCGAAGGGAATGCCGTTCTTGTTGCAGGTGATGCCCGCCAGTTCCAGCGTGCGTTCCACGTGCGCGCCGGTCAGGCCCTTGGAGCGCAGGTCGAGCAACAGCAGGTGGTTGTCGGTGCCGCCGGACACCAGGTCGACGCCGCCGCTTGCCAGCACATTGCCCAGCGCTTCGGCGTTATCCAGCACCCGGCCGATATAGCGTTTGAAATCGGCTTGCAACGCTTCGCCGAACGCCACGGCCTTGGCCGCGACCACATGCATCAGCGGCCCGCCCTGCAAACCGGGAAAGACGGCGGAATTGATTTTCTTGGCGATGGCGCCGTCGTTGGTCAGGATGAACCCGCCACGCGGGCCGCGCAGCGTCTTGTGCGTGGTTGACGTCACGACATGGGCGTGCGGCACGGGACTGGGGTGCTTGCCGGCCGCCACCAGCCCCGCAATGTGCGCCATGTCCACCATCAGCATCGCGCCGACCTCGTCGGCGATGTCGCGAAAGCGGGCGAAATCCAGCTTGCGGGGATAGGCCGAGTAGCCCGCGATGATCAGCTTGGGCTTGTGTTCCCGCGCCAGGTCGCGAACCTCGTCGTAATCGATCAGGTAGGTGTCGGGACGCACGCCGTATTGCACGGCATTGAACCATTTGCCGGACATCGCCGGCCGGGCGCCATGCGTCAAGTGGCCGCCCGCGTCCAGTGACATGCCGAGCACGGTGTCGCCCGGTTGCAGCAACGCCAGCATCACGGCGCCGTTGGCCTGCGCGCCAGAGTGCGGTTGAACGTTGGCGTAGTCGGCCTGGAACAATTCGCGCACACGCAGAATCGCAAGCGACTCGACCTCGTCCACATGCTCGCAGCCCCCGTAGTAACGGCGGCCGACGTAGCCTTCGGCGTACTTGTTGGTCAGCACCGAGCCTTGTGCGTCCATCACCGCGCGCGACACCATATTTTCAGACGCGATCAGCTCAATTTGCGACTGCTGCCGGCGCAGTTCGCGGTCTTGCATGGCCATCACAATGGGATCGCGCTTGGCGAGCGGCGCAGCGAAGAACGGAGATGAACTCTGGAACATGAAACCCTTCCTGCTTGAGCGATGACATTTGAAAATCCGGCACGCGCCGAGCCTGTGAGGCATTCTTTCCCAATCGGCTCAGAGGCAGTTATCCCAAGCGGACCAGATCTTGTCCGATTGCGACAAGGCGATGGCGTCATCGGCCGCAAATCCGCATGCAGACTGGCTCTGCGCGTTTTAGTAATTGTCTTAAGGGTTTAAACGTATGGCCGCTCCACCACGCAACCTTTAAAAGCCGAAGCAGCTGAACCAGACATCGGTTCATCGGAATTCCGAACAAGGAGCGTGGTCATGATTACCCGTCCGACGGGCCCGGATCGTCAGCGTCTCAGGCATTTCGGCTTCCTGCCTTTGCCGCACTTCACCATGCTGTCTTTCTCGACCGCGATCGAAGTGCTGCGCATGGCCAATCACCTGTTGGGCGTGCCGTATTACCGATGGTCGGTCGTCAGCCCGGCAGGCGGGCCGGCAATGGCCAGCAATGGGCTGTCGGTGCACGCCACGCCGCTTGATGACACGGATTTGCCCGATGCGGTCTTTGTGTGCGGCGGCACACGCTTGAATCCGCAGACCGATCAGGCCATCTTGAATTGGCTGCGTGATGTGGCTGCGCGGCACATCACGCTTGGCAGCTTGTGCACAGGCACCTATACGCTAATGAAGGCGGGCTTGCTGGATGGCTACCTCTGCGCAAATCATTGGGAAGATATGGAAACGCTGCGCCGCGAATTTCCCGGCTGCCGGCTGTCTGAAGACCTGTTCGTGATCGACCGAGATCGCATCACCTGCACGGGCGGCACCGCGCCGCTGGACATGATGCTGAACCTGGTGGGAGAGTCCGCCGGGCCCGCCATCGTGGCCTCCATCGCTAACCAGTTCACCATCGAACATGTGCGCGACCACAAAGACAAGCAGCGCCTGCCGATGTCGATCCGCATGCCGGCGGCGCATCCGGCCTTGGCCGAAGTGATCGCGCTGATGGAGGTGAACTTGAAAGAACCGCTGTCGCTGGATGAACTGGCGAACCTGTCGGGCGCGTCCCAGCGCCAGTTGCAACGGCTGTTTCGCGAGCATCTGGACACCACCCCCAAGCAGCATTACCTGAGCTTGCGGCTGCGGCACGCCCGCGCGCTGTTGCGGCAGACGCCCATGTCGATCATGAGCATCACGTCGGCCTGCGGGTTTCAATCAGCCTGCCACTTCAGCAAGTCGTATCGTGCGGTCTATGGCGCGGCGCCCAGTTCAGAGCGGCGCAATCCGCAGCCCATGGAACATTTTCACTACGGGGCAAGCCCGCCATAAGGCGATGGGCGCGTCACGCTGATCCATGGGCGTGGCTTTTTTCAACACGCTTTTCGCCCCCTCTACACAAGCCCAAAATTCTGTGTATAATCGCTGTCTTTGGTGGAGACGGCCTAGCGGGAAATGTCCCGAAGTCCTCATCAAAAAAAGCAGAAATAGCGTGCAGAAATGCATGCAGTACTAGATAACACCAAGCCTAGTACGACGGTAGTACCCTGCGGGAGTAGCTCAGTTGGTAGAGCGCAACCTTGCCAAGGTTGAGGTCGCGAGTTCGAGACTCGTCTCCCGCTCCAAATACAAAAAGGAAGCAACGGCCAACACCGCGCTTCCTTTTTTCTTGCAAGTGCTGGCGCAATGGCAGAGTGGTTATGCAGCGGATTGCAAATCCGTGTACGTCGGTTCGATTCCGGCTTGCGCCTCCAGCATCTTTCCCCCTCCCCCCCGTATTTCCCGCGCATCTGGTTACGCATCCCTACGCGCTGTCAATCGAATGATTGCTATGGTGACGCCGTTTTCAATTAACGTCGATCCTATGCACCGCATTCTGAAATCCCGTGCCTGTTCCCCGTTGCTTGCCCTGTCGACCGCCGCATTGATGTCGCTTGCGCCGATGGCGGCCGAGGCTGATTCCGACCGGCACCATCACCGCCACGGACGCGAGTACAAAGAGAAGTACTGGGACGGCGCGTGCAAAGTCGAACGCAAGTGGAAGCGCAACGGCGAATACACGGAAAAGCGCAAATGCCGCGATGACTATCGCGGCGGCTACTACGCGCCGCCGCAGGTCGTGATGCCCATGGCGGCGCCGGCCATCATCATCAACCCTCCCCCCATCATCATTCGCCCCTGACATGGATCAATCGGTGAAGGACGCAATCGCCCGCTGGCCCAATGTGCCGGCCGTGTATGGCTGGCTGTCGCTGGACGGGCGCGGCCGGTGGCGCCTGCACCCCCAGGGCCAGGCTGCACAAGGCGGCGCGGGCGAGTCCATCACCAATACCCAGATCCTGGACTTCATCAATCGCAATTACGAACACGATGAGGCGGGCCGCTGGTATTTTCAGAATGGGCCGCAGCGGGTGTTTGTGCGGCTGGATGGCGCGCCGTATGTGCTGCGCCTGAGCGACAACAACCACGGCCTGCTGACGCACACGGATGTGACGGTGGCTGCTGTCAGCCACTGGTGGCTGGACGACGCGGGCCAGTTGTACGCAACAACGCCCGCCGGTGCGGGCATCGTGATGGACCGCGACCTGCCCGCGCTGCTGGAACGGCTGGTAACGGAAAGCGGCGCGCCATTGCTGGACACCTTGGCTGATCTGCCGCCCGCGCAATGCATCACCGTGTCGTGGCCAGGCGTGTATGCCGCCGCCCCTTTAGAGGCAATCACCAGGCAGGACGTTGCGCAGCGCCTGGCATTCGACGCCAACCCCAGCGCCACGCCAGACTAGGCTCGCCTTAGAACATGCCGTTGGTATTGGCGGATTGCTCGGGGATGGGCTGCACGGCATCCCAGTGTTCGACGATCTTGCCTTGCTCCAGACGGAAGATGTCGATGATGGCATTGCCCCGCGTGCCGGGCTCACGCACCGCATGCACATGCAGGATCACGTAGTCGCCATCCGTAAAAACTCGCTTGATCTCGCTGTGCGACTTCGGAAATTTGTCGCGCAAATAGGCGACGAACTTGCGAAAGCCCTCGGGGCCGTCGGCCGCGTTGGGGTTGTGCTGCACGTAGCGTTCGCCCACGTATTTCAGTGCGGCGTCGGCATCCTTCTGATTCAACCCCTTCTCATAGAACGCCAGCACGGCTGCCTTGTTGGCGGCTTCTTGCTCGGGCGAGGCCTGTGCAGCGGGCGACAGGGCCGCGGCGAACAACAGCGCGCCCACGGCGCGCTTGGCGAAGGTCATCGGAAACAGCATGGGAACTCCTGAATGAATAAGGGCGGGCGGGTCATTCTATGACCCGCCCGCCCCGGCAACCACGACCGCAACGGTTAACAGTCTGGTGCGCGCGGCGCTCAGCCGCGGCCGCTCTTGACCAGGGCGAACTTGCCGTCACCCAGCAGCACCAGCACGGCGGCGGCCACGGTCAGGAAAATGGGATATTCCCAGCCACCGCCGGCATTGCCAAAACCCCAGCCGTTGCCAAAGTGAACGGTCGACGCCACGAACAATTGCACCACGGCGATCGCGGCGACCCAGCGCGGCACGATACCCAGAATCAGCAACACGCCTGCGCCCACTTCAAAAAACGTGACCGGGTAAGCCAGCCAGCCGGCAAAGCCGATCTTGGCGAAGAACTGCGCGGTGCCGGGCAGCGTGAAGACCAACAGCTTGGTCAGGCCGTGGGCCAGGAACATGACGCCCAGCGCCACACGCAACAGCAGCGCGGCATAAGGCGCGGTACGGGTATCGATCATTGCACTCTCCTTCGAGCGAGTTTCGGGAATCGCCCAAAACGGGAAGATTCTTCATGGCCGCTATTCTTGCGATTCCAAAAACAAAGATAAACATGCAGAATTGCAAATTATTGTTCCCCGATAGGAAACAATCTTGGATACGCACACCGCCATGCAGACCTACGCAAAGGTCGTGGAACTGGGCTCATTTGCGGCCGCGGCCGACAAGATGGGCCACGCCCGATCCGTGGTGACGCGGCAGATCGCCTACCTGGAACAGAAGTACGGCGTGCGCCTGCTGAACCGCACAACACGCAAGCTCAGCATGACCGACGCCGGCCGTGCGTTCTATGAACGGGTGCGGCCGATCCTGGCGGAAGTGGCGGATCTGGAACTGTCGCTACAAGCCGAAGGCCAGCGCCCCAGCGGCCGCCTGCGGGTCAGCGCGCCGGTGTCGTTCGGCATCCTGCACCTGGGCCCGGCCATTGCCGAATACCTGCAGCGTTACCCGGACGTCATCATCGACCTGGACCTGAACGACCGGGTGGTGGATCTGGTGGAAGACGGGTACGACGTCGCGGTGCGCATCGGTCCGCTGCTGGATTCGTCTCTGGTGGCGCGCCCGTTGGCGGCGCAGCAACTGCTGGTTTGCGCCGCGCCCGCCTACCTGAAGCGCCACGGCACGCCACAAACCCCCGAAGACTTGAAGCAGCACCGCTGCCTGCATTACGCCTACGCCAGCACTGGCAATGAATGGCATTTCGAAAAGGATGGGGTGACGCATTTGGTGCGTGTGAACGCGGCCCTGCGCGCGAACAATGGCGACGTGCTGCGCACCGCCTCGCTGGCCGGACACGGCATCATTCTGCAGCCCGAATTCCTGGTGGGCGACGACATCCGCGCGGGCCGGCTGATCGCCCTGCTGACCGACTACGCACACACCCCGATCTCGATGTACGCCATTTACCCCCACCGGCGGTTCCTGTCGCCCAAGGTGAGGTCGTTTGTTGAACACCTGGAAGAGCGCTTCGGCAGCCCGGCCCCGGCGTCGCCAGCCAGACGCGCCAGTCCCCGCCGCAGCCGTTAGAATCGTACCCATGACCGCCAAACCGTCCATCGAATACTTCCCCGTTCCCCGCCGTTCGCTGTTTTGCACTCAGTGCGGCACTCCCCTGAACCGCCGGGTGCCGGAAGGCGACAACCGTGAACGCGACATCTGTGATCACTGCGGCGCCATTCACTATCAGAACCCGCGATTGGTGGTCGGCACGGTGCCGGTTTGGGAAAACCGCGTGCTGCTGTGCCGGCGTGCCATCGAGCCGCGCTACAACACCTGGACGCTGCCAGCGGGTTTCATGGAGCTGGGTGAAAGCACGGCGCAGGGCGCGGCCCGCGAAACGCTGGAAGAATCCGGCGCGCGCATTCAGCTGGGCGAGCTCTATACCTTGATCGACCTGCCGCAGATTGATCAGGTGCATGTGTTCTATCTGGCCCAGGCGCTGGGGCCCGAACTGGACCCCGGCCCTGAAAGCCTGGAGGCCCGGTGGTACGAAGAGTCTGAAATTCCCTGGGATGATCTGGCGTTCCGCACGGTGGCAACCACGCTGCGCCACTACTTCGACGACCGCAAGCAAGGCGTCTTCGTCCCCCATCACTACACCCTAGAATCGCACCGTTGAAGCTGCCCTGGCTTGCCGCCGACACCCCGTTTCCGCCAGCGGAATTCGCGCTGACGGAACCTGACGGCCTGCTCGCCGCGGGCGCGGACCTGTCCCCGGAACGCTTGATCCAGGCGTACTCCAACGGCATCTTCCCCTGGTATTCCGAGGGCGAACCGGTGCTGTGGTGGAGCCCCGATCCGCGTATGGTTCTGGCCATTGAAGACTTTTCGCCATCCCATTCGCTGCGCAAGCTGCTGCGCCAGATCGCCAGCCAGGAATATATGGCGTCGCCCCGCGTGCAGGTGCGCGTTGACACCGTGTTCCCGCAGGTGATGGCGCAATGCGCCGCCCCGCGCGACGGCCAGCCCGGCACGTGGATCACGTCCGCCATGCAGCAGGCGTATGCCGAATGGCATCGGGCGGGCTATGTGCACAGCATTGAAACCTGGATCGACGGCGAGCTTGCGGGCGGACTTTACGGCATCAGCCTGGGCCGCATGTTTTTCGGGGAATCCATGTTCACCCGCGCGCCAAACGCATCGAAGATCGCGCTGGCCTACCTGGTGCGCTATCTGGCCACCCACGGCGTGGAACGTATCGATTGCCAGCAGCAGACGCGCCATCTGGCCAGCCTGGGCGCGCGTCCGATCTCGCGAGCGCGCTTTTTACAGCATGTGCGCCATGTCACGTCGCAACCGCCCATTCCCTGGGCGCGAGGCGTGCTGGACAGCACGGGCCGGCTGTTACCCGACGCCACATTTGACGCCGACTTCGGCGTTAATATGTAGCGATCCATCGCCGACGTACCCGCGCGATGCGCAACTCCCCATGAGCCAGCTCAAAGAACTTCCCTTCTCCACGCTGCAGTTCTACGCAACCGCCCCCTACCCTTGCAGCTATCTGCCAGGTCGCCAGGCTCGGTCGCAGGTGGCCGCGCCCGGCCATCTGATCAACGCGGGCACGTATTCACAGCTGGTCGAACAAGGTTTTCGCCGTAGCGGGCTGTTCACCTACCGTCCCCATTGCGATAACTGCCGCGCCTGTGTGCCCGTGCGTGTGGATACGGCGGGCTTCGCGCCCAACCGCAGCCAGCGTCGCGCCTGGCGCGACCATCAACATCTGCAGTCCTTCGTGGCCGAACTGGCCTGGTCGCCCGAGCACTACCGGCTCTATACGCGCTATCAGCAGGGCCGGCATCCGGGCGGCGGCATGGACGAAGACAGCCGCACGCAGTACGCGCAGTTCCTGCTGACCAGCCGCGTGAACACCCGGCTGGTGGAATTCCGCGATGCCGAAGGCGTGCTGATGATGGTGTCCATCATCGATGTGCTGGATGACGGGCTGTCGTCCGTCTACACCTTCTACGATCCCGATGTGGAGGGCAGTCTTGGCACCTACAGCATCCTGTGGCAGATCGAACAGTGCCGCACGCTGAACCTGCCCTGGCTGTATCTGGGCTACTGGATCGCAGACAGCCGCAAGATGTCCTATAAGTCCAGCTTTCACCCCGCGCAATTCCTCGTCGACGGCGAATGGCGCGACCAGCACGATCCGTCCCTCTGATTTATCCCCCGTTGCGTTCCCGCGCGCCTGCGACTGCCCGCTAGGCCGGCGAAATTCGCTCTACAATTCCGCCCCATGTCTATCCTCTTCCACGCCTATCCCCTGGCCCGCCCGGCGTTGTTCGCCATGGACGCGGAAACCGCCCACGAAGTTACGCTCTCGGGCCTGCAACGCGCTTATGAATGCGGCGCCACGCGCAAGCTCATGCATGCGCAGCCCAAAGCGCCTTGCACGCTGATGGGCATGCAACTGGCCAACCCCATCGGGCTGGCGGCGGGGCTGGACAAGAACGGCGCGTATATCGACGCGCTGGGCAATCTGGGTTTTGGTTTCATTGAAGTCGGCACGGTGACGCCGCGTGCGCAGCCCGGCAACCCGAAGCCGCGCATGTTCCGCCTGCCGCGCGCCAATGCGCTGATCAATCGGCTGGGGTTCAACAATCAGGGCCTGGATGCCTTTCTGGCGAACGTGCAGCGCAGCCAGTGGCGCAAGCAAGGCGGGATTCTGGGTTTGAATATCGGCAAGAACGCCGATACGCCGATTGAACGCGCCGCCGATGATTACCTGATTGGCCTGGAAGGCGTGTATCCCCATGCCGACTACGTGACGGTGAATATTTCGTCGCCCAACACCAAGAACCTGCGGGCCTTGCAAAGCGGCGATGAATTGTCGGCGCTGCTGGCGCAGTTGGCCGACAAGCGCCGCGCGCTGGAAGATCAGCACCAGCGCCGCGTGCCGATGGCGGTGAAAATTGCCCCCGATCTCACGCAAGAACAAATCGACGCCATCGCCGACACGCTGCCGCGCCATGGCATTGATGGCGTCATCGCCACCAACACGACGCTGTCGCGCGATGCCGTCACGGGCCAGGCGCACGCGGACGAGGCCGGCGGCTTGTCGGGCGCGCCGGTGCATGAATTGTCGTTGAAGGTGATCCGCCGCCTGAAGGAACAACTGGGCAACAGCCTGGCCATTATTGGCGTGGGCGGCGTGATGTCGGGCCAACAGGCTCGCGAGAAAATGGCCGCAGGCGCCGACGCCGTGCAGCTGTATACGGGGTTGATCTACCGCGGCCCGGCCCTGGTGGGCGAGTGCGTAAACGCCGTACAGAAGCGATAGCAAATCAAGCAGGCAAAAAAAGAGGCCACCCGGTGGGTGGCCCTAATTCCAGCTCTGCTCTGTCACTCAACAGTACTACATTACTGCGGTTTGCGCAGCATCGCGCGCCAAAAACTTAGGCGGTGCGACGGCTACGGCTGGCAACCTTGGTGGCGGCATCGGCAGCATCCGTTGCAGCCTTGAAGGTCGCGTTGGCGGCGGCATTCAGGTTCGACTCGGCCACTTCAGCAGCCTGCTTGGCGGCCTTGGTCACGGAATCGTAGGCGCTGTTGGCGGTGGCCAACGAGGACTTGATCAGGGCAACGGCGCTTTCGGAACCGGCCGGCGCGTTCTTGGAGAACTGGTCGACGGCTTCGCTCAGCTGTTGCTGGCTTTCGGCGATCTGTTCTTCGGTCAGCTTGACCAGGTTGCCTTGCACGCCGGCAACGATGTCATACACGTGCTTGGTGTAAGCCATGGCCTTTTCGGCGCCCGGTTGCAGCAGGCCCGATGCGAACGCAGCGGCTTCTTGCGGATCTTTCACTTCAGAGGCTTGCTGCGAGCGCTGGGCGACTTCGTCCAGCGTGGCGCGCACGACCTTCATATTCAGTTCAACCAGCTTTTCAAAGCCAGCGAAAACAGCGGATTGGGCGGCCACGAAAGTGTTGATGCTGGCCTTCTGGCGGTCCAGAACTTGTTGCGGAATTGCGCTCATAGAATGCTCCTTTAGGGGTAGCCGGAAGCTTCCGGCAAGTCAGGATGGTTGTCTGCGACGAAAAATAAAAACGTGCGCGGAAACTGGTACTACAAGCTACCGCCGGCCCGTTTGATGCACTGCACAATTCACATTCTAGACTGGCAGATTTTCTTGTCAAGCAGTTTTTGTGCAACGCAACAAGTATTTGCACTTTAACGGTGCAGGCCCCTGCACGCCTTTGATCCAGAACAAGAATTTCCCATGATTCGGGAAATACCGGACATGACGGCGTATCAATTCTTTTCTACACTGCTTTCACGCTGATGACAGATAAAACAAACCATAAGTCAGCGGCATAAAACTAAATCGCAGCAAGCAAAACCCTGCAATTGGAGACTTCATGACCCTCATCCCCCGCACGCTTTCGGCCCTGCTCGCGGCCAGCGCCATGCTCGCCACTGGCGCCGCCCAAGCGGAATATCCGGAACGCCCCATCAATATGGTGGTGCCATTCGCCGCAGGCGGTCCGACCGACAACGTCGCCCGCTCGCTGGCGGAAGCCATGCGGCCGAGCTTGGGCCAGACGGTTGTGGTGGAAAACAAGGGCGGTGCCGGCGGCACCATCGGCACGACGCAAGTCGCCCGCGCCCAGCCGGACGGCTATTCCATCCTGTTGATGCACGCCGGCTTCTCCACTGCGCCGTCGTTGTACAAGAATCCCGGCTACGACCCTTACAAGAGCTTCGAGCCCATCGGCCTGGTGGTCGACGTGCCCATGACCATCATCGCGCGCTCGGACTTCCCGCCCAACAACATCAAGGAACTGGCCGAATACGTCAAGGCGAACAAGGACAAGGTCTCGCTGGCCAATGCCGGCATCGGCGCCGCCAGCCATCTGTGCGGCACCATGCTCGTGGAAGCGCTGGGCGTGCAATTGCTGACCATCCCGTACAAGGGCACCGCCCCCGCCATGAACGATCTGCTGGGCAAGCAGGTCGACCTGATGTGCGACCAAACCACCAACACCACGCAGCAGATCGACAGCGGCAAGGTCAAGGCCTACGCCGTGACCAGCCTGCAACGCGTCCCCACGCTGCCCAAGCTGCCGACGATGGACGAGTCCGGCTACAAGGGCTTCGAAGTGGGGATCTGGCACGGAATGTGGGTGCCGAAGGGTACGCCCAAGCCGGTCGTGGACAAGCTGGTCAAGAGCCTGCAAGCCGGCCTGGCCGACCCCAAGTTCCAGGAACGCATGAAGCAGCTGGGCGCCACCGTGCTGACCAATGAAGCCAACCCGCAAGGGCTGGAAGCCAAGGTGAAGCAGCAAGTGCCACAGTGGGCCGAGCTCTTCAAGAAGGCAGGTGTCGAACAGCAATAATGCGGTTCGGATAAAGCGCTGTCTGCCTACGAAAAAAGCCCCTTGCGGGGCTTTTTTTGCGCCTGCACGCGCTAGGGACGCAAGGCTTCCGCCGCCATGCCTAACCCATTGAAACCAGTGGAGACCGAGGGTTCGTAACCCAATGCTTCGGAAATGCTGGCGGCGGTATCCACCAGCGCCTTGATCCAGTCATCCTGCAAGCGTTCTGCTGGCGCCGAGATCGACAGACCCGCCACCAGCTTGCCGGTGTCGTCAAAAATGCCGGCCGCAATGCATCGCACGCCCAGCTCAAGTTCTTCGTTGTCGCGCGCATAGCCATGGCGGCGCACCAGCGCCAGCTCGCGTTCCAGGCGGTCCAGATCCGTCAGGCTGTTGCGGGTGTGGCCCGCCAGGCCGGTGCGCAACGCATAGGCGCGAACCTGGCGCGCGTCGCCGGTGGACAGGAACAGCTTGCCGGTGGACGTCAAATGCAACGGCGCCCGTCCGCCAATGGCGCGCACCACCTGCATCCCCGAGCGTTCGCTCCAGGCGCGGTCGATGTAGACGATTTCGTCACCTTGCTGCACCGACAGGTTGATCGTTTGCCCGGTCAGCTTGTGCAGCGAACGCATGGCCGAAATGGCCGCTTCGCGCACGTTCAGCCGCCCCTTTACCAACGACCCCAGCTCCAGCAAGCGCATGCCCAGCTGATACAGGCCGTTGTCGACGCGCTCGACATACCGGCCTACGACCAGATCGTTAAGAATGCGGTGGGCGGTGGAAGCGTGCAGGCCCGTGGTCGCGGACAATTCCTTGAGCGTGACAGGGTCCTGCTGCGCAGCCAGGGCATCAAGCAGGCGCATGGCGCGCTCGATGACCTGAATGGCGATGGGATGACCGGACGCGCCTTCGGTCTCGGCGTCCAGGGGATTGCGGGGTGTCGAAAGACGGGGCATAGGGGGAGGTTGGGCTCGCGCCGCGCCGCCGAAAAAAAACCGGCCTTGCGGCAACGCAGCAAACAGTTCTTTCCCGTATTGTGAAATTTACCGCGCCATTTGGCAATGGGTTTTTCATCTATAAACGGGGCCGCCCCCCGTTTATAGAGGGTCAATCTCAGGCCGCGGCTGGGGGCGCGAGCTTTCCGCCCAGACGCAGCACTTCCGCACGCAAGAACTCCAGCGCCTCGGCGGCAGCGGCCGGTTCGCCCTTGACGCCCAGCTCAATATGCGGGGTGCCGCCCGCTTCACCAACGCTGGGCAAGCTGAAGGCGCGCACGTCAGGCCAGCGGGTTTCGACACTGATCATCGCGGGCGTGATGCGCGATTCCGGCATGCTGAACACCAGGAAAGAATGCTCGACATGGGCTCGCACATGCTGCAGTGCACGATAGCGGGTGTCGAGCGTCCATTCCAACATTGGCCACGCCATGACGGGAAAGCCCGGCACGAAGGTGTGGTCCTGGATGAAGAAGCCGGGAATGCGGTTGTACGGGTTCGGCACGATTTCGCAGCCCTGCGGGAACATGCCCATCTGCAAGCGCTGCTGGTTTTCCGGCGCGCTCATGTCGGCGGTTCCCTGCCCTTTGGCGGCCATTTCGGACGTGCGCAGCGCAATCGCCGCTTCGGCTTCCGGATGCAAGGCCAGCGGCAAACCCAGCGCGGCCGCGGCGGCCTGGCGGGTATGGTCGTCCGGGGTGCCACCAATGCCGCCGCAAGAGAACACAACGTCGCCCTTGGCGAAGCTGCGCTGGTAGGCGGCCACCAGCGTGTCGCGTTCGTCGGGCAGGAATTCGGCCCAGCTCAGATGCATGCCGCGCGCGCTCAGCAGCTCGACGACTTTGGAAAAATGCTTGTCCTGACGGCGGCCCGACAGGATTTCATCCCCGACGATGATGAGGCCAATGCGACGGGCGGCGGATTCAGCGGCCATGTCCAGTTCCAGAGGGTAAGAGGGAAGACGCCGGTCAGACGTCGATAACGCGGTCCTGGCGCAAGCGCTTGAGCGCTTCCAGTCCGTAATGCGCGTAGACCAGCGCGGAAAACACCGGCAGGATAATCCACGCGGGCGGCAACAAATTCAATAGCGAACAGATCAGGCCGATGGTCCAGAAGCCGCCGTTGTTGCGTTCCAGGATCAGCTTGCGTTCGGCCGGGCTGGCGTGTTCGACGATGGCGTCCACGCGCATCATGCGCGAGAACGCAAACGCCCACCAGAAGATCGACAGCACAATCGCCATGGGCGGCACCAGCCACAGCGGCAGCGTCAGCAGCCAGCCGGCCGCAAAGGCGGCCGATACCCAGACCGCATTCCATACGCTGACCGCCGTCGAGTATTTTCCTTTGCGGCCCACGCTGGCGTATTCGCGTTGCCCCACATGGCGCAGCACCAGCGGCATCACGAAGACCGCGGCAATCGCCAACCCCAGCACGCCGGATACCGGCAGCAAAATGGCACAGGCAAGAAGGGGAATCAGATAGACCTTGAGCGAAAACAGCCCCATGGCCAGCATCCAGTCTTCTGCGCGATTCAGCATGTCGACGCGCGAAATCTGGGCGCCCAGCCATTCAACCAGCGGCGTCCAGAAAAAATACAAAAGCAGCAGCGCGCCCACCAGCGCAATCAGAAAAGGCAGCAGCACCGCGAACAACATCGTCGGGTGGCATTGGGACACCAGCGCGCGCTTGAATGCCTGGCCCACGCTGACGGCGCCGGCCCCGGCGGTGGAAAAACGGCCGTTGTCGGGCGAGGCGGAATCAGTGCGCAAGGCGGTCATGGGAACGGAAAAATGGGGTGGACATCCCGGGTATGATAGTCAAACACGCCCTGATCTGCTCACATGTCTCTACTCGTACCCGGCACTGACCTGGCCGCCCTGCGCACACGGCTGGGCGCAACCCCCAACACCTGGCTCGTCGCCTGTTTCTGCGCCGCATGGTGCGACACCTGCGAGCAATACAAGCCCAAACTGCAAGCGCTGGCAGATACGTTGCCGCAACACGTCTTCGCATGGATCGACATCGAAGACCACGCCGAACTGCTGGGTGATGAGGATGTTGAAAACTTCCCCACCCTGCTCGTGCAGATCGGGTCGCGCGTGGTGTTCTACGGGCCCATGCTGCCGCACATCGGCCATCTGGAAAGACTGCTGGACAGCGTGAACGAGAACAGCCCGGCCATCGCCACCGAACTGCCGGATCTGCCGAAGCTGCTGGCCGCCTGAGCGCACGCCGCTGCGTGAGGCCGCGTCGCCTTCAAGCAACAACCTTCAAGCAATAAAAAACCCGCAAGGCCATTTGGCGTTGCGGGTTTTTACATGCCTGACAAAGCAATCAGGGCTTGCGCGAACCGCCCAACAGCACGGCCACCTGGCGCTTGGGCGCCGACGAAGAATTGCCGTCGTTCTTGGGCGCCTGATCTTCCGCCTGCGTACTGGCCGACGAGGACGGCTCGTAAGGCTTCAGGAAGAAATCATCCACGGGCTGGCGCGGGCCGCTGGACGTGTAGCCCGAACGGCGATCCGACGAGCGGCCGCCACGATCACCACGATCGCCACGGCTTTCACGGCCGCCATCGCGGCCTTCGCGCGACGACGAACTGGGGCGCTCTTCGCTGCGGCGATGGCTGCGCGCCACGGCGTCGGCGGGCAAGTCCAGCGTGCCGCGTGGCACTTCGCGCTTGATCAGCTTTTCAATGTCGAGCAGGAAGCGCTCTTCGTCGGGCGTGAACAGCGCAATGGCTTCGCCCGACGCGCCCGCACGGCCGGTACGGCCAATACGGTGCACGTAATCTTCAGCGTTGTACGGCAGGTCATAGTTGATGACGCAAGGCACGCCGGCCACGTCCAGGCCGCGCGCGGCGACGTCGGTAGCAACCAGCACTTCCAGGTCGCCGGCCTTGAAGGCTTCCAGCGCCTTCATGCGGTCAGCCTGCGTCTTGTCGCCGTGGATCGATTCGGCTTTGACGCCGTCGCGTTCCAAATCACGCGCCAGACGCGCCGTGCCAATCTTCGTGTTCGAAAACACGATGACCTGCTTCAAGCCGCGCGACTTCACCAGATGCACGACGGCGGCGCGCTTGGCGTCGCTCGACATCTTGTAGGCGATTTGAGTAATGTTCGTGGCGGTGGCGTTGCGCGCCGCGACTTCAATCTCGACGGGCTGGTTCAGATACGAACGGCCGAGCTTGCGGATCTCGTTGCTGAACGTGGCCGAAAACAGCAGGCCCTGACGCTGCGCGGGCAGCAGGCGGATGATGCGTTCCAGATCCGGCAGGAAACCCATGTCGAGCATGCGGTCCGCTTCGTCCAGCACCAGAATGCCAACCTGGCTCAGGTTCACGTTCTTTTGTTCAACGTGGTCCAGCAAGCGGCCGGGGGTGGCGACCAGCACTTCGCAACCGCGGCGCAGCGCTTCTTTTTGCGGGCCGATATCCACGCCGCCAAACACCACCGCAGAACGCAGCGGCGTTTGCTTGCTGTAGCGCTTGACGCTTTCGAACACCTGATCGGCCAGTTCACGCGTGGGCGTGAGGATCAGTGCGCGCACCGGATGGCGGGCGGGCGATGCGCTGGTGTTGGCCAGCGGCATCAGGCGATGCAGGATCGGCACCGTGAACGCGGCAGTCTTGCCGGTACCCGTCTGAGCGGCGCCCATGACGTCGCGCCCTTCCACCACAACAGGAATGGCTTGCGCCTGAATGGGGGTTGGCGTGGTGTAGCCGGTTTCAACGATGGACTGCAACAACAGAGGGTGCAGTCCGAAATCGGCAAACGTCGGCGCGGGCGCGTCGGCGGCAGGTGCTACGGATTGAATGGATTCAGTCATCAGGGTTTGGCAGATACCGGGACCAGTGAAAAAGAACAAAACGAGAGTGCTACATGCACTGCACTACATACGCATCGGGGCAATCTGAATGCGCGTGATCGCATCGCGATGGCACGCAAATCGCCGCGAAGCGCAATCGGCTTCGCGGGCAATCGGCGCCCTGCCTTGTTGGCCAGCGGGCGCATTCTTCGACTCGATACTTATGAGGGCAGTACCAGGCCCGGATTGCTGTGGATAACTTAATTTTAGCGCAGGCGCATTACCACACGCGCAAACGGCGCATGTGTCCATCAGATGGACGATATATGGCCGATACGGCGGGTGTCAGCCTGCCAGCCAGCGCAAGCCCCACAACACCAACATGCCAACGATGATCACCAGCACGGCGCTGCGAGTACGCAGAAAAACCAGAATAGCGATCAAACCCGCGACCAGCTTGTAGTCGAACACCGGGCCCAGGCCCGCTTTCCACGGTAACAGGTCAGGCACGACGATGGCGGTCAGTGCGGCTGCCGGCGCGTAGCGCAACGCGCGCCGCACGCCGTCCGGCAGGGGAATATAGTCGCCAAACAGCATGAAGCCCGCGCGCGTCAGCACGCTGCAAAAGGCCAGCAGCAGGATCGCACAATAGACGTAGATCTCGGAAGGCCAGAGGGTCATGGACGCGCCTTGAAGAATCGTTCAGCCCACATGCCGGCCACCACGCCGGCAATGACGGCCGCGGCCAGACCCAGCCGCAGGGGCAGCACCTGCCCGGTCCAGGCGACCACGCCGGCAGCCAGCATCGACACCAACATGGGCTTCGAGCTGGCCAGCGGCACCGTAATCGCCAACAGGGCCAGCACGGCGGCAAAGTCCAGCGACCAGTTGGTGGGCACCATGGCGCCCAAATAGATGCCGACAATCGACGACGTTTGYCACACCAGCCAGCCCGGCCCGATAGTGCCCAGGAAAAACCACAGCTGCTCGCGCGTGCCGCGCTCGGCTGAATCGCCAAAACGCGGCATGAACAGCACGAAGCCCATGTCGGTTGTGAAATAGCCCAGCCCCAGCCGCTTGGGCCAGGACAGATGCCGGAAATAGGGATGTAGCGCCGCGCCGAAGATGATGAAGCGCAGGTTCACCACGCAGCCCGCGGCAAAGATGAGCCACAGCGGCGCGCCCGTAGCGATCAGCGGCAACGAGGTGAGTTGCGCCGAACCGGCGTAGAGCAGCAGCGTCATGGCCAGCGCCATGGATTCGGTCAGACCGGATTTGACCATGGCCACGCCCGTCACCAGGCCCCAGGTCGCGGTGGCGATCAAGGCGGGCACGATGGCGTGGACACCGGCGCGAAACGCATTCAGGCGTTCCTGGCGGATGGCGTCGGCGCGCTGGCCGGGGTCTTCGGAGCCGGGGTCGTTGGAGCCAGGGCCTTCGGATTCAGGAAGCGCGGATTCAGAGGACAACGGCTGACCCCTGGCGATGCGGACAGGACGACATGGGAACTCTTACGGGTTGCGCGGGCCGAATGGCACCACGTGCACCACGCCGGTGCGCGGACAGGCAGTTATTGTAACCTCGCCGCTTGATACAATATGCGCCTCAAGATTCTTGGGCCGCTTGAAGATCCGGCGCGCTCTGTGTGGAGAAGACCATGTCGATGGCTGATCGCGACGGTTTCATCTGGTATGACGGCAAGCTCGTTCCGTGGCGCGACGCGACCACGCACGTCCTGACGCATTCCCTGCACTATGGCCTGTCCGTCTTTGAAGGCGTGCGCGCCTACAAGTCCGAGATCGGCACCGCCATCTTCCGTCTGGAAGACCACACAAACCGCCTCTTCAATTCCGCGCACATCTACCAGATTCCAATGCCCTTTGATCGCGACACGATCAATGAAGCGCAGCGGATGGTTGTGCGCGAAAACCAGCTGGAATCCGGCTACCTGCGCCCCTTGGTGTTCTACGGCCCGGAAAAAATGGGCGTGTCGCCTAAGGGCGCCCGTGTTCATGTGGCGATCGCCGCGTGGCCCTGGGGCGCGTATCTGGGCGAAGACGCGCTGTCGCAAGGTATCCGCGTCAAGGTCTCTTCGTTTGCGCGCCAGCACGTGAACGTCACGATGCCGCGCGCGAAAGTGGCCACCACCTACGCCAACTCCATCCTGGCCAACACCGAAGCCCTGCAAGACGGCTACGACGAAGCCCTGCTGCTGGACACCGAAGGCTTTGTGGCCGAAGGGTCTGGCGAAAATCTTTTCATCGTCAAGGACGGCGTGCTCTGCGAACCCGAAATCGCGTCCGCCCTGACTGGCATCACCCGCTCAACCATCCATGCGCTGGCCGCCGACTTCGGCTTGCGCGTGGTCACCAAACGACTGACGCGCGACGACGTCTACATCGCCGACGAGGCCTTCTTCACCGGTACGGCCGCGGAAGTCACGCCGATTCGCGAGGTCGACAACCGCCAGATCGGCGCCGGCCAGCGCGGACCCGTTACCGAGAAGTTGCAGAAAGCATTTTTTGACATGGTGAATGGCCGCATCCCGAAGTACCATCACTGGCTAAGTAAAGTCTGAAGTTTGACGCTGATCCGTGCGGCCTTGTCCCGACAAGCCGCAACATTGCCCCAACCTGCCGTTTATCGGTTCTTTTTTCAGGAATATCCATGACCGCTGCTGCCCCGGCCGCCGTCCCCCACGCTCACGAAGTCATTGAGGTCGGCGCTGAAGACCTGCCCGTGTTCTGCCCCGGCCCGAAGGCGCCGCTGTGGAGCATGCACCCCCGCGTCTTCCTGGATGTGGCCCGTTCCGGCTCCGCCAGCTGCGCCTACTGTGGCGCCGAGTACCGCCTGAAGGCCGGTACCGTGCTGCACGGCCACCACTAAACGCCCGCCGCACAACGCCTACCCGTCAGCCGCAGCCATGTTTGCCACGCCCGAAGAAGCCGAACACGCGTTCTACGAAGCCCTGGAACAGGGGGACAGTGTCCGTCTGATGCAGGTGTGGGCGGACGACGAAGAAGTCGTCTGCATCCACCCTGGCGGCCTGCGCATCGTCGGCCACTCGGCGGTGCACGAATCCTGGCAACAGGTGCTGGCCAATGGCCCGCTGCACGTCCGCCCGCTGCGCCCGCTGGTCATGCTCAGCATGATGTGCGCGGTGCACGTGCTGGTCGAACAGGTGGCCGTGCGGACACGGGAGGGCACGCAGTTCGCAAACTGCTACGCAACGAACATCTACCACAAGGGCCCCATCGGCTGGCGCATGGTCATGCACCATTCGTCGCCGGCGCCCACGGAAGCCGGGGTGCTCGATTTGCACGACGTACCCGACATGCTGCATTGAATCGGGTGGATTTTTAGTTGGCCGCTGCTCGTCTAGACACATCCCCCTGCCCCGTTCCCTCCTGGTTGCCAGGGGGCGACTCCCAAACCATTTACGCATCCGTGTTTGCGCAATACCACCGGATCGCCTTCGTGCGAGACCGCGTGGAAACGCCAGATACCGATTTCGTGGATTTTGATTGGACGGGCCCAGGACTCTTTCCGCACAAGGCCGCCGACGGCGCGCCCGTCAGCGGACAGGGTCCTGTGGCCAACGGCAAGACCGCCGCGGCGCGGTGGATGACGGACGCCGACTGGAAGTCGCTGCCGCAAACGCCCGACACGCCGGCGCTGATTCTCTTCCACGGCCTGGAAGGCGGCAGCAATAGCCGCTATGCCCAATCCGTTGCGCATTACTTCCGCGCACGGGGTTGGATCGTCGTCATCGCGCACTTCCGGGGTTGCTCGGGCGTGCCGAACCGGCTGGCGCGCGCCTATTACTCGGGCGACTCCGCCGAGGTCGGCTTCCTGCTGGAAACGGTGCGCAGCCGCATCCCGCATGCGCGCTGGCATGCGGTGGGCGTATCGCTGGGCGGCAATGCATTGTTGAAGTACCTGGGTGAACACCAGGAAGACACCGGCTGGCTGACCGGCGCCGCGGGCGTTTCCGTGCCGCTGGACCTGGTCGCCTGCGGCAAGACATTGTCTACCGGGGTGTTCAACCGGCGCGTCTACAGCGCCCATTTCCTGAAGACGCTCAAGCACAAGGTGCTGGAAAAGGCGCACCGCTTTCCCGGCTCCATCGACGTGATGCGTATCGCGCACGCGCATGATCTGCGCGAATTCGACGACACCTACACCGCGCCGATGCACGGTTTCCGCAATGCGCTGGATTACTGGACGCGCGCGTCCAGCAAGCCCTGGCTGCCGAAAATTTCCGTGCCCACGCTGGTGCTCAACGCCCGCAATGACCCCTTCATTCCGGCGGCCTCATTGCCCAAGCCCGACGAATGCGCGCCGGTCATTCTGCTGCACCAGCCCACTGACGGCGGGCACGCCGGTTTTCCCACCGGCGCGTTCCCTGCGCATCTGAACTGGCTGCCGCAACGTTTGGGGCGTTTCTTCGAAACGGGCTTGTAAGCCGCGACCCGGCCCGGGGTGATCCCGGGGCCGGGTCCAACGACATCAACCCGACTTGAAGCGTTCCAGCAGTTGCCGTTCTTCGGCCAGCTTGTCTTTCACTTCCTTGATCTGCACGTCGATCTGCGATTGCTCGTAGAAATCGGTCGACAGGCCACGTGCCTGTTGCAGCTGAGATTCCGCAGCAGCAAAGGCGCCGGTCATGACGTAATAGCGCGCCAGATCGCGGCGCGCCTGCACGGGCTTGCCGTTGCGCTCTTCGCTTTGCGCCAGCATCTGGTACAGGCTGGGCTCGTCGCTGCCCCATTGTTTGATCTTCGCGCGCAGGTAGTCTTGCGCATCGGCATGACGGCCGTTGCTTTGCAGCGCCTGGGCATAGGCGATGCCCAATGCCCGCTGCTCGGGCCAGCGCTTGGTCGCCGCCTGGGCCAGCTCCAGCGCACGCGGATATTCCTTGCGCGCCAACGCGATATCCACACTCAGCTTGGCCAGTTGCGCCGAATTGCGCCCCCCCGCCGTGGCCAGGTTCCAGTAGCGGTCGGCTTCGGCCAGGTTGTTGCGCTGGAAGGCCTGCAAGGCCAGCCCGTAATAGGCGGCCGACTGACGCACGCCAGACAGCGCCTGCGCCTCGTCCTGCAATTGCTGGCCGGCCGAACGCAGGCTGACGGCATCTCGCCCCTGCACCACGCGCATCTTGGCGCGCACGTACCAGAAATCATCGCTGTCCACGTGACGTGACGCGGGAAGCGACCGCACACGGTTCTGGACGTCGGACATACGTTCTATGGACAACGGGTGCGTGCTGGCCCATGAACCGCCGCCCGCCCCTTCGTTCAGGCGCGATGCGTTCATCAGCCGCGAGAACATCTGCGACATGCCCTCGGCGTCGTAGCCCGCTTTAGTCAGCATCTGGAAGCCCGCGCGGTCAGCTTCGCGTTCAGCATCCCGCGAAAAGCCCAGTTGACGGTTGATGGCCGCGGCCTGCCCGAATGCCGCCACGCCCATTGCCAGGTTGCCGCCACCGCCAGCCAAAGCCGCCAGCAGCGCGCCGGCCAAGCTGGCCAGCATCACCATGCTGTTCTGGCTTTGCTGCGTCATGCCACGCGCAATATGGCGCTGCACGACGTGGCCGATTTCGTGCGCCAGCACGGCGGCCAGTTCCGACTCACTGCCCGAAGACACGATCAGCCCCGTGTTCACGCCAATAAAGCCGCCGGGCATGGCGAACGCGTTGATCTCGGGGTCGCGCACGCCGAACATTTCCACATCCGGCACGGCGCCAGGCGCAAAGGCCGCCAGCTTGCGGCCCATCGTGGTCAGGTATTGGCTGAGTTCAGGGTCATCGACATAGGTAGGGTCGCGCCGGCCTTGCGACATGATGGCTTCGCCCAGGCTGCGTTCCAGCATGGGGGACAGCTCGGCGGCCGAGGCCGCGCCCATCGAGGGCAAGCCGACCGGCTGCGCCCAGGCGGCGGCCGGAATGGTGGGGGCGACGAGGGCGGCGCTGAGCCCGATGATCGCGCCTCGTTTCGCAATCGAGCAAATGGATGGCATTTTCCTGCGGTTCATAAGCCTATGATAGCGATGAGCTTAAAATGTTTCACCGATACCCCAAACGAGGTCTCAATGCGTCCCGTCCGTAAAGCCGTTTTCCCTGTCGCCGGCATGGGCACCCGCTTCCTGCCCGCCACCAAGGCGATGCCCAAGGAAATGCTGCCCGTGGTCGACAAGCCGTTGATTCAATATGCCGTTGAAGAGGCCGTGGCCGCTGGCATCACCGACCTTATTTTTGTGACCGGCCGCAACAAGCGCGCCATCGAAGACCACTTCGATTCCGCCCCTGAGCTTGAAACCGACTTGGAAATCAAAGGCAAGCACGAGCTGCTGGCCATGGTGCGGGGCATTCTACCTGCGCATGTGAATTGCCTCTACATCCGGCAATCGGCCCCGCTGGGTCTGGGCCACGCCGTGCTGTCGGCCGCGCCCGCCGTGGGCGACGAGCCCTTTGCCGTGCTGCTGGCCGATGACCTGATCGACGCCGACACCCCCGCCATGAAACAGCTGGTGGACATTGCCGTTGCGCAGAACGCCAGCGTGCTGGGCGTGCAGGACGTGCCGCGCGCCGACACGCGCAAATACGGCATCGTGGCCACCCGCGAGGGCGAAGCCCAGCTGGATGCACGCACCGAACGCGTCACGCATATCGTTGAAAAACCGGAACCGGACGCCGCGCCGTCAACGCTGGCCGTTGTGGGCCGTTACGTGCTGGAAGCCGCCATCTTCGACCACCTGCGGTCCACCAAGATGGGCGCGGGCAACGAAATCCAGCTGACTGACGGCATTGCCTCGCTGATGCGCGAACGCGCCGTGTTTGCGCACCGCTTTGAGGGTGTTCGATACGACTGCGGCAATAAGGCCGGCATGTTCCAGGCCACCGTGGCGCTCGGCAAGAAATACCACGGCCTGCTGCCGGAATAATCGGGTAGCGGTTTACGCGGACACCGCCGCGCGGGCCTTGGCTCGCGCGCGCGCATCCCGGTCAGCCTTGCGCAACCGTCCCTTGCCAGACAAGCGCATCAACGTGCCCAGCGCCACCATCAGGCCGATCACTTCGACCAGCGCAGCCGGAATCCACATGGTCAGGCCGCCAATGGTCTGGTCGGTCTGGGCGGACATGGCTATCGCCCGGCCGCACAATTCAAACAAGGGATAGATATCGCTTTCGGTGAAGGCGATGACGGCGCCCGCCACCATTTGCGGCAGCATCGTCAGCACGGGCGAGATCACGCGCCCGCCGGGCGTCATCGCGGCAGGCGGCGCGGGGCGGCGGTCCAGAATCAGGTTCCAGTACATGAACCCGCTGATGACTACCGACCAGTTCATCAGCCGATACAGCCGCCAGTCCAGCATGGAATAAAACTGCACCGACGGAATCAGCCAGACCAGCACCAAAAAGACGAACAGCGTCGGCACGAAAATCTTGTTGGTCAGCACGGCCACGGTGGCGCGGCCTGCGCCCGTGCGCAGAAAGTCGCGCAGGCGGATGCGCCATGACATGGGCAACCCTGCCCGCATGACCTGCCCCGGAAAGGCCGCCATCACCAGCAGCGGCCCCAGATGGTGCAGCACCAGATGCTGGATGCGGTGGATGAAGAACATGCGCTCGGCGTAGTAGTCCACCCGCGTATGCATCGACAGGTACAACAGCACCAGCCCCGCCCAGAAGAACACGCGCCGCGCGCCCGTCACATGGTGGACGCGCTGGCCGCGCACGAACAGCACGATCGCCACTACGAAGGAGGCCACCAGCGTGGGAGAGAACTCCCAGGGTATGAGCCATTCGAGACTATCCATGCAGGCTATCCAGAAGACATCAGAAGGACGGGAAACGGCGCCAGGCGCTGCTACCCGCCGATTGTAGTGGACCCTGCCCGCCTCTGGTCCGGTGGGGCGGAGGGATCAAAAATGGTGCGAAATGCCGGCTCCAACACGGGTGGTGTGGGAGTTGGCGGGGTCAAACTGGTTGTCGAGCGTGTAATTCGACGCATATCCGGCAAAGCCATACAGCGTCGTCCGCGGCGACAGCGCATAGGTATAACCCAAGGTCACCAGTTGCGCATTGCGCGCCGTCATACCGTTGTCCCAACGCCAGTCCGGCCGCGCCAGCGACCATTGCAGCAATACCGTGCCCGGGCCCACCGGCGCGCTTGCCCCCACCAGCCACGCATCGACCGTGCCGCCCCGCACAAAGGCGGCCGGCCCCAGGCCCAGCCCCAGGTCGTCGGGGTCGCCGCCATCCAGCCCCGCATAGCCGTTTTTCTGCCGCGACCAGGCAAGTGACAACTTCAGCACTTCGAAGTCATACGAGGCGCCCAGCTGAATCGCTTGCGGGCGCCCGCCGATGTCTTCCGGCGCATTGGCCAGCCGTAGCTGGTCGAACGTGGCAACCGCCAACAGCGGGCCGCCTTCGTATTTCACGCCCATGCTCAACGCACGGTTGTTCTGATTGGTGCGGAATTGGCCTTGGTCATCGGCATCGAACGCATACCCAACGCCCGCCTGGAATCCGTTCCAGCTGGGCGACATGACGTTGACCATATTGCTGAATTGGAAATTGTCGGACGCCTTGAACGTGGCGCCCATGCCCATTTCCTTCCACGAGGCAATTTCCAGGGCATTGCCGAACTGCTGGCCGATGGTGTGCTGGCGTCCCAGCCGCAATTCGCCATACTCCTCGTGGCCCAGGCCCACCCAGGCGGCGTAATTGAAAAGCTTGCCGTCTTCTTCCAGCTTGCCGCTGGACGGATCGAACCCGCTTTCCAGCTGGAAGCGGCTACGCCAGCCGCCCCCTAAATCTTCGGCGCCCTGCAACCCCCACAGGGAATCCGTCAGGCCGCCGTTGAGCAGGCCGCTATGGCTGCCCTGCCCTGACACGTGGGTGACGGCGACACCCGCGTCCACCACGCCGTACAACTGCACGCCCAATCCGTCGTCATCGGCGGCGAATGCCGCAAGCGGCTGGCCCACGCAGCATGCCAGCGCCACCCCGCAAAATGCATGTTTCATGTTCTTCTCCTGACAGGCGGCAGGCGTCACGCCCACCGCCTCTGCACGATTTACTGCCAGCCGTAACGGCGGACCCAGATGCCCTTGAGCAGTTGCGTCAGAACGCAGTAGCTCAACAGAATGCCCACCAGCCAGGGGAAGTAGCTCCACGGCAGCGCCTGCAGCTGGAAGTATTCAGCCAAAGGCGAGAACGGCAGGATCAACCCGGCCAGCACCACCATCACCGTCATCAGCATCAACGGCCAGGCTGCGCGGCTTTGCAGGAAGGGAATACGGCGCGTACGAATCATATGCACAATCAAGGTTTGCGATAGCAGGCCTTCAACGAACCAGCCGGATTGGAAGAGCGTCTGGTGCTCGGGCGCGTTGGCTTGGAACACGTACCACATCAACGCGTAGGTCGCGATGTCGAAGATGGAGCTGATCGGGCCAAAGAACACCATGAAGCGGCCCAGGCCATCCGGGTCCCATTGCTGCGGCTTTTTCAGGAGTTCTTCGTCGACATTGTCGAACGGAATGGCGGTTTGGGAGATGTCGTACATCAGATTCTGCAGCAGCAGATGGATGGGCAGCATCGGCAAAAAGGGCAGGAAGGCGCTGGCGACCAATACGGAAAACACGTTGCCGAAGTTGGAGCTGGCCGTCATCTTCAAGTACTTGAGCATGTTGCAGAAGGTCTTGCGGCCTTCGATGACGCCATCTTCCAGCACCATCAGGCTCTTTTCCAGCAGGATGATGTCGGCCGCTTCCTTCGAGATATCCACCGCCGAATCCACCGAAATGCCCACGTCGGCCGCGCGCAATGCCGGCGCGTCGTTGATGCCGTCGCCCATGAAACCCACCGTATTGCCCTGGGCGCGCAGGCTGCGCACGATGCGCTCCTTGTGCGCGGGCGTCAGCCGGGCGAACACATTGGCTTCGCGCACGGCGGCAGCCAGCTGCGTATCGTCCATGGCTTCGATCTCGGTGCCCAGATACACCTTGCGGACCTCGAAATCGACTTCGCGGCAGACCTTCTGCGTGACCAACTCGACGTCGCCCGTCAGCACTTTCACTTCAATGCCCGATGCCTTCAGCGCCGCCAACGCGGGGCCGGTGGATTCTTTCGGGGGGTCGAGAAAGGCGATGTACCCCACCAGCACCAGATCGGATTCATCGGCCACGCCATAGGTTTGCTGCGTGGGCGGCATTTCCTTCACGCCCACCGCAATCACGCGCAAGCCGTCGCGGTTGAGTTCGGCCGTCACCCGGCGGATGTCCGCCCGGCGCGCATCGGTCAGCAGATGGACGTCATTGCCCACCCGCAACCGCGTGCATGCCGACAGCATTTCTTCCAGCGCGCCTTTGCAGATCAGCTCGTGATGATCGCGGCCATTCTCGGTTTCGTTGACCACCACCGACATCCGCCGGCGCGAGAAATCAAACGGGATCTCGTCAACCTTGCGGTACTTGGCCGCCAGGTTCAGGCTGCGCTGCACTTCCGCGTGCTGCAACACCGCAACATCCAGCAGGTTCTTCAGACCGGTCTGGTAGTAGCTGTTCAGATAGGCATAGGCCAAGACATCGTCGCTGCTGGTGCCGTAGACATCGGTGTGGCGTTCCAGCACGATGCGGTCTTGCGTCAGCGTGCCGGTCTTGTCGGTGCACAGCACGTTCATCGCGCCCAGGTTCTGGATGGCGTCCAGCCGCTTGACCACAACTTTGCGGCGCGACATGCGCAAGGCGCCCTTGGCCAGCGTGGCCGTGACAATCATCGGCAGCATTTCGGGCGTGAGGCCCACGGCGATTGCCAGCGCAAACAGCAGCGCTTCCAGCCAATCGCCCTTGGTGAAGCCGTTGATCAGCATGACGATCGGCGCCATGACCAGCATGAAGCGGATCAGCACCCAGCTCACGCGGTTGATGCCCTGTTGAAACTGCGTGGGCGCTCGGGTGGTTTGCGTGACGCGGCCAGCCAGCTGGCCGAAATAGGTGTCGCCGCCCGTCGCAATGACCAGCGCGCTGCCCGACCCGCTGACCACGTTGGTGCCCATGAACGCCATGTTTTCCAGTTCCAGGGCGTTTGCCGTTTCCACGCGCTGGATGGCGTGCTTTTCAACCGGCAACGATTCACCGGTCAGCGCCGCCTGCGCAACGAATAGATCCTTGGCGTTGAGGACGCGGCAGTCGGCGGGGATCATATCGCCCGCGGACAGCAGCACGACGTCGCCGGGCACCAGCTCCGCCAATGGCACTTCCATCTGGTGGGAACCCGAATCGTGCAGCGGCGCGCCGAATAGACGCCGTCCGCTGCCATTTGCGGCCGGCGCTTGCGCGTCGGCACGCAGCACCGTGGCGGTGTTCTGCACCATGGCTTTCAGGGCCTCGGCCGCCCGGTTCGAGCGCAGTTCCTGCGCAAAGCGCAGCACCGTCGAAATGACGACCATCGAGCCGATGATGACAACCGCCGTCCAGGACTGGTCATCCGAGTCGGCCATCTGCACATCGGTCAGCCACGACAGGCCGGCCAACGCGGTCAGCAGCAGATTGAAGGGGTTGCGGTAGGACAGCCACAGGTGGGAATACCAGGACAGCGGCTTTTCGTGGTCGACCTCGTTGGCGCCATGGCGTTCACGCGCAGACTGCGCCTGCGCTTCGGACAGCCCGCCGCGTCCGCTGCCAAATCGTGAAAACAGGGCGTTTAGCCCCATGCTCGACAGGTCGAGCATGCGCCGGTTGGCGCGGCGGGACGTATCGGACTCGGTGGCGGCGGCGTGGGCGCCTTGTTCAAGAATGGGGGAACGCCGGAAATGGCGGCCAACGCGCCGCCGGCCCGCGGCGGACGAGAAAAAGGACTTCAGAAAGGTAAACATCGGAGTCTTCCGGTTTTTATTGTGTTGTTGTCGAAGACACGGGCACCCCGCCCGATGTGCTGCGCGCGGGCAGCAGCGGGCCGCAGCTTTCAAAGGAAAGCCGACAATCCGCCGCGTACGGGCGCGCGCAGGCACCGGGGCAATGTTGCCGGTGTCCGGATCGCGTGGAAGTCGCGCCGGGTGCGGAAAACGGAAGGGAAGCGAGCTAGGGAATCGAAACCGGCGCAAGCGGCGCGATCGTCAAGGAAGACGTCGGCCAAGCCGGGGATTCATTGCTGCGGAGTCCGTATGCGCCGGAAGAATGTCCGGCCAGTCGGCTCGCAGGGAGAAGACAGGTCAGACAGGCATGCCGGCGCCGTGCACGTGGCGCAATCGAGGGTCAGGGTCTAAGGCACTGGGCATGATCTCTCTCTTGGGTGGACAGCGCCCGTCAGGCGGCCATTGCGGCGGTTTGCGCGCCGAAATGCACGTGACGAACGGCGGGGTTGGCGCTCAGGCGGCGCGCTTGCGACATCAATTCAGCCCGCAGCTCCGGGGGGCAATTGACGGTGATGCAAGCCGACGCGAGGTTCGGGTCGCGGCCTTGGTCAATCTGCACTTGCGAGACATCCAGGCCGGCGGCGCTGAAGTCCAGGCAGATCTGCTTGCGCAAGGCGCCCAGCTCGTCGCGCGGACAAATGACCGTCAAACGCGACGTGCCGCGACGGCGGCCCAGGGCGGTGGCGCGGTCTACACCAGCGCGGCGTAGGAACAAGTCGAAGAAACGCATAACGACCTCCATTGCAAGAATAGGGAACGGTCATCGCGAGTACGCGTGCACGCGCAGACGCGGCGCATGGCGGGCGAACACAAGACGTGCACGAACGCTGGCGCTGCGACGAGCGGCGGTTCTGGCGGTTTATGCTGGGGAATGTCCCGGCAAGCCGAAGGCTTGCGCTATTGCCTGGGTAAAAACAAAGACCCGGGGCTTGGGATACGCCGCAACCTGTATGACAGGATGCGGCAGATGGAGCTCTGCGTGTTTCCTGTCAGACAGCGATGTCGATGCAAGATCGACTACTTTCGCCGGAATCGGTATTCACGAAGACTGCTCCTGAGATGGATAACAGGCGGAGTTTACGCGGGTTTCCACTGATGGACAAGGGTTGACCGCTTAATTGTGGGCCTACTTGCTTAAGAGGCAGCAAAAAGAATGCAAAAGCGGCGCAACGCCTACAGGCCCTGCGCCGCCGACTGCGTTGCGCCTAACAATCAGGCGTAGAAGTGCCAGCCCAGATAGGCCGCGAACAACGCATAGAACCCGCCCACCGCCGACAACGCCGGCACGCTCATGACCGAACGGCGGAAGCGCAGCCACAGCAGCCCGATCGACAGCATCGTGAACAGGCCAGCGGCCAGCAACGGGGCGTCAAGCAGCCAGGGGGTCATGAAGATACCGAGCGCGCTGGGAATGGTCGCCTGGATCATCATCGCGCCCGAGATATTGGCCAGCGCCAGGCGTTCCTTGCCCTGGCGCACCCAGATCAGCGCATTCATGATTTCCGGCAGCTCGGTGGCGACCGGGGCCAGCAGCAAGGCGGCCACATGCGGCGATGCGCCCATCGCCACGCCCAGCACTTCAATCTGATTCACAAACACATGCGACGCGCCGGCGATGACCACCAGCGCCAGGATCGTCTGCGTGGCGGCCCAGAACATGGACGGGTCTTCGTCGCGGGGGCGCAGCTTCAGCGGCTCGAGGTCTTCGCTGTCAGTGCGTTCTTCGTCATGGCTCAGTTCGCGCTTGATATACAGGCCATACGTGGCCAGGAACAGGATGCCCAGCCAGGGTTTCCACGCGAAGGCCAGCAGGCCCAGCCCGACCTTGAAGATGAAGATGCCCATGAACCAGGCCTGGTCGCGGGCCAGCCGGCGCTGGTCCGCGTTGATACAGTTGGCCTGCAGGGTCTGACCACTGCGCTGCCCACGGCGGGCGCGCCACAGCGCAACACCGACCACGGCATACGCCAGCGTCGCCAGCACCAGGGGGCCGCCCATGGCGGCGCCGACGCCGATATCTTTCTGTTCAGGGGTCTCGCCGAACACGACGGCCATGAAGGTGACCGCGCTTTCAGGCAAGGCTGTGCCAAATGCGGCCAGCACGGTGCCGGTGGCGGTGGCGCCCAGATGGAAGCGATGTCCGACCCATTCAACGCCATTGACGAAGAATTCGCAGGCGAAGTAAATCACTGCCGCGGACAGGAAAAACAAAAACAGCGTGAGCAACATAGGAACGAAGCCGGACGAGCAGAAACCAATTGGCGCGACGCTACGGCTCGCCCGGCTAGGGTGAACGCAACGCGGCCAAAGGTCTCGCCTGGCTGATCCATGCTGGCGGGCGGGCCGCTTGCATGGAAACCGTTAGCGCCATGGAGTTCTAGCAACCGCACCGCGGCCCTGAACCACCAAGTCTGTTGACGCTAACTCCTTTGGGGACAAAGGATGGCTACTCCCCAATGACAGAGCCGCGATTGTAGCAGCGCCAACATGACCGTCCAGTGAATCCCGGGCAGGCCGCACAGGTTCGCGCCGCACTGTTGTTTGCACGCGATAGCGGGGTAAAGTAGGCCGCATCCACAGCTTTCGCGGGGTTCGCGCCCCTGCCCGCCATGAGCCTGCCTCCCGCCGACATCATCCCCTTCGCCGCCCGGCGCCAACGCTTGATGGAGCGGATGCGCGCCGAAGGCGGGGGCATCGCCATCCTGCCGACCGCCCCCGAGGCGATACGCAACCGCGACGCCGAGTACCCCTACCGGCACGACAGCGACTTCTTCTACCTGACCGGTTTCACCGAGCCGGCGGCATGGCTGGTGCTGATTGCGGGCGCGACCGACCGCGCGCTGCTGTTCTGCCGGGAACGCCACGTAGAGCATGAAATCTGGGAAGGCAAACGCTTCGGCCCCGAAGCCGCCGCCGCGCATTTTGGTTTCGACGACGCGCACCCCATCGACGCGCTGGATGAATTGGTGCCCAAGCTGATGCTGGATCACCCCACGCTGTACGCGCCGCTTGCGGGGGATAAACGCACTGACGGGCGCCTGCACCGCTGGCTGGCGTCGGCCCGCGAGGCCAGCCGCGCGGGCCATGCTCCGCCCTCGCGGCAACAGGACATCCGCCCTCTGCTGGCGGAAATGCGTCTGATCAAAGACCCCTCTGAAATCGCCGCGATGCGGCGCGCAGCGAAGATCTCGGCGGGCGCCCACGCGCGCGCCATGCGCGTTGCCCGAGCCGGCATGCACGAATATGAACTGGAAGCCGAGCTGCTGTATGAATTCCGCCGGCACGGCGCCCAGGCCGTCGCCTACAACAGCATCGTGGCCGCAGGCGCCAACGCCTGCGTGCTGCACTACCCCGCTGGCGAGGCCGTGCTGCGCGATGGCGATCTGGTGTTGATCGACGCCGGCTGCGAAGTCGACAGCTACGCCAGCGACATCACCCGCACGTTCCCCGTGAATGGCCGCTACAGCGGCCCGCAGCGCGCGTTGTATGACCTGACGGTAGCGGCGCAGGAAGCGGCGGCGGCGGCCACCGCGCCCGGCCGCAGCTTCAACGACGGCCACGAAGCCGCGCTGCGCGTGCTGGCGCAAGGCATGCTGGATCTGAAACTGTTGAAGGGGTCCCTGGACGGCGTGCTGGAATCCGGCGACTACAGCCGCTTCTACATGCATCGCACCGGCCATTGGCTGGGGCTGGACGTTCATGACGTGGGCGACTATCGCCAAGCAGGCGCGGCCCACGGCGCCGACCGCCCGTGGCGCACGCTGGAACGGGGCATGATGCTGACGATTGAACCCGGCATCTATGTGCGCCCTGCCGACGACGTGCCGGAAAGCTACTGGAACATCGGCATCCGCACCGAGGACGACGCGCTGGTCACGGACGAAGGCTGTGAATTGATCACCCGCGGCGTGCCGGTGCAAGCCAGCGAGATCGAAGCGCTGATGCGCGAATAGGCAATGCCGGGGGCGGCCTAGAGCACCAGGCCGTCCAGCCAGCCCATGGCCACCCAGACGTAGACCACCACCATGGCGATGGCGAACATCGACACGACCGAGCCCACCAGGCACGCCAGAATGGCGACCAGCACCGGCCCCCAGCCCGTGGCTGACGGGCGGCCGTGATCGGGGTTGTAGAGGCGGTCGAATTTCTCGTCGGACATCAGCGAGAACACCGCGCTTTCGATGAACCCGTCGATCATCGGAATGAACAGCAGGAAAAAGGCGGGGTTGTCGTACCAGACCGGATAGAACCGGAACGCGCAGAACAGGCTGACGACCGCCAGCAGCGTTACCAGCCACGCGTGGCGGCGGCCCAGATACCACCAGTGGGCGCCCAGCCAGCCGAACAAGCAGGCCAATAATCCCACCGCGACCTTGCCGCGCGGGCGGCGGGCGGATACGGCGGACAGCGAAGAGGAAGCCTGAACCTGCGTCATATCAATCAACCGGGAAGGTGGGCCGCGCGACCCGCCGCGCTGGCTGTCCGGGATTGTAGTGGACGGTTAAAATCCCGCCATGACTGCATCCGCCTTCGACATTGCGATTCTTGGCGCCGGCCCCGTGGGCCGCGTGCTGGCCCTGATGCTGGCGCGTGTGGCGCCGGACCCGGCCCGCATCGCCCTGCTGGCTGGCGCCGCGCCGGCCCCAGCCACGCCTGCCGCAGCGGTGCCTGCCGCCGACCCCCGCGTGCTGGCCATGAATCATGGCAGCCGCGTGCTGCTGGAAACCTTGCATGCCTGGCCGGATCGTTCGGCCGACATTCGCAACATCCACGTGTCGCAACGCGGCCGGCTGGGCCGCACCGTCATTCAACACAGCGATTTCAATGTGCCGCAGCTGGGCAGCGTCGTGGCCTATGCCGGCCTGCACGCCAAGCTGGACGAATGCGTGGCCGCCAGTGGCGTCACCGTGCTGTCCGGCCCGGCTGCACAGGTTGACCGCCAGGACGCCGACGGCGTGCGCATCGTGCAAGGCGACAACACCTTGCTGTGCCAGATCGCCGTGCAGTCTGACGGCGCAGGCGCCACCGACGTGCGCCGCGATTACGATCAACACGCCGTGCTGACCACCGCACACGCCACCTTGCCGCGCCGCGGCTGGGCTTGGGAACGCTTTACGTCTGAAGGCCCGCTGGCCTTGCTGCCGCACCCGCAGACGCCTGACGCGTACTCGGTGGTGTGGTGCAGCGCGCCCGAACGCGCCGCGGAACTCGCCGCGCTGGACAACGCCGCCTTCTCGAAGGCGCTGTCGGAAGCGTTTGGCGACCGGCTGGGCCGGCTGTCCAGCCAGGCCCCGCGTCACGTCTTCCCCTTGGCGCTGGCCGCCCGCCGCGCCCAAGTGCAAGGCCGCGTGGCCGCCATCGGCAATGCCGCGCAAACCCTGCACCCGGTGGCGGGCCAGGGCCTGAACCTGGGGCTGCGCGACGCCGCCCGGCTGGCGCAAACGCTTGCCGGCTGGCTGGCGCAGCCTGACACCAGCCCCACCCTGCTGCTGGCCGACTTTGCCCAGGCGCGCCAATTCGACCGCGTCATCACCGCCGGCCTGACCGATTTGATGCCCCGGGTGTTCGCCACCGGCTTGGCCCCGGTCGAGCACGCCTGCGGCCTGGCTTTATTGGGGATGGATCTGGCGTCCCCGCTGCGCGCCCCGCTGGCGCAACATCTGCTGCAAGGCTTTCGCGCCTGAGGCTTGTTACCAAGCTGTCGGCCCCTGAAAAAGGGGGGTCTGATCGAGCCGGTTAAAATGTGACCATGCGCATAGGCCAATGGACCCTTCCCAACAACGTGCTTGTCGCTCCCATGGCGGGAGTGACGGACCGTCCGTTCCGACAACTTTGCAAGAAGTTGGGGGCGGGTTACGCCGTATCCGAGATGGCGGCCAGCAACCCCAAGCTGTGGGACAGCGTCAAAACGTCCCGCCGCCTGAACCACGATGGCGAAATCGCCCCCATTTCCGTGCAGATTGCGGGCGCCGACCCGGCCATGATGGCCGAAGCGGCCGTTTTCAATGCCGGCAAGGGCGCGCGCATCATCGATATCAACATGGGCTGCCCCGTGAAGAAGGTCTGTAATGTGGCCTCGGGGTCTGCGCTGCTGCGCCACGAAGACCTGATCGTCCGCATCCTGGACGCCGTCGTGTCGGCCTGCGCCCCGCTGGGGGTGCCGGTTACGCTGAAGACGCGCACAGGCTGGGACCGCGATAGCCGCAACGCCTTGCGCGTGGCGAAGCTGGCCGAAAATGCCGGCATCGCTGCCCTGACCTTGCATGGCCGCACCCGCGCCGACCTCTATACGGGCGAGGCGGAATATGACACTATCCGCGCCGTCAAGGCCGAGCTGAATATCCCCGTGATCGCCAACGGAGATATCGACTCGCCTGAAAAAGCCAAGCACGTCCTGGATTACACTGGCGCCGACGCGGTCATGATTGGCCGGGCGGCCCAAGGCCGTCCCTGGATTTTCCGCGAAGTCGACCACTACCTGCGCACGGGCGAAACACTGGCCCCTCCCTCTTACGGGGAAATGCGCGAGCTGCTGCTCGAACATCTCGACGACCATTACCGGTTCTATGGCGAGCACACCGGCGTACGTACGGCGCGCAAGCATATTGGCTGGTATCTGGACGGCCTGCCGGGCGCGGATTCGTTCTGCGCCCGCATGAACCTGATCGACAATACCCGCGACCAGTGGCGGGCGGTGTCGGATTGGTTCGACACTCTCTCGCGCGACGGCGAGACCCACCCGGCGCCGGTCGCAGAAGCCCTGCTGGCGGCATAACCGCCTCAACACCAACATAAAAATATCTGTACTCAAATGAGCAAGAAAGATGTCCTGGAAGAATGCGTGCGCGCCAGTCTGGAGCGCTATTTCGAAGACTTGGGTGAATCCGAGCCCCACGATATGTGGGACATGGTGATGCGCTGTGTCGAGCGCCCGGTGCTTGAAGTGGCGCTGGAGCGTTCGGGCGGCAACCAGTCGCGGGCATCTGAAATGCTGGGCATCACCCGCAACACCCTGCGCAAGAAGTTGCTGGCGCACAATATCCAGGTATAGCTTTCCCGCGTGGCCAGCCCCTGCCGGGTGCTGGCCGCCCCTTCGCAGATTTCCCATCCCGACCTGAACGAGAAAGGCGCACCGCCCGACTCCCGTCCCCACCATGAAAATCGAAACCGCCCTGCTTTCGGTGTCCGACAAGACCGGCATCGTTGAATTTGCCCGCGCCCTAGCTACGCGTGGCGTGCGCCTGCTGTCGACCGGCGGCACCGCCAAGCTGCTGGCCGACTCCGGCCTGACCGTCACCGAAGTGGCTGCCCACACGGGTTCGCCGGAAATCCTGGATGGCCGCGTCAAGACGCTGCACCCCAAGATTCACGGCGGCCTGCTGGCCCGCCGCGACAGCGCCGAGCACATGGACACCATCAAGGCGGCGGGTATCGATCGCATCGACATGCTGGTGGTCAACCTGTATCCGTTCCGCGAAACCGTCGCCAAGCCGAATTGCACGTTCGCTGACGCGGTTGAGAATATCGACATCGGTGGCCCGGCCATGCTGCGCGCCGCCGCCAAGAACCATGGCACCGAAGCCGGTGGCGTGACGGTCGTGATCGACCCGGTCGACTATTCGCGCGTGCTGTCCGAAATGGACAAGAACGGCAGCACCTCGTACGGCCTGCGCCTGGCGCTGGCCTCGAAGGTCTACGCTCACACGGCCGCGTACGACGGCGCCATCGCCGCCTACCTGACCAGCCTGACCGACGCCGAACCGGCGCAGGAAGCCGTGCCCGCCCGCAACGAATGGCCCGGCACGCTGACCTTGCAGGTCAAGCAGGAGCAGGCGCTGCGCTACGGCGAGAACCCGCACCAGACCGCTGCTTTCTACGTGGACGCCCAGCGTCCGGCCGGCCTGCTGGGCAACTACCGCCAGCTGCAGGGCAAGGAACTGTCCTACAACAACATCGCCGACGCCGACGCCGCATGGGAATGCGCGCGCAGCTTCGACGTGCCGGCCTGCGTCATCGTCAAGCATGCCAACCCCTGCGGCGTGGCCGTGGCGGCTGACACGCTGGGCGCCTACCAGCAAGCCTTCAAGACCGACCCGACTTCCGCTTTCGGCGGCATCATCGCCTTCAACCGCCCGGTTGACGCCGCGACCGCCGAAGCCGTCAGCGGCCAGTTCATGGAAGTGCTGCTGGCCCCGGCCTACGACGGCGCCGCCCTGGCCATTCTGGCCGCCAAGAAGAACGTGCGCGTGCTGGAAGTGCCGATGGGCGTGGGCCAGAACGCCCTGGACATCAAGCGCGTGGGCGGCGGCTGGCTGGTGCAAAGCCCGGACGCCTACAACGTGCCGCGCGATGCGCTCAAGGTGGTCAGCAAGCGCCAGCCCACCGAGCAGGAAATGAACGACCTGGCGTTTGCCTGGAAGGTCGCCAAGTACGTCAAGTCCAACGCCATCGTGTTTGTGGGCGGCGGCATGACGCTCGGCGTGGGCGCCGGCCAGATGAGCCGTATCGACTCGGCCCGCATCGCATCGATCAAGGCGGAAAACGCCGGCCTGACCCTGAAGGGCTCGGCCGTGGCGTCGGACGCGTTCTTCCCGTTCCGCGACGGCCTGGACGTGGTGGTGGCCGCCGGCGCAACCTGCGTGATCCAGCCCGGTGGCAGCATGCGTGACGACGAAGTCATCGCCGCGGCCGACGAGCACGGCATCGCCATGGTGCTGACCGGCACCCGCCACTTCCGCCACTGATGCGCGTTCTCGGCATCGATCCCGGCTTGCGCCGCACCGGCTTCGGTGTGATCGATGCCGACGGCTCCCGGCTGCGTTACGTGGCCAGCGGGACCATCGTGGTCCCGCCGGCGCTGACGCTGGCCGAACGCCTGAAAGTCATCCTGGACAATCTGCGCCAGGTGGCGCACGACACCAAACCCGATGTCGCGGCGCTTGAAATCGTCTTCATGAATACCAACCCCGCGTCCACCCTGCTCTTGGGTCAGGCACGCGGCGCGGCGTTGTGCGCGCTGGCCGATAGTTCGCTGGCGGTGCACGAGTACACCGCCTTGCAGATCAAGAAAGCCGTGGTGGGCACCGGACGCGCCGCCAAAGAGCAGGTGCAGATGATGGTCCAACACTTGCTGGCGCTGGATGGCACGCCCGCCCCTGACTCCGCTGACGCCTTGGCCTGCGCCATCTGCCACGCACACGTCGGCCCGCTGCAAGACAAGCTGGAACGCCTGGGCACGACGCTGCGCATGAGCGGCAAGACGCGCATCCGCAATGGGCGCTTGATAGGCTGATCGCGCCGCGCGCAATCGGTCTGCGACCCTCTGCATCATCCCCGCACGATCCACGCGCGCCCCTCGCGCGTATAGAATGCCCGCATTCGCCGCGCATTCTGCGGCCTCATTTTTTACCAGGCCATCATCATCATGATCGGACGCATCACCGGAACCCTGATCGAAAAACTGCCGCCCACCATTTGCGTGGACGTAGGCGGTCTGGGCTATGACATCGACGTGCCCATGAGCACGCTGTATTCGCTGCCGGAAACCGGCGCGCGCGTCACGCTGTACACGCACCTGACGGTGCGCGAAGACGCGCATATTCTGTATGGCTTCGGCACGGCGGGTGAACGCAGCGCGTTTCGCGAACTGATCAAGGTCAGCGGAATTGGGGCGCGCACGGCGCTGTCGGTGCTGTCTGGCATGTCGGTGGCGGATTTGGCACAGGCTATTACGCTGCAGGAATCGGGCCGCTTGACCCGCGTGCCGGGTATCGGCAAGAAAACTGCTGAACGCCTGCTGCTGGAAATGCGCGGCAAGTTGGGCGCGGATATTGGCGCGGCATCGCATGCCACGCCGGATAATCAGTCGGATATTTTGAACGCGCTGCTGGCGCTGGGGTATTCGGAGAAAGAATCGCTGTCGGCGCTGAAGACGCTACCTGAAGGCGTAGGCGTGTCCGACGGGATCAAGCAGGCGCTGAAGGCGTTGGTGCGCTGATGGCGGCTTGATTGCTTGCTTGGAGCGCTGCTTGATGGGTTGCGCGCGTTCAGCTTTTGCTTTTTTTGGTGATTGTTTCGCACTTCGCCCCCGCTACAGGTAGCGGGGGGCGACGGCTTCCAGGCCTGTGGGCACCACGTGCAGTTCGGGGGCGATCGGCCCGGCGCAGATGTTGTCTCGGCGCAGGGAATCCAGGTTGTCGCGCGACATCAGCGGGGTGCCTGGCATGCATTCAAACAAGCGCGCCTGCATGCGGCCCACGCCCATCGGCATGGTGATCACCGGGCGGGGATGGCCGCTCCAGGCGGCGCACAGCCGCGCAATCTCGCCCAGCGTGTAGACCTGCGGGCCACCTAGCTCATAGATTTTTCCGCACGTGTGGGTGTTGCCCAGCGCGGCGGTCATCGCGGCGACCACATCGCCCACATAGACCGGCTGCATGCGCACGTGCGCCCCCGCCAGCGGCAGCACGGGCAGCCAGCGCGCCAGCCTGGCGAACATATTCGTGAAGTTATCGTCGGCGCCAAAGATCACAGATGGCCGGAAGATCGTCCAACCGGCGTCATTGGCGGCTTGAAATTCTTTTTGGATGGCCGCCTCGCCGTCGCCCTTGGAGCGCTGATACATGCTGTCGCCCTGGGAGTCTGCCCCCAGCGCGCTGACGTGAAGCAAGCGGTGTACGCCCTGGCGCACGCATGCCTGGGCAATGCGCTGCGGCAAATGCACATGCGCGCGCGCAAAGTCCGATCCATACGGCTGGCCCGTGTTGCCGTGCAGGATGCCCACCAGATTCACGACCACGTCGCAGCCGCGTACCAGCTCGTTCAGCGCGGCATCGTCATGGATGTCGGACTGAATCAGGGTAACGGTGGGAAATACTTGCAGTTCACTGCCCCGCGCCAACAGGCGGGTGGGCACGATGATCTGGTGCAGGTCGCCGGACAATCGGGCAATCAGATGACGGCCAAGGAAACCGGTGCCGCCGATGACAAGGATACGCATGCCGCAGCCCCCTGTTTGTCAGGATCGAGATTCGATTCTGCCCTGCACGGGCGACAACCGCAAGCACGTATCCGCGCGACGGTTCGGCGGCCCGGCTGGCGGGCCGCCTCCTGCGCATCAGGACGCCAGCAACTTGGCGTAAGCCGGAAGGTCGACGTTGCCGCCGCTGATGATGACGCCGACCCGCGCGCCCTGCACCGGCACCACGTTCTGCATGACCGCGGCCGCCGCCAGGCAGCCCGTGGGCTCCACCACCATCTTCATGCGTTCGGCGAAGAACTTCATGGTGGTGACCAATTGCGCATCCGTCACCGTGACAATATCGCGCACATGTTTCTGGATGAGCGGGAACGTCAGATTGCCCAGGTGCGTGGTGGCCGCGCCATCAGCCAGCGTCTTGGGCGCCGGGATTCGGACGATTTCACCCTTGCGCAAGGACTGCTGGCCATCGTTGCCGGCTTCGGGCTCAACGCCGTAGACCAGGCAGCGCGGGCTGAGCGCAAACGCCGACAAGGCCGAACCCGACAACAGGCCACCGCCGCCCAGGCACACAAACAGATAGTCCAGTTCGCCTACTTCTTCGAACAATTCCTTGGCCGCCGTGCCTTGGCCGGTGATCACGTCTTCGTGGTCGTAAGGCGGAATCAGCGTGGCTCCGGTTTCGGCCTGGATGCGCAGGGCGATCTGTTCGCGGTCTTCGGTATAGCGGTCATAGGTGACGATCTTGCCGCCGTAGCCTTCCGTTGCCGCGCGCTTGGCCGCGGGGGCGTCCAGCGGCATGATGATCGTGGCCTGCACGCCTTGCAGCTTGGAGGCCAGCGCAATGGCCTGCGCATGATTGCCCGACGAGAACGTCACGACGCCTGCGGCGCGCTGTTCAGGGGTCAGGCGCGCGATGGCGTTATAGCCTCCGCGGAACTTGAAGGCGCCCATGCGCTGGAAGTTTTCGCACTTGAAGAAGACGGACGCGCCGCTGATGGCGTCGGCGGTCGTCGAGGTCAAGACGGGCGTACGGTGGGCGTTGCCGGCCAGGCGCTCGCTGGCGCGGACGACATCATCATAGGTAGGCAATTCGGGCAGCATGGAATCCGGTCCTTTGATCGCGGGAATGTCGAAACCCTCGGATCATAAACCTGTCACGCGAATGCGCGCCACGCGAAATGCGCGCCACACAAAATGCGCGCCGCGCGCGCCTACTTGCCGAAGAGTTCACCGCTGCCGGTGGACACGCCGGCAGGCGGCGTCAGGCCCAGATGGCGCCATGTGGTCAACGTGGCCGTGCGGCCGCGCGGCGTGCGTTGCAGGTAGCCGTGCTGGATCAGGTACGGTTCGATGACGTCTTCGATCGTGTCGCGCTCTTCGCCGATGGCGGCGGCCAGGCTGTCCACACCCACCGGCCCGCCGTCGAACTTGTGGATGATGGCTTCCAGCAGCTTGCGGTCCATCAGGTCCAAACCTTGCGGGTCCACTTCCAGCATGGCCAACGCGCGGCCGGCAACGTCCGCATCGATGGTGCCGCTGGCCTTGACCTCGGCATAGTCGCGCACACGGCGCAACAGGCGGTTGGCGATACGGGGCGTGCCACGGGCGCGGCGCGCCACTTCGGCTGCGCCGTCAGGCGTGATGCCCGCGTTGAGCAGACCCGCGCTGCGCGTCACGATGTGGCCAAGGTCGGTGGCGTTGTAGAACTCAAGCCGGGACACGATGCCGAAGCGGTCGCGCAGCGGATTGGTCAACATGCCCGCGCGCGTGGTGGCGCCCACCAGCGTGAACGGTTGCAGGTCCAGCTTCACGCTGCGCGCGGCCGGGCCCTCACCGATCAGGATGTCGATCTGAAAATCTTCAAGCGCCGGGTAAAGAATTTCCTCGACCACCGGCGACAGGCGATGGATTTCATCGATGAACAGGACGTCGTTCTTTTCCAGGTTGGTCAGCAGCGCGGCCAAGTCGCCCGGACGCTCCAGCACCGGGCCGGACGTCTGGCGCAATTGCACGCCCATTTCGTGCGCAATGATGTGGGCCAGCGTGGTCTTGCCCAGGCCCGGGGGGCCGAACAGCAGCACGTGGTCCAAGGCCTCGCCGCGCTTGCGGGCGGCGGCGATGAAGATCTCGAGCTGTTCGCGCGCACGCTGCTGGCCAACGTATTCCTGAAGCGCCTTGGGACGCAAGGCGCGTTCGATCGATTCCTCGTTGGGCGACACCGGTTGAGGCGCCACGATACGGGGCGCGTCGGGACGGGAGGACAGGGAATCGGACTGAATGGCCATGGTGCGGAAACGACAAGGGAAGAAGCAGGATGCATCGTACCGTATGGAGGGGTCCACCAGGGGCCATCGGGAGCGGCCACCAGGGGCCAGCGGGAGGGGACGCCCCGCGGCTGGCGAGGCGGGAGCGCCTGGGCCGCCCTATTCCCTTAAACCGTTTCCGATGACAGCGGCAGCTTCACCCGCACGCACAAACCGCCGGATTCCGCCTGAAGCAGTTCCAGCGAACCGCCATGCGCGCGCGCGATGGCTTCGGCCAACGCCAGGCCCAGGCCCACGCTGCCCGTGCGCGTGCGCGCGTCGTCCAGCCGGCTGAACGGCCGCAGCGCTTCCTGGCGGCGGTCTGGCACGATGCCGGGGCCATGGTCCGCCACGTCCAGCACCGCGTAGCGGTCTTCGCGGCGCAGGTTGACGTCTACCGGCGGCGCGCCGTGGTTCAGCGCATTGCCGATCAGGTTGTCCAGCAAGCGGCCCAGCGCCACGGCGTCGGCCTGCACGACCAACGGCGCGTCGTCGTCCACCGTTTTCAGATGGATGTCCGTACCCGCGCCCTGCCAGGCGCCCACGCGTTCGGTCAGCCAATCGGACAGCACCATTGACGCGTAACGGTACGCGGCAGGGTCGGTGCCGCGCACGAAGCCGATGAACTGGTCGACCATGTGCTGCATGTCTTGCAGATCGGTGCGCAGACCTTCCTTCAGCTTGGAATCGTCGGCAAGCTCGATGCGCAGCCACATGCGCGACAGCGGCCCCTTCAAGTCGTGCGGCAGGCCCGACAACAGCGTGCGCCGCACGGAATCGGACTCCGCCAGCGCGTCCAGCATCGCGTTAAACCGCACGCCCAGCGCACGGGTTTCATGCGGCCCCGAGGGCTCCACGCGCTGCGGCTGCCCGGCAGCCAGGCGGTCGGCAGCATCGGCCAGCCGGGTGATGGGGCGCGTGATATGCCACGAGAAACCCACAGCCAGCAGCAGCAACAGACCCAGCCCGCCCAGCCAGGCGGCGATGAAGGGGGTCGCCACGGGCGGGTCCAGGCGGTCAAGCGGAATGACCAGCCATTCGCGCAGGCGCGGCACGTCTTCGCTGGCGGAGTTGGGCGCCAGCGAAATGAAGATCTCGGGTGCGGGGCCACGTGACAGCGCCACGCGGGTGCCATCGTTCAGCCGTTCGTTCAGCAGTTGCACCAGCACGCGCAAATCACGGCGGATGTCGTCGGGCTCGGGCTTGTAGCGGCGCATGCGTTCTTCATGCGCGGCGTGGTCCGCATCGCGTTGCTCGGCCACGCGCGTGTCGTCCCGCCCGTTATCGTCGTCGTGCTCTTCGCCGCGGACGTCGGGCGGCGGCGGCATCCCGCCCGGACGGGCGTCAGCGGGCGGAGGCGGGGGCGGACGGGGGGCAGAACGCGGGGGTGGCGGCGGACGGCGGCCATTGAAGCGCTGCAACTTGGCTTCAGCCGGCAACACGCGCGACCACAGCCGCCATTGGTTCTGCGACGCGGTGCGCACGAAATCGGCGCGGTCTTCGGCAGGCACTTCGGACAAGGCTGCACGCAGCGTGCGGATCGTGGTGACGATATAGCCGATGGCCACGTCTTCCATGAACTTGTGCCGGAAGTACGACACCGTCACCAGCGTGGCCGCCTGGGTCAGCAGCACCGACCCAAGGATCAGCAGGATCAGACGTGCCCGCAGCGAACGCGGCACCAGAAAGCCGGGGGAAAAACGCATCAGGGCGAGAACCGGTAGCCAATGCCCCAGACGGTCTGAATCCAGCGCGGCTGCTTGGGGTCGTCTTCGATGACGCGGCGCAGGCGCAGGATGGCGATGTCGATGGCGCGGTCGTTGCGTTCACCGGCGTCGTCATCGCGGGCCAGCGCCAGCAGGCGTTCGCGCGACAGCGGCTTGCCCGCGTTGCGCACCAGGGCTTCCAGCAGATTGATTTCGCCGCCGGTCAGCTTGACCACCGTGCCTTCGCGCGACAGTTGGCGGGTGGACGGGTCAAACAGGAAGGGGCCGAACGTGACGGGCGCGTCCTTCGTCAGCGCGGACGGGCCGCGCTTGCGGCGCAGCACGGCTTCAATGCGGGCCAGCAGTTCACGCGGGTCGAAGGGCTTGCCCACGTAGTCGTCGGCGCCGGCTTCCAGGCCGATGATGCGGTCCACCGCTTCATCTCGGGCGGTCAGGAGAATGACGGGGATGTCTTCGCCCTGCTCGCGCAGGCGGCGGCAGGCATCGGCGCCATCGCCGCCTGGCAGCATGCGGTCAAGCACGAGCAGATCGGGCGCATAGCGGGTGATGCGCGATGACAAATCGGTGGCGTCCGGCGCCAGCAGGGTGTCGTAGCCGTGCCGGTTCAGATAGTCGGCCAGCAGTTGGCGCAGGGCCGGGTCGTCGTCAACGACCAGCAGCTTGGTGTGGGGATTGTCCATGGATGCCATAGTGCGGCGCGGCGCGTTCCGCCGCAAGGGGCAAGAAATCAACTGAAATACACCTGTTGCACGATGTACGGCGGGTTTTCCAAGCCGTTGCGGCGCGCGTGCGGTTCGCCTTGGACTGGCCCTAAAATAGCCGCCGGCCTTGCCGCTCGTCCGGTTTACTAAAAATCGTTTACAGCTACGGTAACGCCCCCTATTTACACTGGTCCGTATGGTCGCCCCTGCAAAGTGGCGCAGACGGTTGTTGCACGCGGCACTGGCGGCGGGTTTGTTCTGCCCGCTGGCCGCAGCGATTGGCGACACCCTCTATGCGCCCCCCTATTCCGAATCCACGCCCGCTGCCGGTACGCCCGCCGCCGGTATGCCCGCTGCCGGTACGCCCGCTGCGGGCAGACCGGTGCTGGTCGCGCGCGGCATTGGGGTTCTGTCCCCGGTGCAACCCATCCCCGTGCGTCCCGCGCCGTCGATTGATGCGCGCGCCGTGCCGTTGGACCCGGCCCCCTGCGATTTGATGGTGGCGGAACCGGCCATGGACACCTCGGTGCAAGGCACCGGGGGCAGCGGCGACGCCGATCCCATTCCCGGGCTGGGGTCGAGCCTGAATGGGGCCGCCGAGGTTGGGGCCGCCGAGGTTGGCGCCGCCGAGGTTGGGGCGGCTCAGGTTGGAGCGGCTCAGGCCGGACCCGCCCCGGGCCAGGCCACTGCGAATGGTGCGGCCGGCTCCTCGCCGCTGGGCTGCGAGCTGACCGCTTCGGCGCCCACGGCGGATTCCGCTGCGGCGCCCGAGGAAACCCCGCCGGACTACGACTTTGCGCTGGACACGGGCGACATCCCCCGCATCCCGGTCGTGGTGATTTCGGGCGTCTCGCGCCCTTCCAGCCCCTGGTTTGCCTCCGTCAGCGGCCAAGATGGCCTGCGCTATGCAGGCGACCGCAACTGGGTCTACCGCAACACCACCGGCCCGTCAGTGACGGTGGGCAACATCAACGCCAATGCACCCGTCTGGGGCAGCAGCGCGCCGGTGGGCGGCTTGCAGATCGCGAACTGGGCGGGGTCCAGCGCGACCGTGCCCGAGGGCAGCTTCGGCTACTCTTCGTCGGTCGGCAAGCTGAACCGCATGGACCCCACCGCCAGCTCTGGGGCGGTGGACTATGGCGCCTCGGTCGGCACAGGCAGCGTGCGCTACGGCCTGACCCCCGCCCTGACCGTCGAAGGCCAGATGCAAAGCGCCCCGTCGCTGACCACCCGCGGGATGGGCACCACGTATGCGGCGGGCGAATATGGCACCTTCCAGGCTGGCGCCACGCAAAGCACGTTTGACGCCTCCAACGCCTGGCGCTACCGCATCGGCTACAGCGTGGACGTGGCCGACACAGTGAACCTGGGCTACACAAACGAACAGATCGGCGCCGGCTTTGGCGACCTGTCGACGTATTCCGGCGGCGTGGCCTCGGCCCCGCAGTCCCGCAACACCTTGTCGGCCGGCGTGCCGATCACCGGATGGGGCACGTTCAGCGGCACATACTCGGGGCTGCATGAAGGGTCCACGCTGGCCGAGCAGCGCGTGGGCCTGTCGCACAGCATGTTCGTGGCGCCCAAGGTGAAGCTGGCCGTCGGGGCCGACCGCGACATCATCTCGGGCAACTACGAGTGGCGCGCCAACCTGAGCATGCCCGTGGATACGTTCATGCGCGGGACCTGGCTGAGCTGGTAGGGATCGCGGGAGCGCCGGCACTCCCGCGAGCGCGAATGCCCGACCGCCGGTTGACCGGACCGCCACCCGGACCGCCACCCGGACGGAAATATCCCGGTAAAAGAGGCGTCCGGGAATTGCGGCTTAAAATCCCTGCCATGATGCTTCCGGCCTACCCCCATGTCTGACGCGCGCGCCCTCGGCGTATTGCAGCGCGTTTTCGGTTACGAATCCTTCCGCGGCGACCAGCAAGCCATTGTCGAACAAGTGATCGACGGCGGTGACGCGCTGGTCCTCATGCCCACGGGCGGAGGGAAATCGCTCTGTTATCAGATCCCGTCACTGGTGCGCGAAGGCACCGGTATTGTCGTGTCGCCGCTGATCGCGCTGATGCAGGATCAGGTCGACGCGCTGACCGAACTTGGCGTGCGCGCCGCGTTCCTGAACTCCACGCAAGAGTGGCGCGTGGCCCGCGACGTCGAACAGGCGTTTCTGGCGGGCGAGCTCGACTTGCTGTACGTCGCCCCCGAACGCCTGTTGACCGACCGCTGCCTGCAGCTGCTTGAACGCGGCCGCATCGCGCTGTTCGCCATCGACGAAGCGCACTGCGTCTCGCAATGGGGGCACGATTTCCGGCCGGAATACCTGGGCCTGTCGATGCTGCACGAGCGCTGGCCAGACGTGCCGCGCATTGCGCTCACGGCCACGGCCACGGCCGATACGCGCGCCGAGATCGCCCAGCGCCTGCAACTGGACGACGCCCGCCATTTCGTTTCCAGCTTTGACCGCCCGAACATCCGCTATCGCATCATCGAAAAGAACGAGGTGCGCAAGCAGCTGCTGGACATGATCCGCACCGAACACGACGGCGAGTCCGGCGTGGTGTATGGCTTGTCGCGGGCGCGGGTGGAAGAAACCGCCGAATTCCTCTGCAACCAGGGCATCGACGCGATGCCCTACCACGCCGGGCTCAGCCCGCAGGTGCGCGCGGCCAACCAGTCCCGGTTCCTGCGCGAAGACGGCGTGGTCATGGTGGCCACCATCGCCTTCGGCATGGGCATCGACAAGCCCGATGTGCGCTTCGTGGCCCACATCGATCTGCCCAAGTCCGTCGAAGGCTACTACCAGGAAACCGGCCGCGCCGGCCGCGACGGCCTGCCCGCCACCGCGTGGCTTGCCTATGGCCTGCAAGACGTGGTGCAACAGCGCCGAATGATCGACGAATCCCCCGGCGACGAATCCTATCGCCGCCGGCTGGGCCAGCAATTGGACGCCATGCTGGGCCTGTGCGAAACCGTGGAATGCCGGCGCGTGCGGCTGCTGGCGTACTTCGGCCAGCAGATCACCGCCTGCGGCAACTGCGACGTCTGCCTGGAACCGCCGCAAGCGTGGGACGGCACCGTCGCCGCGCAGAAAGTGCTGTCGGCCGTGTACCGCTTGTGGAAAGAACGTGGCCAGCGTTACGGCGCCGGCCACATCATCGACATCCTGCGCGGCAAAGTCACCGACCGCACCAAGCAGCACGGCCATGAAACGCTTAGCGTTTTTGGCGTGGGCGAAGACCTGAGCGACACCGCCTGGCGCGGCGTGCTGCGCCAACTGCTGGCGCAGGGCCTGTTGACGGTAGACAACGAAGGGTTCGGCACGCTGGCGCTGACCGAAGGCAGCCGCGCCGTGTTGAAGGGTGAACGCCAGCTGATGCTGCGGCGCGAATCCGAAAAGAAAACCCGGTCAGGCAAAACCAGCAGTGGCCGCCCCAAGGCCGCGGCTATCGACCTGCCGGCCGAACTGCAACCCGTGTTCGAAGCGTTGCGCGCGTGGCGCGGCGAAGTCGCCAAGAGCCACGGCGTGCCCGCGTATGTCATCTTCCACGATGCAACGCTGCGCGAAATCGCCCTGGCTCAGCCCGACTCGATGGATGCGCTCAGCCACATCAGCGGCGTCGGCGCGCGCAAGCTCGAAGCCTACGGCGAAGAGATCCTGCAACGCGTGGCCAAACCGGTTTTGTAGGATGGGTGTAGCGCGAGCGGCCCGCCCGTAGAAAACGGCTGGCGCACGCGCGCAACCCATGAAGCAGCGCTTACGTTGTGGCCGAGTCCGAGAAGAATCAGATGTTGTTTGATGGGTTCCGCGCGTTCGAGATCGGGGTTCTTGGCCTCGCTCTCTTGCGCTTCACCCATCCTACGCCAGGGCCAGGCCCCATCAATACGACGGCGGCGGCAGCAGCGGCACCGGGCCGCGTTCCTTGCCGAAGACCGAGCGGTAAGCCAGGATGTTGAACACCAGCACCACCGGTATCCCCACGACCGCCCCGGCCAGCACCAAGCGCATCGAACCCAGCGCGCCCGCGCCATCCCAAAGCGTCATGTCGTCCAGGATCAGGTACGGGAACAGGCTGTATGCCAGGCCGCTCAGCATCAGCAGGAACAACGCCACGCACAGCACGAACGGCAGCCAGCTGAAGCGGTCGGCCTTGCCGGGCAGACGCGCCAGCAGCATTTCTGCCGCCACGTAGCCCGCCAGCATCAGCACCCAGACCGTGGCCGCCAGGCTCAGGTGGGCGATGTTGCTCCACTTGTAGAAGATGCCCGCATTGGCCAGGCCCAGCGTGACGGCGATCGACACCATGCCCACCGCTGTCCAGCGAATCGCGTGGCGCGCCCAGTTGGCGGCGCGGCGTTGAAGGTCGCCATCCACGCGCATGACAAGCCACGACGCGCCCAGCAACACATAGGCCGCCACGGCGCATAGCCCGACGAACATCGCGAACCAGCCGTAGCCGGCATCAGATTGATACCCGGTGGCGATGCGGCCCAGCAGCATGCCTTGGCCGAAAGCGGTGATGATCGAGCCTGCCCAGAACCCGAAGATCCAGCGCGGTTTGCTTTCATTGCGGGCGCGGATGCGGAATTCAAACGACACGCTGCGCAGCACCACGCCCAGCACCATGAAGGTCAGCGGCCCGTACAGCTTGCCCAGCACGGCGCCCCACGCAAAGGGAAAGGCCGACGCGAACAGCCCCATGCCCAGCAGCAGCCAGAACTCATTGGCGTCGCGCCAGGGGCTTAACAGAGACATCATGCGGCCGCGCTCGTGCTCGGGCGCCAATTGCAGCAGGATGCCCACGCCCAGGTCGAAGCCGTCGAGCACCATGCCGGCGGCAATCACCACGAACAGCAAGCCCATGAAGGCCAGCGGCATCCAGAAGGAAGGGTCTTCGGGGCTCAGCCCCTGCGATGCGGCAAGCATGGCGATCATGGCGTACCTCCGCCCAATTTGCGCACCGGCACGACGCCGTAGCGCGCGGCATGGAACAACATGCCCGCGAAGGCGGCCAGCAGCAAGGCATACAGCAGGCCATACCCCAGCAGCCCGTACAGCACGGTGCTGGACGGAATCTGCCCCAGCACCTCAGACTGCGTGATGGTGCCGTTCACGGCAAACGGTTGCAGCCCGATGATGGATACCCACCATCCCGCCACGACGGCAATGCCGCCCGAGAACATCATGGTGCACAGCACGCGCTGCCACCAGACAGGCAGCGTCGACGGGTCCAGCCCGCGGCGGAACGTCATCAGAAAGGTCACGCACGCCACCGCCAGCATCAACAGACCCAGCCCGACCGCCACCCGCAATGACCAGAAGGTCAGCGCAACCGGCGGCAGCATGCCGGAATACTTGTCCAGGCCCTGATAGGTGCCGTCCGCATTGCGGTGCAGCCACATGCCGCCTGCGTTGCGGATCGTCAGGTCAGACACGTTGGTATGGGCACGCGCATCGGGCCAGCCGAACAGCACCAGTTGCGGCTCCGAGCCACTTTCCCAATAGCCCGCGGCCGCAGCAGCCTTGGCAGGCTGCAACTTGGCCACCATCTGACCCGCGCCTGTTGCCACCGGCACCTGCAAGAACGCAGCCACCACCGCAATCACCAGCGCGGTCTTGAAGGTATTGCGTTCCCCATCACCCAGCGGGCGGCGCAGCGCCTGCAAGGCGGTGACGCCCATCATCAGGAACGCGGCGGCCAGCGCCGCGCCGACCACCACCACGGCCATGCGCCATCCCACCGACGGGTTCAGCACCACGGCCACCCAGTCATAGACCTGGTAGCGGCCATCGACAAGAATCGCGCCGTCGGGCGTTTGCATCCAGGATTGCAGGGCCAGCACCCAGAACACCGCCACCAGCTGGCCCACGGCCACCATCAGCACCGCCAGCGTGTGCGCGAAGTCGGACACGCGGCGCTGGCCGAACAGCATGACGCCCAGGAAACACGACTTCAAGATGAAGACGGACAGGATGCCGTAACCCAGCAAGGGGCCGGCGACGTTACCGATCTTGTCCATGAGGCCGGCCCACAGGCTGCCGATCTGAATCAGCACGGGCACGCTGGCCGCAAGGGTCAGCACGAAGGCCAGGGCGAAAATTCGCACCCAGAAGCGGTAAGCGGCGGTCCAGCCGCCGCGGCCCGACCACCGGGCGCGCACTTTGAAAAACAGCAGCACCCACGCAAGCGCCAGGGAAACGGCCAGGAAAAGCGCCAGAAAGCTCAGGCTGGCCACGAACTGCGCACGGGCCAGGGAAAGGGTGGATATATCCATAATGGGCCGTAGTGTAGAGCCAGTTACAAGACAATGGGGGCAGTTTGAAACCGCTTGAACCGGGTCTAAAAAGGCCCCTGAGGCGGAACGTGGCAAAATTGACGCTTTGTCGCCGCTTTTTCCTATTCTTTCAAGAATGACCTCCGCCACGACGCCGACCCCTGCTGCATCCAATTTCCTGCTTAACATCGTCCAGGACGACCTTGAAGCCAACCGCTTCCAGGGCAAACGCTGGGCGGGCAAGCCTGGCCCGGCCGCCGTGCAGGAACAGGGGCAGCTGGACGCCGCCCGTATCCGCACGCGCTTCCCGCCGGAGCCCAACGGCTACCTGCACATCGGTCACGCCAAGAGCATTTGCGTGAACTTCGGCCTGGCGCGCGATTTCGGCGGTGTCTGTCACCTGCGTTTTGACGACACCAACCCCGAGAAAGAAGACCAGGAATACGTCGACGCCATCATCGAAGCCGTGCACTGGCTGGGCTTTGACTGGAAGGCCGACAACGGCCAGGAAAACCTGTACTTCGCCAGCGATTACTTCGGCTATATGTACGAGTTCGCCGAAGCCCTGGTCGAAGCCGGCCACGCTTACGTCGATGAGCAAAGCCCCGAAGAAATCCGCGCCAACCGCGGCACGCTGACCGAACCCGGCACCGACTCGCCCTGGCGCAACCGCCCGGCCGCCGAGTCCATCACCCTGCTGCGTGAAATGCGCGACGGCAAGCATCCGGACGGCAGCCTGGTGCTGCGCGCGAAGATCAACATGGCCTCGCCGAACATCAACCTGCGCGACCCGGTCATGTACCGCGTGCGCCACGCGACCCACCACCGCACGGGCAACCAGTGGTGCATCTACCCGATGTACAGCTGGGCCCACCCGGTGGAAGACGCGCTGGAAGGCATCACGCACAGCGTCTGCACGCTGGAATTCGAAGATCAGCGCCCGTTCTACGACTGGATACTCACGCGCCTGGCAGAGCTCGGCAAGCTGGCCCAGCCGCTGCCGCACCAATATGAATTCGCCCGCCTGAACCTGAGCTACGTCGTCACCAGCAAGCGCAAACTGCTGCAACTGGTGCGCGAAGGCCATGTGGACGGCTGGGACGACCCCCGCATGCCGACCATCTTCGGCCTGCGCCGCCGCGGCTACACGCCGGCCTCGATCCGCCTGTTCTGCGACCGCACCGCCGTGTCCAAGTCCGACTCGCGTATCGACTACAGCCTGCTCGAACAAGCCGTGCGCGACGATCTCGACCCCATCGCCGCCCGCTCGGTGGCCGTGCTGGACCCGATCAAGCTCGTCATCACGAACTATCCGGAAGGCCAGTCCGAAACCTGCACGGCGCCGCGCAATCCGCATGACCCGGAAGCGGGCGTGCGCGAATTCCCGCTGTCGCGCGAGCTCTGGATTGAACGCGACGACTTCCGCGAAGAAGCACCGAAGAAGTATTTCCGCCTGTTCCCCGGCAACACCGTGCGCCTGAAGTACGGCTACGTCGTGCGCTGCACCGGCTTCACCAAGAACGAAGCCGGCGAAGTCGTCGAAGTGCAAGCTGAATACCTGCCGGAAACCAAAAGCGGCACGCCGGGTGCAGACAGCGTCAAGGTCAAGGGCAACATCACCTGGGTCAGCGCGGCCCACGCGGTGCCGGCCCAGATCCACCTGTACGACCGCCTGTTCGCCGATGCGCGTCCCGATGGCGGCGACAAGGACTTCCTGGCCTGCCTGAACCCGAACTCCAAGCAGACCGTCACCGCCTGGCTGGAACCGGGCACCGTCGCCACGCCGGGCGCCACCTGGCAGTTCGAACGCCTGGGCTACTTCACGGCCGACCTGAAGGAATCCACGGAAGCCGCGCCGGTGCTCAACCGCATCGTGACGCTGCGCGACTCGTGGGCGCAAGGCTGACCCGCCACGCGTGCGTAACACGGAAAAAGGCGCCTTCGGGCGCCTTTTTCTTTCGTCTTCCCCCCTGCGCACCCCACCCCGTAGCGGGTTATCATGCCCGACATCCCGCAGCCGGTTGCGCGCGCCGTTTTCCTGGCGTTGCGAACCGCCAGCCACAATCAAGATGAACACTGAATCTCTAGCCCTGGACTTCAAAAGCGCCACCCTGTATGCCATCCGGGTGGTTCTGCACAGCGCAGACCCCGAACGCCTTACCGCCGCGCTGGCCAAGCGCATGGCGGATGCCGGCAGCTTCTTCGAGAACGAACCCGTGGTCATCGACGCCAGCCGCGTCGACGAGAAGATCGATTGGACGGCGCTGGTCGCCGCGCTGCGCGCCCATAACCTGCCCCCGATCGGCGTGGTGGCCGAAGGCGCGAACCTGAAGGCCGCACGCGAGGCCGGCCTGACGCCGGTGGAACTGTCCACCCCCGCCGCCCGCCCCGCCCCCGTCGTGGACACCGCGCCGCCGAACGACGTGTCGACGCCCGTGCCCTCGGTGCCGGCCGCAGCCGTTGAAACCGCGCCCGCGCCCACCGACACGTCGGCCGCTGATGGCGCAGCAGCAGATACCGCAGCAACGCCGGCCAAGTCCGCATCGGCCGAACCGATGCCGGGTCGCGAAGCCAGCAGCACCACGTCCGCGCCCAGCCCCACGCAAGCCGCCCCGCATTCGGCGTCGGCGCTGGTCATCACCAAGCCCTTGCGTTCCGGCCAGCGCGTTTACGCGCGCCACACGGACCTTGTCGTGATCGGCATGGTGAGCCAGGGCGCCGAAGTTATCGCCGACGGCAACGTGCACGTGTACGGCCCGTTGCGCGGCAAGGCCATGGCTGGCGCGCGCGGCGACACGTCGGCGCGCATCTTCACAACGCATCTGGATGCCGAGCTGCTGGCCGTGGCTGGCGTGTACCGCGTGGTGGAAGACAAGCTCGACCGGACACTGCAAAATCAGCCGGCCTTGATTCGCCTGGACGGCGATACGTTACGCATCGAAGCGCTGAAACCGTAGATCGTTTTTGCGCGGCGCCACGAACGTCTCAACACATTCTGTAAGAAGCCTTACACGGGCTTTTTGCTTTACGATAACGCGATTTATTCGAACATAAGGGTTTGATCGTCATGACACGCATTGTTGTGGTGACTTCCGGCAAAGGCGGCGTGGGTAAAACCACGACGAGCGCCAGTTTTTCCGCGGGCCTCGCGATGCGGGGCCACAAGACCGCTGTCATCGACTTCGATGTCGGCCTGCGCAATCTCGACCTCATCATGGGCTGCGAGCGTCGCGTGGTGTACGACTTCGTCAATGTGATCCAGGGCGAAGCTACCCTCAACCAGGCACTGATCAAGGACAAGCAGCTTGAAAACCTGTTCATCCTGCCCGCCTCGCAAACGCGCGACAAAGACGCGCTGACGCAGGAAGGCGTGGAAAAGGTCATCAACGACCTGAAGGAAATGGGCTTCGAGTACATCGTCTGCGACTCGCCCGCCGGCATCGAAACGGGCGCGCTGATGGCCGCCTACTTCGCCGACGACGCACTCGTCGTCACGAACCCCGAAGTGTCGTCAGTGCGTGACTCTGACCGCATCCTGGGCATCCTGGCGGCCAAGTCCAAGCGCGCCGTTGACGGCGGCGATCCGGTCAAGGAATTCCTGCTGCTCACGCGCTACAACCCGAAGCGCGTGGTCGACGGCGAAATGCTGTCCTTGGGCGACATCGAAGACATCCTGCGCATCAAGCTGATCGGCGTCATCCCCGAATCGGAAGCGGTGCTGCAAGCGTCGAACCAAGGCCTGCCGGCCATCCACCTGAAAGACACGGACGTCTCCGAAGCCTACAAGGACGTCGTGGCCCGTTACCTTGGCGAAGACAAGGCCCTGCGCTTTACCGACTACGAAAAGCCCGGTCTTCTGAAACGCCTGTTCGGAGGCAAGTAAGCAATGTCCTTCCTGTCGTTTCTGCTTGGTCAAAAGAAATCGTCCGCGTCCGTTGCCAAAGAACGGTTGCAGATCATCCTGGCCCACGAGCGGGGCCGCGGCGACTCGCCCGACTACCTGCCGCAGTTGCAGCAGGAACTTATCGCCGTGATCTCAAAATACGTGAAGATCAACCCTGAAGACATCAAGGTTCACCTGGAACGCCAGGACACGCTGGAAGTGTTGGAAGTGAAGATCGAGATGCCGCAGAACGATACGTGATGCGGCGTGGCCGCGCCGGCCTCTGCTGGCGCGCGTCCACCACAACGGCCATAAAAAAACGCCCGGCAATGCCGGGCGTTTTGCATGGCGGGCAGACGCTTAGCGCTTGCCGACCTGATCGCCGATCACGCCACCGATCGCTGCTCCGCCAACCGTACCGAGCACGCCGCCGTTGGTGATCACGGCGCCTGCGACACCGCCCAATGCGGCCCCGCCCACCGTGCTCTTTTGACGATGGCTCATGCCGTCCCAGGACGAGCAGCCGGCCATTGCGGCGGTCATCGCCACGGCGATACAGATTTTGGAAAGAGATGCGATTTTCATGATGAGGCTCCTATTCTTATACCCAGGGGCCGCACCATGGACCTAACGCGAGCGCGCGATCCCCTTTTGGGTTTAGAAACTTCAGGATCTCAAAATATCGCGACAAGCGGTGTTAGGTTTGCCCAGGAATTGTGTCAAACAGCGAGAGAATCTTTGCGCGCCTCTGGGGGCAATGTTGCAGGCCCCATCGGCTATTTGACCAGACGTAACACATCACGAAAGCGCGGATGCTCGCAAGTCTCCATCCACTCAAATATGGCCATTTCCGATGTGACGATATCCGCACCACGCGCACGCGCACGGCGCAACGCGGCATGATGATCAGCAGGCTTGCGCGAGCCGGCGGCGTCAGACACCAACACCGCCTTGTAGCCCATGTCCGCCAAGCCGATCACGGTTTGCAGCACGCAGATATGCGCCTCGCAACCTGCCACCAGAATGGTCTTGCGCGCGGCGGGCAACCACGCTTCAAAGCCGGGTTCGCGCGCAGAAGAAAAATGCATCTTCTGAAACGTCGACTGCACAATGTCGCGCAGCGGGTCGACCGTGACGCCAAGCATCTTGCTGTGATGTTCGGTGGCGATCACCGGCACATCCAGCAGCCTCGCGGCTTGCGCAAGCTTGTGCGTGGAGTTCAGCACGGCCTCGTTGTCATGGATGACCGGCATCAGCCGGCCCTGCATATCAACGATGAGGAAAGTGGAATCGGAGGCGTGCAGCAGCATGGTCGAAGGCTCCAGGTTGAAGTTGTAGGATAACGCCATCCGCCTGCGCGGCAGCGGGCCCAACGCTGGCGAACAGCCACCCAGCCGAGCTAGCACCATCGCGGCGTGGCTTTGTGCCTGCCGCGGCGAATTGCGATCCGAATCGTAGAGCATCATTCCGAATATAGACCGCACAAAAAAATCCCGGCGCATCGGCCGGGATTTCTCAGACTGCTTTACCGCAAGGCTTACTTCAGAGCCTTGTAGCGCAGGCGCTTGGGTTTGGCGCCTTCTTCGCCCAGGCGGCGCTTCTTGTCGGCTTCGTACTCTTGGTAGTTGCCGTCGAAGAACACCACTTGCGAATCGCCTTCGAACGCCAGGATGTGCGTGGCGATACGGTCCAGGAACCAGCGATCGTGGCTGATGACCATGACGCTGCCGGGGAACTCCAGCAAGGCGTCTTCCAGCGCGCGCAGCGTCTCAACGTCGAGGTCGTTGGACGGTTCGTCAAGCAGCAGCACGTTGCCGCCCGCGATCAGCGTCTTGGCCATGTGCAGACGGCCGCGTTCACCGCCCGACAGTTGGCCCACCACCTTGTTCTGGTCGCCGCCCTTGAAGTTGAAGCGGCCCAGATAGGCGCGCGACGACATTTCGAACTTGCCCACGGTCAGGATGTCGGCGCCGTCGGCTACCGCATCAAACACCGTCTTCTTGTCTTCCAGCGCATCGCGCGACTGGTCCACATAGGCCAGCTTCACGGTCTGGCCGATGGTGACTTCGCCCGAATCCGGCTGTTCGCGGCCGGCGATCATGCGGAACAACGTGGACTTACCGGCGCCGTTCGCGCCGATGATGCCAACGATGGCGCCCGGCGGGATCTTGAAGCTGAGGTTGTCGATCAACAGGCGATCGCCATACGCCTTGCTGACGTTGTTGAATTCAATGACCTCGTTACCCAGACGCTCGCCCACCGGAATGAAGATTTCCTGGGTTTCGTTGCGCTTCTGGTATTCATAGGACGACAGTTCCTCAAAGCGGGCCAGACGCGCCTTGGCCTTGGCCTGACGGCCCTTCGGGTTCTGACGCACCCACTCCAGTTCTTTCTTGATCGTCTTCTGGCGGGCCGATTCCGAGGATTCTTCCTGCTTCAGGCGGTCTTCTTTTTGCTCGAGCCACGAGCTGTAGTTGCCCTTCCAGGGAATGCCGTAGCCGCGGTCCAGTTCCAGAATCCACTCAGCGGCGTTATCCAGGAAGTAGCGATCGTGGGTCACGCCAACGACGGTGCCGGGGAACTTGTGCAGGAATTGCTCCAGCCATTCCACGCTTTCGGCGTCCAAGTGGTTGGTGGGTTCGTCAAGCAGCAGCATGTCGGGCTTGGACAGCAGCAGGCGGCACAGGGCCACGCGGCGCTTTTCACCCCCCGACAGATTGCCGACGATGGCGTCCCAGGGCGGCAGACGCAGGGCGTCTGCGGCGATTTCCATCTGGTGCTCGATATCGTCCGAACCGCTGGAGGCGGCGGCGGCGATGATGGCTTCCAGATCGGCTTGTTCAGCGGCCAGCGCGTCGAAGTCGGCGTCGGGCTCGGCGTAAGCGGCGTAGACCTCGTCCAGGCGCTTCTTGGCGGTGACGACGGCGCCCAGGCCTTCTTCGACCGATTGGCGCACCGTGTGCTCGGGGTTCAGTTGCGGTTCCTGCGGCAGATAGCCGATGTTCAGGCCCGGCATGGGAATGGCTTCGCCTTCGATCTCTTTATCGACGCCAGCCATGATCTTCAGCAGCGTCGACTTGCCCGAGCCGTTCAGGCCCAGCACGCCGATCTTGGCGCCAGGAAAAAACGAAAGCGAGATATCACGCAAAATCTGCCGCTTGGGCGGCACGATCTTGCCGACGCGGTTCATGGTGTAGACGTATTGGGCCATGGGCTCGTATAGGGAAAGAAAGCTGATGAACCGTCGATTGTAGGCCGGAACCCTGACAGGCGTGCGTCAGGGACGGAACACTGCGGTCAACCGCCAGCTTTGCCCGTGCGCAACCCCAGGCGCGGCGTGCGCATCTGAGCCAGCATTACCCCCGCCAGCGCCAGCGCGCCCCCCACGATATGGAAGATATGCGGCTTTTCGTCCAGGAAGACGGCAGCGATCGCCACCGTGGCCACCGGCATCAGGTTCAAAAAGATACTGGCGCGGTTCGGGCCCAGGTGCTTCACCCCCTGCATCCACAGGAACGGCGCAAACAGCGACGGGAAAATTGCCGCATACAGCACCAGCGGCACGTTGTCGGCATTCAGCGGCGACGGCGCCGCCATCAGAAACGCGGGCAGCTGGAACAACACGCCAAACGCCACCTGCACATACAGCGACTGCCACGGCCCCACCGGCAAGCCCCAGCGGCGCAGCAGCACGCCATACAGCGCATAGGCCAGCGCGGCCATGCCCATCAGCAGATCACCCGGGTTCGCACCCACCGACAAGAGCCGCGCCGGATCGCCTTCGCCAATCAGCAACGCCAGCCCGGCCAGCGATACCAGGCCGCCCAGCATCGCCATCAGCGTCGGCCGCTGGCGCAGCACGACCGTCCCGACCGCGATGGTCAGCAGCGGAATCATCGCCGTGATGATGCCCATATTGGTCGCGGTGGTGGTGGACGCCGCCACATAGGCCAGGCCCTGGTACAGCGCCATCCCCAAACCGCCCAGCACCGCGAACTTGGGCAAGTACGGCACGATCAGCCGGCGCTGCGCCCACACGCCCGGCAGCGCAAACGGCGTCAGCATCACGCCAGCCAGCGCCCAGCGGTAAAAACCGATCACGGCAGGTGAAATCACGCCAGCGGCCATCTTGGTAACGATCATATTGACCGACCAGATCAGGGCCGCCAGCATCGGAAACAACAGATAGCGGGCGGGAATGGTGGGAGAGTCAGCGCGCGTCATGAATGCGTAATGCCAGATAGGAATAGGCCGCAAGTGTAGGGCGTGTCCGACATGCTGTATATAATGAAAAACAGACATTTCCGTACGAACTTCCGACATGGACTTCGCCGATTCCGCCCCGGTTCTGGCCGGCCACCTGCCCTATCCGCTGGCCTGCCGCATCCTGCATTTCACGCCCCATTCGCGCATGCAGCGCCACAGCTCGCCGTGGGCGGAACTGAACTTTGCGCTGTCGGGCATCATGGAAATCGGCATCAACGGCGTCACCTACCTGTCGCCGCCGCAGTACGCCATCTGGATACCGCCGCATGTGGAGCACTGCTGCCAGAACGAAGGCGAAGTGCACTACGCCTGCATCGATATCCCGGCCGAGGCCTGCGCAGGGCTACCCGATACGCCCTGCACCCTTGAGATCAGCCCCGTCATGCGCGCGATTCTGGCCGACTTCGAACGGCGCGGCATCCGCTACCCCGCCACCCCCGAAGACCGCCGGATGGCGCAGATCGTTATCGACCAAGCCCGCCAGGCCCGCGCCTACGCGAGCTATCTGCCATCCACCACAGAACCGGTGCTGGCCCCCATCCTGTCGGCGTTACAGCGCCGCCCCGGCGACAAACGCGGCGCCGCCTACTGGGCCGCCACCGCCAGCATCACCGAGCGCACCCTGCTGCGCCACTGCCAACAACATCTGGGTATGTCGTTCAACGACTGGCGCCAACGCCTGCGCGTCGTGTCCGCACTCGGCATGCTGGACGCCGGCCAACCCGTGCAAACCGTAGCGCGCGAACTGGGCTACAGCACACCCTCCGCCTTCATCGCCATGTTCCAGCGGCTGACCGGCGAATCCCCCGACAGCGTGCGCAAACGCAGCGTACCGGCCATGGCCTGAAAGGCCTTACCACTTCGTCATCCAAGCGTCCGATGCATTGCAACGCCGATCGCGCGACAATGTCGCCTGACCTTATGTATTTTGCCGTGCCGTCGCGGCTTCATCGCGCCCAGGAAATTTCATGTCCGCCTCTGCAACTCCCCCCACTTCCGTCACCCACTTCAGCGCATCCGAACTGGACATGCTGGCCAAAACGGCTGACGCCCTCAGCGCCTACCTGGGCAAACCGGTCCTGGCCGAAGTGGTGCTGGGCGACGAAGGCACCGAGTGGGTGACCTACGGCGTTCCGCTGGACGAAAACGCAAAAGTCGAAGAAGACCAGACCCACGTCCAACTGGGCGGCGCCGGCTCCCGCATCCTGGGCAACCGCGGCGGCCTGCCGCATTCTGACGACGACACCTACGACTGCCTTTACCTGTGGGCCGTACAGATTTCGCTGAACGAAGGCGAAAGATTCATCAAGCTGGACCACGACGGCGAAGAATCCGCGTGGTCAGACAGCTTGGAAGACGTCTTGCCCTTCGCGTTGACCGAGGAGCCGCAGCCGGTTCAGAACGACGAAGAGGAAGAAGAAGACGACGAGGACGATGAAGACGACGACACGCCGTATGAGCGCGTAGAAGAACCGCGCCGTTGAATTTGAAGTCATACCAAGTCGGCAATGATGGGTAAGCGCGATCCACAATCGCGCAATAGCGCAAGAGCGCAACAGCGCAACAGCGCAAGCCAATACGCGCGTCACCCATCCTACGAATGACTCAGCACCGTCCGCCGCAAGCGGCCATCAGCGGCCGTACCCCACAAGCCACCCCAATGCCAAAAAAGGCCGCCCGCGCGGCCGGCTTTGGCGGCCCAGCAAGACCTTCCCACTCAAAAAAAACGCGCAGCAAAAACGCCAAGCACACCATCCGCCCCAGGGCCGGTCAATTCATGCACAACGCGAGTCCGTCGCGGTGGGGGGCGGGGTGCGCGGGGAGTCGATGCGCCCGAGGGAATCTGAAGGCAGTTGCCGCAGGCAACAACGAAGATGACGAAGGGGCAGTCCGGAGCGAAGGCTCCGGACCGCAATCGTTGACCCGCGCACCCCGCCCCCCACCGCGACGGACGCCACAAGAACAACGATCACCCTAAGCGCAACGATCGCCAAAAGAACAACAACCGCCCCAGCACCAACACCCGTCAAAAACAACTCACCCCGAAATCCGCCCCTCCTCCACCGCGTGGCAAGCCACCACCGACACCCCCGCCAACCGAGCCACCGGCGCCTCAGCCCGGCACCGATCATTCGCATGCGGACACCGCGGATGAAACGTACACCCTGACGGCGGATTCAACGGATTCGGCACTTCCCCGGCCACCGCGGTACGCGGCTTTCCCGCCCCATTGATATCCGGAATCGCCTCCAGCAGCATCCGCGTATACGGATGCCGTGGCCGCGCAAACAACTCATCACGCGGCGCCACTTCCACCATCCGCCCCAGATACATCACCCCGACGCGATCCGCCACGTGATGCACCACCGCCAGATTGTGCGAAATGAACAGGTAAGTCAGCCCCAGCTTGCGTTGCAGATCCTTCATCAGGTTCAGCACCTGCGCCTGCACCGACACGTCCAGCGCCGACGTCGGCTCATCGCACACCAGGAATTCCGGATTCACCGCCAACGCCCGCGCAATCGAAATGCGCTGGCGCTGACCGCCCGAAAACTGATGCGGATAGCGCCCCTGATCCGCCGGGTCCAACCCCACCTGCTTCAGCAATTCACTCACCCGCGCAACCCGTTCGTCGGGCGTCATCTGCGTATGCGTCAGCATCGGCTCCGCAATGATGCGGCCCACGCGCCAACGCGGATTCAAGCTGGCATACGGGTCCTGGAAAATCATCTGCAAGCGCTTGCGCAACGCCCGCCCGCCCTTCTCCGACATCCGCGACAACGGCTGCCCATCGAAACGGATATCCCCCCGCGTCAGGCCATACAAACCCACCAGCATCCGCGCCACCGTGGATTTTCCACACCCTGACTCGCCCACCAGCGCCAACGTTTCGCCCCGCGCAATCTCGAACGACACGCCATCCACCGCGCGCAGCATCACCCGCGGCTTGCCCGCCAGCTTGCGTTCCAACCAAGGCGGCGACACATCGAACCAGCGCGCCGCGTCCTTCACTTCAACCAGAGGCGTGCTCATGCGGCCACCTTACTTTTTTCGTCATGCAACCAACAGGCCGCGCGGGACGTGCCCGCTGGCAACAACTCGGGGCGCTCCGTCGCACAGCGCGGCAAACGCTGCCCGCAACGCGGGTTAAACGCACAGCCCGGCGGAATCGCGTTCAGGCGCGGCATGCTGCCGTCAATCTGCACCAGCCTTTCCGTGTGCCCTTCCAGCGACGGAATCGACCCCATCAGCCCCGACGTATACGGATGGCGCGGCTTGTGAATCACATCCGCCACCGGCCCGATCTCGGCCACGCGGCCCGCGTACATCACCGCCACGCGGTCGGCCGTTTCCGCAATCACGCCCATATCGTGCGTGATCAGCATCACCGCCGTGCCATGCTCGCGGCACAGCCGTTTCAGCAGCTCGATGATCTGCGCCTGAATGGACACATCCAGCGCCGTCGTCGGCTCGTCGGCCACCACCAGCTTGGGCTCGGCCGCCAGCGCCAGCGCAATCACCACGCGCTGACGCATCCCGCCCGAAAACTGATGCGGATAGTGGTCAATGCGCTCGCGCGCCGCCGGAATACCCGTCGACGCCAACAGCTCCACCGCGCGGTTGCGCGCCTGCGACCACGTCATATCCAAGTGCGTGACGATAGTTTCGGCCAACTGCCGGCCCACCGTGTACAGCGGATTCAACGACGTCAGCGGGTCCTGGAACACCGCCCCGATCTCGCGTCCGCGCACGCGGCGCATCTGCTCATCAGGCAGGTTGTCGATACGGCGGCCCGCCAGCAGGATCTCGCCTGCGGCGATGCGCCCCGGCGGCTCCAGCAAACCAATGATGGACGCGCCGGTCAGCGATTTGCCGGCGCCCGACTCACCCACCACGCCCAGGACTTCGCCCGCCTGGATGGAAAAGGACACATCGTCCAGGGCGCGTAGCGTGCCGCGGCGCGTGGGAAACTCCACGCGCAGATTGCGGACTTCTAAAAGTGCGCTCATGGTTACCTCAATTCAGCCGCGGGTTGAGCGCATCGCGCAGCCAGTCACCCAGTAGGTTGACCGACAGCACCAGCAGCACCAGCGCCGCGCCCGGGAAAATGGTGATCCACCATTCGCCGGAAAACAGGAAGTCGTTACCGATACGGATCAGCGTACCCAGCGACGGCGCCGTCGGCGGCACGCCCACCCCCAGGAACGACAAGGTCGCCTCGGTGATGATGGCGGTGGCCAGATGCACCGTCGCCAACACCAGCACCGGCCCCAGCACATTGGGCAGCACGTGGCGGAACATGATGACGGGCGACGCCACGCCAATCACGCGCGCCGCCTGCACGTATTCGCGGTTCTTCTCCACCAGCGTGGAGCCGCGCACGGTGCGTGCATATTGCGGCCAGCCGGCCAGCGCAATGGCGCCGATCAGGACCGGGAACGCGATCAGCTCATGCATGTCGCGCGGCACCGCGGCACGCGCCACGCCATCGATCAGCAGCGCGATCAGAATGGCCGGGAACGACAGCTGCACATCGGCCACCCGCATGATGAACGCGTCGATGCGTCCGCCCGCGTAGCCCGAGATCAGCCCCAGCACAATGCCGATCAGCATCGACAGCACCACCGACGCCAGCCCGATCAAGAGCGACACGCGCGTTCCGTACAGAATGGCCGAATACAGATCGCGGCCCTGGCTGTCGGTGCCCAGCAGATACGTCGCCTGGCCGTTGGCCTCCCAAGCGGGCGGCAACAAGGCGTCCAGCAATTCCACCTTGGTCAGATCGAAGGGATTGTGCGGCGCGACCCAGCCGGCGCCGAACGAGCCAATCAGCAACGTCGCCAGCAGCAGCGTTGCAATGATGGCCACGGGCGCCCGGCGCCAGGCCCAGGCAATGTCGCTGTCCCACCAGCGTTTGAGTACGGCGCGCATCAGTGAGCCCCCCCGGCGCGAGTCATCCCGGAACGCAAGCGCGGGTCCACGACGAAATAAAGAAGATCGACGATCAGGTTGATCACCACGAACACCAGCGCGATCAGGCACAGGTACGCGGCCATGACCGGCACGTCAGCGAATTGCACCGCCTGGATGAACAGCAGGCCCATGCCCGGCCACTGGAACACGGTCTCGGTGACGATGGCGAAGGCGATGATGCCGCCCAGTTGCAAGCCGGTAATGGTGATCACCGGCACCATCGTGTTCTTCAGCGCATGGCCGAAGTGGATGGCGCGGCGCTTCAGGCCCCGGGCGCGGGCAAACTTGATGTAGTCAGACCGCAGCACTTCCAGCATTTCCGAACGCACCAGGCGCAGCACCAAGGTCATCTGAAACAGCGACAAGGTGATGGACGGCAGGATCAGGTGCTTCCAGCCGGTCGCGGTGAAGAGGCCCGACGTCCACCAGCCCACGGCGACGGTATCGCCCCGCCCATAGCTGGGCAGCCAGCCCAGCTGCACCGAGAACACCAGAATCAGCAGGATGCCGATCAGGAACGTCGGCAACGACACGCCCAAGAGCGATCCTGCAAGCAGCAGCTGAGACACCAGGCTGTTGCGCTTGAGCGCGGTGTATACCCCCAGCGGCACACCCACCACCAGCGCCAGCAAGGCGGCCACCATGGACAGCTCTAGCGTTGCCGGCAGGCGGGATTTCAACAAGGTGGAAACGGGTTCGCTCTGACGCAGGGAGATACCGAAATTACCCTGCGCGGCGTTGGCCACGAAATGGCCGAATTGAACGATGGCGGGCTCGTTCAGCCCCAAGCGTTCACGCAACTCGATGCGCTCGGCATCGGTGGCGTCCTGCCCCAGCATGATGGTGACAGGGTCGCCGACGTATTGAAAAAGCACAAAGGCCAGTAGCGCGACGGTGAGCATCACCGCTACGGCCTGCAACAGGCGACGCAGTATGAAAGCAAACATAGGCGGGAAAACCAAAAGCAAAACGGCGGGAGCCGGGTAGGCTCCGCGCCGTCTGGTTAGCCGGGATCAGTCAACCTTGACCCAATCGGCAACAAGGCGATTGTCGGCACGGTGGATGACCGTGACGTTCTTGCGCATCGCCCAGGGGATGACCTGGTCATGCAGCGGGATGTGACCGAAGTCCTTGGCGTGCCCTTCCAGCACGGTGATGATGTCGGCGTCGCGCTTGGCGGGATCAGTCTCGGTCTTGATGCGATCAATGATGGCGTCAAGTTCCTTGTTGCTGTAGCCGCCCAGGTTGTACATGCCGTCCGCGCCTTCGCCCTTGGTGCGGATCAGGTTTTGCAGCGAGTACATGGCGTCGAACGTGGGCACGCCCCAGCCGAACAGGTAGGCGCTGGTGTCAAACGACTGCACCTTCGGGAAGTACGTGGAACGCGGCATGGCGTTCATCGTGGCCTTCACGCCCACCTTCGCCCACATGCCAACCACGGCCTGACAGATGGCTTCGTCGTTGATGTAGCGGTTGTTCGGGCAGTCCAGCGTGAAGTTCAGCGTGCCGTCGTAGCCCGCTTCCTTCAGCAGCGCGCGCGACTTTTCGGGATCGTAGGGCACGCGCTTGTGCACCGATTCCGCCCAGCCATGCACCTGCGGCGCGATCATCGTGCCGGTGGGTGCAGACAGGCCGCGCATCACGGCGCGCTTGATGGCGTCCACGTCGATGGCGCGGTACAGCGCTTCACGCACGCGGATGTCCTGGAACGGGTTCTTGCCCTTGATGTTCGAGTACTGCAACTCCGGACGCTTCTGGTCCAGGCCCAGGTAGATGGTGCGGTATTCGTTGCCTTCAACGACCTTCTGCGCCTGGCGCAGACGCTCCAGATCTTGTGCGGCCGGGTCCAGCACGAAGTCGATCTCGCCCGACAGCAGCGCCGCGGTGCGGGTGGCGTTCTGCTTGATCGGCGTGAACACCACTTCCGTCACGTTGCCGACCTTGCCAGCCTTGTTCCACCAGTCTTTGTTTTCTTCAAAGACGGTGCGCACGTCCACTTCGCGCGTCTTCAGCTTGTACGGGCCGGTGCCGTTGGTGTTGCGGGCGCCGAAGGTTTCTTCCTTGTTGACGTAGTCCTGCGGCTTGGCGATGTTGTTCTTTTCCGACCAGGCCTTGTTCATGATGAACACGTTGGTCAGCTGGCGCAGCAGCACCGGGTTGGGCGCCGACGTTTCGATTTCGATCGTCAGGTCGTCGATCTTGCGCGCTTCCTTGATGCCGGTCGTGTAGGCCTTGTAGTTCGACGTGGGGGCCATGGCGCGGTGAATCGAGAACACCGCGTCGTCCGCCGTGAAGGCGGCGCCGTCATGGAACTTCACGCCGGGGCGCAGCTTGAAGCGGTACAGGGTGGGCGACAGTTGTTCCCATTCCGTCGCCAGGCGCGGCACCACCTTGAACGTCTTGTCGTAGTCCACCAGCGGTTCGTAGATGTAGCTGTTGGCGGCGATCGTCATGCCTTCGTTCTGCGAGTGCGGATCAAAGGTAAGGATGTCGCCCTGAGCGGCCCAACGGAAAGTCTTGGCGTACCCGATCGAGGGTGCTGCCACGGCGGCGGCGATCGCGATAGCAATCAAAGTGCGGCGCATAGGGGTTAACTCCTGACATTAGTCTGAATACCGGCGCGAGTGTGCCTAGCGCCAAGACCCCAGTCAATTCAGGGTTTATGCGTACCGTGGCCCCTTTTCACAGAGGGAGACCTAATAAGGGACGCATATGCTTGTAACAAAATAATTGGATCGAACGATGTTCGAGTGCGCGGATGCAACGGGCCCGTTCACGCGCAGCCCGGCGCGTCCCCGGCAAGGCTCACGCGCCGTTCGGCTCATCCGCGGCACGGCTTGCTCGGATTCCTACTCGTCCGCGTCAATCGGCAATTCCAGCGGCACGTGCTCGGTCATCAGCGTGCCCAGCATCTCGATCAGCAGCGCGGCCTTCTCTTCGCCAAACGGCGCCAGCACCGCCTTCTGATGCTGCAAGGCCTGTTCGCACAGGCTCGCGATCAGATGCGTGCCTTTGGTGGTGATGCAGACGCGCGTCTGGCGCCGGTCTGCCCGCACGCCGGTGCGCGCCACCAGCCCTTCGGCTTCCATCCGCTGCACCACCTTGCTCAGCGTGGGCTGCTTGGTAATGGCCAGCACCGCCAGTGTGCCGATGGTTTCGCCGGGGCTGCCCTCCAGGCTGGCCAGCACCCGCCATTCGGTCACCGACAGCCCCGCCGCCTTCACCTGCAAATGGAATTCGGCCGAAATGCGCTGGCTGGCCTGCGCCAGCAGATAGGCCAGATAACCGTCAACGAAACGCGGCCCCGCCGCGCTGCGTCCTGTCAGAAGCGTGTCCCGCTGCTTGTCCAACCGCATGTTGCTTTGCTCCCACGCACCGGAATTCATGGATGGCCGACGGCCGAAAAAAGGCATTGCACCACGACGGCGCAAACGCGCGCCATGTTGTGCCGCAATGCTGTTGCGCAGCACAGGGTATACCCGAAATCGCAACCCGTTTTTGCACCATGACAGCGCCAGAATACTGCCATGGGACTAGAGAACAACCAGTATATACACCCTTGTTTTAGCGTGATATTTTTTGATTTCCATGAAATTTCATCTTTTTTGTTGACAGCTAAAACGTTGACTCCTAAAGTATTTTTCAGACGGAAATTTCGTGACACGACGATGCTGCATGGCAGCAAGGCTTGAGGACCGGCGCGCCGGCCCGCGAAGGAGTTCGAGATGGCTGAAAGGTCTTTCAAGAAAGAAGTCCAGCAGTTGCGCATCGGGGCCGGCGAAGAGTTTCGCGGCGAAGGCATTCTGGCCGTCACGAAGGGGCTGTTGCAGTCGGGCGTGGGGTATGTCGCGGGCTATCAGGGCTCACCCATTTCCCACCTGATGGATGTGCTGGCGGATGCCAACGACATCCTTCAGGAACTGGGCGTGCACTTCGAGGCCAGCGCCTCGGAAGCCACCGCCGCCGCCACGCTGGCCGCCTCCGTCATGTACCCCATTCGCGGCGCCGTCACGTGGAAATCCACCGTCGGCACCAACGTCGCGTCGGACGCGCTGGCCAACCTGGCCTCCGGCGGCGTCACGGGCGGCGCGCTCGTCATCGTGGGCGAAGACTACGGCGAAGGCTCGTCCATCATGCAGGAACGCTCGCACGCGTTCGCCATGAAATCGCAGATCTGGCTGCTGGACCCGCGCCCCAACCTGGAAAGCATGGTCAAGGCCGTGGAAGACGGCTTTGCATTGTCCGAAGCCAGCAAGACGCCGGTGATGCTGCAACTGCGCATCCGCGGCTGCCACGTCCATGGCCGCTTCATCGCCAAGGAAAACAAACGGCCCGCGTTTTCACTGGCCGAAGCGTTGGAAAGCCCGGCGCGCGACACCAGCCGCATCGTGCTGCCGCCCGCGTCGTTCCTGCACGAACAGGAAAAGATCCAAGAACGCTGGCCCGCCGCCATCCGCTACATCAAGGAACACCAGCTCAACGAGCACTTTGACGGCGACCAGAACGACATCGGCCTGATCCTGCAAGGCGGGCTGTACAACGGCGTCATCCGCGCATTGCAATTGCTGGGCCTGGCCGACAACTTCGGCAACAGCCGCATTCCGCTGTACGTCATGAACGTGACCTATCCCGTCATCGAAGACGAGGTCACCGAGTTCTGCCGCGGCAAGCGCGCCGTGCTGCTGCTGGAAGAAGGCCAGCCCGACTACATCGAACAGAACCTGCACGCGGTGTTGCGCAAGGCCGGCATCGATACGCATCTGTCCGGCAAGGACGTGCTGCCGATGGCGGGCGAATACACCACGCAAGTGATGCGCGACGGCTTGCACGAATTCTTGAAGCGGCATCGCCCGGAATCGTTGCAGACGCACGCAGCGGTGGCGGTGGATGCGCAGGCCGCGGCCAGCGCCGGTGCCGGTGCCGGTGCTGATGCCGGTGCTGAATCCCGGCAGTTGGAAATCACCGAACTGTCGCGCCCGAAGCCTGCGGCAAAGCCCGCCGCACCACCCACTGAGCAGCCCATTACCTTCCACAAGCAGGTGGCAGGCCTGGCCTCGGTCGTGCCGCCGCGCCCCGCCGGGTTCTGTACGGGCTGCCCCGAACGCCCCATCTTTTCCGCGCTGACGCTGGCGCAGGAAACGCTGGGCCAGCACCATATTTCCTGCGATATCGGCTGCCATCTTTTTTCCATCCTGCCGCCCTTCAACCTGGGCGCCACCACCATGGGCTACGGCCTGGGCGCGTCCAGCGCGGCGGCGTTCAACGTGCCGGCCGCCAAGCGGCCCATTTCCATCATGGGCGACGGCGGCTTCTGGCATAACGGCCTGTCGTCCGGCATCGGCAACGCGGTATTCAACAAGTACGACGGCGTCATCGTCATTGTCGACAACTTCTACGCGTCGGCAACCGGCGGGCAAGACATTCTGTCGTCCCGCGCCGACAACCCCGACCGCTCCACCAACAACCCCATCGACCATGCCGTGCGCGGCGTCGGCGTGAAATGGGTGCGCACGCTGGACCGCACGTACGACGTGGCCAAGGTGCGCGCCACAATCGAAGAAGCGCTGACCACCGACATCAAAGGCCCGAAGGTCATCATCGCGCAGTCGGAATGCATGCTGAACAAGCAGCGCCGCGTGAAGCCGCTGTTCAACAAGGCGGTCAAGGAAGGCCGCCGCATGGTCAAGGAACGCTTTGGCGTGGACCCCGACGTCTGCACCGGCGACCACGCCTGTATCCGGCTGTCGGGCTGTCCGTCCTTGTCCGTGAAGGACAGTGGCGACCCCTTGAAAGAAGACCCCGTCGCGCATGTGGAAAGCAGCTGCGTCGGCTGCGGCAACTGCGGCGAAGTCGCGCATGCCGCCGTGCTGTGCCCGTCTTTCTACCGCGCCGACATCGTCCACAACCCGACAGGCAGCGACCGTTTCATGGCGCGGGTGCGCGGTGCGGTCATTGGTTTCCTGCAACGCCGCCGCGCCGCGCGGCTGGCTCAATACGCCCTGTAAGGACAACGCTTTCATGAACCCGGTGGCATTGCAGCAAGGCAACCCGATCAAGATCGCCATCCTGGCCATGGGCGGCCAGGGCGGCGGCGTATTGGCCGACTGGATCGTCGACATGGCCGAGCACGCCGGATGGTGGGCGCAGACCACCTCCGTGCCGGGCGTGGCGCAACGTACCGGCGCCACCATCTATTACCTGGAACTGCTGCCCGAAGCGGATGTGCAGCGCGCCGGACGCCCGCCCGCGCTGGCGCTGATGCCTACCCCCGGCGATGTGGACCTAGTGGTGGCGGCTGAATTGATGGAAGGCGGCCGCGCCATTCAACGCGGCCTGGTCACACCCGAACGCACCGTCCTGCTGTCGTCATCGCACCGCAGCTACGCCGTCAGCGAAAAGTCCGCCCCCGGCAATGGCATCGCCGACCCCAACAAAGTGCTGGAAGCCGGCCGCGCCGCCGCCAAGCGCTTTCTGTGTTTCGACCTGCAAGACCTGGCCGACCGCGCGGGCAGCGTCATCAGCGCCAGCCTGTTCGGCGCCGTGGCGGGCAGCGGCGCCTTGCCGTTTTCACGCGAAGACTACGAAGCCACCGTGCGCCGCGCGGGCCTGGGCGTGGACGCCAGCCTGCGCGCCTTTGCGCTGGGTTTCGATGCCGCGCATCAGGCGCCCGCGCAACCCGCCGCCATCGACCTGACGCGCCCCGTTCCCAACGTGCCGGAACGCGCCGCCAGCCCCAAGGCGCAAGCCTTGCTGGACACCATCAAGCGCGACTTCCCCGCCTGTGCGCAGCCCATGCTGACGGCCGGCGTGCGCCGCCAGATTGAATTCCAGGATCTGGCTTACGCCACCGACTACCTGCGCCGCATGAAGGCGCTGCGCGATCTTGACGCGCAACACGGCGGCGACGCCCGGCAATGGGCATTGACCTGTGCGGCCGCGCGCTATGTCGCCACCGCCATGGCGTACGACGACGTGATACGCGTGGCCGACCTGAAAACGCGCGGAACCCGCTTTGACCGCATTCGTCAAGAAGTGGGCGCGCGCCCCGACCAACTGGTCATGACCACCGACTACATGCACCCGCGCCTGGAAGAAATTTGCGGCACCTTGCCCACAGGGCTGGGCCGCTGGCTTGAAGGCTCCAAGGCCTTTGGCGGCTTTGTGGAACGCCGGCTGGGCAAGGGGCGGCTGATGCAAAGCGGCACGCTCGGCGGCTTCCTGATGCTGTATTCGCTGGCTGGCATGCGCCGCTTTCGCCGCCGCACGCTGCGCCACCAGATTGAATCCGAAGGCTTGCAGCAATGGCTGGACCTGATCACGAAGCTCGCGCCGCAGGACTATGCGCTGGCCGTTGAAACCGTCAACTGCCGCCGGCTGGTCAAGGGCTATAGCGACACGCATGTGCGCGGTGGCGGCAAGTACCGCCAACTGCTTGCGGCAGCCGCGCAACTGGTGGGCCGGCCGGATGCGGCCGAGTCATTGCGCGCCTTGCGCGACACCGCGCTGGCCGATGAAAAGTGCGGCCCCATGGAACGTCAGCTGGCCGAAAAGCTGGCTGCCTGATTCGAATACCGATAGAGACAAACGCCGTGCAGACACTGAAACTCATCATCCGCGAAGTCCGGCAAGAGTCGCCGCTGATCCGATCCTTCCGTCTGGCCCGTGAAGACGCCGGCCCCCTGCCCGCCTTCGGCCCCGGCGCGCATTTGAAGGTAACGGTGCCCGGCTTGCGCGAGCCGCGCTGCTATTCGCTGGTGCAGCTGGCGCCGCAAGCCAATCACTTCGCCGAACCCCAGGAATACCGGCTGGGTGTGCGGCTGGAAGAAACCAGCCAGGGCGGATCGCGCCACATGCATGGGCTCGCCGAAGGCGACACGCTTAGCGTCGAAGGCCCCAAGAACGATTTCCCGCTGCATGAATCTCCTGCGGGCGACGAGCCCGTGGTGTTGATCGCGGGCGGCATCGGCATCACGCCGGTGGCGTCCATGGCCGCCGCGCTGAAGGCCGCCGGCCGCGACTTTCATCTGCACTACTGTGGCCGCAGCAAAGATCAGCTGGCCTTCCTGCCCGAGCTTGAAGCGCTGGCTGGCGACGCCCTTTCCGTCCATGCCGACGATGATTCGACTAGCCGTTTCGACCTGCAAGCCGTGCTGGCCGCAGCGTCACCGCGCCAGCACCTGTACGTGTGCGGCCCCAAGGGCCTGATCGACGCCGTCATCGCAGGCGCCAAGGCCCGCCATTGGCCGGATGCCCACGTCCACTTCGAACTCTTCGCCACCGCCGCGGCGCAAGCCGGCGACCAGCCCTTTGAAGTCGAGCTGCGCCAATCCGGCCGCACGCTGACCATACCCGCCGACAAAACCATCGTCGACGTCATGGAAGAAGAAGGCTGCGACCCGATGTTCGACTGCAAGCGCGGCGAATGCGGCGTCTGCCAGGCGACCGTGCTGGAAGGCGAACCCGATCATCGCGACTACTACCTCTCGGATACCGAGAAGGCCAGCGGCAAGATCATCCAGATCTGCATCTCGCGCGCAAAGTCGGCGCGTCTGGTGCTGGACCTGTAAGGCCGCCGGCCCCGACGACAAGGAAGCGACCATGGCCAAATACCGCGACAACCCCGACGCCATCCGCGCCCTGCTGCGCGACACGGAAGTCCACAAAGACCTGTTCATCGACCAGGAACTGTTCGACCTGGAAATGGAGCGCCTGTACGCCAACACCTGGGTCTACGTCGGGCACGACAGCCAGGTGCCGAACAACGGCGACTACATCACCACCACCGTCGGCAACCAGCCCGTGGTGATGGTGCGCCATAGCGACAAGACCGTGCGCGTGCTGCACAACCGCTGTCCGCACAAGGGCACGATGGTGGCGGGCGAGGCCTGTGGCAACACCGGCAAGTTCTTCCGCTGCCCCTACCACGCCTGGACGTTCAAGACCGATGGCAGCCTGCTGTCGATTCCGCTGAAGAAAGGCTACGAAAACACCGGCCTGGAAAACTGCGAAGCCAGCCAGGGCATGGCGGCCGTCAAAGACGTGAAGAACCATCGCGGCTTCGTGTTCTGCCGTTTGAATCCGGAAGGCCAGTCGTTCGAGGACTTCTTCGGCGAATCCTTGTCCACGCTGGACAACATGGTTGACCGGTCCCCGGAAGGCCGGCTGGAAGTGGCTGGCGGCGTGCTGCGCTACATGCATCGTTGCAACTGGAAGATGCTGGTCGACAACCAGACCGACACCTGCCACCCGATGGTGGCGCATGAATCATCAGCCGGCACCGCCGTGAAGGTGTGGGAACAGGCGCCGGAAGGCACGCCCAAACCGATGGCGGTGGAACTGTTTGCGCCCTTTATCTCGCCGTATGAATTCTTCGAGAACATGGGCATACGCGTGTGGGAAAACGGCCACGGGCATACCGGCGTGTCGGACTCCATCCACGCGTCGTATTCGGGCGTGCCGGGTTACTGGGATTCGATGGTTGAAGCCTATGGCGAAGAACGCGCCAAGCAGATTCTGGGCGATGTGCGCCACAACACCGTGTACTTCCCCAACATCATGGTGAAGGGCCCGATCCAGACGCTGCGCATCTTCAAGCCCATCGCCGCCGACCGCACGCTGGTGGAATCGTGGACGTTCCGCCTGGTGGGCGCGCCCGACCTGCTGCTGGAACGCACGCTTATGTACAACCGGCTGATCAACGCGCCCACGTCCGTTGTCGGCCATGACGATCTGGAAATGTACGAACGCGCGCAAGACGGCTTGAATTCGCGGGCACGCGACTGGGTCAACGTGGGCCGTCTGTACACGCCGGATGAAGCCGGCCAGAAAAACGTCACCACCAACGGCACCAATGAATGGCAGATGCGCAACCAGTACCGCGCATGGGGCCGCTACATGACCGGACCGGAGTCGGTATGAGCGCAAGCGACCGCGAGTTGATTGATTTTGTCTACGCCGAAGCGCGCCTGCTGGACGAGCTGCGCTTTGAAGACTGGCTGAACCTGTACACCGAAGACGGCTACTACTGGATGCCGCTGGCGCATGGCCAGACCGACCCGAAGCTGCATGCCTCATTGATGTACGAAGACAAGCTGCTGTTGCGCGTGCGCGTGGAACGGCTGGCCGGCCAGCGCACGTTTTCGCAGCAGCCCAAGAGCCGTTGCCATCACCTGCTGCAAGCGCCCACGGTGGAACACGGCCACCCGGACGCCGCGCCTAACGAAGGCCGGCATGTGGTGCGCACCGCCTTCCACTACGTCGAAACCCGGCAGGACACGCAGACGCTGTTTGCCGGCTGGACCACGCATCACCTGGTCGAGCAGGACGGCGCGCTGCGCATCCGCTTGAAGCGCGTTGACCTCGTCAACTGCGATGCCGCCTTCGGCAACATCCAACTGTTCATGTAGGAGCGGCTTGTGAGCACCACCGTCCATCAGGCTTTCAGCGACACCGCCGCCCGTTACGGCGCCCAGCCCTTTCTGTGCATCCTGCCGGAAACCGCTGACGTCTACGGCATCGACGCTGGCGAACTCAGCTACGCTCGCGCGGCGGATGCCATCGGCACCCTGCGCGCCGCCTATGCCCAAGCGGGCTATGGCCATGGCCATCGCGTGGGGCTGCTGTTGGAGAACCGTCCGTCGTTCTTCCTGCATTGGTTCGCGTTGAACGCGCTGGGCGTATCGGTCGTGCCGATCAACCCCGACCTGCGCGCGGCCGAACTCGAATACCTGACCGGCCACTCCGAGATCGCGTTGGCCGTCGCCCTGCCGCACCGTCATGCCGACCTGATGGCCGCCGCCGCACGCGCGGGCCGCCCGTTGCGCGTGATGGGCCCGGACGACGCGCCGCCCGCCGCCCCCTTTGCCGCGCCGCTGGGCGATACTGCGCCCACCGAACTAACCGAATGCGCGCTGCTGTACACGTCTGGCACGACCGGCCGCCCCAAGGGCTGCATCCTGCCCAACCGCTACTTCCTGCACGCGGGCGGCTGGTATGCGCGCATTGGCGGCCTGGCCGCGCTGCGCCCCGGCCAGGAACGCATGCTGACCCCGCTGCCGCTGGTCCACATGAACGCGATGGCCTATTCGGCCATGGCGATGGTGCTGACCGGCGGCTGCCTGATTCCGCTGGATCGCTTTCATCCCAAAACGTGGTGGAACAGCGTGCGCGACTCCGGCGCCACCGTGCTGCATTACCTGGGCGTCATGCCCGCCATCCTGATGAAGGCCGCGCCATCAGACGACGACTTGCAGCCCGCCATCCGCTTCGGTTTTGGTGCGGGCGTAGACCGCAAGCTGCATGCGCCCTTTGAAGCGCGCTTCGGCTTCCCCTTGCTGGAAGCCTGGGCCATGACCGAAACCGGCGCGGGCGCCGTCATCATCGCCAACCAGGAACCGCGCCACATCGGCACCAGCAGCTTCGGCCGCGAAGAAGATGACGTCGACGTGCGCATCGTCACCGACGCTGGCCAGCCCGCCGCCGTGGGCGAACATGGCGAACTGCTGGTCCGCCATGCGGGCGACGACCCGCGCTACGGCTTCTTTGCCGGCTACCTGAAAGACGAAGCCGCAACCGATGAAGCCTGGCAGGACGGCTGGTTCCACACGGGCGACATCGTCCGCCGCGAAGCCGACGGGGCGCTGCGCTTCGTAGACCGCAAGAAGAACGTGATTCGCCGCAGCGGTGAAAACATTTCCGCCGTGGAAGTGGAAAGCGTGCTGATGCAGCATCCGCTGGTCAAAGCGGTGGCGGTGGCCGCCGTGCCAGACCCGGTGCGCGGCGACGAAGTGCTGGCCTGCGTGGTGCCCGAATCCCTGCCCGCCGACGCCGACGCCATGGCGGACGCCGCACGCGGCATCGTGCAGTGGTGCCTGGAGCAGCTGGCGTACTACAAGGCGCCCGGCTATGTGGCGTTTGTGGACAGCCTGCCGCTCACCACCACCAACAAGATCCAGCGCGGCGAGATGAAGGCGCTTGCGCCCACCCTGCCCGGCACGGCGCGCTGCGTCGACACCAACGCCATGAAAAAGCGCCAGGAACCCGCCCGCCAGGAGTCTGCCCAATGAGCCGCCTGGGCTACGACGGCATTGTGGCGGCGCTGCCCGTCACGATCCCGTATGAACGCTATTCCACCCATGCCGCGCATTGGTGGCTGGGTCGCGCACTGGGTGCGCTGATCCGGCAGTCCGGCGTGGCCAAGACTGATGTCGACGGCCTGTGCGTGTCCAGCTTCACGCTGGCGCCCGACACCGCCGTGGGCCTCGTCCAGCACCTGGGCATGAGCCCGCGCTGGCTGGACCACATCCCCATGGGCGGCGCCAGCGGCGTGGCTGCCCTGCGCCGCGCCGCGCGCGCCGTGCAAGCGGGCGACGCGAACATCGTGGCCTGCATTGCGGGCGACACCAACCACGTGGACTCGTTTCGCAACACGGTCAGCCAGTTCTCGCGCTTTGCGCAAGACGCCGTCTACCCCTATGGCGCGGGCGGGCCGAACGCCAGCTTCGCCCTGCTGACGGCCAACTACATGCGCACCACGGGCGCCACCCGCGAAGACTTCGGCAAGCTGTGCGTGGCCCAGCGCGACAACGCCTTGCGCTATCCGCACGCGCTGATGAAAAAGCCGCTGAGCTTGCAGCAGTACCTGGACGCGCGCGTCATCACCGACCCAATCCACCTGTTCGACTGCGTCATGCCCTGCGCGGGCGCCGACGCTTTTCTGGTGATGCGCGAAGATCAGGCACGCGCGCTGAACCTGCCCTACGCCCGCATCTGCGCCACCATCGAACGTCACAACGCCTGGATCGACGACCCGATCCAGACGCGCGGCGGCTGGACCATGGACGTGGACGAACTCTACGGCCAAGCCAACGCCACGCCCGCCGACATGGACTTCCTGCAAGCCTATGACGACTATCCCGTCATCAACCTGATGCAAATGGAAGACCTGGGCTTCTGCGAAAAAGGCGCTGCGCCGGAATTCATCCGCAAGCACACCTTCACCGTGGACGGCAGCTTTCCCTTCAACACCAATGGCGGCCAATTGTCGGTAGGCCAGGCGGGTGCCGCAGGCGGCTACCTGGGCCTGATCGAGGCCTTGCGCCAACTGACCGGCACCGCGGGCGGCACACAAGTGACTGACGCCCGCATTGGCTTGGTCAGCGGCTTCGGCATGATCAATTACGACCGCGGGCTGTGCACCGCCGCGGCCATTCTGGCAAGGAGCGACGCATGACCGAGCCGCTAGCCAAACCGCCCCGGAAGAATCCGGTGGCGCGCACTCGCCAGCCCACGCTGCCGCCGGGTTCGCGCAGCCGCGCCGCGCTGGGGCTGACCGCCGCCGCCGCCGAAGGCCGCTTTGATCTTCAGACCTGCGCCGACTGCGGCGCGGTGCAATATCCGCCGCGTGAAGTCTGCGGCCATTGCCTGTCCGAGCACCTGCCCTGGAAGCCTGCCGACCCCAACGGCGTACTGCTGGTCAGCACCACCCTGCATCACAGCAACGACCTGTACTTCCGCGAACGCCTGCCGTGGCGCGTAGGCACCGTGCGCATGGACGCCGGCCCGTCGGTGGTGGCCCATGTGCACCAAGACTGCGCCGATGGCGCCCGCGTGCGGCTGACCCTGAAGCTGGACCGCAGCGGCCAGGCCGTGATGATCGCTCTGCCAGAAAGGAATACCCCGAACATGGAAGACGACAAGACCCTGCGCGAAACCTCGTGCGACCCGAAGTTCCGCCGTGCGCTCGTCACCGATGGCAAATCCGCCGTGGGCAATGCCGTCGCGCGCGCCCTGCTGGACGCAGGTTGCCCCACAGTGTTCGTGGGCAACCCGCAAACCTGGAAGCGCGACGCGGCGTTTGACGCGCTGGCCGCCGACCCGCGCGTGCAGACGGTGACGCTGGATGTCACCGATACCGATTCCGTCGAACGCGCGGCGGCTTCCATCGGCGGCAAGGTCGAAATCCTGGTGAACACGGCCGACCTGGAACGCGAAGGCGGCCTGATGGGCCGCAAAGACGTGAACACCGCGCGCGACGCGCTGGACGTCAACGTGCTGGGCCTGATGCGGCTGGCGCAAGGCTTCGGCCCCGCGCTGTGCGGCCGCGCCGCCGACGGCGTGAACAGCGCCGCCGCCTGGGTCAACGTGCTGTCCATCTACGCGCACATGAACCTGCCGTCGCGCGGCATGTGGTCGGCGTCGCAAGCCGCCGCCTTGTCGCTGACGCAATGCCTGCGCGCCGAGATGCGTGGCGCGGGCGTGCGGGTGGTGAACGTGTTCCCCGGGCCGGTCGACCACGAATGGGAACAGCGCACGCCCCCGCCGCGCGTGGCGCCGGCAGCGATTGCCGCCGCCATCGTGCGCGCCTTGAAGGATGGCGTTGAAGACGTCTATGTCGGCGACGTGGCGCAGGAATTCCGTGCGCGGCTGGCCGAAAACCCCAAGGGACTGGAACGGGAACTGGGCGCCTGACGGCTCCGGCCTGACTCCCCGCCGCCGCCCACGCACGACCCCCAACACGAATCAAAAGGAGCAACAGCATGAGCCAGAACATACTTGCCCAATTCATGACGGAACTTGCGTCCGGGCGCATCGGCATCGTGGACCTGACCGAGACGCTGACGCCGGAATTCCCCACCATCGTGCTGCCTCCTGAATTCGGCCAAGCGTGGCCGTTCCGCATCGAGGAAATCTCGCGTTACGACGAGCGCGGCCCGGCTTGGTACTGGAACAACTTCTCGTGCTCGGAACACACCGGCACGCACTTTGACGCGCCCGCGCATTGGGTCACCGGCAAAGACCAGCCCGACAACACCGTCGACACGATTCCCATCGACGCCTTCATCGCCAGCGCCTGCGTCATCGACTGTTCCGCCGAGGCCCGCGACAACCCCGACTTCCTGCTCACCATCGACTTCGTGAAGAAGTGGGAAGAACAGCATGGCCGCATCCCCGCGCGCTCGTGGGTGCTGATGCGCACCGACTGGTCCAAGCGCGCCAAGCCCGCCGAATACCTGAACCTGCAAGACGACGGCGCGCACTCGCCCGGCCCCGACGCCGACGTTGTGCCCTGGCTGATCAAGGAGCGCGATGTGCACGGCTTCGGCACGGAATCCGTGGGCACGGACGCGGGCCAGGCACAGCATCTGGACCCGCCCTACCCCTGCCACTACTACATGCACGGCAACAACCGCTACGGCCTGCAATGCCTGACGAACCTGGATCAGCTGCCGCCGACGGGCGCGGTGATCTTCTCGGCGCCGCTGAAGATCCGCAGCGGTTCGGGCAGCCCCCTGCGCGTGCTGGCGCTGGCGCCCAAGGCCTGACCGGCACATTTGGCGAACTCCAACCAAGGACACGCATGACACATACGAACGTAGCGCTGGTCACCGGCGGCAGCGCCGGCATCGGCGCCGAAATCTGCCGCAGCATGCTGGATGCGGGCTACGAAGTGATTTCGATGGCGCGCCGCGCCGCTGACTTCACCCACCCGCGCCTGCACAACATGCAGGTGGACTTGCTGGACGCTGACGCCACCGCGCAAGCCGGCCAGGAAGCCGCGTCCAAATTTCCCATCAGCCACGTTATCCACAACGCGGGCGTCATCTGGCCAAACCTGTTGCCGCAAGTCACGCAGGAAGAGCTGCACGGGTTGACGCAGATCCACCTGGGTGCGGCGATCAGCCTGGTGCAGGCCGCGTTGCCCGGCATGCAGGAACGCCATTTCGGCCGCATCGTGATGATGTCTTCGCGCGGCGCGCTGGGCCTGCCCACCCGCACTGCGTACTCGGCCACCAAGGCCGGCATGGTCGGCATGGCGCGCACATGGTCGCTGGAGCTTGCGCCCTACGGCATCACGGTCAACGTGGTGGCACCCGGCCCGATCCAGACGGACATGTTCTACGAAGTGATCGAACCCGGCAGCGAACGCGAAAAGCAGCTGGCCAACGGCATCCCGGTCAAGCGCCTGGGCCGCTCGGACGATGTGGCGCGCGCCGTGATGTTCTTTGCGGACCCCGCCAACAGCTTCGTCACCGGCCAGACCTTGTTTGTGTGCGGTGGCGCCAGCGTCAGTTCCATCACCATCTGACCGGGCGCATCCCCCGTCTGTCGTCGGGTTTTAACGGATAGGTAAGCATCAGTACCACGTCTACAGTGCTCATCCTTGAGGGTTAGAGATTTTAAGCAACAAGTAATTCCTGTCGTTCCTGTTTTCTCCGCTTTTCAGCCGCACTCCCACTCTGCTCCCTATCCGGAGGTTTTGCCATGCTGTCGAAGAAACTCCCCCTGGCTGCTGCTGCCGCCATCGCCACCCTGTTCGCCCTGCCCGCGCTGGCCCAAGTCAAAGTGGGCGTCGTCACGTCGTCCACCGGCCCCACCGCGCTGGTGGGCATTCCGCAAAAGAACACGGTGCCGCTGCTGCCCAAGAAGATCGGTGACCTGACCATTGAGTACATCTCGCTGGACGACGCCAGCGATTCGACCAACTCGGTCACCGCCTTCAAGAAACTGATTTCGGAGCAGAACGTGGACGCGCTGATCGGGCCGTCGGGTTCGCCCAACGCCATGGGCGTGATCCAGTTCGCCGCGGAAGCCGGCGTGCCGATGCTGGCGCCCGTGGGCACGGCGGCGGTGGTGCTGCCGATGAACGATCAGAAGAAGTGGGTGTTCAAGACCACGCAGAACGACGACATCATCGCCCGTGCGCTGGTGGACCACATGGCCAAGAACGGCATCAAGACGGTGGGCTTCATCGGCCTGAACGATCCGTATGGCGAGAACTGGTACAAGGTTTTCTCGGGCCTGGCCACCGAGAAAGGCATCAAGGTCACCGCCAACGAGCGCTACCTGCGCTTTGACAGCTCGGTCACGGGCCAGGCCTTGAAGATCCTGGCCGCCAAGCCCGACGCCGTGCTGGTCGCTGCCCCGGGTGCGGCCAGCGTGTTGCCGCAAACCACGCTGTTCGATCAGGGCTACAAGGGCAAGTTCTACCAAACCCACGGCGCGGCCCTGCCCGACTTCCTGAAGCTGGGCGGCAAGAAGGTCGAAGGCACGGTGCTGGCCGCCAGCCTGATGCTGGTGCTGCCGGAAATGCCGGACAGCAACCCGTCCAAGAAAGTCGCCAGCGACTACATCGCCGCGTACGAAAAGTTGAACGGCTCCAAGCCCGCCACCTTCGGCGCCAACGTCTATGACGCCGGCCTGTTGTTGGAAAAGGCGGTACCGATTGCAGAAAAGGCCGGCAAGCCGGGCACCAAGGAATTCCGCAGCGCCTTGCGCGACGCGCTGGAACAGACCAAGGAGCTGGTAGGCACGCAAGGCGTCTACAACATGAGCGCCGCGGACCACAGCGGCTTCGATGACCGCGGCCGCGAGCTCATCACCGTCAAAGACGGCAACTGGACGCTCGTGAAGTAACGGCTTGGACTTTTTCGCATGAATGCTCAGATCGCCTTGATACTTGGGCAGGACGGCATCACCAACGGCGCGATCTATGCGTTGTTGGCGTTGTCGATCCTGCTGGTCTTTACCGTTACCCGCGTGCTGTTCATCCCTCAGGGCGAATTCGTCGCCTTCGGTGCGCTGACCATGGCGGCCATCCAGGCCGGTAAACCCGTGCTGCTGGTCTGGCTGCTGCTGGCGTTCGCGCTGGCCGAAGCCGCCGCCGACCTGATGGCGCGGGCCAAGCGCCCTGGCCGCAACCGCGGCCTGTGGCGCATTGGCGTCAAGGTGATCTATCCGCTGATCCTGGCGGGCCTGCTTTACCAGCTGCCGCTGGCGCAATTGCCAATGGCGGTGCAGGCCTTGCTGACGCTGCTGCTGGTGGTGCCGATGGGGCCGCAGCTGTATCGCTTGTTCTACCAACCCATCGCGTCGGCTTCAACGCTGGTGCTGCTGATTGTGTCCATTGCCGTGCACCTGGCGCTGGTTGGCCTGGGGCTGCTGGCGTTTGGCGCCGAGGGCGCGCGCACCGCGCCGTTTTCCGACGCCAGCCTGACGCTGGGGCCCATCAACGTCAACAGCCAGGCACTGTGGGTGGTGGCGGTGTCGGCGGTGCTGATCGTGGTGCTGTACCAGTTCTTTGAGCGCTCGATGTACGGCAAAGCCCTGCGCGCCGCGGCGTTCAACCGGCTGGGCGCGCGGCTGATGGGCATTTCGCCCATTTTCGCGGGCCGCGCCACCTTCTTCCTGGCCGCGCTGATCGGCACGGTGTCCGGCATTTTGATCGCCCCCATCACCACCATGTATTTCGATTCAGGCTTCATGGTCAGCCTGAAGGGCTTCGTGGGCGCCATCATCGGCGGGCTGGTCAGCTATCCGCTGGCGGCGGGCGGCGCCATTCTGGTGGGCCTGATCGAAGCGTTCTCGTCGTTTTACGCCAGCGCCTACAAAGAAATCATTGTGTTCACGCTGATCATCCCCGTGCTGCTCTGGCGCTCGTTGAAAAGCCATCACGTCGAGGAAGAAGACGAATGACCCCCCGCATCATCCTCTTCGTGTTCCTGGCGCTGCTGGCGCTGGGGCCGCTGGCCTTGCCGCCGTTCTATGTGACCTTGCTGAACTACATCGGCCTGTACGCGCTGGTGGCGCTGGGCCTGGTGCTGCTGACGGGCGTGGGCGGGCTGACCAGCTTTGGGCAGGCTGCGTTCGTGGGCGTGGGCGCCTACACCACCGCGCTGCTGACGACCCGCGCCGACACGCTGCCCAGCTGGCTGGCATGGCTGGGCGCATCGCCCTGGCTGACGCTGCTGGCCGGCCTGGTGCTGACGCTGGTGATCGCGTATTTGCTGGGCGCCATCACGCTCAAGCTGTCGGGCCACTTTCTGCCGCTGGGCACCATTGCATGGGGCTTGTCGCTGTACTTCGCTTTCGGTTCCGTTGAAGGGCTGGGCGGGCACACCGGCATTCCGGACATCCCCGCCATCAGCCTGTTCGGCTGGTCGTTGAACCAGGGCGAACACATCTACTACCTGATCTGGGCGTTCCTGCTCGTGGCGGTATGGTCCACGCAAAACCTGCTGGACTCGCGCGAAGGCCGCGCCATCCGCGCGCTCAAGGGCGGGCGCGTCATGGCGGAATCCATGGGCGTGGACACGGCGCGTTCGCGCATGGTGATCTTCATCATCGCGGCGTTGCAGGCCTGCGCGTCGGGCTGGCTGTATGCGCACATGCAGCGCTTCGTGAACCCCAACCCGTTCGGCTTGCAGATGGGTATCGAATACCTGTTCATGACCGTCATCGGCGGCGCGGGCCAGGTCTGGGGCGCGCTGGTGGGTGCGGGGGTATTCACCGTGCTCAAGCAATGGCTGCAGGACTGGATGCCCAAGCTGCTGGGCCAGACGGGCAACTTTGAAGTCATCGTCTTTGGCTTCGGCATGGTGCTGTTGCTGCACCGCGCCCGCAGCGGCCTGTGGCCAGTGCTGACCCGCTGGGTGCCGGTCAAGAAGGCGGTGCGCCGCGTGGACATGAACGCCGAGCCGCTGCCGCGCAAGCCCATGCCGGCGCGTGGCGAAGTGGTGCTGAAGGCCGTGGACGTGACGCGCAAGTTCGGCGGCCTGGTCGCCAACAACGCGATGAACCTGGAGATACGCGCGGGCGAAATCCTGGCGCTGATCGGCCCGAACGGCGCGGGCAAGAGCACGATGTTCAACCAGATCTCGGGCGTGGATACGCCCACCTCAGGTCAGGTGACGTTGTTGGGCGAATCGGTGGCGGGCGCTGGCGCGCGCAAGATTGCGCGGCTGGGGTTGTCGCGCACATTCCAGCATGTGCGCCTGCTGGGCCGCATGAGCGTGCTGGAAAACGTGGCTATCGGCGCCCACCTGCGCGGGCATCGCGGCGTGCTGCCCGCGGCGTGGCGCATGGACCGGCCCGAAGAAGCGCGCCTGCTGGCCGAAGCCGCGCGCCAGGTCGAGCGCGTGGGCCTGGGCAAGCATCTGCACGACGAAGCAGGCTCGCTGGCGCTGGGCCAACAGCGCATTCTGGAAATTGCGCGCGCGCTGGCTTCCGACCCGTGCATCCTGCTGCTGGACGAACCCGCGGCCGGGCTGCGGTATCAAGAAAAGTGCGAGCTGGCCGAGCTGCTGAAGAAGCTGCGCGCCGAAGGCATGGCCATCCTGCTGGTCGAGCACGATATGGATTTCGTGATGGGCCTGGTGGATCGCGTGGTGGTAATGGACTTTGGGGAAAAGATCGCCGAAGGCTTGCCCGCCGACATCCAGAACAACCCCGCGGTGCTTGAAGCGTATCTGGGCGGAGTGGACGAATGAGCACGAACCTGCTGGAAGTGCGCGGCCTGCGCGTGGCCTACGACAAGGTGGAAGCCGTGTCGGGCGTGAGCCTGACGGTGGGCGAAGGCCAGATCGTGACCGTGATCGGCCCGAACGGCGCGGGCAAGACCACCTTGCTGTCCGCCATCATGGGCGTGCTGCCGTCAACGGGCCACATCACGTTCGGCGGCAAGGCGCAAGAACATGCCGAGATCGAAGAGATGGTGGCGGCCGGCATGAATCTGGTGCCGGAGAAACGCGAACTCTTTGCCGAGATGACGGTGCAAGACAACCTGATGCTGGGCGCGTTCCACCGCTTCCGTTGCGGCGTGCGCGATCAGGACAAGACGCTGGCAGAGGTCTATGAGCTGTTCCCGCGCTTGAAGGAACGCCATGCCCAGTTGGCCGGCACCCTGTCGGGCGGTGAACGCCAGATGCTGGCCGTGGGCCGCGCGCTGATGGCCAAGCCCCGGCTGCTGATGCTGGATGAGCCCAGCCTGGGCCTCGCGCCGCGCATCGTGCGCGAGGTGTTTCGCATCGTGGCGCGGTTGCGCGAGATGGGCGTGTCCATTTTGCTGATCGAACAAAACGCCCGCGCCGCACTGCAAGTGGCCGACTACGCCTATGTGCTGGAGACGGGCGCCGTCACGCTGGAAGGCCCGGCGGCGGAAGTCGCCGTGGACCCGCGCGTGGTCGAGGTGTACCTGGGCCTAGGCCACGGCGCGGCCCAAGGCGGATCAGGCAGCGCCGCCAGCCACGGCGGCTCAGGCCACCCCGCGCCGCCGGTCGCGGCGGTATAGCGCATAGCCGACGGGCCACATCGCCGCCACCATGAAGGTCGCGACGGGGTTCGTCAGCTTGTAGGCCTGCACGGCGGTCGGGACGCCGGAGTGCTTCAGGTGCAGGCGGAAGCGCGTATAGCGCGCCGCCGCCATGATGAATTCGCGCGGCCGGAAGCGGAAGAATTCCAGGTGATGTTGCAGCATGTCCCACGCCAGCAGGTACAGGCCCTGCGCGTTGTTGGACACGGACACGGCGCCTTGGCTCAGGCCGCCCGGCGTGTCGTGGTAGGTGCGCACGACGCGGTTGATGAAACGGCTGAGATAGCCCGCGCGAGCAATCGCCCACCACACCAGGCTTTCCGGCACGAAGCCCGCCACGTCTTCGGGAAAGGGATATTTCCTGAGGATGTCGGTGCGCATGCAGCCGAATTTTTCGCCCTTGATGCGATAACGGAAGTACACGTCCACGGCGGTGCTGTCGAAGACGTCTTGCGGATAGCGGTCGCCCACGATGCTGCCGTCAGGGCGCGCACACAAGCCCGTGATCGCCACATAGGAATCGCGGCGCGCAGGCGGGATGGCGTCCCAGGCGTCCTTGAAGGTGGCCAGCGCATCGGGCGGCATTTCGTCGTCGCTGTCCAGACCCACAATCATCTGGCCTTGCGCTTCACGCACGCCACGGTTGAAGGCGGTTTTCTTGTGCTGATTGTTCTGCCAGATATAGCGGATGGGAAAATCGGCGCGCGTCTGCCAATCCAGGATGGATTCGTGTGTGTTGTCGGTGGAACCGTCGTCCACCACCACCCATTCGAAATCCCTGAATGTCTGCCGGGAGAGCGATTCATACACCCGGTGCAGCGTGCCTGCCCGGTTGTAGGTGGGCGTCAGAACGGTGAAAAACGTTGGTGTATCGGTCATGCCTGCTATGCCCCTTTGCGATCTCCGTGACACCGCTGCGGTCTTGGTCTATCTGTTTTCGCCTGAAGTGTAGGGGATATGCCCCCACTAACCGATGCCATCCCATTCGAATTTGCAATCAAATCTGACAACGCGTGCATTAATCAGGCGAAATTGCGCGGGTTTGTGCATTGGGCCGCAAGCGGGACTGGCGTAAACTCGTGCGGCCCAAACCGGAATGCCTATGGAAGCTTCAACTGTCCAGCTCAATGACATCGCCTTGTTCGTCGAGGTTGCCAAGCGCAAGAGCTTCAGCATGGCGGCCCGCGCGCTGGACATGCCCACGTCCACGCTGTCTCGCCGCATCAATGAACTGGAACGCGCCATCGGCCTGCGGCTCATCAACCGCAACACGCGCCGGCTGGACCTGACCGAAGCGGGCGCGGCGTACATGCGCCGCTGCCAGGGGCTGATCGACGAAGCGCGTCTGGCGCATGAACAATTGCTGTCGCTGTCCGGCGGCCCGTCCGGTAATTTGCGGGTGTCGATGCCCTATAGCCTGGCGATCTGGCTGCTGCCGGAAACCATCAACGACTTCACCGACCGTTATCCCGACGTCGAATGCGAATTCGACCTGAGCATGATGACGGCGTCCGACGCGCAAGGCACGCCGTTCGACGTAGTGCTGCGCTTTGGCCGCAATTCAGACTTTTCGCTGGCCACGCTGGATGCCGGCAATGGCAATGGCGGCGGCGCCACGCGGCCCGATGGCGCGGTGGTGCAGGAACTGGTGTCGCTGGACAACTATCTGTATGCGTCCGACCGCTATCTGGAACGCCACGGCGAACCGAAGACGCCCGCCGATCTGAGCCAGCATCAATGCCTGCGCACCACCATCGACGACGCGCATTCGCACTGGACGCTGCACAACGGGTCGGTCAATGAAGTGGTGCCGGTCAGCGGCCATCTTGCCGCCAACAATATGAGCATTGCGGGCACGCTGGCCGGGCTGGATCTGGCCATTACGCGGATGCCCCATTGCCAGGCGCTGGACCCGATCATCAAGCGCAATTCACTGCGGCGCGTATTGCCGGGCTGGTCAGTGGACCCGATCTCGATCTACGTGATCTACCCGTCAAGCATCCAGCCGGCGAAGACGCGGGCGTTCATGGATTTCATCAAGCCGAAGCTGGGTCCGGCGGTCTGATAGGTTGACGGGTATCGCGCTTCGCCCATCTTCAGTGCACCCCAAAAAAAATCCCCGCACAGCTTGCGCCATGCGGGGATTTTTCAGATCAGGGCGTTGATTAGACGCGCTTGATCTTTTCCAGCATCTTGAAAACACCCTTGGGCGACTTGACGAACAAGCGCTTGAAGGCCTTGCCCAGGCAACGGCGTTCCAGGGTGTTACGACGCACGCGTTTGCGTTCAGCCATGTTGATTCTCCTGTTGAATTTGCGGAAAAAATATCCCGCACAACCGGTAGTCGGGCTGGCGGAAAAATTGGGTAACTTGGCATTTTAGCCTGAAATTCACAGGCGGCGCCAATGATGGGAAATCAGGGCGGCGAATCGGCAGGGAATAATCCGTCCCTAAATTTTTCCACGCCCTGCCCGCCATCACTCCGCCATCACTCCGCCAGCGACTTCAGCCGTGCCAAAACCTGTTCGGTGCGCGGCAACGGGTCCACCGCGCCATAGCCCAAGGTGGACAACGCCGCCGCCGCATTCGCGTAGCGCACCGCGTCTTCCCAGGAATCGCCCTGACAGCGCCGGGCCAGCAGGCTGCCGGCGAAACAATCGCCCGCTCCCGTGGCGTCTACCGCGTCCACGCGCAACGCGGCGACCGGCGTGCGCGTTTTGCCGTCGTCAATGATGGAACCGTCCTTGCCCAGCTTCAGCACCACCACGCCTGCCGCGCCACCATCGCGAATCCAGTCCAGCGTGCGTTCGGGGTCGTCGTTGCCGGTCAGGTGCTGCATGTCGTCCATGCTGGGCAGGAACAGGTCCGCCTCGCGCATGGTTTCGCGCAAGATGGCGCGCGCCCGGTCAACCGGCCACAGGCGCAAGCGCAGGTTCGAATCCAGGCTGACCTGGGCGCCAGCCGCATGCGCACGTTCGATGGCGGCAAACACCGTATCGCAGGCGCTGGTGCTGATCGCCATGCTGATGCCGGACACGTGCAGGAACTGGCTGCGTTCGATCAGCCCGCTATCCAGCAAGGCCGGCGTCATCAGGCTGGCGGCGGAACCGCGGCGCAGGTAGCTGAACGCATGGCCGTCGGGGCCGTGCTGCACAAAGTACAAGCCAGTGTGGGCATCGTCATCGCGCTGCACGCCGCTGGTGTCGACCCCTTCCGAGGCCCACAAGTCCAGGAACTGGGCGCCAAAGGCGTCACTGCCCACGCGCGTCAGGTAGGCGCAGCGGGCGCCCTGCCGGGCCGCGGCGATGACGGCGTTGGACGTGTCGCCGCCAAAGCCTTGCAGATATTGCAGCTGGCCCTTGTGCGTCTGGTTCATTTCAACCAGCGGTTCGCCCAGCGCGACGATATCGAAGTCAGCCATGGGCGGCCTCGCGGGTACGGGTGATCTGGGCCACCAGCGCGGCGGTGTCGCGCGCGGCGAAGGCGGCCTTGTCGTAGAGGTTGCTGCCGATGCCCACCAGCCCGGCGCCTGCGGCAAAGTACGACGCCATGTTGTCTTGCGTAATGCCGCCCGTGGGGCAGAAGATCGTGTCGGGGTAAACCGATTTCAGCGCGGCAAGATGCTTGGGGCCGCCGGTGTCGGCGGGGAACACCTTCACTACGTCCACGCCCGCGCGGCGCGCGGCCAGCACTTCGGTGGGGGTGAACGCGCCCAGCAGGCATAGCGCGTCGGCGGCGTGCGCCATGTCCACGATATCGGTAGCCAAGGCGGGCGACACCAGGAAATCTGCGCCCGCCACCAGGGCCTCGCGCGCCTGGGTTTCATCCAGCACGGTGCCCACGCCCAGCAGCAGGCTGGCGCCGTGCTTGTCGCGCAGCGCGCGCACCAGGTCCGTCACGCCCGGAATCGTCCAGGTCAGTTCCAGGGTGGTGCAGCCGGCCGCCACGGCCACTTCGGCGGCATAGGCGGCGGTGGCCGCGTCCGTATAGCGCAGCACGGGCACGACCCGGGCGGCCAGCAGGGCGGAAAGCTTTGAGGCGATAGGAGCGGAAGCGGTCATGGAATTCCTCTGTGGCGAACGGTCAGACGCCGCCGGACGATGCCGGCAGGACGGCAAGTTTGGCTGCGGCGGCGTCGCGCAGCCGCAGCAAGGGATCGATATAAGCGGCTTGCGGGTCGTCTTGCCGCCGGAACAGCAAGGTGCTGACGCTGACGCCCGCCACCGGCCGGCCAGCCGCGTCGCACAGCGCCACGCCGTAGCAGACGATGCCGGCTTCATTTTCCTCGTTGTCCATGGCATAGCCGAGGCGGCGCGCCTCGTCCAGCACGGTGCGCAGCGCAAGCAGGCTGGTGACGGTGCCGGGCATGCGGGCCGGCAGCGGCAAATCGCGCAGCAGGCGTTCGCGGGCGGCGTCGTCCAGCGCCGCCAAATAGGCCTTGCCGACCGCGCTGGAATGCAGCGTCACCGATGACCCCACGCGCGACACCATGCGCACCGGGCCGGGGCTTTCCAGCTTGTCGATATAGATCATTTCGTGGCCGGCCGGCACCGCCAGATGCACGGTTTCGCCGGTGGCGTCGCGCAGCGCCTGCAAGTCGGGCGCCAGAGCCGCACGCAGGTCAAATTGCGACCAGGCGCGGCTGGCCAGCGACATCAGGCGCGTGCCCAGGCGGTACACGCCGCCCGATTCCGCCACCATGCCCTGCTCGGCCAGCGCCGCCACGATGCGATAGACCGTTGGGCGGGGATAGCCGCAGGTGCGCGCCAGCAGCGCGGCCGTGGGCGGTTCGGGCGCATCGGCCACCGCCTGCAACACGGTCATGAATTTAGCGAACGCCGCAGCGCCCGCGACCTTGGTTTCCAACAAGAACGTCCCCAAATGATGACAATCTGCCATCAACAATGCCCGCAGCGATTTCGTAAGGCAATCAGCACGAATGTCAGACGAATCTGCGATACTGTTTATTTGTACAGCTGCACGGCCTATATTTGTCCATATTATGGACAAGCGCCTCACAATATAGGCAATTATTCCATATCGCCGCGCTTGGAACCAGCGAAGGGTTATCGCTCGGGCAGGCGCCTACCTCAGGCTACGATACCGTCCATGAGCTCCCAAATCCGCATCGTTGGCGCACGCCAGAACAACCTCAAAAACCTGGACCTGACTCTCGCCACCGGCGAATTGGTCGTTGTGACCGGCGTGTCGGGGTCCGGCAAAAGTTCACTGGCGTTTGACACGCTGTATGCCGAAGGCCAGCGGCGCTACGTGGAAACCTTCTCGCCCTATGCGCGCCAGTTCCTGGACCGCATGGACAAGCCGCAGGTGGACCGCATCGAAGGCATTTTGCCGGCCATCGCCATCGACCAGACCAACCCCGTGCGCAGCTCGCGCAGCACGGTTGGCACGATGACCGAACTGAACGACCACCTGAAGCTGCTGTTCGCGCGGGGCGCCCGGCTGTACTGCCGTGGCTGCGGCAAGGTGGTGCGCCGTGACACGCCTGATTCCATCTACCACTCGCTGGCCGAACGCGCCGCTGTCGCGGGCGACCCGCGCCTGGTCGTGACCTTTCCCATCGCCGTGCCCGCCAACTTCACCGAAGACGAAGTGCGCGGCTTTCTTGAGCAGCAGGGTTATACACGCGTGCACGCCGAGGAAACGGCCGTGCCGCGCGCGACCGTTGCCAAAAGCGCAAAAGCCGCCAAAGCCGCCAAGGGCGCCAAGAAGGGCAAGGCCGCCAAGGACGCGGGCGAAGAACGCCGCATCCTGCACGTCATTCAAGACCGCTTCCGCTTTGCCGGCACCGAGCGTGAACGCGTCATGGAAGCGCTGGACACCGCGCTGCGCATGGGCGCCGGGCATCTGGCCGTGTACGCCGTGAACGCCGAAGGCGAAAACGCAGACATCTGGAAGTACAGCGACCGCCTGCACTGCGCCGACTGCAACATCGAATACACCGACCCGCTGCCCAGCAGCTTCTCGTTCAATTCGCCGCTGGGCGCCTGCGAGGCCTGCCGCGGTTTCGGCCGCGTGATCGGCATCGACTTCGGCCTGGTCATCCCCGACGAAAACAAAACCCTGCTGGAAGGCGCGATCAAGCCGTGGACCACGCCGTCTTATAAAGAATGCCAGGACGAGCTGCAAAAATACGCGCCGCGCGCGGGCGTGCCGCTGGGCGTGCCATGGAAAAGCCTGTCTGAAGAACACAAGCGCTGGGTGCTGTACGGCACGCCCGACTGGAAGGGCGGCAACGACGCCTGGAAGCACCAGTGGTACGGCGTGCAGCGCTTTTTCGACTGGCTGGAAACCAAGGCCTACAAGATGCACGTGCGCGTGCTGCTGTCGAAATACCGCAGCTACACGCCCTGCCCCACCTGCAACGGCGCGCGCCTGAAACCCGATGCGCTGCTGTGGCGCCTGGGCACGAAAGAAGAAGCCGACACCGTGCTGCCGCCGGAAGACGGCCGCTACCAGCGCTTCATGCCGGTCGGCGCCAACTGGACGCGCGATCAGCTGAACAACATCGGCGGCCTGTCCATCCATGACGTGATGCTGCTGCCCATCGAACGCGTGCGCCGTTTCTTCGATGAGCTGTCGTTCTCGGGTGCACTGGACGCGGCCACCGATCTGCTGATGACGGAAGTCCGCGCGCGTCTGAAATTCCTGTGCGACGTGGGCCTGGGCTACCTGACGCTTGACCGCCAGAGCCGCACGCTGTCGGGCGGTGAAGTGCAGCGCATCAACCTGACCACCGCGCTGGGCACGTCGCTGGTGAACACGCTGTTCGTGCTGGACGAGCCGTCCATCGGCCTGCACCCGCGCGACATGCACCGCGTGGTGGAAGTCATGCACCGGCTGCGCAACGCCGGCAACACGCTGGTGGTGGTGGAGCACGATCCGCAAGTGATGGTGGCTGCCGACCGCATTATCGACATCGGCCCCGGCCCGGGCGAACGCGGCGGCTACATCGTCTTTGACGGCACGCCCAAGCAACTGCGCGCGGCCGACACATTGACTGGCAATTACCTGGGCGGCCGCCAGCGCGTGGAAGCGCCGCGCCCCATGCCGGTGGCGGCGAACACGCCGCGCCTGCTGCTGGAAGGCGTCAACGCGCACAACCTCAAGAACGTATCGGTTGAGCTGCCGCTGGGCCGTCTCGTCTGCGTGACCGGCGTGTCTGGCTCGGGCAAGTCCACCCTGGTTCAAGACGTGCTGTACCCCGCCCTGCTCAAGCAAAAGGGCAAGCCGTCGGAATCGCCCGGCGCGTTTGACCGCCTGCTGGGCGCCGAGCAGATTGCCGACGTGGTCATGGTGGACCAGACCCCGATCGGCAAGACGGCGCGCTCCAACCCCGCCAGCTACGTGGGCGCCTTTGACGCCATCCGCAAGCTATTCGCCCAGGCCCCGCTTGCGCGCGAACGCGCCTACACAGCCGGCACGTTCAGCTTCAACGGCGGCGACGGCCGCTGCCCGACTTGCGGCGGCACCGGGTTTGAACACGTCGAAATGCAGTTCTTGTCCGACGTCTACCTGCGCTGCCCGGATTGCGACGGCAAGCGTTTCCGCCCCGAAGTGCTGGAAGTGCGCGTCGAACACCTGGGCAAGAGCGCGTCCATCGACGAAGTGCTGGCCATGACGGTCAGCGAAGCGCTGGACTTCTTCAAGGGCCTGCGCGACGTCCAGACCGGCCTGGCGCCGCTGGCCGACGTGGGCCTGGAATACGTGCGGCTGGGCCAGCCCGTGCCCACGTTGTCGGGGGGCGAGGCGCAGCGCCTGAAGCTGGCCGGCCACTTGGCCGAAGCCGCCCGCAGCGGCATTTCCACGGCCAAGGTCGCCAAGAAGGGCAGCCTGTTCCTGTTCGACGAGCCCACTACCGGTCTGCACTTTGACGACGTCGCGCGGCTGATGCGCGCCTTCCGCAAGCTGCTGGCCGCGGGCCACACGCTGCTGGTCATTGAACACAACCTGGACGTGATCCGCGCAGCCGACTGGCTGATCGACCTGGGCCCCGAAGGCGGCGACGCCGGCGGCCTGGTGCTGGGCGTAGGCACGCCGCAAGACCTGATGGACAACCCCAAGTCCCACACCGGCGCCGCGCTGCGCGACTACGGGGTCAGCATCCTGCCGGCCGACGTGGTGGTGACCAGCGACGCCGATGCGCAGGAAGCCGAGCAAGCCGGCCTGACCGCCCGCATCGCCGAACCCGTCGCAACCTACAACGACGCCGCCATTGGGGCGGGCGACGGCACGCCGCTGCAATCCGTGATGCGCGCGCGCCGCCAAGGCAACATGGCGATCGAAATCCGCAACGCGCGCGAACACAACCTGAAGAACATCAGCGTCGAAATCCCGCACGACAAATTCACCGTGATCACCGGCGTGTCCGGCTCAGGCAAGTCGACGCTGGCTTTCGACATTCTGTTCAACGAAGGCCAGCGGCGTTATCTGGAATCGTTGAACGCCTACGCCCGCGCCATCGTGCAGCCGGCCGGCAAGCCGGATGTGGACGCCATCTTCGGCATCCCGCCCACCGTCGCCATCGAACAGCGCACCAGCCGCGGGGGCCGCAAGTCCACCGTGGCCACCATGACGGAAATCCACCATTTCCTGCGCCTGCTCTATGTGAAGTTGGGCACGCAGTACTGCCCGGATTGCAACGTGGCCGTCGAACCGCAGAACACGGACCAGATCGTGGCCCGCCTGCTGCGCGACCACAAGGGTGAGCATATCGGCCTGTTGGCCCCGCTGGTCACCGCGCGCAAGGGCTATTACACGGACCTGGCCAAGTGGGCCGGTTCCAAGGGCCATTCGCACCTGCGCGTGGACGGCGAGTTCATCCCCGTGGCCCCGTGGCCGCGCCTGGACCGCTACAAGGAACACACCATCGAACTGCCCGTGGCGGACGTGGTGGTGGACCCCGCCAACGAAGCCGACCTGCGCGCGGCCGTCAAGAGCGCGCTGGAAAATGGCCAGGGCGTGATGTCGGTGGTGTGGCCGGTGAACAAGCTGCATGAAGCGCTGAACAGCGAATTGCAGCAACAGCATTTCTCGGTCAAGCGCGCGTGCCCGTCTTGCGGCACCAGCTTCCCCGAACCCGACCCGCGCTTGTTCTCGTACAACTCCAAGCACGGCTGGTGCACGGGCTGCTACGGCACGGGCCTGCAATTGCAGGGCTTTGACGAAGAACAGACTGGCGAAGAAACCGCCTGGAACGCGTGGTACGAAGGCGAGGCCAAGGCCTGCACGCAATGCGACGGGCAGCGCCTGAACCGCGTCGCGCGCGCCGTGCGCTGGCGCGATAAGTCCATCGCTGAACTGGCGTCGTTGCCCGTGTCTGACGCGCACACCTTCTTCACCGGACTGGTTGCGCGCGGCCGCGAAGGCGAGATCGCCCGCGACATCCTGACGGAAATCCGCGGCCGCCTGAACTTCATGCAGGAAGTGGGCCTGAACTATCTGGCGCTGGACCGCGCCGCGCCGACGTTGTCGGGCGGCGAAGCGCAGCGCATCCGCCTGGCCGCGCAGCTGGGTTCCAACCTGCAGGGCGTTTGCTACGTGCTGGACGAGCCCACCATCGGCCTGCACCCGCGCGACAACCGCATCCTGCTGGACGCGCTGGCGCGGCTGGAAGGCAACGGCAACACGCTGGTGGTGGTGGAACATGACGACGACACCATCCGCCGCGCGTCGCACGTCATCGACATCGGACCGGGCGCGGGCATCCGCGGCGGCCGTGTCGTGGCGCAAGGCACCGTGGAAGACGTGATGAATGCGCCGGAGTCCATCACCGGCCGCTACCTGAAGACGCCGCTTGCGCATCCGCTGCAAGGCCGCCGTCCGGTTGAAGCCGACACGCCCATGATCGAAATTCGCGGCGCGCGCCTGCACAACCTGCGCAGCGTGGACGCCAAGATTCCGGTGGGCCGCCTCAGTGTGGTGACTGGCGTGTCCGGTTCCGGCAAGTCCACGTTGGCCCGTGAAGTACTGCTGGACAACCTGACGCAAGCCGTCTCGCAAGGCAAGTCACCCGGCTGGGCCGGCTGCGAAAGCATCAAGGGTTGGGAAGCCATCGACCGCGTGCTGGAAGTGGACCAGACCCCCATCGGCAAGACGCCGCGCTCGTGCCCGGCCACCTACGTGGGCTTCTGGGACGACGTGCGCAAGCAGTTCGCCGACACCCGCGAAGCCCGCATGCGCGGCTGGACGGCGGCGCGCTTCTCGTTCAACACCGGCGACGGCCGCTGCCCCATCTGCGAAGGCCAGGGCATGCGCACCATCGAAATGAACTTCCTGCCCGACGTGAAAGTGCCGTGCGACGCGTGCAATGGCGCACGCTTCAACAGCGACACGCTCAGCGTGCAGATGCGCGGCAAGAACGCCGGCGAGCTCCTGTCCATGGAAGTGGACGACGCCATCGGCTACTTCGCGGCGCACCCGAAAATCCATCGTCCGCTGCAACTGATGCAAGACGTGGGCCTGGGGTACCTGACGCTGGGCCAGCCGTCGCCCACGCTGTCGGGCGGCGAGGCGCAGCGCATCAAGCTGGTCACCGAGCTGTCCAAGGCGCGCCTGACCGATGGCCTGATCAAGACCGGCCGCGCCTCGCGCATTCCGCACACGCTGTACGTGCTGGACGAACCGACGGTGGGCTTGTCGATGGCCGACGTCGAAAAATTGATCCATGTGCTGCATCGTCTGGTGGAAGCCGGCAACACGGTGGTGGTGATCGAGCATAATCTGGACGTCATCGCCGAAGCCGACTGGCTGCTGGATCTGGGCCCCGAAGGCGGCACGGGCGGCGGCAAGCTGGTTGCCGAAGGCTCGCCGGAACATGTGATGACCCTGGCTGACCGCTCCCACACGGGGCGCGTCCTGACGGAATTCCTGGCACATCAACCGCAGTAGCAAGCATGGAATGTCGTTTTGAAGACCGGCTGGCCGGCCGCGCGCTGAAGTTCGAGGGCTTTTGCTCCCGCATCGAAGCGCGCACCGCCGGCGAAGTCGCCCCCGCGCTGGCGGCCATTGAGGCCGCGCGGCAACAGGGGCGCTGGGTCGCCCTGTTGCTGGACTATGAACTGGGCGAATGGCTGTTGCCCGAAGCCACCCTGCCCGCGCCGGCCGGCCCGTGGTCGCCGCCGCAAGACGACGGCCGCGCCCGGCTGACCGCGCTGGTTTTCGAACGCAAGGTGGACGACACCCCCTGGGATGCGCCGGACGCTGCCAGCGCGCCGTCCGCCATCAGCCTGCCCGCCCCGCGCATGACCGAAGCCGCTTATGTGCGCCAGATCGACGCCATCCGCGGGCTGATCGGCGACGGCGAGCTCTACCAGGTCAATTTCACGCAGCCGCTGGACGTGCAATACCAAGGCGACGCCGCCACGCTCTACCGGCGCATCGCCAGCCGCAACCCGGTTGCCCACGGCGCATTCATCCAAGACGGCGCACGCACGGTGCTGTCGTTTTCGCCCGAACTCTTCGTCCGGCGCGATGGCCCCCGCCTGACGACCCGCCCCATGAAAGGCACCGCACCGCGCCACCCCGACCCGGTTGAAGACGTACGGCTGGGCCAGGAATTGCTGGCCAGCGAAAAGAACCGTGCCGAAAACCTGATGATTGTGGACCTGCTGCGCAACGACCTGGGCCGGCTGGCCGAGCCGGGTTCGGTCAAGGTCGACGCCCTGTTTTCGCTGGAACGCTACCCCACGGTCTGGACCATGACGTCCACCGTGTCGGCGCTGGCCCCCGACGCCACGCTGGCAGACGTGCTGACCGCCCTGTTCCCCTGCGGGTCGATCACCGGCGCCCCCAAAGTCGCCGCCATGCGCCGCATCCGCCAGATGGAAACCGCCCCGCGCGGCCTGTACTGCGGCAGCGTAGGCTGGCTGGCGCCGAATGGCGATTTTTCATTGAACGTCGCCATCCGCACGCTGGTGCTGGACCAGAACGGCCACGGCGTCTACAGCGTGGGCGGCGGCATCGTCCACGATTCCGACCCGGCGGAAGAATGGCAGGAATGCCACTGGAAGGCCCGCATCCTGCGGAGTTGAAGGGTGTTGCCGATCCGCGCGGCCAATCATCCACGCAGATAGGTAATGCCCAACGCGCAACCCATCAAACTCCTGCCACGTCACCACCGCCGGTAGTAGCATAGAGCGCGCCCCACCCCGCCCATTGCCCAGGAGAGTCCCATGCAACCCGAACTGATCGAGACCATCCTGGTCGATGCCGAACAACGCGTGCCGCTGCTGGCCCGCCACCTCGCGCGGCTGGAAGCGTCATGCAAGGCGCTGGGCTACGTCTGGGGCGGCCGCGCGGTGGAAGGCGACATCATGATCGCCGCCACGGGCCTGGTCACGCCCGGCCCGCACCGTCTGCGCCTGCTGGTCGCCCGCGACGGCAGCCGCCACATCCAGACGGCCATGCTGCCGCCACTGCCCGCCGTGCAGGAAGTGATGCTGGCGCCCGAGGCGCTGCGGTCTTCGGAACCGCTGCTGCGCTACAAGACCACGCATCGCCCCTGGTACACGAAGACCATCGAATGGCTGCCCGCGCATCCGCACATCTTCGACCTGCTCTATCTGAATGAACGCGGCGAACTGTGCGAAGGCAGCCGCAGCAACGTTTACCTGCGCATGGACGGCCACTGGTACACGCCGCCTGTCGACAGCGGCTGCCTGCCGGGCGTGCAACGCGGTGAACTGCTGGACACCGGCAACGTGCGCGAACGCGTGCTGACCCTGGCCGACTTGCACGCCGCCGACGAAATCCGCCTGTCCAACGCACTGCGCGGCTGGTTCAGCGTCACGCTGCGGGAAGCCTGACCCGCCCGTCCTGATCCGCAAACTGCTCCACCACCACCTGCCGCAGCCATTGATTGGCAGGCTCGCGGTGGTTGCGCGCATGCCAGAACACATTGATGACCGACTCCGGAATCTTCACCGGACAGGGCGCCGTCGCCAGCCCGAACGGCGTACAGGCGCAGTCGGCAAAGCGCTGCGGCACCACGGCAATCATGTCGGTGGCCTGCAAGACCGGCCCCACTGCGATGAAATGCGGCACCGTCAACCTCAGGCGCCGGCGAATGCCAGCCCGTGCAATCACCTCATCCACCACGCCATGCCCCGTGCCTTCGGAGACGATCGCCACATGCTCCGCCGCCCGAAACTGCTTGGCCGACACGCCTGAACGCGCTAGCGGATGGTCGTGCCGGAAGATGCATACATAGGGCTGGCTGAACAGTTTGCGTTGAAAGAAGCCGCTTTGCAGGCCGGGCAGAAAACCCATGGCCAGGTCGATGCGGCCACGCTCCATTTCGTCGCGGACGTCTATTGACGTGGTGCGCACGGTGCGTATCGTGACCCCCGGCGCGGCGGCGTCCAGCGCCCGCATCAGGCGCGGCAGGAAGTAGGTTTCGCCCACATCGTTCACGCCAATCACGAACGCCCGTTCGCTGCGCGCGGGGTCGAACACGGCGTGCGCGTTCAGCGTGCCATGCAACGCACCCAGCGCATCCGCGATGGGCCGGGCCAGCGCCTCGGCATATGGCGTGGGCACCATTCCGCGCGATGTGCGCAAGAACAGCTCATCCCCCAGCAGCTTGCGCAGCCGGCTCAGCGCGTTGCTGACGCCAGGTTGCGAGATGCCCAGGCTCTGGGCGGCAGCCGACACCCGGCCATGCTTATGCAGTTCGTTGAAGACGACCAGCAGGTTCAGGTCCACGTCTTTCAGGTTCATGCGTTTGTCTCCACCAATATTGATTTTGGTGATGTCTTCTATTGATCAGATTCTATTTATTTATTTCATCGCCTGCTCGATGATGAAGCGATAAAAAATAGGAGACAAACCATGCAGATCGACCCGCCCTGGCAGGGTGACGGTTCACACCGCATCCCCTTTGGCGTCTATACCGACGCCGCCCTGCACCAGCGCGAGCTGGAACGCTTTTTCTACCAGGCGCACTGGTGCTATGTCGGCCTGGAGGCCGAAATCCCCAACCCGGGCGACTTCAAACGCACGGCCGTCGGCGAACGCTCGGTCATCCTGCTGCGCGACAACGAGGGCCAGGTCCGCGTGGTGGAAAACGTGTGCGCACATCGCGGGGTGCAGTTCTGCCGGGAACGCTCCGGCAACCGCAGCGAATTCGTCTGCCCCTATCACCAATGGAATTACGACCTGCAAGGCAACCTGATCGGCGTGCCGTTCCGGCGCGGCGTCAAACAAGACGGCAAGATCAACGGCGGCATGCCCCCCGACTTCAAAACGGAAGACCACGGCCTGACCAAACTGGCGGTAGCCTGTAGAAACGGGGTGGTGTTCGCCTCGTTCGACCACGACGCCGAACCGCTGGAAGACTATCTGGGCCCCGACATCCTGCACTACTTCGACCGCGTTTTCGACGGCCGCGAATTGGTGATTCACGGCTACAGCCGCCAGCGCATTCCGGGCAACTGGAAGCTGATGCAGGAAAACATCAAAGACCCCTATCACCCCGGCCTGCTGCATACCTGGTTCGTCACCTTCGGCCTGTGGCGCGCGGACAACCGGTCTGAACTGAAAATGGACCGCCACTTCCGCCATGCCGCCATGATTTCCACGCGCGGCCAGGGCGGCAAGGGCAGCGTCACCAGCGGGGTGTCCAGCTTCAAGGAACAGATGTCGTTAAACGATGACCGCTTCCTGGACATCGTGCAGGAGCCCTGGTGGAACGGCCCCACCGCCGTGCTGATGACGCTGTTTCCCAGCGTGATCATTCAGCAGCAGGTGAATTCGCTGTCCACCCGCCACATCCAACCCGTGGGGCACGACGCCTTCGATTTCGTCTGGACGCACTTCGGCTTCGCAGATGACACGCCCGAGATGACGCGGCGGCGGCTGCGCCAGGCGAACCTGTTTGGCCCCGCCGGCTTTGTGTCGGCGGACGACGGCGAAGTCATCGAATTTTCGCAATCGGGTTTTCAACAGAAGCCGTGGCACCGCAGCGTGGCGGAACTGGGCGGCAAGACCGCCGAGAACACCGACCACATGGTGACCGAAACGCTGATCCGCGGCATGTACGCGTATTGGCGCCGCGTGATGGAGGCATGACGATGCTGGACTTTCCGCTCTACTACCAGTTGACCCGCCTGTACGCCGACTACGCCGCCGCGCTGGACGCCGAAGAATGGGAGAAATGGCCTGACTTCTTTCTGGAAGACTGCGTCTACAAAGTGCTGCCCCGCGAAAACCACGAACGCGGCTATGCGCTGGCGACGATGGCATTCGAAAGCCGCGGCATGCTGAAAGACCGCATCTACGGCGCCACCGACACAATCTTTCACGACCCTTACTACCAGCGCCACGTGGTCGGCGCGCCGCGCGTGCTGGCGGTCGACGACGACCGCATCGAATCCGAAGCGAACTACGCCGTGTTCCGCACCAAGCCCAACCAGCTGACCACCGTGTTCAACGTGGGCCGCTATCTGGACGTCGTGCGCCACACGCCGGACGGCCTGAAGTTTGAATCGCGGCTGTGCATTTTCGACAGCGAACTGATCCCGAATTCGCTCATCTACCCCATCTGAAGAGGAAAGCCGCATGAGTACGCAATGGATCAAGGCCATCGCCCGCGCCGACGTGCCGGAAGACGACGTTATCGCCGTGCAGGCAGGTGACCGCGAAATCGCGCTGTACGGCGTGGAAGGCGAGGTCTACGCCACCGACAACCTCTGTACGCACGGCAACGCCAGGCTATGCGACGGCTTCCTGACGGGCCACGAAATCGAATGCCCCCTGCATCAGGGCCGCTTCGACGTGCGCGACGGCCGAGCGCTGTGCTCGCCGCTGCGTGAAAACGTGATGACGTATCCCGTCAGGATCGAGGACGGAATAGTGTTCGTGGCGCTGTAAACGCGCGCGGCCGCCGAGAGGGGCTGCGCGACCCCAGCTGGCGCTCAGATCGCCAGCCGCAACGCCTCGTTCGCCGCCGCCATCCCCATGGCCGCGGTCACGGTCACCACCGACCCATATCCCGCGCAAGACAAGCCCTGCGGCGCAATGTTCTGCCCCGACGCGCCCAGGTCATCTTCGCCTTCCGTGGGACGCGTCCAGGCGTCAGGCAGGATGGCGGGCTGATCAAACCACAGCGCATGAATACCCATCTTCGGCACACGCTTGAGCGCTTTGCCGTTCTGATCAGACCCCCGCGGAAAGCCATGTTCCTTGCGCAGTTTGTTGCGCAGCTTGGCGAGCAAGGCATCGTTGACCGCCACCGACAAATCACCGGCCCGCAAGGCCAACGGATCGGTCTTGCCCCCCGCGCCCCCGCACAACAACATGGGAATTCCCAACGCACGCGCATGCAAGATCATGGCGATCTTGGCCGCGGCCTGGTCGGTGCAGTCGATGATGACGGTATAGGGGCCAGGCAGAACGTCGGCCACGTTTTCCGGCGACACGAAATCATCCACGCGGGTCAACCGGCATTCCGGGTTGATCGCCAACACGCGTTCCGCCATGGCATCGACCTTTGATTGGCCCAGCGTGGAAGACAGCGCGTGGATCTGCCGATTGACGTTGGATTCAGCGATATGGTCCAGGTCGATCAGCGTCAACGCCCCGACCCCGCAACGCGCCAACGCTTCGACGGTCCATGACCCGACTCCGCCAAGGCCAGCCACCGCAACGTGCGCAGTTTGCAGGCGTGCAGGAGCTTGGGGGCCGTACAACCGGGAGAGACCGCCGAAACGGCGTTCAAGGTCAGCGGGAGGGAGAGCGTGATCGGGGGAGGTCATGGCGGGTATTTTAGGGCAGGTTGTTGTTCGGGGAGGGACGGAGGGTTGTGCTTGGTGGGTACTGGCGTTGGTGCTTCTTGGCGTTAGGGCTTCGTAGGCGCTGGGGGTTAGTGCTTCGTAGGCGCTGGGGGTTAGTGCTTCGTAGGCGCTGGGGGTTAGTGCTTCGTAGGCGCTGGGGGTTAGTGCTTCGTAGGTCGCCCATCGGCGCGGTGGCCCTGACTGCGCGCGCCCACGATTGCGGTCCGGAGC